>NZ_JBQHCV010000022.1:0-215800 GCF_052068215.1 Nonomuraea sp. H19 | reverse complement strand
TGTCCGCTCGGAACTGCTGTCCTGCTGGCCCTACCGGTACGAGGAACTCGAAGTCGAGCTGCACCGGGTCGGACTCCGGACGGAAGTGAGCACGTTCGATCTTGAGGCCGAGAACTATATGGTGGTCGCGAGCAAGGTATAGACACCGGGCTCTCAGTCCCCGGTCGGACCGCGCGGTTGCTCGCAGGACGCTTGCGCCCTCTCATCGGTGCGGGTCAAGCGGTCAACGCAACGCCTTGTAAGTACTTCGAGACCCGCAGCCGGACCGAAGAATGGGCCCAGGGCGGGCAGGCCGTCCAGATGAGGTTCTGGGACCGGCCGCTGCACGCGATGACCGAAGCCTTCACCGCCGCGGGCTTTCGCATCAGCGTCATCGGCGAACCGCCGTTCGTGCCGGAAGCCCGCGAACTGTTCCGCGAGGAGCTCAGCAGGATCCCCGGCACGAGGTTCCTGAGCTTCCTGTTCTTCGTTCTCGAAGCCAATTAGGTGCACACAGCAGTGATCAATTGCCATGGTTAGCGCTTCAGCGTGCGATTCCCGCCAACTGAAGCGCTAAGTCACACGCGGTGTTCCGTAAGGGGATCCCCCACCGGAACACCCGCCAGCCACGACAGCACTCCAGGTCAGGGTGTTCCGTATAGGTGTTCCGCGTACTGTTCCGATGAAGGGGCCCTATCCGGAACACTTCAGAGCGTGAACAAAACCCGAGTCGGGTACGCGCGTTGCAGCACCGACGAACAAGACGTCGTGATCCAGACCGAGCAGCTCCTGGCCCTCGGCGTGCCCGCCGACCGCATCTACATCGACCGCGGCTTCTCCGGGACCACCCGCCGTAACCGCGCAGGCCTCGACCAGGCCCTGGCCGCCGTCTGGGACGGCACCGTGTTCACAGTGACGAAGTTCGACCGCTTCGCCCGCGACATGGCTGAAGCCAACGACATCCTGACCGACCTGTCCGGCCGGGGCGTGCTGTTCGGCCTGGGCGCCTCCGTCTACGACTGGAACGACCCGTTCGGCCGGCTCTTCCTGCAGACCCTCGCCATGGTCGCCGAATTCGAAGCGAATATCGGGCACCAGCGCACCCGCGAGGGCATGGCCCTGGCCAAGAGGAACGGCAAGCTCAAGGGCAAGCAGCCCAAGCTGCCCGAACCGGCGCGGCGTTCCATCCGCCGCCGCTACGCCGAAGGAGAGGTGTCCCTGGCCGACCTGGCCCTCGAGTACAGCGTCGGACGCTCCACCATCCACCGCATCATCCACGGACCAGAAGCGCGATAACGACTGTTCCGCGCCGACACACCGCCGCCCTGGACCGGCTGGACAAGGCGATGCGTAAAGACACCACCGGCGGGGTGAAGATCACCCGGAAGAAGGGCGAGCCGTGGATCAGCGTCCCGCCGCTGGGCAAGCAGGAGGAGCCGACAGGTCTGAAGGCGCTGAAGGCGGAGATCTCCCGCCGATGGGGCGTGATCGACCTGCTGGACGTGCTCAAGGACGTGGCCCACGTCACCGACTACACCGACGCTTTCACCTCGGTGGCCTCGCGGATCGTCATCGACCCGGCGGTGCTGCAGAGACGGTTGTTGTTGTGCCTGCACGGGCTGGGGACGAACGTGGGGATCAAGCGGGTGGCCGACGGCGTGGCCGCGGCCGCGCTGCCGCCCGGGCAGCTCGACAACGAGGCGGCGCTGCGGCGCACCCGCCGGCTGTTCATCAACCGCGACAATCTGCGCGAGGCGATCCGCCTCATCGTCAACGCCACCCTGAAGGCGCGCGACACGGCGCTGTGGGGCGAGGGCACCTCGTGCGCGTCCGATTCGCGCAAGTTCGGGTCGTGGTCGGCGAATTTCATGACCGAGTGGCATGAGCGCTATCACGGACCGGGGATCATGGTCTACTGGCACGTCGAACGGCGGTCGGTGTGCATCTACAGCCAGGTGACCTCCACGACCGCCTCGGAGGTGGCCTCGATGATCGAGGGCCTGCTGCGGCATCTGACCGACGCGGAGATCGATCGCCAGTACACCGATACTCACGGCGCTGTTGTTACATGGACACCTCTTGCCCCATCTGCCCAACAGGATGCGGCGAGTTCATGGGAGATCGGGAAGGTTCGGTCCGGAGGTGTCTGTGCGGGTTCGGCAGCAGTACGGTGAGGACGGCGCGCGCCGCGTCGAGCTGCTCGATGAGGACGGCGAGCCGATCGAGGTGGTGGCGGGGTTTCTGCGGTTCTTGGCGGCCCGGGACTGCTCGCCCAACACGCTCGTCTCATACGCCTACGACCTTCGCCACCTGTGGCGGTTCTTCGCCCGTGATGGCCTGACCTGGCAGGAGTTCGCTCCGCGACATTCGATCGCGCTGCTGGAGTACCTGCGATCGGTGCCCTCGCGCAGGCCTCGCCAGCGCATGGCACTGACGGTCGTGGTGGACGCCGATGGCCCGGCCACCAGGCTGGCCCCGAGCACCGTGAACCGGGTCCTGGCTGCTGTCGCCTCCTTCTATGAGTACGTGATCCTGGCAGGGATGTTCGACCGGCTGAATCCGATCGAAAAGCGGCCGGACCCGGCGCTGGCGCGCGTCTCGGAGCGGCATCGGCCGTTCATGGGGCGGGCCAGCCGGCAACGTCCGGTCCGCCGGGCGGTGAAGGTCAAGACGGTGCAGCGGTTGCCGCGGCCTCTGAGCGAGGCCCAGGTCAAGGCGCTGCTGGAGCAACTGCGCGGCAAGCGGGACCGGGCGATCGTGCTGCTGATGCTGCAGGGCGGACTGCGGCCGGGTGAGGCGCTGGGCCTGCACCTTGAGGACATCGCCTACGGCCGCCGGCGCGTGGTCGTCCGCCACCGCAACGACCATCCCAAGGGCGCTCGATCCAAGTCCCGCACCGAACGCGTCGTCGATCTGCACGAACCCGAGACCCTGGCCGCGGTCAGCGTCTATGTAATGGACGAGCGCCCGGCCGACGCCGACAGCCCGCTGGTATTCCTGATCGGTGGCCGCGGCAAGAGGCGGCTGGAGGCATTCAGCTACGACGGGCCGGTGAAGATGTTCACCCGCGCCACGACCAGAGCCGGGATCCGGACGCCCTGGGTGACACCGCACGCCTGCCGGCACACGCACGCGACCGCGATGTGGGAGGGCGGCATGCGGGAACTGGCGCTGCAGAAGCGGCTGGGCCACGCCTCGCCGGAATCGACCCGGATCTACACCAGGGTGTCTGATCCGGCGGTGGTGGGCGAGTACAACCGGGCGCTCGGCGGCCAGGCCGTGGACGGCCCCGAGGACGGGAAGTCCTGATGGCCGGACACATGTCGGTCGCCGCTCTCGCGGCGACCCCGGTCACCCCGACGGGCAGGCCGAGGCGGCGGCACTGCCGCGAGGCGGAGTATCTCGCCTACGTACGCGACCAGGACATCAATCCCAACTACCGCAACCAGAAGATCCGCCGGTATCGAGCGTTCATGGACGCATGGCCGCGGATGAGCGACTGGTTCGCCGCCCCGCTGGTCGAGCGGGTCGGACGGCTCCCCGGGGAAACCCACAAGGCCCCCTCCTTCCCGGTGTCCTTCCATGCGCGCCCCTATCTGCTGTTCCTCGCTCTTCGCGGCCACGTCACCTTCGACTACGCGTGGACGTTCGGCGCCGGTCAGATCCGGGTCGACGACTGCGCCGCAGCCATGGGGATCGACCTGGGCACCGACGAGCTGATCGAGGAAGCGGTCGCGCTCGGCTACAACGGCAACTCCGCGCGGCAGGCCATGCGCTGGACGGTCGGCCGGATCGCTCTGCACACCGGCATCCGGCACGCCGGCGAGCTCACCGAGGACCACATCACCGAGGCACTGGAGGCCGTCCGACTGTTCAGCGAACGCGACGACCTGCATCTCTTCTATCCTTCGGCGCAGAACTACCGCGACAACGCCGCCAAGCAGTGGATCACCCACCTGCATCAACTGCAGGTGGTCCTGTTCCACCGCGGGCAGATCGCCTCCCAGCCGCGCAAGCTGATGCCGTCCTGGAAGCCGCCGCTGGTGCTGCCGCCCCGCATGCAGACAGTCGCCGACAAGTGGCTGGCCGCCCACCGGCTGACCGACGCCCCCTTGACGGTGGAGAAGCTAGAGATCGCCCTGCGCAAGTTCGGCGAGTGGCTCGCCGAACACCACCCCGAAGTCGTCTCCTTCGCCGACGTCACTCGCGATCACTGCCTGGGCTGGGCCGAGTCCCTCGCCGAGACACCGACGGAGAAGACCGGCAAGCCGCTGGGCCCGGTCACCCGCAACCAGCGGATCTCCGCACTGGCACTGATGTTCCGGGACGCTGCCGCGTGGGAGTACGACGACGTCCCCGGCTTTGCGCCGATCAGCCCGCGAGACGCGCCCAGGACGCAGCAGCGGATCCCCCGATTCATCCCCGATCACGAGCTCGACCTCGTAATGCCGATCATCAACGAGATCACCTGCCCGTTCCAGCGCGCGGCGCTCTTGGTTGCCCGCTGGTCCGGCGCCCGCCGTGACGAGATCCGGCACCTGCCGATCGACTGCCTCGACCACTACCTCGACGGAACGCCACGGCTGCGCTTACCCGGCCGCAAGACCTACAAGGAACGCGCCGTCCCGATCCACCAGGACGCCGCCGACGCCCTGCAGAAGGTCATCGACCTGCGCAAGACCGGCACAGACCGGCCCTTCACCGACCCCCGCACCGGCGAGCAGATCCGCTACTTGTTCATGGACCACGGCAAGCAGCTGTCGCTCTACTACCTGTTCAACACCCCGATCCAGCAGGCATGCATGCAGGTCGGGCTCGTCGTCCCCGGCGGGAAGAAGAACGGCCCCGGAGTTCGGGGCACCATCTCCGCCCACAGGTTCCGGCACACCGTCGGCACCCAGCTCGCAGAACGCGGCGCCAAGTTGCACACCATCATGAAGGTCCTCGGCCACTCCTCGGTCTCCATGGCACTCGTCTACGCCCAGATCAGCGACCAGGAGGTCTTACGCGACTACAAGTCTGTCCTGGCCCCCGGCGCCGTCATCGCCGGCCCCGCCGCACTCGACGTGAAGTCCGGCGTCCTGCCCGACGAGGCGGTGCACTGGCTGAAGACCAACTTCTTCAAGACCGAACTCGAACTCGGCCACTGCCTGCGTCTGCCCGCCGAAGGCCCGTGCGAGTGTGACCTCTACCTGACCTGCGCCAAGTTCGTGACCACCCCCGAATACGCGCCACGGCTCAGGGCCCGCCTCGACGTCGAACAACAACTCGTCCAGGACGCGGACGACCGCGGCTGGGCTCGCGAGGCCGAACGGCACACCGCCATCGCCCGCCGCCTCCAATGCCTGCTCACCGACCTCGGCGAGACCACCGCTCCGGGTGACTGCAACGCTTCAGGAAGGTCTTCATGCAGGTCGACGGACTGAGCGAGCCGATCACATCCATCGCGAGTCCGCCGCTCGGGTTGATTCACCCGAGGGAAAGTAACTGAGAGTTACATCTGGCATCTGGGACCGTAAGTGGCGTTCACCAGCAGCGGAGGTCCCCGGTGCCAGAGGAAATCGTGTCGACGGCGACCGATACGTGGTCGGCAGACTCCTGCAAGGCGCTGACGCTCAGCTCGGAGAAGTTCGCGTCGGTCCGCATGAAGGGGGCCGCCTCGTAGTACCGCTTGATCTCCTCGGGTGGGCGTTCGGTGCGGAGGCTGAAGGCGAAACCGGCCCAGCAGTCGCCGGAGTCTCCAGTCACGGGCCCCTGGGGTTCGGACCCGCCGAACGTCGTGCCCGGTGGCAATGGATGCTTGAGGGCTAGATTCTCGAGGCTCGCCAGGCGGTGATCGGTGATCCACTGCGGGGCCATCGCGGCGGCGTACAGCAGGAGGAAAGGCGTGGCGGCGATGGCCGCCACGAGTGACACCCGCTTCAGAGCAGATGGCCGGGAAGTCTCACCCACAGGTCGCACTCGCCAATGATCACATAAGAGTCGCAGGCACGCGCCGGTTCATTCTGCGAGCACTGATCATAATCAACGTTACTCAGCGCTATCTTGCGTCCGGTCGGGCTGACCCGAGTGGTGGGCCTCGCACGGCGAGCGCCCCAGCCTGGCAGGCGGGTACCGGAGTGATGGCGATCGGTCGGCCTGAGCGGGCGACAAGCCTTGACAGTGTCCACATAACCACCACCGTCCGGTTCGCCTTCACCGAACTGCTGGGCTTCAAGCTGCTGCCCCGGATGAAGAACATCGGCGCGATCGAGCTGTACAGTCCCGACGCCATCCAGACCGCCTGGCCGAAGGTGGACAAGATCCTCAAGAAGCGTCCGATCGACTGTGACCTCATTGCCCGCAACTACGACCAGATGATCAAGTACGCGACGGCGCTGCGGCTGCGGACAGCGGAAACCGAGCAGGTCCTGCGCCGTTTTATGAAGGGCAACGGCCCCAAGCACCCGGTCTACCTGGCCCTGACGGCCGGTTCCGGTTGGACATGGAGACTCGGCTCGACCTCACTGCGGCGTGAGCGGACCTCCGGTGGGATGACATCGGCCCGCTGCGAGCCTCACCTGTGGTCGCGGAGGAAGGCGGAGATGCCGGTGCGGGTTGGGTAATTGGGCAGGGGCGACGGCTCGCCCTGGAGGAACGCTGTGATGACGGCGGCGGCGCGCTCGTTGTTGTCGTCGAGGCCGTTCCACATGCGGTGTCCGACGCCGGGCATGTATTGGGTTCGCTCGATGGCGGGGTCGGTGGCGAGGATGCTGGTCTGCCATTGGCGTGTCTGTGAGGAGCATTCGGCGATCATCAGCATTGCGGGGGTCCGGGAGCGGCTCAGCCCGGGGGCGATGGAGGGTGAGTCTTTGATCGTCTGCTGGATCCGTAGGCTGGCGGCGGCGTTGAAGGAGAAGTTCTCCGCGGTGTCCTCGGTTGGGATGCGGCCGGCGTCGCGCGCGCAGTAGGCGGAGGCGGTGTCGCTGCCGAGATCGGCGGCCTTGAAGGCGTTGACGCCTTCGGCCTGCGTGATCAGGCCGGTGTCGGGCGGCAGGAGCCCGAGTTGGATGAGGGCGAGCGCGACGGCGTACCGGGGGACGTGCGTCGCCCGCGCTCCGGTCGGGGCCGGGGCGAGGCCACGCGCGGACGCTCTCCCCGGTTGCCCGCTGGTGAGTGCGGTGGGGCCGTCCATGGGGCCGGGTTCGGCGATGATCGCCCGATGTACGCGGGCGGCGGGGTCCGGGGTGGCCAGGGCCCGGGTGAGCACGATTGCGCCCGCGGAGAACCCGAGGACGTCGGCCGGGCCTTTGTTCAGGCGGTCGATGAAGGCGGCGAGGTCGCGTACGGACCTGGAGATTGTGTACTGCTCCATGGGCAGCAGGTCGCTTCGCCCGCCGCCGGGGTGCTCGTAGGCGTACACGTCGTAGCCCTGTCCGGCCAGGAGCCGCAGGAAGCGGTGGTCGAGCACAGAGATGGAGCGGACGGGCCCGCCGTGGAGGTAGACGAGCGGCGTGGGACGGCGGGGGGCGTCGGCGGCGGGGGGATAGTGGTAGACGGCGACCCGGCTTCCCGTGCTCAGGCTCCAGCGTTTCGTCGCGACGAAGGGCAGGTCGGGCAGGTACTGCCGGGTCGTGGGAACGGTGGGGACGCAGACCGACGCTGTGAGCGCGGCGGCGGCGACCACCGGGACGAAGGGCCACAGCCGGCCCGGCCAGGTACGGCCCCGGCCTCGCCACAGTGCGGCGATGATGCCGACTGCGAGGGCGGTAAGCCAGGCGGCGAGCCCGGAGCGCGCGCCGTCCGTCACTACGACGAGGGCGAGGAACAGCCCGGCCAGCCCCACGACGGCGAGCAGGGCCAGGATCAGACGGCCGAGGAGGCGGAGGGGGACGGGGAGAGACATATGAGTTTCCAAACGCTGTTTCAAAACGATGTTTGGAAACACTACCAGCTCGGCTAGGCTGGTCGTCGTGGGAAGGCCGAGAACGAACGACGACACCGTGAAGGACCGCCTCATCGAGTCCGCGACCGAGATGTTCGCCACCCGCCCACGGGAGTCGATCACCATCCGAGCCCTGGCCGCCGCCGCCGGGACCGCGACCGCCGCGGTCTACTCGCTGTTCGACGGCAAGGACGGGCTGATCGCCGAAGTGCGCAACAGGGCGGTCGCCGGGCTGTCCCGGGAACTGTCGGCGGCGCCGACCTCCGATGACCCCCTCGCCGACCTCTATGCGCTGGCGGTCGCGTACCGGCGATGGGGGCGCGAGCACCGCCACCTCTACACCGTGTTGTTCGGCGGCGTGCAGAGCTTCGACCCGTCCGGCGAAGTGGGCGCCGCAGATCCCGTCAGGCCGCTCATCGAGGCGATAGACCGCGCTCGATCGGCCTCCGCACTCTCGGGTGACGCGACCTCGATCGCGCTCTCCCTCTGGGTGACCCTGCACGGTCTGGTGACGCTCGAACTGGCCGGGGCCCTCGACACCGCCACGGCCGAGGCCACCTTCCGCTCGGCGATCCCCGCCGCGCTGCGCGGCTGGGCAGCCTGACCTCATGTCGTGCGCTGCGACCAGGAGATACAGTCACCGCGGTGGTACGCGACTCCGGTACGTTATCCGGTACATCGCCGCAGGCGTCGCGCGGCGGTCGGCATGAGCGCCGCGCCGAAGATCTCCGCTCTGCGCAGCGGGCGCGTCACGCTCGCCGCGGCCGCCGACGCCTTCCTCGCCACCCCGCGCACGGCCAACCCCAACACCCACCGCGCCTACGCCTCGGCCATCGACCGCGTCATCGCCCTCCTTGGCCGGGACCGGCCGCTCGCCGAGGTCGCCGACGCCGAGATCGGCACCGCGCTCACCGAACTGTGGGGGGCGAGCGCGCCGGCGACCTGGAACCGCAACCGCGCCACCGTCACGTCCTGGCTCGCCTGGTGCCAGGCCAAGAAGCACTGGGCCGCGCCGTCGGTCCCGGCCGACGCTGAACGCCGCAGGGAAACCGTCGACGAGACCCGCGCCGTGGCCAGGACCACGATCCACCGGCTGCTGTCACGCCGCGACATCCCGCTCCGGGAGAAGACGCTGTGGCGGATGCTGTACGAGACGGCGGCCCGAGCCGCGGAGATCCTGGCGTTGAACGTCGAGGACCTCGACCTGGAGCACCGGCGCGCCCCCGTCCGCTCCAAGGGCGGCGCCACCGAGTGGGTGTATTGGGACAGCGGCACCGCCCACCTGCTGCCCCGGCTACTGCGCCTATCGGACGGCAGCACGCGCACGCACGGTCCGCTGTTTCTGTCCGAGCGGCGCCCGGTCCCCGCTCGCCGCCCGGCCGCGGCCGACATCTGCCCGCACACCGGCCGCGCCCGCGCCCGCGTCCTGCTGGAGAAACACGCCGGGCTCGATCTGCACCAGCTGCGCCACAGCGCCGCCACCCACCTCGGCGAAGCCGAAGTCCCGCTGCAGCTCATCATGGGCAAGACCCGGCACAAGAACCCGCGCACCGCCATGCGCTACGTCAAACCCGGCGCCGAAGCCATCGCCAAGGTCACCGAGGTCCTGGCACCGCGCCGCCGCCGTACCCACTGATCAACTGAGTGGCGGCTCACCGGAGCTATAGGAGTTCCGGGCCTACACCGCTGACACCGACGATCGGTAGGACTGCCACGCCGCTGGGCGGAGCATTTCAGCGCAACTTGCAGACCCACCTGGCCACGCTGCAGGCGTTGACCAGGGCGAACGCAGCTCGCATGTACCTGGTGACGGCTTCGTTAACGACAGGCCTACTTGGGGCACTGCCGAGCAGGATCATCTGGTCGCGCTCACGAGGGTCGACGAAGGTGCGCTTGGCGTAGGTGAAGTGGTCGCCCACGACACCGGCCGACGGGGAAACAGTGCCATGGTGCGGCTTTTCCACTCCCCCGACCCGCATGTCTGAGCTGCGGCGGGCCGAGTCAGGTGAGCCCGCGGGCGTTGTCCGCAGCGTGTCTGTCCGATGAGACCCGAGAGACCTGGTGACCTCTTATTCGGGACCGCAGCCGGACGAAGTCCGGTGGTGCCGTTGCAGGACGGCGATGGGCGCGTCGGCACCCTGCAGGCGTCCGCGGGCGAACTCCTGGGCAAAGGCGTCCGCCCCCATGGCGCGCTGGGCGGCGACCGTGATTCGGTCGACGTCACCCCGCTCGCCCGCCGGCAACGGAGCCCTCACTGAGTCACGTGCCGCTGAGCCGGCGCCCAGGAGGCGGGCCGCCGTCCGGTGATCGCCCGCACCCACGTGCGCTCCTGCCAGCCCTTCCAAAGCGAGCGCCACGGCGCGCTGGTCGCCGATGGTCCGGGCGGCCTCCAGCCCTTCCCGGTGCAGGTCGAAGGCCATGCCGGGGTCGCCGCGGAGCTCGGCGACGAAGCCGAGTTCGGCCAGGATGAGCGCGGTGCCCGGATCGCCTCGCCACTGACGGCACCAGTCCAGCCAGGCACGCAGATGCCGCTCTGCGGTGTCGAGGTCACCGCGTCGCCTGGCGGCCAGGCCCAGGCCCACCTCTGCGAACTGTTCCGTGCGGGTGTTCAGCTGGTCTGCGGCCAGCCGCCTGGCCCGCTCGTGGTACTGGTCGGCCTCGGCGTAGGAGCCGGTCAGCAGAGCGATCCGGCCCAGCATGGCGAGGCTGTCGGCGGCCTGGGGCCAGAGCTGGAGGTCTTCGGCGATGTCCAGGGCGTCGCGGTGCAGGGCGCGGGCGCGCTCGTAATCGCCGCTGACCTGGGCGAAGGACCCGAGCAGGTGCGTGGCCTGTAGCAGTCCCCAGCGGTCACCTTCCTCGCGGAAGAGCGCCAGGCTGTGCTCGGCGTCGTGGCCGGCCGCGTCCAGGTCGTGCACGGCGGTGTGGGAGGCGTGGACGCTCAGCGCCGCAGCGATTCCCCACGTGTCATCCAGCGCGCGAAACGTCGTGAGTGCCCGGCCGGCCAGGCCTAGGCTGACGGACGGGTCGTCGAAGCCGGAGTGGGCGAGGCTGAGGAGCCATTGCGCCTCGGCACGGTCCCGCGGGTCGGCGATCCGCGCGCAGAGCTCGTCGAGGTGCCCAGGCAAGGCCGCCGCGGGCTGATCGCGGATCAGCAGGCTCACGCCGGCGTGCCAGGCGGCGGCCACGGCCCGCAGTTCCTGGTCGCCGCCGAGCGTCAGCGCCAGCTCCAGTGAGCGGCGGGCCTCGCCGAGGCGGCCGCGCAGGAACCAGTACCACGACAGCGCGGTCACCAGCCGAAGCGCCCGGTCCGCGGCGCGCCGCCGTACCGCATCATCCAGCGCCGAGCGCAGGTTGGCGGCCTCGGCGTCGAGGCGGCGCAGCCAGTGCCCCTGATCAGGCCCGTGCAGGTGCGGCCGGGTGCGTACGGCCAGCGCGGTGTAGTACGCCCCGTGCCGCTCCCGCACGGCCTGCGGCTCTGCGGCCTCCTCGAGGCGCTCCAGGCAGTAGGCCTGGACGGACTCCAGCAGCCGGTACCGGTCACCGCTCACGACCACCAGGGATCGGTCCACCAGCCGCGCCAGCAGGCCGAGCACCTGCGAGGAGCGCACGCCGTCGCCCGCGCAGACCGTCTCGGCCGCCTCCAGCGTGCATCCGTCGGCGTGGACGGCGAGGCGTCGCAGGACGGCACGTTCGGAGCCGGTGAGCGGCTCCCAACTCCAATCGATCATGGCGCGGAGCGTCTGTTGCCGCGGCGGGACGGCGCGCCGACCCGTGTCCAGCAGATGGAAGCGGTCATCGAGCCGGGCCGCCAGCTCGCGGGCACTCAGAGTGCGGGCCCGGATCGCGGCCAGCTCCAGCGCGTACGGCAGGCCGTCCAGCCGCTTGGCGATGGTCTCCACGGCGGGCTTGTCCAGGGCGAAGCCCGGTGCCGCGGCGGCGGCACGCGCGGCGAACAACCGGACGGCGCTTTCCAGGTCCAGCGGCGGCACGGCGTGCACGTGCTCGCCGGGAATGTCCAAAGGGACCTGGCTGGTCGCGAGAACCCGTAGCCCAGGCGCGCTGGTCAACAGCTGCTCGGCGAGCTCGGCGACCGCGTCCACCACGTGCTCACAGTTGTCCAGCAGCAGAAGTAGGTGCTTGCTCCGCACGGCCGAGGCCAGGCGGTCCGCAACGTCGTGCCGGACGCCCAGGGCGGCCGCCACCGCCTCGGCCACCCGGTCCATGTCGCTGTGCCGGTCGAGCCCGGTCAGGTCGGCCAGCCACACGCCGTCGTCGTAGCCGGGCGCCAGCCGAGCGCCGGCCTCCAGCGCCAGCCTGGTCTTACCGACACCGCCCGGGCCGGTGAGGGTGACCAGGCGGGCGGCGGCGAGCAGCTCGCCTACCTCCTCGACGGCCTTCTGCCTGCCGACCAGCTCGGTGAGCGGGACGGGAAGGTTGGTGCGGCGGGGGCCGAGCGCAGGGTCCCCGCGCAGGATCGACTGGTGCAGCGCGCGCAGCTCCGGGCCCGGGTCCACACCCAGCTCCTCGGCCAGCCGGGTGCGGATTTCGTGATAGCCGTTCAGCGCCTCGCCCTGCCGGCCGTCACGGTAGAGGGCCCGCAGGTGAACAGCGCGCAGGCGCTCCCGGAGCGGGTGGCGGGCGACCAGGTCGGCCAGCTCGGCCGACAGCCCCCGCTCGCCGAGCGCCAGCCGGGCCTGCGCCTGTTCCTCAATCGCGGCGAGCCGCTGCTCCTCCAGCCGGAGGGCGGCCGCACGGGCGAACTCCTCGTCCGCGTATTCCACGAACGCGGGTCCGCGCCACAATGCCAGCGCGTCACCGAGCATGGCTGCCTTCTCCGCGGGATCCTCGGCCGCCCGGGCGCGCGCGAGCAGCGACTCGAAGCGGTCCGCGTCCACGTCCCCGGAGTCCAGGAGGTAGCCGGGAGCGCGCCAGGCCACGAGCGCCGGATCGCCCAGGGCCTTGCGCAGCCTGGACACCTTCGCCCGCAACGCGGCCACGGGATGCTCCGGCAGCCGCTCGCCCCACAGGACGTCGATCAGCAGGTCGGCGGGCACCACGCGCCCGTGGTCGGCCAGCAGGACGGCAAGCACGGTGCGAACCTTCGCCTCGGGGATATCGACCTCGCGGCCGTCTTCCGCCCGCACGGTGAGCGGACCCAGCACCCCGAAACGCATGAGACCACAGTACGGCGGCATCCGACCGGCATCGAACCAGAACCCTCGCCCGGCAGGCTCGTGCCATGAACACTCCCGTAACCGTCATCGGCCTGGGTCTCATGGGCAAGGCCCTGGCCGCCGCGCTGGCGCGGAACAGATATCAGACGACCGCCTGGAACAGGTCGGCCACCGCAGTTCCCGAGGGCGTGACCCGGCTGGCCTCGGTGGCCGAGTCGAGCCCGACGATGGTCGTCTGCCTGTCGACGTACGAGGTCATGTACGAGGTGCTGTCGACCACCGACCTGCGCGGCCGTACCGTGATCAACCTGACGTCCGGCACCCCGGGCGAGGCCAGGAAGGCGGCCGCGTGGGCGGCCGAGCGGGGTGCCGCCTACCTCGACGGAGCGATCATGGCCGTTCCGCAGATGATCGGCCTGCCCCAGGCGCAGCTCTTCTACGGCGGGCCGAAGGACCTCTTCGAGTCCCGCGAGCCCATGCTGCGGGTCTTCGGCGGCGGCACCGTCCACCTGGCCGAGGACCCGGGCGTCCCGCTCCTGTACGACCTCGCGCTGCTGGCCATCCTGTACGCGGCGGGCCAGGGTCTGGCGCACGCGCAGGCACTGGTCGGTACGGCAGGCGTCAGCGCCACGGAATTCCAGCCGTACGCCAACGCGTGGCTCACCCATGTGATCGGGCCGATGGCCAGCCTCGAGAACGCCAAGGCCATCGATGAGGGCGAGCACGCCACGGACGTGTCCAACATCAACACCAACGCGCTCGCCATCGGCCACGTCGTACGGGCGAGCCGGGACGCGGCCCTGCCCGCCGACTGGCTCGCCGCCCAGCAGGCGCGGCTGGAGCAGGCTGTCGCAGACGGATACGGCAGCGACAGCCCGACCCGATTGCTCGACTACCTCACCAAGGAGACACGATGAGCATGTACACAGGCAAGAAGGCGGTCGTGGTCGGCGGCACCCACGGCATCGGCCTGGCCGTGGTGCAAGCGCTGGCGGAGGCGGGCGCCGAGGTGCTGGCCACTGGGCGCAACGTCGCCGCGCTCCAGGAGATCTCGCCGGCCGTGCACGCGGTGCGCTCGGACGTCACGGACATGGCGGACATCGAGCGGCTGGGCCGGACAGCGGCCGAGCGGCTGGGCCAGGTGGACTTCGTGTTCGTCAACGTCGGGACCGCGGCGATCGAGCCGTTCGAAGCGGTGACGCAGGAGTCCTACGACCGGGCTTTCGCCGTCAACGCCAAGGGACCGTTCTTCGTCGCGCAGCGTCTGGCCGGGCTGATCACGGACGGCGGTTCGATCGTCTTCACGACCTCCGTGGCCGAGACGGGAGGCGGATCGGTCTTCACCGCGTACTCCGGCGCGAAGGCCGCCATCGGCGCCATGGCCAGGTGCGTCGCCGCAGCGCTCCTGCCGAGAGGAATCCGGGTCAACATGGTAAGCCCGGGCTTCGTCCAGACCCCCACTATGGGCATCGTGGCCTCGGACGAGGACCGTGCGGCCTTCGGGAAACTGGGCGACGAGCTCACGCCGATGAAACGGCACGGGCAGGTGGAGGAAGTGGCGGCCGCGGTCCTCTTCCTCGCCTTTGAAGCCACCTTCACCACCGGGGCCACGCTCACAGTGGACGGTGGCGCACGACACCTTGCGGCGTCCTAACCGCTAGAATCACGTCTTCCCGCCTCCCTCGGGAAGACGATCATGCCCCAGGAGGGCCTGCCCGCCCTGCTGCTCGGCGGTCACCTGGTCATGGCCTCGGTCCACGAGGAGATCCGCAGCCCCGGCCCGCCCTGCCCGCCCCCGGCCAGGGCGGGCACTTGGTCCTGCTCGCCGGCCACGATCACGGCCTGATCCACCTGCGCACCCCCTCCGGCCACACCGAGACCACCCGCCGCGCCATCTTGCCCATCGAGGTGTTCGCGACCTTGTTCGGCGGCCGCGCCATCGCCGCCGCCCTGCCGTAGCGCGGCATCGCCGCGGCGATCCTCCGGCTGACCCCGCCTGTCCAGATCCAGATCCAGGTGCCGGCTCATGTCCAGTTCCAGCCTGCCGTACAGGTTCAGGTGGGTCCAAAACAGCGCTGACAAGCCGCGCAGATCGACCGGGGTCAGCTTCTTGCGCCACTTCGCATCGCGCACCACGGTCTGGATCAGGATCGTGTTCAGGTAGGTGATGAAGGCCTGGACCAGGTGCAGCGCCAGCGCGGACACCTCGACTGTTTCGCGGTCGTCGCCGGTCAGGTCGCCGGCCTTGCCATAGAAGATGTCCTTATTGGCCGAGTGCCAGTTCTCCACCACGTTCAGGCCCTCGTGAATCTCCTGGCGCAGCGCCTCGTCCGCGAGATACTCGCAGATAAAGATCGTCCTGATCACCCGGCCCAGCTCTTCGATGGCCTGGTAGGTGGGATGCGTGGATCCGCCGCGGGTGAAGCGGCGCAGCATCTGGTGGGCCTCGGCGGTGCCCAGCCGCAGCGCCGTGGCGTACTTGATCATCTGGTCGTACTGGCGGCCGATGATGTCGAAGTCGATGGTCTTGTTCGACAGCACCTCCTCCAGCTCCGGCCACGCCTCGTCCTCGCCCAGCCCCGGCCGATACAGGCGCGCCGAGCCGATGTTCTTCAACCTCGGCAGCAGCTGAAAGCCCAGCAAATGCGCGAACGCAAACCCGACGATCGAAGCTCCATGGGTATCGGTGCACTGGCGAGCGCACCCGGCAGGTGGCCGCCGACATCGTCACCGGCGCCGACGGCATCCTCCGGCTCGGCACGATCCACGGCCCAGGCGAACGCCTCTATCGCGCTCTGGCGCAGCTGCACGCCCTCGTGCCCCGGCTACAGGTCCGGCTCAAGCAGATTCCGGCGGCCCAGCGGCTGACCGCCGTCCGCCAGGGACAGCTGGACGCCGCCCTGGTCCGCGCCCTGACCACAGCGCCCGGTCTCAGGCTGATCCCGCTGTGGACCGATCCCCTCTACGTCGCCCTGCCTGCCGGCCATCCGCTGGCCGCACAGCCCGTCCTGCGCCTGGAGCACCTCGCTCATCTGCCGCTGCGGCTCGCACCCCGTGAGAACAACCCGCCCTTCCATGACCTGATCAACCACGCCTGCTCGGGACTCAGCGCGTCGCGCGGCATGCAGGTGGTCAGGAACTCCCCGCCGGAATACACGTGGATCTGCCGGTCGTCGTAGGGCATGTAGCGGATCTGCACCCGCTCACCGCGGCGTTCCCGGATCAGCCCGCCCGGATCCACCCAGTGCAGGTTGTTGAACCGGATCCCGTGCGGCCCGATCGTGCGGGGCTTGCCGACCAGCAGCAGATGCCCTAGCTGCTCCTCCGGCACGTCCTGCACCGGGGTCGGATCCGCCTGCCAGGCCTGCTCCGGCGTGCGGCCGAGCTCGCTGTGCACGTGCTCGGTGTTGTAGGCCGCCACCCAGTCGCCGAAGATCCGCGCGAAGGTCTCCAGCCCCAGCGGCAGCCCGGCCCGCTCGCCGGCGGCCGCGGACTCGCCGTAGGCCTCCCGCGCCGCCAGGCGGTCATCGACCGGCCCGTCCAAGGCGCCATTGAGCCGCCGTGGTCCGCCGGTGTAGCCCGGCAGCGTGCACAACAGCATCTCGTCCACGGTCAGGAACGCGCGTTCGATCTTGCCCTTGCGGTGCGGGTGGTAGCCCGGCATCTGCCGGGTCTCCGTGCCCAGCGCGCTGGTCGCGGTGGTGACCGCGGCCGCCGCGAACTCCGGGCCCCGGTCCAGCCGCAGCAGCCGGGGCACCCCATGCGCGACGCCGTACGCCGCATCGTCCAGCATGCCCATCCTTAACGAGGTCAGCACCGTGCCCGCGTGCGGGGTGAGCGCGATCGCCCACCCGGTGATGACCCGGGTGGCGTCATCGATGAACATCGTCACCCACGGGGTGACGGCCTTGCCGCGGGGAGGCAGGACCACGATGGGCAGGTTCTTGTGATCGCCCTCCCACACCTGGTTGCGGAAGGTCGCCGGGCGTTGCAGATAGACCAGCTTGGCCCGCCGGGCTCGCTCGCCGCCGGTCACCCCGGCCACGAACGCCGGCGTGAGCTCCTCGGCGAAGGCCCGGTACAGCGACCGCAGCGCCACGGGCGGCGCGCCCGCCCACCCCTGCAGCAGGTCGGCGTCGATCGGCACCCCGGCGACCGTCGTATGTCCCGCGATCGCGGCCGTACGAGCCCGGTGCACCGCCGCGACGTTCCCCGCCGAAGTCGGTGAACGCCGCGATGTCGGTGGGCGACAAGGTGAACCGCGGACGCGGCCGCCGCGGGCGGCTCAGCCGGCGCCACACCGTCCGCTCGGCCACGCCCAGCCGCGCCGCCATCGCTTTGACCTCGGCCGTGACGGACTTTCCCTGATCATTCAGCTGCCGCAGCCGGTACAGCGCCGCCTCCCACTGCTCCGGGGTCGGCCGGCTCCCGCTCATGCGCTCTGCTGGGCTTTCGCCCGGTCCAGGACCCGGTAGACGGTCGCGCGGCCGACGGTGAAGACCTCCATCAGATCCGCGATGCTGTACTCGCCGGACGAATGCATGCGCACGAGCTCGGCCTGCTGGCGGGCCGACAGCTTGGGCTGCTTGCCCTTGAGCTTGCCCTTGGAGCAGGCGATCGCCATGCCCTCGCGGGTGCGCAGCCGCAGCAGGTCGACCTCGAACTCGGCGAAGGTGGCCAGGATGTTGAAGAACATCTTGCCCATCGGGTCGCCCGGGTCGTAGAGGGTGCCGCCGACCGACAGCTTGACGCCACGGGCGACCAGGGAGTCGCCGATCTGGCGGGCATCGGGCACGGAGCGGGCGAGCCGGTCCAGCTTGGGGACGACCAAGGTGTCTCCGGTACGTACGGCGGCCAGCGCCTGGTCCAGGCCGGGCCGGGCCCGGTTGGTGCCGGTGAGCCCCTTGTCCAGGTAGATCCGGTCATCGGGGACACCGAGCCCGGTCAGCGCCTGGCGCTGGGCGGTGAGGTCTTGCAGCACGGTCGAGCATCGAGCGTAGCCGATCAGTTCTCCCACCCGGGAAGCGTACCGTTTAGCCCCCCGTCACCGGACAGTTTCGCGGACTGGTCTAACGAGACGAAGTTCCGCAGGTCGCCACGCCAGGCGATGGATGATCTCGGTGTCTCGTTGAAGGTTCCCCTAACGGACACCGGGCTTGCTCGTGCCGATCGGGATGCCGCACACCTTTCGCCAACGTTGGCGACGTCCCCGCCCGCTTCGTCGCCGTCATGACCCCGAACCTCTACTCGGGTACTTCGACGGGCTGACTAGCGGCTGGCCGGGGCCGCTGACCAGGAGAGCGGGCGGATCTGCCGGCGTCCCTGTGGTCTTACCCGAAGTCGCGGCGGCGGAGGGCGAGCAGTCCGCCGCCGAGCAGGACCGCGGTGACGGCGAGCAGGGCCAGGATCGGTCTGGCGTCCATGGGTGCTGCGGCGAAGGCGTTGGGGATGTAGTGGAACGGCTCCAGCGGGCTGCCGCCCCACCGCCCGTAGAGGGGGCCGGCGACCTGCCCGAGCGCGGCGGTCAGGATCCATACGGCCCAGGAGATCGCCGCGCTCGCCTGCGGCAGCATTGCGTAGGCGAGCAGGCACATCGCGCCGACGCACCAGGCGGCTGGCACGGCGCCCAGCGCCCCGGCCAGGAAGCGGGGCATGTCGATGGCGAGGTCGCCCACGAGCACCGAGTACAGCGTGCCGAACACGAGCCCGGCGGCGGCCATCAGCGCCGTCGTGCCGAGCCCGGTCACGATCAGGTGCCCGACCGCCCACCGGAGCCGGGTCACTGCGGTGGCCTGGACGGCCTCCGCGCGGCCTGAGATCTCCTCCGAGCGCAGCCGCAGCGTCATGAGCACCGGGTAGAGGGCGATGGCGTACGCGAGGATCAGGATCATGTACCAGGAGTAGGCGCCGAGCATCGCATCTGCGGGTACGCCGAGGGTGTTCCTGATGTTGTCGACCACGATGCTCGGTCGCGAGAGCAGATCCCGGCCCAGCGGGCTCAACCCGGCGGTCGCCGCCGCGAAGAAAGCGACCCCGGCCGTCCATTTCACCAGCAGGCCGCGGTGCAGCCGCCAGGCCAGGCTGATCGGGCCGCGCAGCTCCGGTGCCGTCGCGCGCCCGAGACGTTCGGGCAACAGCCCGGCGCCGAGGTCGCGGCGGCCGAGCAGCTGATAGGCAACGGCGGACAGGACGGCGCCGGCCAGGATCGAGATCCCGAGCATCCACCACCGCTCGTCCTGGTAAGCCTGCACCAGATGGCTCCAGCCGATCGGGGACAGGTACTTCAGCCAGTACTGCGCGCTCGCATCACCGGCATAGCGCATCACGAAGGAGATGGCGAGTAGGGACAGGCCGATCGCGGTGGCCGTACGGGCGTTGCGCGCCAGCTGGGCGGCGACGGCGGCGATGCCTGCGAACACCCAGCCCGCCACCGTGATGGCGGTCCCGTAGGCGAGCGATCCGATCGGTTCGAGCCCGATCCCGATCAGCACGACGGCCGTCAAGAGCCCGCCGAGCAGACTGTTCCCCGCCGCTACCAGCATGGCGGCGGTCAGCTGAGCGTGGCGGCTCACCACGGCCGAGCGGACCAGCTCGCTGCGGCCGGCATCCTCCTCCCGGCGCGTGTGCCGGACGACGGACATGACGGCCGCGAACGCGCTCGCCACATAGAGGAACCCGCCGCTGCGCCACGTGGCGAGCACCTCCAGCCGCGGTTCGGCGAACCCGCCGCCGAGCCCTTGGAGGAAGGCGTTGCTGCGGATGATGTCGATGTAGGCGAGTTTCAGCTCGTAGGTGCCCATGTTCCTGTTGACGTAGGCGACCATCGTCAGAGCCAAGGTCACGATCAGCAGGATCCACCAAGGGGCAATGGCCCGTTCGTGGCGCAGCGCCAGGCGGGCGAGGTGAGCGGCGCCAGTGAAAGAGTTCATCGTGCCGCTCCTACGTGTCGCCCGTCGCTCCTGCCGGTGCGGTCGTAGTGCCGAAGGAACAGCTCCTCCAGGGTGGGGGGCTGGCTGACGAGGCCGCGTACGCCGGTGTCGGTGAGGTGGCGCAGCACGGCGTCCAGGTCTGTGGTGTCGACGTCGAACCACACCCGGCTGCCCTCGGTGCGCAGGTCATGCACACCGGGCAGGCCGGCCAGCCCATCCGTCGGCGCCGCCAGGTCGGCCTGGATGGAGGTGCGGGTGAGATGGCGCAGGCCGGCCAGGGTGCCGCTTTCGACCGTGCGTCCGTCCTTGATGATGGTCACCCGGTCGCACAGCGCTTCGACCTCGGCCAGGATGTGGCTGGACAGCAGTACGGTCCGGTTTCCGCGGCGCTGCTCCTGGCGTACCGTCTCGCGGAAGACCTCCTCCATCAGGGGGTCCAGCCCGGTGGTGGGCTCGTCGAGGATGAGCAGCTCGACGTCAGAGGCCAGCGCGGCGATCAGGGCCACCTTCTGCCGGTTGCCCTTGGAGTAGGCGCGGCACTTCTTGCGGGGGTCCAGGTCGAAGCGCTCCAGCAGCTCGGCGCGGCGCCGCTCGTCGAGCCCGCCGCGCAGCCGTCCGAGCAGGTCGATCACCTCGCCGCCGGACAGATGGGGCCACAGCGTGACATCGCCGGGTACGTAGGCCAGCCTGCGGTGCAACTCCGTCGCATCCCCCCACGGATCGCCGCCGAGCAGCCGGGCGGTGCCCGCGTCGGCGCGAAGCATGCCGAGCAGGATCCGGACCGTGGTGCTCTTGCCCGCGCCGTTCGGCCCCAGGAAGCCGTGCACCTCTCCGGTACCCACGACGAGATCGAGGCCGTCCAGTGCGCGGGTGGCGCCGAACGTCTTGACTAAGCCTGTTACGGATATCGCGTCACTCATCGGAGTGCTCCTCGGTCGAACGGAGTGTGGCTCCGGTGTCTGTCCGGGTCTTGTCCAGGGCGTCGCGGTACGCGGCGGCCTCTTCCGGGCTGAGCCAGGGGTGAGAGTAGATATCGAGCACGGTCAGGGCGAGCAGGTGGGCGCCTTCCTGGCTGGACACGTCGACACCCAGCCCTCGGGACACGTGCTTGTGGAGGATTCCGACGGCCAGGGCCATCGCCGTGCCCACCGTCGCCCTGGCTTTGCGGTCGGCGAAGGGGGGATCGGAGCGGCGCTCGTCGAGCCCTGCGAGCCACTGCTCGCTCATCTGGACCATCGCGTCGAACACCGGCTCGGCCCATCCCTCGGTCAGGGCGCGCGCCAGGTATCGCTGGTAGGGGCCGAGGGCTGCCATGGAGGCCGCGACGTAGTTCACGCCGTTTACGCCGCCGGCGGCCGTGTCGGCGCTGGCCTGCTCGTTGATCCTGCTGATCAGCTTGACCAGGTGGGCGTCGCACGCCTCACGCAGCGCCTGCTTGGACCCGAAGTGATGGCGCAGCAGTCCCGGGGAGACGCCCGCGGTCTCGGCGATCGCTCGGGTTGTCGCCCTCTCGAAGCCATGCTCCCCGAAATGCCGCAGGGCCGCGTCTCTGATCCGCGCGCGAGCGGTCAGGTCCTCAGGGTCGGGTCTTGATGTCGTCACAGCCCATGGCTCCTATCCAACCGCATAGAGAGTTGCTCGAATGGGGAGCATACTATGCAGCTGCATAGGAGGCGTCTAGCGCGAGGGGGGTGCGATCTTCGGGGAGGCTGGGGGTCGAGCAGGAATCAGGCGGTGGCGGGCCCCGGATGCCCCGCCGCCCAGGGGGGTCGCTACTGACACTTTCGTGGCGGGGGAATCCACTGACATCCGACGGCAAAAACCACTGACACTCTCATGGCACTTGGCACAGTTGCCGGCTGCTCACCGGGCCTCCATCTGATCGACGTCGGCGGGAATCTGCTCGGCGGGGGCACCGTAGGTGGGGCACAGCGCCACGGCGTGGCCGGTGGCGCTCCATAGGTGCTCGGCCGAGGCCAGCAGGTCCATCAGCTCCGGCCGGGTCAGCGCGTAGAACGACTGGCGGCCCTCGGCCCGGTAGTCGACCAGGTGGTAGTCGCGCAGGCAGGCCAGGTGCTTGGACACCGTGGACTGGGCCAGCCCCAGCTCCGCGGTCAGGTCCACCACCCGGGCCTCGCCGCGGGCCAGGCGCTGCACGATCCGCAGCCGGGTCTCATCGGCCAGCGAGTGGAACAACGCCGCCGCAGGCGGCAACCCGGCCGCGATGTCGGCGCTGACACATCGCCCGCCGCCATCCTCACTCATCATCGCAATATGAAGCTTGGATTCGTGATGAGTTTGCAAGGGGAGGCGACGATGGGCGTCACGACCACGCCCGACGGCCCGCCGGCCCCGGCGGGAATGCCGGGCGGCGAGCAGGCGCAGGCAGCGCGTTGGGCGGGCACGGCCACGGCCGCCTCGGGCGTGCTCGCTTTCACCGGCGCGATCGGGTCGGCCGAACCGCATGCGCACGCCGCGGTGCAGGTCCTGCTGGTGCTCGATGGCGAGGTGATGCTGACCGACCGGCACGGCCACCAGCTCCCGGTCGAGGCCGCGATCATCCCGGCCGGTGTCCGGCACGAACTGCGGGCCGCCCCCGGCGCTCGTGGCCTGCTGGCCTACCTCGACCCGGCCCATCCAGCCGGGCGCGCGGCCGGCGCCCGCATCGTCGCAGCCGGCGCCCCAGACATGGCGGGCACGTGGCAGACCGCCGCCCGCCCGCTGGCCAACGCCGCAGTCACCAGCATGATCACCGGGCTGGTCACCGGCCCGGCGGATCTGCCCGGGATGCTGTGCTCGATCGGGCCGGCAGCCGAGACGAGAGGCTTTCCCGCTGCCTTGTCCCGCGCGCTGGAGGCGGTCCCGCAACTCATCGACGGGCCGCTGCTGCTGGGCGACCTCGCTGCCCAGGCCGGCGTGTCAGCCAGCCGGCTGGGGCATCTGTTCGCCGAGCACCTGCAGCTGCCGTTTCCGGCCTGGCGGCGCTGGGCCCGCCTGCTGCACGCCATCGAGGCCGTCCGCGGCGGCGCCACGCTCACCGAGGCCGCGCACGGCGCCGGCTTCGCCGACAGCTCCCACCTGACCCGCGTCTGCCACGAGATGTTCGGCCTGGCCCCTTCCCGCCTGGTTCACCTCGTACGCCCTGGTTCGCAGCCCAGCGGATCCATCCAAGCCCGAAAGGGCCGGCGGCCGCGACGCTGATGCGCATGCTGAAATCAGTTGTCCGCTACGGCTACGTGCCGTTCATGCTGCTGGGCATCAACGGCGCTGCCATTGCCCTGGCCGCCTCCGGCGCCTCCAAGCTGTGGCTGATCGGCCTGCTGCTGGCGGCGATCGGCTGCTCGTTCGCCGCCGAACGAGCCCTGCCGTACGAGGCGGAGTGGAACAGCCCTGCCGGGGACGGCGGCCGTGACGTCGCTCACGCCGGCGTCAACGAGCTGCTGCTGCTCGTCAGCGTGGGCGCCATCCCGCTGCTGGCCGCCACCGTCACCGTCGCCGACGCCTGGCCGCACTCCTGGCCGTTCGCTCTGCAGGTGCTGGCCGCCATCCTGATCGCCGACCTGGGCATCACGCTGACCCACTACGCCAGCCACAAGATCGGCCTGCTGTGGCGTTTCCACGCCGTCCACCACTCCATCAAGCGCTTCTACGGCTTCAACGGCCTGATGAAGCACCCCTTGCACCAGACGCTGGAGATGAGCGCCGGCGTCGCCCCGCTCATCCTCATCGGCCTGCCCGTCGATGTGGCCTCCGCGCTGGCCGTCACCGTCGCCGTCCAGCTGCTGCTGCAGCACTCCAACGCCGACTACCGCATCGGCGCCCTGAAGTACGTGCTCGCCCTCAACGAGGGCCACCGCTTCCATCATCTGAAGTGGGCCGGCGTCGGCGACGTCAACTTCGGCCTGTTCACCCTGATTTGGGACCACCTGCTCGGTACCTTCTCCTACGACCCGGCCCGCCGCTTCACCTCCGACCAGCTCGGCATGGCCGCCAAACCCGACTACCCCACCGCCTACCTGGCCCAGCTCGCCGAACCCTTCCGCGCCTCCGGCGCCTGCCAGGCCGAACCCGCCGGGCATGAGCCCGCCGCCCAGGAGCAGGCGGTGAGATGATCCGGCCCCACCACGCCAGACCCCTGGGATCGGGCGGTCAGGCACCGACGCCGGGACCGGCCTCCTCGGCCAGCACCCGGTAGACGCTGGCCAGCGACGGGTGGCGGCCCTTGTTCTTGCCCGCGGGGATGACCAGCTTGGCCGCGATCTCCGGCACCGGCACATCCCGCTCGCGCAGGCTGCGGGCGTAGGCCGCCATGTCGTCGTCGAACACCTTCGGACGGCCGCCGTGGCGGCCGCGCTCACGCGCCGAGGCCTGGCCCTCCAGGGACATCTCCCGGATGTACTCGCGTTCGGACTCGGCCATGCCAGCGAAGAACGCGAACAACGCCGCCCCGTGCTACCGACCCCGCCGACTGCAGCAGCGAGCAGGTGTGCACCATCCTCGCCGGCCCGTCCGCCCGCACAGCGGCCGGCGACCGGACCGTGCTCTGCCCATGCTGCTGCGGCTGACCCGCGGCCCGTCGTTCGGCCTGGTCGGTCCCAAGGAGCTGGGCGTCCCGCCGGAGGTCCTCGGCGGCTGAACCCATCAGGGGCGGGTGCGCTATGGCCCCGGCACGAGGCGCGGCTCAGGTGCCCAGCCGGGCGAGCTCGTCCTCGCTGAGAATCAGGTCGGCGGCCGCCGCGGAGTCACGGATCGTCTCGGGACGGCTGGCACCCGGGATGGGCACGATCACCGGGGACCGGGCCAGCAGCCACGACAGGCACACCCGCTGCGGGCTCACGCCGCGCTCGGCCGCGACCGTGTGGAAGGCCTCGCGGCCGGACTCGGCCGGCTCCAGCGCGGAGGGACCGTCGAGCGAGCTACGGGAGATGCCGCCCAGCGGGCTCCACGGAAGGAACGCGATGCCGAGCCGCCGGCACAGCTCCACCTCCAGGTCGCTGTCCCGGACGGCCGGAGAGCAGCGGTTCTGCACCGAGACGAGCCGGTCGCCGAGGATCCGGCGCGCCTGCCGGATCTGGTGGACGTCGACGTTCGACAGCCCGGCCATCCTGATCTTGCCTTCGTCCAGCAGCTCGCGCAGCGCCCCGACGGACTCGCCCCAGGGGACCTCCGGATCCGGCTTGTGCAACTGGTAGAGGCCGATGGCATCCACCCCCAGCCGCTTGAGCGACCCTTCACAGGCCCGCTTGAGATGCTCGGGCGTACCCGTCACGGTCCAGGAGCCGTCTCCCGGCCGGCCACGTCCGCCCTTGGTGGCGATCAGGACGGAGCTCGTGTCGCCGCCATAGGTGGCCAGCGCCCGCGCGATCAGTTCCTCGTTGTGCCCGATCTCGCCCGCGTGCCAGTGATAGCAGTCGGCGGTGTCGATCAGGGTCACCCCGGCGTCCAGAGCCGCGTGGACGGTGGCGACCGCCCTGCCCTCATCGGGCCGTCCTTCGATGGACAGGGGCATGGCGCCCAGTCCCACCGCGCCCACCTCGACGTCGCCGATCCGGCGAGTACGCATGTCAGCCGCCCTTCCGCAGCTCGATCGCCGCGGCGATGGCCTTCGGCAGCCAGTCCGCGGTCGCGGAGAAGGCGTACCCGAGCCGCGCCGCCCGGCTGTTGTCCATGGCGTAGTAGCGGTCGAACGAGAACGGCGAGGCCTCGGCACCGTCCACCAGCCGGTAGTCCGCCACCCGCCCGGTCTGCGCCGCGATGAGGTCGCACAGGCCGCGCACGCCGGCCTCACCATGACAGGAGGCGTTGACGGCGCCGGTGAAGCCGGCCCCCACCGTCCACGCCAGCAGGCCGGCGATCTCTTCGTCGTTGATGAACGATGTCGGGAAAGGATCGCGGTGGACCTCGACGGGCCGGCCCGCCAGGATCCGCTCGACGTAGTGCTCGAGTCGCCGGGTGAAGTCCCTGGCCCCGATGCCCAGGACATGCGCACTGCGCACGGCGACGAACTCGAACGGGCTCTCCCGGGCGAAGACCGCCTCGGCCTGCCGCTTGCCCTCGGCATAGCACGTCGCCTCGCCGAGCACGCCCTCCATCCGCCGCAGATCATGCCACGGCTGCCCGGGCGGGACCGGCCAGGAGGCGGGATCGACCGCCTCCTCGGCGACCGGAACCCCCGGGGCGGCCGGCGAAATCAGCGCGGAGGTGGCCGGATCGTAGACCTCCATGGTCGAGGTCATCACATACCGCGGGGTACGGCCACCGAAGATCCGGCGCGCGATCGCGGCCTGGTGCGGCGTGTAGCAGACCTGGTCGATCACGGCGTCGAACTCGCGATCGGCGAGCACGGCGCCGAGACGTGCCTCGTCGTCGCGATCGGCGACGAGGTGGGTCACCCCAGGGGACGGCGGCGCCGACCCGCGGTTGATCACCGTGACGCGGGAACCCGAGTCACGAAGCAACTCGATCAGGCGCAACCCGAAGTAACGGCTGCCGCCGATGACGCATACGTTGTTCACGGCACCGAGCCTCCCCGGATACGGTCATGAGCAGAAGTGCCGATCTGCTTAAACGGCTGTAAGGAAAACTAATGATCGACATGCAGCGGCTCCGCATCCTCCGGGAGGTGGCCAGACAGGGCAGCTTCAGCAAGGCCGCCGCCGCGCTGCTGTTCACGCCCTCGGCGGTGTCGCAGCAGATCGCCACCCTGGAACGGTCGATCGGCACGGCGGTCGTCGAGCGAAGCACCCGGGGAGTGGTGCTCACCGAGTCCGGCCGGCTCCTCGTCGAAACCGCCGAGGCCGTCTTCGCCGAACTCCACCACGCACAGGAACAGATCGACCGGATCGCCGCCGGCCGCGCCAGGCTGACGATCGCCACGTTCAGCAGCGGCGGACGCCGCCTCCTTCCCCGCGCGCTCACCGCGTTCGTGGCCGATCATCCCGACGTGGAGATCAACGTGCTGGAACGGGAGCCGGAGGACAGCCTTCCGCTCGTCCGCGACGGAACGGCCGATCTCGCCCTCGCCTATCACTTCGATGGCCCGCTCCCTCTCCCCCCGGGTGACCGATCGAACCTCCATTGGACCCCGCTGATGGAGGATCCCCTGTCGGTCGTCCTGCCGAAAGGCCATCGCTTCGCCGGCCGTCGCTCGCTCGATCTGGCCGAACTCGCCGGCGAGCGCTGGGTCCTCGGCTGCACCAAGAGCGAGGCGTTCCTGCGGCGCTACGCCGAGCGCGCCGGCTTCGAGCCCAGGTTCGCGGGTGCCACGAGCGACTATTTCTTCGCTCAGTCGCTCGCCTCCGCCGGTGTCAGCGTCTCACTGATCCCCCACGTCGCGCTCGACCACTCAGCAACGGACCTCGCCATCGTTCCCATCCGGCCGCCCCGCCCGGCCCGTTACATCGGAGTGGCCACCGTGCTGCGGCGCCGTCCGCAGCCGCTGGTCGAGGGCTTGGTGCAGGGGTTGTTGCAGGCCGCCGACAAGGAAAACAACGAAGACGCCGCCTTTACGTTGTAGATTTCTATGCCAGGCGGGACAGGACCCCCGGCAGCTCGCCCTCGTACGCCACCGTCAGCCGCCGCGTGGCCCGCGTCACCGCCACGTACAGGTCCCGGCCGCCCATCGGCGACTGCGCCAGGATCCCCGCCGGATCCACCACCACGACCGCGTCGAACTCCAGCCCCTTGGCCTGCCCCACCGTCAGCACCGCCACCGGCGCGTCCAGATCCCCCTGCGGGAACAGCCGCGCCACCTCCTCATGCCGCGCGTCCGAGGTCACCACGCCGACCCGGCCCTCGCCGATCTCGGCCAGTTCCTCCTCCACCAGCGCCGGCAGGGCCGGCACCGGCAGGCGCACCGCCCGTGGCCGCGACTCGCCCGCCCGTACCGACTCCGGCGGCCGCTGCCCCGGGTCGAACGCCCGCAGCACGTCCGCCGCCACCTCCATGATCTCCACCGGCGTGCGGTAGTTGACCATCAGGTGCTCCACCCGCCAGCGGCCCTCCAGGTACGGGTCCAGCACCTCGGCCCACGAGCGCGCCCCCGCCGCCGACCCCGTCTGGGCGATGTCGCCCACCACCGTCAGCGACTTGGCCGGCACCCGGCGCATGACCATCCGCCAGGCCATCGCCGACAGCTCCTGCGCCTCGTCCACGATCACGTGCCCGTACGCCCAGGTGCGGTCGGCCGCCGCCCGATCGGCCGTGGTCAGGTCCAGCCCGTCGTCGGCGTGCCGCTCGGCCAGCACGTCGGCCCGCGCGAAGATGCCCTCCTCCAGCACGCCCGTCGACTGCAGCACCTCCCCCGCGTACAGCAGCTGCTCGGCCTGCTCCGCCGCGGCCTGCTTGGCCGCCGCCCGCCGCGCGGAGTCGTCCTCACCGAGCAGCTCGGCCGCCTCGTCCAGCAGCGGCACGTCCCCCACCGTCCACCCGGCCTCCACCGGCCGCACCAGCTCCTGCCAGGCCAGCCCCGGCGGCGCCACCGACTCCAGCGTCTGCGCCGACGACAGCAGCTCGGCCACCAGCCGCATCGGCGTCAGCTCCGGCCACAGGTCGTCCACGACCCGGCGCACCTCCGGCTCGTCCCACAACCGCCGCGAGGCCAGCTCCAGGTCGAGCTCGTCCAGGTCCCCCTCCAGATCCAGCGGCTGGGCCAGCTCCTCCAGCTCCGGATCGCCGTTGGCCAGCTCCTCCAGGTGCAGCGACTCCTCCAGCGCCCGCGTCTCGGCCCTGGCCAGCTCCTTGAGCAGCTCGGTCACGTACAGCTTGCGCGCCATGTTGTGCGGCAGCCGCACCGCCCGCGCCCGCTCGCGCAACCGTACGCACTGCGCGTGCGGCACCCGCAGGCGCAGCCCGTCCAGCTCCACCACCAGATCACCCTCCGGCACCCGCTGGCGCAGCTCCAACGCGCGCGCCAGCACCTCGGCCATCCGCACGTCGCCCTTGGCCACCGCCGCCGGCGCGTCGACGGCGCGCGCCCGCAAGCCGGGGAACATCTCGCCCACCGTCGTCATCACCACCTGCGTCTCCCCCAGCGCCGGCAGCACCTGGCCGATGTAGCGCAGGAACATCGCGTTGGGCCCCACCACCAGCACGCCGCGCCGCTCGAGCGTGTCGCGGTGGGTGTAGAGCAGGTACGCCGCCCGGTGCAGCGCCGCCACCGTCTTGCCGGTGCCGGGACCGCCCTGCACCACCAGCGCGCCCTGCAGCGAGGCGCGGATCACCCGGTCCTGCTCGGTCTGGATGGTGGCGACCACGTCGCCCATCCGGCCCGTCCTGCCCCGCCGCAACGCCGCCAGCAGCGCCGCCTCGCCCACCAGCGCGCGCCGGTCGTCCTCGCTCATCCGCTCCAGGTCGAACACCTCGTCGTCGATGCCGGCCACCCTGCGGTCCTTCAGGTGCAGGTGGCGGCGGCGCACCAGCCCGCGCGGGTCGGTGGCCGTGGCCACGTAGAACGGGCGCGCCGCGGGTGCCCGCCAGTCGATCAGCACCGACTCGTGGTGCTCGTCGCGCAGCCCCAGCCTGCCGATGTAGACGCTGTTCCCCTCGGCGTCGTCGACGCGGCCGAAGCACAGGCCGCGCTCGACCGCGTTGAGCTGCGCCAGCCGGCGCGCCTGCGCCGAAGCCATCGCCTCGCGCTCGACCATCGCCTGGCGCGTGCCGCCGCGCCTGGTGTACACCTCGCGCAGCGCCGCCTGAGCCCGGCCCCTGGCGTCGTCGAGCAGGCCGTACAGCCACGCCACGACCCGCTGCTCGCTGTCAAGGGCTTCCGCGAGACCATCTTGACGATTAGTCATTCGCTGGTATACTCCTAACGGGAGGGCTATGAAGCTCGTGCCAATTGTGGAGCATTCGAGCTTACTCCTCGCGCGTGCCCGCGCGCAAACCCCTTCCGTCGCCCCCCGCCTACTCCAGGCCGCGCAGCACGCCCGCCGGTGCCGGGATCTCCGGGAACGGATTGTCCGGCAGCAGCACCACCCGCCGCGCCCGCTCACCGCGCAACGCCGCCTCCAGATGCAGCAGCGCCGCGCCGATTCCCGCCGCACCCGCCATGTAGCCGGTGTCCGCGCTCACCTCACCAGGACGTAACCGCCGATAGGCCTGATACCACCGCAAACCTCCACCGTCGTCGCTCGCCCGCCCGGCCAGCTCCGCGCCCAGCACCTCCGCGAAATCCCGGTACGCCCGCCGCCCCGTGACCGCCCACAGGCCGACGAACAGCTCCACCAGCCCCGCCACCCCGCAGCACTGGCACGCGGTGTCCCACAGCCCCGGCACCCGTCGGCCCGGCGCCCCGCTGACCATCACCCCGGCCGCCAGCCGCTCGGCCCAGTCCAGGTCACCCGGATCTTCCGCCACCCGGTACAGCTCGTAGAACATCCGCGCCACTCCGGCCGAACCAGAGCAGAACCCCAGATAATGCAGGCCCCGGCCCTGCGGCACATGATGCGGCACCAGCGCGGACCCGCCACGCACCACACTCACCGCCCGCACGAAACCGGCGCCCCTGCGCGCCGCCTCCAGGAGCCGCGCCTCCCCCGTCACCCCGTACAGGCGGGCCAGCAGAAACGCCGTCCCCGCCGTACCGGCCAGGAACCCCGGCGTGACGGCGTCCACCGGCAGCCCGGGACAGTCGCCGAACCGATGCCCCGGCACCGCCTGCAGCGCCGCCCGCGCGCCCGCCTCCACCGCCAGCTCCGCAAACGCCGGCACGCCCAGCATCGACGCCGCCCGCAACAGCGCCAGCACCACGCCCCCGTCGCCGCGCTGCGCCGGATCGCCCGACCAGCCGGGTCCGCCCGGCATCGGCCGCGCCGCGCGTACCACCCGGTCCATCGCCGCCGCGGCCGCCTCCTCCAGCACGCCGTCGCCCAGCGCCCAGCCCGCCTCGCACAACGCCACCGCGATCCCGCTCAGCCCGTGGTGGAAGGTCACGTCCGTCACCTCGCGCCAGGCCGAGACCAGGTAGCGGCAGCCCGCCCGCGCGTCCCGCAGATACTCCTCCTCGCCCGTGGCCGCCGCCAGTTCCAGGAAGAACAGCACGATGCCGGGGGCGCCGGCGTACAAGGAGGCGGGCTCGGGAGCCAGCGCGGACCTGCCGCGCGCGTCGGGGTTGGCCAGCCAGCGGCCGTCGTCGGCGGCCGCGCTCCTGATCCAGCGCGCCGCCCCGATCGCGACCCGCAGCGGGGCCTGCGCAGGCTCGCCCGCCGAGCGGGCCCGATCCAAGCTCATGGCACACCGGGACGCTTCCTGGTCGCCGACTGCAGGGCCTCACATTCTCCCAAACCGGCCCGCCGCCGTCGACCGCCCACGCACTCCCCCGGCGATTCGCTCGTCAACGTCCCGTCCCGCGCCCCCGGCCCCAGGCCGGTGAGGGCCGCCCACGGCACACCCCCAGCCGGGGTAGGAGCAGCCCGCTACGCGCCGGGCGGGGGCGGACCGGTCGAGCGGCGCGGCACCAGCGTCGGCGTGACGGAGAACCGCACCGACGACGTGCGCCCCTCGATCCGCTCCAGCAGCAGCCGCCCCGCCGTCCGCCCCATCACCGCGCCGTCCTGATCCACGCTGGTCAGGGAGATGTTCGACAGGGCCGCCAGCCGGGTGTTGTCGTAGCCGGCCAGCGACAGGTCCTCCGGCACCGACAGCCCCGCCTCGTGCAGCGCCCGCAACGCCCCGAACGCGGCCAGGTCCGCCCCCGCGAAGATCGCCGTAGGGCGCGGCGCGCGTTCGAGCAGCTCTCGCGCCCCCTGGTAGCCGCCCTCCTCGGTGTAGGCGGCCGTCGCCACCGCGATCTCGCTCTCCAGGCCGTGTTCGCGCATCACCCGCTCGTACGTCGCCGCCCTGATCTCGTCCAGCACCCCCGAGGTCCGCTCCCGCAGGCCCGGCGTGTAGCCGACGTGCGCGATCCTGCGGTGCCCCAGCCCGATGAGGTGCCGCACGACCAGCTCCGCGCCGAGCTCGTCATCGTCGTGCACCACGTCGTACACCGCCGACTTGCCGTGCAGGCCCAGCACCACCGTCGGCATCTGCGCGGCCACCTCCTCAAGCCGCACCCGCCTCACCCGCGGCGCGATCATGAGGATGCCGTCCACCTGCCGGTCCACCAGCGCGTCGATCGCCCGCGTCTCCGCCTTGGTGTCCGGCCCGCCCTGCACCATGATCACCTGGTAGTCGGTGCCGGCGAGCTGCTCTGACAGCCCGTCGAGGATGTCGGGGAAGAACGGGTTGCGCAGATCGGGGAGCAGAACCCCGATCGTGAACGTTCGCCCGCGCATCGCCCGCGCCGCCGCATGCGGCCGGTAGCCGAGCTCGTCGATGGCGGCCTTGACCCGCTCGCGCATGGCCGGGCTGACACCGTAGGCGCTGCGCAGCACCTTCGACACCGCCGTCGTCGACACCCCGGCGTGCCGAGCCACATCGGCGATCGTCACCCGCCGCGGCCGCTCGCGCGTGGTCATCCGCCTGCCTCTCCCCTGGGACGTGCCGATTGTACGAGCGCGCGCCCCTCCCCCCGCACCCGAGCGCGCTTCTTCGATCAAGGTACGGTGGCGGCCCACTGGCCGGCGTGCCAGGGACGGGAGGATGCTAGCTTGTCCGATCGTGTCTGACTTTCTGCGCGAACTGTTCTCCCTTCGCGGCCGCCGCGCCCTGGTGACCGGCGGCAGTTCCGGCATCGGGTACGTCATGGCCGAGGCCATCGGCCGGGCCGGGGCCGAGGTCGTCCTGGTGGCCCGCAGGCGGCACGAACTCGACCAGGCCGCCACCCGGCTGCGCGAGCACGGCGTCACCGCTGGCCGCATCAGCGCCGACCTCGGCGACCGCGACGACGTCCAGCGGGTCTGCGACACCGCGGGCGACATCGACATCCTGGTCAACGACGCCGCCAACAACATCCGCAAGCCCATGGCCGAGCTCACCCTGGACGACTACGAGCAGACCATCGCCGTCAACCTCACCGCCCCGTACCTCCTCGGCCAGCATTTCGGGCCGAAGATGGCCGCGCGCGGCTGGGGACGCATCATCAACATCGGCTCGCAGCAGACCGTCAGCGCCTTCGGCGACAGCGGCGTGTACGGCGCCGCCAAGGCCGGCCTCGCCGGCCTGACCCGCTCCCAGGCCGAGGCGTGGTCGGCCGGCGGGGTATGCGTCAACACGATCATCCCCGGATTCGTGCTGACTCCGCTGACCGAGCCCGCCCAGGCCATCCCGGGCCGCGTCGAAGCCCTCGCCGCCCGCCACATGACCGGGCGCAACGGCGTGCCCGCGGACTTCGCGGGGGCGGCGGTGTTCCTGGCCGGTGATGCCTGCGCTTTCGTCACCGGCCAGATGCTCTTCGTCGACGGCGGCTTCGCCGTCCACTGAGCGCCTTTACTTTGTAGATTAATAACCTGGAACACTACCAGGTGCCCTCACCCCGGCACGGCCTGCGCGCCCGCGGCACCGGCCGGGGGCCGGGGCAGGCGCGCTCGGCGATGGCGGTGACGAACGGCTGCACGCGGGCGTCGTCCAGTCCACCCATCGGGTCGAGCACCCGTAAAGGCGCAGTTCAGGCGCTTGTGACGGTTTAGACCCGGTGAAAGACTGGATCCGACGGAAGGGGGACGTCATGATCGAGGTCAAGAGCATCGACAAGCCGGACGAACGCCGTGACTTCCCGAGGGGCCATCTGGAAGTGCTCAACCTGAGCGGGCTGAGCTTCGGCGTGGCCACGTTCGAGCCGGGCTGGCGCTGGTCGGAATCGGTCAAACCCATCGCGGGAACGGACTCCTGCGAGGTCCACCACAACGGACTCGTGGTGCAGGGACGCCTGCGCATCCGGATGGACGAAGGCGCCGAGGCCGAGGTAGGCCCCGGCGAGATCTTCGTCTGCCCGCCGGGGCACGACGCGTGGGTGGTCGGCGAGGAACCGGCGATCGTCTACGACTTCGCGGGCGGAGCCGCCGAATACGCCAAGGCCAAGACGGGCTAGCCCGTGGCCCGCGCCCACTGTGCCGACCCGGGCGCGGGCTGCCCCAGGCTGCTCCGCGTGCCCTGGCCGTCGGTGCGGGAGCAGCGCTAGCGCCGGCCGTATTTCTTGTGCACGGCCTGTTTGCTCACGCCGATCGCGTCGGCGATCTGCGCCCAGGCCAGCCCCGCCACCCGGGCCCGCCGCACCTGGACCGCCTCCAGGCGCTCGATCTCACGGCGCAGCGCGGTGGTGGCGTGCAGGGCCCGCAGCGGATCTTCGTCCTGCGCCTGCAGCACGAGGGCAGCCAGGTCGTTCGTCATGCCCTAACGGTAATCCAGCCCGTCACCGGGACTCGACCACCAGGCGCACACCCAGCCCGATGAGCACCACGCCGGAGATCTGCTCCAGCCGGCGCCGCACCGCCGGGCGGCCGAGCCACTCCTTGGCCTTGGCGACCGCCCAGATGAGCGCGCCGTACCAGAGCAGGTCGATCAGCACCCACACCACGGCGAGCGTCACCAGCGTCGCCGGCACGTTCTGCCCGGCCGGGACGAACTGCGGCAGGAACGACATCGCGAACACCGCCGCCTTCGGGTTGGCCAGGCACGTCCCGATCCCGGCCAGGTACGAGCCGCGCCACCCCGCCACGGTGGCCCCTTCGGGAGGCGCGGGCGCGCCGCGCCGGGCCTGCCACAGCGCCTGCGCGCCCATCACGACCAGCACCACCGCGCCCACGACGCGCATGATGTCGTAGGCCAGCTGCGAGGCCACCAGCAGTGCCGACAGCCCGAACGCGGCGGCCAGCCCCCACAGCAGGATGCCGGTCTCGTTGCCCAGCGTGGCGGCCAGCCCGCTGCCGCGGCCGGCCCGCAGTGTCTGGCGGAGGATGATGGCCGTGCTGACCCCGGGCACCATGGCCACCAGGATGCACGCGCCCGCGAACGCGAGAAGATACATGCGAAGATCGTGACAGAACCGCCCCGGAATCTCTCCTGGATTTCAGCCGTACATCTTGCTCAGCTCGGCCACCGCCTCGCCCATCAGCGCGCGCAGCTCGGGCGGCCTGAGCACCTCGACGTCGGCCCCCATGCGCAGCAGCAGCCAGCGCGCGTGCGTGATCGACTCGACGGGGAGGGTGAGCGTGACCCAGCCCTCGGGGTCGGGCTCCCCCGCCGCGGCCAGCGCGGCGCCGACGACGTCTTGGCCCAGCGTGTACGCCAGCAGCTCGCCCTTGCCCGGGGCGAGTTTGATGACGGCCTCGGCGGTGTACATCCGCTCCCGGAATTCCTTGGCGAACTCGCGCCAGAACGCCGCCAGGTCGAACCCCTCCGGCCGCGGGAAGCGCCCCGGCAACGTCTCCAGCGTCAGGATCCGCGCCACCCGGTACGTGCGCGGCTCACCGTCCGCCGGAGCGGCCACCAGATACCAGGAGCCGCCCTTGAGCACCAGCCCGTACGGGTGGATCACCCGGTCGACGTCCTGCCGCCCCCAGCGCCGGTAGGTCATGTGCAGCGGCTGCTGGTCCCACACCGCCTCGGCCACCTGGCTCAGATGCGGCACGTCGTCGCCCGAGCGATACCAGCTCGGCACGTCCAGCAGGAACCGCTCGCGCATCCGGGAGGCGTGTGAGCGCGGCTCGGGCGGCAGCGCGGCCAGCAGCTTCAGCTCGGCGGTCGCCGCCACCTCGCCCAGTCCCAGCTCGGCCGCCGGACCCGGTAACCCCGCCAGGAACAGCGACGACGCCTCCTCGGCCGTCAGCCCGTTGAGCCTGGTGCGGTAGCCGTCCAGCAGCTGGTAGCCGCCCGCCGGACCGCGATCGGCGTAGACCGGCACGCCGGCCGCCGCCAGCGCCTCCACGTCGCGGTACACCGTACGGACCGACACCTCCAGCTCGGCGGCCAGCTCGGGCGCGGTCATGCGGCCACGCGACTGCAGGAGCAGGAGCAGCGAGAGCAGACGGCTGGCACGCATACACATCATTGTATTGCGCACATTTACGGTGTTTATATGAACACATGGAACGTTTGCCATCCATCATGAAGGCGTTACGCGAACAGGACACCGTGTCGGTCGCCGAGCTCGCCGCCGAGCACGGCGTGTCGGAGATGACCATCAGGCGCGACCTGGACGAGCTGGCCCAGCAGGGGGTGGTGCGCCGGGTCCGGGGCGGCGCGCTGTCGCTGCTGCTGCGCGGCGAGGAGCCGCCGTTCGGCGTGCGCGAGCGGGAGGCGGTGGAGACCAAGAAACGCATCGGTGCCGAGGTGGCCACGCTGATCGCCGACGGCGAGGCGGTGGTGCTCGACGGCGGCACGACCGCGCTGGAGGTGGCCCGCGCCCTGACCGAGCGCCGCCTGACCGTGCTGCCGCTGGCCCTGCAGGCGGTGTCACTGCTGGCCGGCGCGCCGCGAGTGCGGCTGGTGCTGCCCGGGGGCGAGGTACGCAAGGGCGAGCTGAACGTCATGGGCCCGCTGACGGAGAGCTCGATCAAGGCGTTGCGCTTCGACACGGCGGTGATCGGCTGCTGCGGCCTGTCCGCCGAACAGGGCCTGACCGCCCACGACCTTCCCGAGGTCGCGGTCAAGCAGGCGGCCATCGGCGTGGCCAGGCGGGTGATCGTGGCCTGCGATTCCGGCAAGTTCGCGCGCACGGCCTTCGGCGCGGTGTGCCCGATCTCGCGCCTGGACGTGGTGGTGACCGACTCCGGCATACCGCGCGAGGAACGCGACGCCCTGCTGGCGGCCGGCGTCACGGTCAGGGAGGTGCCCGCGTGAGGCCTGGACGTACGAGGGCCGGAGCGGCGCGGGCCGCCGCTGGAGCGGGCCGGTGAGGCGCGAGCGCACGGCCGTCCATCTGCTGTTCTTCCTGTCCGGCGCGGCCATCGGCACCTGGACCGCGCGCATCCCCGCCATCAAGGAGCGCCTCAGCCTCGGCGACGGCCAGCTCAGCCTGGCCCTGCTCGCCATCGCGGCCGGGGCGGTCATCGGCATGACCGTGGTCGGCCGCCTGGTGGACCGCCACGGCAGCAGCCGCGTCATGATCCCGGCCGCGCTGCTGCAGGGCGTCGTGCTCGTCCCGCCCGCCTACGCGAGCGGCCTGACCGCGCTGGTGGGCACGCTGCTGCTGTTCGGAATCGTGCACGGAGCCATCGACGTGGCCATGAACGCGAACGCCGTCGAGGTCGAGCGGGCCCATGGGCGGCCGATCATGTCGTCGTTCCATGCCGTCTTCAGCATCGGGGGGTTCGCGGGGGCCACGACCGGCGGCCTGTTCGCGCACGCCGCGCTGACGCCCGCGGCCACGTTCTGGTCGATGGGGGCTCTCATCGCGATCCTCGCGGTCTGGGCCGCGCGGTGGGCGCTGCGCACCGTCCCGTCGGCGGCTCCCGGCTCGGGCGGCGTGGGCGGGGGCGGGCTGCCCAGGGGGATCGTGTTCCTGGGCGTGCTGGCGTTCTGCTGCCTGGTGGGCGAGGGGGCCGCGGCCGACTGGAGCTCGGTCTACCTGCGCGAGGACCTGGCCGCCGCGCCGGGGTTCGCCGTCGCCGGGTACGCTGCCTTCTCCCTCATGATGACCATCGGACGGCTGGCCGGAGACCGCCTGGCCGCCCGGTTCGGGCCGGTGCCGCTGGTGCGCTGCTGCGGGCTGCTGGCCGCCGCGGGACTCGGGCTGGGGCTGCTGGGCGGGCATCCGGTGGCGGCCGTGATCGGGTTCGGCTGCTTCGGGGCGGGGCTGTCGTGCATCGTGCCGCAGGTGTTCTCGGCCGCGGGGCACCGCGACCCGGCGTTCGCGGGGCGGGCGCTGGCGCGGGTTGCGGCCATCGGCTACCTGGGGTTCCTGTCGGGGCCGGTGGTGATCGGCGCGGTGGCCGAGCTGACGGGGTTGCCGCGCGCCCTCGCCGTCCCGGCGCTGCTGGCCGCCTTCGTCGCGCTGACCGCCACGGCACTGCGTGCCCGTGCCAAGGAACCCGCCGGCTGACCGGCTCGCTCAGCCGAACTGCTGCCAGCCCAGCCTGACCACCATGGCCGCCACCACGCACAGCAGGACGATCCGCACGAACGCCGCGCCTCGCTTGAGCGCCATCCGGGCGCCGAGCTGGGCGCCGGCGATGTTGCACACCGCCATGCTCAGGCCGATCGCCCACTGCACGTGCCCCTGCATCCCGAACACCACCAGCGCGCCCACGTTCGTCCCGATGTTGATGATCTTGGCCGAGGCCGAGGCGGAGACGAAGTCCAGCCCGAGGATGGTGGTGAAAGCGATGATCAGGAACGTTCCCGTGCCCGGCCCCATGATGCCGTCGTAAAAGGCGATCCCCACCCCCGCCACGGCCACGGCGGAGTACACCCTGGCGTTGGTGCGTAACTGCGGCTGCGGCACGGACCCCAGCGCGGGCCGCAACGTCACGAACGCCGCCACCGCCACCAGCACCACCATCACGGCGGGCCGCAGCACCTCCGCGGAGATCGCCGCCGCGGCCCACGCCCCCAGCCCCGCGCTGAGCAGCGCCAGCCCGGCGCCGGGCAGCGCCACCTGCCGGTCGACCTTGGTGGAGCGCGCGTACGCCACCGCCGCCGAGGTGGTGCCGAAGACGGACGACAGCTTGTTGGTGGCCATCGCCTCGACGGTCGGCATACCGGTGATCATGATGGCGGGAAGCTGCAGCAGCCCACCCCCGCCCACGACGGCATCGATCCACCCGGCACCCGCCGCCGCGGCCAGCAACACCAGGACCTGCTCCAGCGGCACGTGCCACTCCCCCGTTTTCCCCCAAGAAACGTCAAGAGTGTACAAGTCGCACTTTAGGTGGATTCAGGCCCCCTATCACCGCAGACCCCACCGCCCTCGTCCCCGGTCGCGGACGCCGCGGCGGAGCCGGTCACGGGCGGGTCGGGCGACGACGCAGGTCCGCAATCGCGCGAATCCTCCACAAAAGATCCGAACTCTCACTAAGGTGGCCGAGTCAATGATCAAGGAGGAACCACGGTGAAGCAGACGACCGCCCTGCGGATCGGCCGTTCGGCGCTGGTGGTGGCGCTGGCCGGAGGTGTCGTGCCGGTCGCCGTCGCGCCCGCGGCGCTCGCCAGCCAAAAGGCGACGCTGGGGCCGTACGGGTATGGCAGCCTGAAGCTCGGCATGACCGCTGCGAAGGCCAGGGCGACCGGGAGAATCGTCCACAAACCAGTCGGGGACTCCGCCAGATGTACGGGCTGGGACCTGAAGGAGAACCCGTACCCCAACTACCGGGTAGGGATGTACATCTCCAAGAAGTACGGCCTTTCCATGATCGTCGCTCCCTCCGGCGTCAAGACGCCTCGGGGCATCGGCATCGGCTCCACCAGGGCGCAACTGAAGGCCGCCTACCCCAATCTGCGGCGTGGTCCGGGCGGGTATCCAGCCGTCACCGTGCCGGGCAACAAGAAGGCGCTCTACCTCTTCTACGTATCGCGGCTCAAGAACGAGGTCGCCGGGATGAGCCTGATTCTGGCCAAGCAGGACTGCCCGAAGTACTAGGGCCCCACGCGACCCTGGCGGGGTGACCGCGCCGGAGGCGGACCACCCCGCGTGCGGCGGGGTCAGCGGGACGGGAGAAGGGTGCGCTTTCTCGAGGCGTAGATGTCGTCGATCAGCCGGTAGGTGCGGGCCTGCTCGGCCGTGAAGATCCGATCCCGCTCGATGTCCTTCCTGACCTCCAGAGCTCCCCTCCCCGTGTGCCGCGCCAGGATCTCCTCCTGCTGGTCACGCATCCGCAGGATCTCCCTGGCGTGGATCTCCAGGTCGCTGCCCTGCCCGCGCCCGCCCTCGGCGTGCGGCTGGTGCAGCAGGACGCGGGCGTGCGGGAGCGCGGCCCGCTTGCCCGGCGTGCCGGCCGCCAGCAGGACGGCCGCCGCCGAGGCCGCCTCGCCGATGCAGACCGTGTGGATCTGCGGCCGGACGTACTGCATCGTGTCGTAGATGGCCGTCATCGAGGTGAACGAGCCGCCCGGCGAGTTGATGTAGAGGTTGATGTCCTGGTCGGGATCGAGCGACTCCAGCGTGAGCAACTGCGCCATGACGTCGTTGGCCACGGTGTCGTCGATCGGCGCCCCCAGGAAGATGACCCTGTCCTCGAACAGCTTGTTGTACGGGTTCATCTCCTTCATCCCGTACGAGGTGCGCTCCGTGAACGAGGGAAGCACGTAACGGCCGCTCATCTTCAGTTCATCCCTTCTGCGATGCGGTCGACGATGCCGTAGTCCAGGGCCTCCTGGGCGGTGAACCAGCGGTCGCGGTCGGAGTCGGCCTGGATGCGCTCCAGCGGCTGGCCCGTGTGATGGGCGATGATCTCGGCCATCCGGCGCTTGGTGTAGCGCATGTTGTCGGCCTGGATCTGGATGTCGCTGGCCGAGCCGCCGATGCCGCCCAGCGGCTGGTGCATGACGATGCGGGCGTTGGGCAGGGCGTAGCGCTTGCCCTTCGCGCCCGCCGTCAGCAGCACCTGGCCCATGGAGGCGGCGAATCCCATCGCCACCGTCGCCACGTCACACGGAATGAACTGCATCATGTCGTAGAGCGCCATCCCCGCGGACACGGATCCGCCCGGGGAATTGATGTAAAGCGTTATGTCCCGCTTGGGATCCTCGGCCGCCAGCAATAGGAGCTCCCCGCAGAGCCGGTTGCAAATGTCGTCGTCGACCTCCTGGCCGAGGACGACGATGCGCTCTTTCAGCAGGCGCTGGCTGAGCTGGTCAGGCCAGGCCGCGCGCTGGGTGGTCTCCGTCATGACGCATCACCTTTCTCTGCGGGCATTTCCAAGAAAAAACGCTAGACCCGGTGGCCGGTAATTATGGAATCTTTTCGCTGGGGGCGCATTTCTCTAAGGGCGCATTACTCCCAGAGCGAATAACCGTCGACATACAATCGCGGATGTGAGAAAGAACCTGTTCCGCCGATGGGTGTGCCTCATCCTGGGCGGGGCGCTGCTGATGCCGTACATGATGGCCGGCGTCCTGATCGCGGCCGTCCGGCACGGCGAGCCGGCGAACCTGCTGCTGCCCGCCCAGGTCGGCGTGTTCGCGGCGGTGCTGCCCGTCGTGGCCGTGACCGGCCTGTTCCTGCCGGTGCGGGCACTGGAGGTGAGCGCGGCGCAAGGACTGCTGGGGGCGCGCGTCGAGACGCCGCCGCGGCAGGAGCGGCGCTCCTGGCAGGAACGCCGCCGCACCGCCGCCTGGTTCACGCTGCACCTTGCGGTCGGCGGCGTGCTGAGCGGCTGCACGCTGGCGATCGTGCCGTTCACGGTGTTCACGCTCGTGCTGGCGTTCATTGGGCGGCCGATGACGGTGCTCGGGCAGCTGGTCACGCCGGGGTCGGCGGCGGTGCTGTGGGCGCTGGGCGGGCTGGCTCTGCTGGTGGCGCTGATCGCGGCGGCGGCGGGGGCGGGCGAGCTGCTGGCCCGGCTGGCGCCCGTCCTGCTCGGCCCCACCCCGTCCGAGCGCCTGGCGGCCGCCGAGGAGCACGCCCGTACGCTCGCCGAACGCAACCGGCTGGCCCGCGAGCTGCACGACTCGGTCGGGCACGCGCTCAGCGTGGTCACCCTGCAGGCCGCGGCCGCGGGCCGGATCCTCGACCGCGACCCCGCCGCGGCCAGGGGCGCGCTGGCCGCCATCGAGCAGTCGGCCCGCGCCGCCCTGGAGGATCTCGACCACGTGCTGGGCGTGCTCCGCGAAGGCGACCTGACCGGCAAAGCCCCGCAGGCCACGCTCGCCGATCTCGACGAGCTCGTCGCCGCCTCTGGCGCCCAGGTGCGGCAGGAGGTGGGCGACCTGTCCGGTGTGCCCGCCGTGGTCTCCAGGGAGGCCTACCGCATCCTCCAGGAGGCGCTCACCAACGCGATCAGGCACGGCCACGGCCCGGTGCGCCTGGCCGCCGCCGTCCACGGAGACGACCTGCGGCTCGAGGTCACCAACCCGAGCGACAGCGGCCGCCCCCGAGGCAAGGGGACCGGCGGCGGCGCCGACGGCCGGGGCAGCGGCGGCAGGGGCGTGGCCGGCATGCGCGAACGCGTCCGGCTCCTGCGTGGAGAGCTCCAGGCCGGCCCCACGGACGCCGGATGGACGGTCACGGTACGCCTGCCACTACGGTCGAGCCCATGACGCCGCTCAAAGTCGTGATCGCCGACGACGAGGACCTCATCCGCGCGGGCCTGCGGATCATCATCGACACCGAACCCGGCCTGACCGTGGTCGGCGAGGCCGCCGACGGGGCGACGGTCGTGCCCGTGGTACGCCGCGAACGGCCCGACGTCGTGCTGATGGACGTGCGCATGCCCGCGCTGGACGGCATCCAGGCCACCGGGCGGCTGCTGGCCCTGGACCACCCGCCCAAGGTGCTCGTGGTGACCACGTTCGAGAACGACGACTACGTCTACGACGCGTTGCGCGCCGGGGCCAGCGGATTCCTGCTCAAGCGCACCAGGCCGGACGACCTCGTACAGGCGATCAAGCTGGTCGCGGCGGGCGAGTCGCTGCTGTTCCCCGCCGCGATCCGGGCGCTGGCCGGCCGCCGCCCGGCCGGTGGCGCCGGCGTGCCCGGGATCGGCCGGCTGACCGGGCGCGAGGGCGACGTGCTGCGGCTGATGACCAAAGGGCTGTCCAACCACGAGATCGCCGCCGAGCTGGTCGTCAGCCAGGAGACCGTCAAGACGCACGTCGGCAACGTGCTCGCCAAGCTGGGCGCGCGCGACCGCACCCAGGCCGTGATCGCCGCCTACGAGTCCGGCTTCGTCTCGCCTGGCTGAACGCCCCACCGAACGAGGCCCGCTGAACAAGGCCCGGCCGCAGGAGGCCCGCTGAACAAGGCCCGGCCGCAGGAGGCCCCGCTGGAGCAGGCCGCTCCGGCCGGGGCCGCCGTACCGGGCAGGCGCTAGCGGATGCCTGCGCGCCGCATGAGCTCCGCCGCGGGCAGCAGGGTCGCCTCCGTGGCGGTCAGGCCGGTGGCGGCCAGGGCCTGATCGACGAGCCGCAACCCCACCGCGTACCCTGCCATGTCGGGAATGCCGCGAGGCTCCTGCCCGAATTTGCGCATGGCGCTGTCGCCCAGCACGTACGCCGAGGTGTGCTGCATCCCGGCCAGGCCGAAGTCCGCCATGATCAGCTCGTATGCGCGGTCGAACTCCTCCCCCGTCACCATCGCCGACCACGGCCCCATGGCCTGCGGCCCCGACAGCTCGCGGACGAACGCCTCGGCGAGCCCTTCGGCCACCACGTGCTCGCCGACCGTCACCGTGACCGGGTTCCACTCCACGTTGGCGAAGCGCACGCTGTGGTGGAACTCGTGCACCGCGAGGTGCGCGATCCGGCCGATCACCTCTTCCGAGGGCCAGGCCAGCAGGTACAGCCAGCCGGGCGCGCCGCCCATGCCGTAATAGCCGCCCGAGCCCTTCATCAGGTGCTCGTCGCCGGGATCGCCCATCACGAACATGACCTGCAGCGAGTCGGCCTGCTTGGCCTTGCGCAGGCGTTCCGAGGCGCGCTCCAGCTCGTGCCGCACCTGGCCGAGCACGTCGGCCTCGATCATGCGCCGTACGGCGGGCAGGTAGCGGGGGTCGTCGGCGTCGACGCGGAAGCCGCCGCCCTGGTGGTGGATGTCGACGATGTCGCCGGGCATCGGGATCGCCGAGCGCATCGGCGCCAGCAGCTCCCGCAGCGCGCCGGGCCGGCTCTCCAGCGGCCGCCCGAGCAGATCGGCCATCGCCGTGAGCGTGTCGTGAATGATGAATTCCATGCCTGCGGACGCTAGAGCCACACGCAACGTGAGGCTCAACCCCCGATTACAGCGGCGACTCCTCGCCGGGGTCGTCCCCGGGTGAACGGCCGGGCGTGGCCTGCCCGCTCTCGGTCGGCGAGGGCGACGGCGACGGCGACGGCTGCGGTTGCGGCGTCTGCGGGGTCGGCGGCGGCGTCGGCACGAACATCGTCGGCGGCAGCTGCCTGGGCTGCGTCTCGCTGTCGCGCCGGCCGAGCAGGAGCAGCAGCAGGATGGTCACCACCAGCAGCACCAGCAGCACCAGCGCCAGCGCGGCCATCAGCACCCGTTTGCGGGTCTCGGTCAGCGGCCGGCGCTGCGTGGCCGGCCTGGGCAGGGCGGGCGCGCGGTCGGTCAGCCAGTACGGGACGAAGTCGGGGCCGTGCGCCTGCCCGATCAGCGTGCCGCCCACCATGACCGGCTCCAGGAACCGCTCGGCCCCCGGCCGGCCAGGCACGTACGGCACCGCCACCCACGGCGCCTGCCCGCTGTCGCTGTCCAGGACTTCGGGCATGCCGTCGAGCACCGCGCCGCCGCGCGGCCTGGCCGCCCGTCCCAGCCAGCCGCGCACGCCGGACCGCTCCCCGGCGGCCTCCTTGATCGCGGTCACGAACCGGTCGCGGGCCGCGGCGTCGAACGCGGCCCCCCTCGTCAGCACGGCCAGCGACACCGCGCGCCCGTCAGGCGCCTGGCCCAGGTAGACGAAACCGGCCGGCGCCTGGTGCAGGCGCGCCTGGACCACATAGGGCCCCAGCCGGGGCGGATCTCCGTACTGCAACGGACTTGCCACGTTTGCCATGAAAGCACAGACGTGGCGTGGTGCACGTTTGCGGCTCGTTTGGTGGAATGGCGTCATGAGCGTCGCCGAAGAGTTGCCAGGGGAGAACGGCGCGGCACTGCTGCGTCAAAGTCTGGACGAGGTCCGGCGTGTCATCGTCGGGCAGGACCACATGGTCGAAAGACTCATCGTGGCCCTGCTGGCCCGCGGGCACTGCCTGCTCGAAGGAGTGCCCGGCGTCGCCAAGACCCTCGCCGCCTCCACCCTGGCCACCGTCGTGGGCGGCACGTTCGCCCGGATCCAGTTCACCCCCGACCTCGTGCCGAGCGACATCATCGGCACCCGGGTCTACCACCCTTCCAACGAGAAGTTCGATGTCGAGCTCGGCCCCGTGTTCGTCAACTTCCTGCTGGCCGACGAGATCAACCGCGCCCCGGCCAAGGTGCAGTCCGCGCTGCTGGAGGTGATGGCCGAGCGCCAGGTCACCCTGGCGGGCGTCACCCACCCGCTGCCCAAGCCGTTCATCGTGCTGGCCACCCAGAACCCGATCGAGTCCGAGGGCGTCTATCCGCTGCCGGAGGTGCAGCGCGACCGCTTCCTGTTCCGGGTACGCGTGCCGCATCCCAGCGCCCACGAGGAGCTGGAGATCCTGCACCGCATGAGCGTCACCCCGCCCGTGCCGGAGCGGGTGCTCGATCCGGACAAGCTGCTGGCCCTGCAGGAGGCGGCCGAGCAGGTCTCGGTGCACCAGCTCGTCGCCGACTACGTGGTACGGCTGGTCATGTCCACCCGCTCCCCCACCGAGTACGGCCTGGGCGACCTCGCCGAGACCATCGAGATCGGCGTCAGCCCGCGTGCCACGCTGGGCCTGGTCTCGGCGGGGCGGGCGCTGGCGCTGCTGCGCGGCCGCGACTATCTGCTGCCCGACGACGTACGCGACGTCGCCGTGGACGTCATGGCCCACCGGATGATGCTCACCTTCGACGCCCTGGCCGACGGCGTGGACCCCGAACAGGTCGTCAAGCAGATTCTGCACGCCGTGCCTCCGCCCCTCGTCGTCTGGAACCAGAACCGTTGAGCACGACGGAGCGAACTCGACGCAGTGAGCGCAGTGGACGCGCGAGGGACAAGTGCGGCCGCGAAGCGAATGGGGAGCGGTGAGCGACCGATGAGCACAGCGGAGCAGGCACTGCGGCGGCTGGAGCTGACGGTCACCAGGCGCCTCGACGGGCTGCTGCACGGCGCTCACCAGGGCCTGCTGCCCGGCACCGGCAGCGAGGCCGGCGACAGCCGCGTCTACGTGCCCGGCGAGGACGACGTGCGGCGCATGGACTGGAACGTCACCGCCCGCACCACCGTCCCCCACGTGCGCGACCTGATCGCCGACCGCGAGCTGGAGACCTGGGCGCTGGCCGATCTGTCGCCCAGCATGGACTTCGGCACCGCCGACACCGACAAACGCGACCTGGTCGTGTCCGCGGTCGGCGCGATCGGGTTCCTGTCGAGCAGGATGGGCGACCGGTTCGGCGCGCTGGTGCTGCACGACGAGTACATCCACCGCATGCCCGCCCGCACCGGCCGCCCCGCCCTGTACGGGCTGCTGCACTCGCTCATGGACGCCCCGCGCGGCCGGATCGTCCCCGACCCGCCCGACCTGGCCGAGGCCATCGAGGTGCTGTCGGCCAGCCGCAGGCGCCGCGGCATGCGGCTGATCGTCTCCGATTTCCTCGACGCCCACCCCGACCTCGATCCCGACGCCGAACGCCCTTGGGAGCGCCCCATCAGGCGCTTGGCCGCCCGCCACCAGGTGCTGGCCGTCGAGGTGATCGACCCGCGCGAGCTCGAGTTGCCGGACGTGGGCCGGGTCGCGTTCGCCGACCCCGAGACCGGGAAAGTACGCGAAGTGCATCTTTCACCCAAAATCCGGCAAGCGTACGCCGAGGCGGCCGCCCTGCAGCGCGAGGGCACCCGCCTGGCGCTGCGCCGCGCCGGAATCGCCCACCTCGTGCTGCGGACCGACCGGGACTGGGTGTTCGACGTCGCGCAGTTCGTCCTGCGCCAGCGCCGCACGAGCCACCTCGCCCACAGGAGACCCACATGACGTTTCTCGCTCCTGGCTGGCTGTGGCTGTTCGTCCTGGTGCTGCTGCTCGTGGCGGGCTACATCGCCTCGATGTTCGCCCGCCGCCGCTACACGGTGCGCTTCACCAACCTGGCCCTGCTCAACCTCGTCGCCCCCGCCGGGCCCGGCTGGCGCCGCCACGTCGCCCCCGCGCTGTTCCTCGTCATGATGTCGTTCCTGGTCATCGGCGCCGCCAAACCCGCCGACCAGGTACGCGTGCCGCGCGACCGCGCCACCATCATGATCGCGCTGGACGTGTCGCTGTCCATGGACGCCGACGACGTCCAGCCCAACAGGATCGCCGCCGCCAAGGCCGCCGCGCAGGCGTTCGCCAGGGAGCTGCCCGACCGCTTCAACGTCGGCGTGGTGTCCTTCGCCCGCTCGGCCAACGTCGTCATCTCCCCCACCACCGACCACCAGGCCGTGATCACCGCGATCGGCAACCTCACCACCCGCCCCGGCACCGCGATCGGCGAGGCCGTCTTCAACGCCCTCGACTCCCTGCGCTCCTTCGACCAGCAGGCCGCCACCGACCCGCCGCCCGCCGCGATCGTGCTGCTGTCCGACGGCGACAACACCTCCGGCAGGTCCGTCAACGAGGCCATCGAGGCGGCCCAGCAGGCCCGCGTGCCGGTCTCCACGATCGCGTACGGCACCCAGGAGGGCACCGTCAACATCGACGGCAGGCCGGTGAACGTGCCGGTCAACAAGCAGACCCTGCAGTCGCTGTCCGACGGCACCAGCGGCCGCGCGTACGCCGCCGAGTCCGGCAGCGAGCTGCGCGAGGTCTACGAGCAGATCGGCACCTCGCTCGGCTACAAGCTGGTCAACCAGGAGATCACCCAGTGGTTCATCGTGGCCGCGATCCTGGCCGGGCTGCTGGTGGCCGGCGCCGCGGTCATGTTCGGCTCCCGCATCCCGTAACGTTTGGCGACGTGGGCCACTACTTCTCCGAGCGGCCGGGCACCGCGAGCAGGCCGGGCTCGGTCGATCTCGTCCTGCCCGACCTGCACCTGCGGCTGGAGACCGACAGCGGGGTGTTCTCGCCGGAGCGCGTCGACGTCGGCACGCGCGTGCTGCTGGAAAGCGTCCCGCCGCCGCCACAGGAAGGCGACCTGCTCGACCTGGGCTGCGGGTACGGCCCCATCGCGCTGACCATGGCAACGCGGGCGCCCGGGGCGACGGTGTGGGCCGTCGATGTCAACCGGCGCAGCCTGGAGCTGACCGCCCGGAACGCCGAAGCCGCTGGCCTTTACCAAGTAAGGTCAACGCATGTCGATGAAGTGCCAGATGAAGTGAAATTTCGGGCAATCTGGTCCAATCCTGCGATCCGCATCGGGAAGCAGGCCCTGCACGAGATGCTCACCAGGTGGCTGACCCGGCTGACGCCCGACGGCGTGGCCTACCTGGTCGTCCAGAAACACCTCGGCTCGGACTCCCTGCAGCGCTGGCTCGGCGAGCAGGGCTGGCAGGCCTCCCGCGAGGCCAGCCGGGCCGCCTACCGCATCCTGAAGGTGACCCGATGAGAAGGCAGCTGCGCCCCACCGACGTCAAACGGCTCAACCGCACCTGGCGCAGGAACACGCAAAACCGTCTCGGCCTGATCCTCGAGTCGGTCACCGGCCCGTTCAACGTGGGCTCGATCTTCCGCAGCGCCGCCGCGTTCGGCGTGGACGAGATCTGGCTCGCCGGCAACGCCACCCCGCCGACCAACCCCAAGGCGGGCAAGACCGCGCTGGGCACCGAGCGGCTGGTCACCTGGCACGAGCCGGTGCCGGCCACCGAGGCGGTCAAGGCCGCCAGGGAGAGCGGCTACACGGTGCTGGCCATCGAGCTGACCGGCGAGGCCGTTCCGCTGCACAGGGCCGGCCTCGGCCGCGACGTGTGCCTGGTGGTCGGCAGCGAGGACCACGGCTGCTCCCCCGCCCTGCTCGACGCCGTCGACGGCGTCTGCTACATCCCCCAGGTCGGCCGGGTCGGCTCCTTCAACGTGGCGGTGGCCGCCGCCATCGCGCTGTCCGAGGCCCGCCGCCAGGAGTGGGAGAATCTCCCCGATTCGTAATCACCGGTTTCCTTCAGGAAGGGAATACTTCAGGACGTGCTCAGCCGCAGATTCGCCTTTCTCGACCACCCGGCCCCGCTGGCCTTCGCCCATCGCGGGGGCGCCGCGGAGGGCGCGGAAAACTCTGTCGCGGCCTTCGAGCGGGCGGTCGGGCTCGGCTACACCTATCTGGAGACCGACGCGCACGCCACCGCCGACGGCGTGCTGGTCGCCTTCCACGACCACACGCTCGACCGTGTGACCGACCGGCGCGGCCGCATCTCGGAGCTGCCCTACAGGGCGGTCAAGCGGGCCCGCATCGCCGGCGTCCACGAGATCCCGCTGCTGGAGGACCTCCTGGGCGCCTGGCCGGAGATCCGCTTCAACATCGACGTCAAGGAGGCGGCGGCCATCGCCCCGCTGGCCGAGGCGATCCGGCGGACCGACTCCTACGACCGGATCTGCCTGACCGCCTTCTCCGACGAGCGCCTGGCGCTGGCCAGGGCGGCGGTGGGCCGGGAGGTGTGCTCGGCGCTCGGGCCCCGCGGCGTGGCCGCGCTGCGCGCCGCCGCGGCCACCTCCGGCTACGGCCGCTTGCTGGCCCGCCTGTCGCGCGCCGGGATCCCGTGCGCACAGGTGCCGGTCGGCTTCCGCGGCCTGCGCGTCGCCACCAGGCGCCTGGTACGCACGGCGCACGCCATCGGCATGCAGGTGCACGTGTGGACCATCAACGACACCGCCCGCATGGAGCACCTGCTCGACCTGGGCGTGGACGGCATCATGACCGACAACGTCACCGGCCTGCGCGAGGTGCTCGACCGCCGGGGGCAGTGGCATCCCCACGGCATGGCAGCGTGACAGGTCGTCTGGCGCGTTGCCGCAGCCTGGTTTGAGGGCTCTCACGGCGATCCCGCATGGCCGTACAGGCGCTTCTCCCGCAGACCCGGCCTACCGCCACCCGCTCGTCCCACGCACGCAGATACTCGATCCCGGGCGGGACAGTACCGCCCCGGCGCCGGCCGGCCACGGACGCGGAGGCTTGTCTCTCAGCGTCCGGGAACAAGAGGCCCACCAGAGGCGTCGGCGGCGGCGAGGTGGTCGTGCAGGGCCGCGTGGCGGAACTGATAGACCGGGCCGACAGCGCGCAATAGCCCCAGGCGGTGAGCGTCATCAAGGAAATCCATGAGGCGCCAGGGAAGTCGGTGTTCGAGGGCCAGCCGGGCCACCGCCATGGTGCAGACCAGCCACGCGTGATGGCTGCCCATCATGAACCCGGCCCCGAGCCCGAACGTGAGCCCGCACACGAACCCGATCGTGAACCCGATCGTGAGCCCGGTCACGAGCCCGGCTGCAAGCCCGAACACGAGCCCGGTCACGAGCCCGGTCACGACCGTTCGCAGAAGGGATAGCGCTCTGTCGGCTCGCCAACTGGAGCGGGGTGTGCTGGTCGATTCGAGCGTGGGTTGTTCCGCCCAGGTGATCAGCCCGGACGCCAGTGTGATCCCGAGCCAGGCGGCGATTCCGACCTGGAACCCGCCATCGGCATTGAAGTCGGCGAAATCGAGATGCACCCCGGAATCGAGATCGACCGCGAGCATCGACACCGACGCGATCGTGAGCCCGCACACGAACCCGATCGTGATCCCGAACGCGAGGGCGCCTTTCATAGAGCGGAAGAAAAGGGATGTTCGTCCGCGCAGGCGCAGGTCTGCGTAGCCGGGTTTTTCGTTGACCCAGGACCTGGCGCGCACAAGCCCGCTCGCGAGCCCGAACGTGATCCCGATCCCGATCCCGGTCGCGAAGTCGACCGCGAGCTCGATCCCGCTCGCGGGATCGAACGCGATCCCGGTCGCGATCCCGAACGCGAGCGCGAGCGCGAACGCGATCCCGGTCGCGATCCCGAACGCGAGCGCGAGCGCGAACGCGATCCCGGTCGCGAGCCCGGCTGTTGACCGGATGTGGGGTGTGGTGCGGGCGATGTGCCACCAGGTGATGTCGCGGGTGGCGGCCGGGGGAAAGGCGCGGGCCAGATAGGTCAGGTGGCGGCGGGTGGCGTCGGGGTCGCGCACACGTCGAGGCCGGAAGTGGTGGGCGGGGTCGGTGCTGGGCGGGCGCGCCTGAATCAGGGCGGGGATGAGCAGGTCGAGGAGGTGGGCGCGCAGCGCGTCGGCGTCGGCACCCAGAGGACCAGTCAGCGGGGCGGGGTCAACTCCGGGGGCGACATAGACGGCGCGGATCAGCCACAAGCCCAGTGGGGTCGCGGTGAGCTGGGTCAAGCCGGGGACGGTGCGGGATCGCAGTGCGGCCAGGGCCTGGGTCCAGGCAGCGGAGGGGAAGGAGGGCAGGCAGACGGTCAGGTAGTCCGCGGCGGCCTGCGCTGTTATGGGCTTGGGGACGATGACCGCGGCGGCGGTCAGTGGCCGGCCCGTTTCACGGATGGCGGTGGTGAACTCGGCTCGGCGGCTGGTGAGGATGAGCTGGTCGCGGGCGGTCAGCGAGGCGTTGAGCGCTGCGATCACGTGGGCGCGCGCGGGTGCGGGGATTTCGTCCAGGCCGTCCAGGACGGGCAGAATGTGTCCGCCTTCCGCCAGCGCGGCGGCGGTGCCGGCACCGAGCTCAGGGGCGGCGAGCGCCGGGTAATCCTGGGCCAAGCGGACGGCGAGCCAGTCCTGCAGCCGGGGATGGGTACCGGTGTCCCAGCCGGAGACCGGCAGCAGCACCGGCACCGGCACGATCTCGCCCTCGCGGGCGCCGGTCTGGTCGGCCGCGCGGGTGGAGAGCAGTCGCAGCAGCAGCTGCATCGCCAAGGTGGTTTTGCCCATGCCCGCGCCGCCGACGATGACCAGACGCCGCCGGGTCAGACCGTGGAAGGCGTCCGCCAAGGCCGCGATGTCGTTCATGCGGCCAGTGAACGTCAGCTTGGCCTCGGCGGTGATCAGGCGGGGCTGGCTCATCACCGTCTCGTCGGCGATGAGCTGCCAGTGCACCGGGATCGGTTCGGGGTCATCCAGCAGCCGGTGGCGGGCTTCAGTGCGCCACTGCCGCTCCACCAGACCAGCCAGCACCTGTGCGGCGGCCTCGACATCCACGGCATCGGCGGCTGGGGTGGTCGCGGTCGTTGAACGCCAAGCCCAGGCCACCACCGTGCCCACCAGCATGGCCCCGGCCAGCGCGACGGCGACGACGTCGGCGAGGTTGACCTCGGCACCCGGTGCCCGCGCCCGCCATACTGCGACCACTGCCGCGCCCACCGCCAGGGCGGCCAGCACGGCGAGGGCGATCCGCCAGCCAGCTTTGCGTTTGCTCACACTGCTATCGTCACCGTTGGCAGGTGATCTGGCGGCGGTTGCGCGAATCGTGATCAGTGGGTCGTTGTCGTCGGAGGCTATCGTGCCGGCTCTCAGCGGCGGCTGAGTAGCGGGTAACGTTCGGTTCGGGCAGTTCCAGTTGCGCCCGCAACTCCTGCCCGCGAGCGGCGGCCTCGCTGATTCGGCACATCCCGCCACGAGGCCGCCGATGCGAAGGCGCCACATCACCCCGTTGAACCGCCGCCGCAGATGGGGATCGGCCCCCGCTCATCCAGCGGCAGATGAGGCTTGACCAACGTCCATTCCGCGTCGGTGAGGTCACCGCGCGGCATGCCCACTGCCCTACCAGGGCCGGACGGGAGCCCGGAGGCGAGTCCGCGCGAACGAACCCGTGAGCTGTCCCGCGATGCCGCGCGCCGATTTCATCACCGCGGCGTGCCGGTCACCTGTTCGCCATGCCCGGTCGAGTCGCTGCGCCGGGTGGCGAACGGTGCCCGCGTCCGAGTCGTTCATGACGCGCCCCATCATTGGCTAATCGCTGACGTCGCGACCTGCGTATTCACCTCTCACCGCGTGACCGCGCAAGTAAAAGAACTTGCGCTCTCGTCGACGTCCCATGCTACGGTTTCGATCAGTTGAACCCCCTCTGAATCCACAATCCCGTCGGGCTCGGAGCAGGTACGGGTCGAATGGCATCGGTTATCTCTTTCTGTAAAAAAGAACAAATCCGGTGCCGCTTCTCACATCCGTATCCGCTCCCGGCTCGACGGTCGTCGGCGCGGTTCGGAGAGGGCACGGGTCGAAGTTCGTCGGTTACCACTTTTAATGGGGCGGTCGCAGGTTCGAGTCCTGCCCGGGGCCAACGCTCCGGTAGCTCAGCCGGCAGAGCACCTGAACGCCGGTGAACATCCCACATCCGTGTCTTCTCCGAACCACACCGATCCACTCGTCAGCCCTGCCCGAAAGCACGGGTCGAATCCTGTCGGTTACCACACAGGTCAAGGTTCGACTCCTTTCCGGCCCACTCGCGGGCCGGACGCCCAGATCGGCTGGGCACCCGGCAGGAGCCCCACATCCGTGCCCCCGGCAAGGCTGACAATCGCGGGGAGGGCGGGTCGAAGTCGTTCGGTTATCTTCCGGTACCGGCGGTCGCGGGGTTCAAGTCCCCGCTGCGCGGCCTGGCCGCGCATGGCTCAGCGGTAGAGCACCGGTCTTGATCCGGTCGGCACACCCATATCCGCCCTCCCCTCCCCCACATCCGCCACCTGGCGGGTCGAACCCCTTGGAGGTCCTTCATGGCCCGCAACCGTGACCCTCTTGCCGGCGTTTCCGCAATCGCCACGCCGCAGACTCAGCGGCTGCCCGGGCGCACGGACCAGGTCGAGAACGCGGCAGGCGGCTACGTGTTCGCCAAGGACCTGTGGCAGCGTGTCGAGGACTTCCTGGTCCTCGGCACCACTGGCGGCACCTACTACGTCACCGAGCAAAATCTGACCGCCGACAACGCCGGCATGCTGTTCCAGGCGATCGCCGAGGACGGCCCCCGCGTCGTGCGGTTGCTCACCGACCTCTCGACCGCCCGGCCGCCGCGCGCCCCGAAGCAGCGCCCGGCACTGTTCGCGCTGGCCGCGGCCTACGCCAACGGCGACGCGCCCACCCGTCAGGCCGCCAAGCTCGCGCTGCCGAAGGTGGCGCGCACGACCGACCACCTCGCCCAGTTCTTCGGCTACTACAAGAACCTCGGCGGCAAGCCGACCGCTCGCGGCACCGCGCCGGTCATCGGCCGGTCGCTGCGGACGGCGCTCGCCTCGTGGTTCCTGTCGGACACCGCCGACAGCGTCGCGTTCCGGGTGTGCAAGGCCCGCCAACGGAAGACCCCGCAGGGTGAGGCGTTCGACCTGCGCGACGTGCTGCGCATGGCCCACCCGAAGGCGGACGGCCCGGAGCGGGCTCGGCTGTTCGGCTGGATCGCCGGGAACGTGCCGGACGAGGAGGTGCGTGATGTGCTGGAGTCGGTGGACCGGTTCCTGACCGCGAAGGCCGTCACCACGGCCGAGGAGGCGGTGCGGGTCGTGACCGAGCGGCGGGTGCCGTGGGAGTTCCTGCCGGACGCGATGCTGCGCGAGCCGAGCGTGTGGGAGGCGCTGATCGACACGGTCGGCATGACCGCGCTCATCCGCAACCTGTCCCGCATGACCCGCATCGGCGCCCTGCGCCCGATGAGCGACGCCACCCGGCGCGCGGTCGCCCGGCTCACCGACCGGGGGGCGCTCCTTCGGGCGCGCATCCACCCCATGGACGCCTTCCTCGCGCTGCGCGTCTACGGCTCGGGCCGCGCCCAGCCGAACGCGCGCGCCGCCGTGCAGACGTGGACGCCGATCCCGGCGATCCTCGACGCGCTGGAGGAGACGTACGAGCTGTCGTTCGGCACCGTCGAGCCCTCGGGCCGGCGGCTGCTGGTCGCGGTGGACTCGTCCGGTTCGATGAGCTGGGGCGGCGTCATGGTCGGTGGTTCGTCGATCGGTTCGCCGTACGAGGTCGGCTGCGCCCTGGCCGTCATGCTGGCCCGCATCGAGAAGGGGAATGTGCACGTCATCGACGTGGACACCAGCGTCCACGCCTCGAAGGTGGCCCCGCGTACCAACCTCCGCGAGATCAAGAGCTGGCGGCCGTCCGGCGGCGGCACCGACCTGTCGCTGCCGTTCCGGTGGGCGCGTGAGCAGCGGATGGCAGTGGACGGCATCGTCGTGTTCACCGACAACGAGACGTGGGCGGGCCGAGCCCACCCGTCGCAGGAACTGGACGCCTACCGGCGCACGGTGGCGTGTGACGCCCGCGTGGTCGTGGCGGCGATGACGGCGGCGGGCTACTCGGTCGGCGACCCTGCCGACGTGGGCGTGCTGAACGTGGCGGGCCTGGACGCGTCGCTGCCGCTGATCGTGAACGGGTTCATCCGCGCCTAGGACCCGTCCGTCGCCACGCGATACTTGCGGCTCGTGCAGCGGCCGCCTACGTAGCCGCGATGCCGGTCGTCTACGTCCTGAACCCGGTCACCGGCTACGACGAGCGGTTTCCCGACCCGTTGGGCGGATACACCACGATGCCCTTCGACATGAGCGCGGTGTCGCCGCCGTGGTACCTGCCGCTGCTCGGCTGGATCCTCGCCCCCGCCGCGATCGCCCAGCTCCTCGCGGTGTGCGGCGTCGTGCGCCGCGACGCTGTCCTTCCACCTTCCCCCTGGAGCGCGTGGCTCCTCCTGCTCCCGCTGGCGTTCCTCCTCGCCTCGGCCAACCTCGTGTCCGACCGGATCACCCGCGCCACAGCCCCTGCGTTCGCCCGCGCTCCCTCTTGCTCGCCGGCGTCTTCACGGGCGCCGAGCCCCGCGGGTAGAGCCTGCCGGGCCGGACGGTGTGATCGAGTTGGCCAAATCGGCCAGCTGTCCAGCAGCGTAAAGGTCGCCCGCCTTGGCCACGGTGATGCGGACGACCTCGCGATGACCCCCGTGGCCACCGGCGCAGGCCGGGCCGTACCCCTCGGGTGCGGCCCGGCCTGCCGCGCGTTCCCCCACGCAGCACGGACACTCGGAGGCGTCGGTACGCGCCACACCGTGCCGGCATGATGGGCCGGTGGGTGCCACCGCTTGAGACGAGCATCGATATCCATATCGATATGGCGGAATGATTCATATCGATATTGGACATCCCCGGATGGTTTCTGATCTTCTCTTCGGCATGACACGACACCTCCGACTCCGACTAGGAGTCGCGACATTGACCGCTTCTGCGCTGCTGGGCGGCCCCGCCCATGTGGCGAGTGCCGCCGCCGGCGAGAGGAGTACCTCCAGCGTCGCCGCCCGGACGGGGAGCAACGCCCCCTCCGGCTCCGACCTGAACCAGACGCTGCAGGAACTCGAGAAGTCCTATAACGGGCGTATCGGCGCGGTGGGCATCGACCTGGGGACCGGTAGAACGGTCGGCTACCGGGCCGACGAGCGCTTCCCGTTCAACTCCATGTTCAAGGTGTTCGCGTGCGCGGCAGTGCTGCACAAAGCGCGCACCAGCGACCCCGGGCTGATGGACAAGGTGGTTCGCTGGAAGCCTGCCGAGATGGCCGAGCTCACCGCGAACTCCCCTGAGACCACCGAATACACCGACACCGGCATGACACCTGCACAGCTGTGCCGTGCCGGGATCACCAAATCCGATGGCTTCGCGGGCAACACGCTGCTGAAGCAGATCGGCGGGCCGCGCGGGCTGACCGAGTTCTTCCGCGCCACCGGCGATCGGACGAGTCGCCTGGACCGGCCGGAGCCCAGGCTGACCGAGTGGAAGCCCGGTGAAGAGCGCGACACCACCACCCCCGCGGCGGCCGCACAGACCTTCACCAAGCTCACCACCGGTAAGACCCTCCACACCAGCGACCGAGCGCGGCTGGTCGGCTGGCTGAAGGCCAGCCTCACCGGCGCCAACCGGATCCGGGCGGGACTCCCGAAAGACTGGACGGTCGGCGACAAGACCGGCACCGGCGGCGCGAGCAACTACGGCACCGCCAACGACCTGGCGATCGTCTGGACACCTGGATCGAACACGCCGATCATCCTGTCCGTGTTCACCAACCGCAACCAGAACAACACCCCGCACGATGACAAGGTGATCGCCTCCACTGCGACCGCGCTGGCCAAGGCCCTCGGCAGGTTGTGAACGGCCATCGGGTCGTGACGCGGTCCGCCCGGTAAAGCGGATCTCGAATGCCGCCCAGGGTGCCGGCACCGCCACCGTCGGCAGCCGTGCGGAGGCCGGCGTCAGTCCAGACCGTTGACCGCTCGGGCGTTCCGGTCCTCGATGTAGATCGCCGCCGCGCTGGATCAACACGAACTTGCGCGCCGCGGCCGCCGGCAACCTCTTCCCTGACGGCGGCCACGTAGGCAGCGATCAGCCCGGCGAATTCCAGAATCTCCCGCGGAAAGGGTGGGCATGGTCGGGACGTTGGGATCGCCGCGCACCGGCACCGTCGACGCGCGTTCGCGCGCACCGTTCGGCTGGGCGCCGCTGGTCGTCCTGTTCATCGTCGGATTCGTGGACCGGATCGAGTACAACCTGCTCATCGGCGTACTGCCGGCCGTCCAGAGCGAATGGGGCTTCAGCGACACCGCCGCCGGCTCGATCCCCACGGCCGCCGCCCTGGCGGCGGCCGTGGTGGCCTTGCCCGCCGGGTATCTGGCGGACCGGCTCAGCCGCATCCGGATCATCGCGGTGGTCGTCCTCGTCTGGGCGATCGCCACGCTGGGCTCCGGCCTGGCCACCGGCTTCCTGATGTTCTACCTGATGCGCGTGCTGCTGGCCGCGGCCGAGAACATCGACAACCCCGCCGCGGGCAGCCTGCTGGCCGACTACTACCCGCCGGTCAGCCGGGCGAAGGCGTACGGGCTCACGCGTGTCACCATGCATCTCGGGGGTGTCGGGACGCTGCTGGGCGGGGTGCTGGCGGAGGCGTTCTCGTGGCGTACGGCGTTCCTCGTCATGGTGGTGCCGGGCGTGCTCACGGCCCTGCTCGTCTGGCTGCTGCGCGAGCCGCGCCGCGGCGAGCTCGACCGCCTGGTGGCGGCCGGCGACGCGTCCCCGGCCTCCCTCACACCCGCTTACCCGACCTCCGTCACGTCCACGTCCACCGCCTCCGCCGCGCCCCCGGCCAAGCCGCCGTTCTGGCGGCAGTTCCGGCAGGTCCTCGCCATCCCCACCCTGGTCTTCGTCTGCGCCGGCCTGTCCCTGCTCACTCTCGGCCTGGCCGGGATCTTCTACTGGCTGCCCACCTTCATGGTGCGCACCTTCGGCGTCGGCACGGGCACGGCAGGCTCGCTGAGCGGACTGATCACGGTCGCGGGCACGCTGACTGGCACCCTGGCCGGCTCGTGGCTGGGCAGGAAGTGGCACGGCACCCGCAAGGGCGGCCGCCTGCTCGCCGGCGGCAGCGGCATCACGGCAGGCTCATTGGTCCTGGCCGGAGCGCTGTCGACGGAGTCGATCGGCGCGATGACCGCGCTGGTCCTGCTCTCCTGCTCGCTGATTGCCATCGCGACCCCCAACCTGACGGCGTGCCTGGCGGACGTAGTCCCGGCCGCCTCACGCGGGCTCGGCTTCGCCGTCCTGCAACTGCTCATCACGGGCGGCGGCGCCTTCGGCTCGCTGGTCGTCGGCATCGCCTCGGACCGGCTCGGGTCGCTGCTAGCCGGGATGTACATCCTGGTGATCCCGATGGTCGCCGGCGGGCTCCTCACGCTCAGGGCGCGGGCGTCGTTCGAACGCGACGCGCGCAAGGTCATGGAAGAGGCCGCCCGCGGCTGAGCCCGGCACTCAGTAGATCAGGTTCACCACCGATGGCGAGAACTGGGCCGAGCCGCCGGGCGCCCACCATGTGCTCACGGAAAACACCAGCCGCACAAAAACCGGAGAAACTTCTGGTCATTTTCATCTCCGGCACGGGAGATAAGCTCAAGAATTCACCGCCATGCCTGGTGCGAAACCTCCGGCCGTGCGCACGATGGCGTCGATCGGGCGCGGCTGCGCGTGAGGTGTCGCAGGGCGCAGTGCGGCGCGGCGGCGGATTTTCCACTCGCCCCGCCAGGAATCTTCATTTCTTTACTCTGAATCCACCCTCCTATTTCAGATAACGGGTATCCGAGTTACGCGGACATAGAACGCCGAGGAAGGGCAGGAAGTGCCATGAAGTTCGCTGTCATCGGTGGAACCGGGCTGATCGGGTCTCAGGTCGTACAGAACCTGACCGCGGCCGGGCACGAGGCGGTACCGCATTCGCTGTCCACCGGAGTCGATGTGCTCACCGGTCAGGGCGTGGACGCGGCGCTGGAGGGCGCGGACGTGGTCGTCAACCTGACCAACTCCCCGACCTTCGACGACGCCTCCCCCGCGTTCTTCCAGACCTCGATGGACAACCTTCTGGCTGCGGCCCGGCGGTCAGGCGCGGGGCACTTCGTCATCCTGTCCATCGTCGGCACCGACCAGGTGCCCGAGCTCGACTACTACCGCGCCAAGACCCTCCAGGAAGACATCCTCAAGGCCGGCCCCGTCCCCCACTCGATCGTCCGCGCCACCCAGTTCATGGAGTTCATCGACGCCATCCTGTCCTGGACTGCCGACAACGACACCATTCGCCTGCCTCGCACTCCCCTCCAGCCGGTCGCCGCGGCGGACGTCGCCGCCACCGTCGCCGACGTCGCGGCCGGGTCACCCCTGGGCGGCACCCTCGATCTGGCCGGGCCCGACCGGTACCCATTGGACGAACTGGGCCGGATCACCCTCGCCTTCAAGGGCGACAAGCGCTCGGTGACCACCGACGACACCGCCGGCATGTTCGCCGTCGTCCATGGCGACGTCCTCACCGCCAAGCAGGGCGCCCGCATCGCCCCCACCCACTACACCGACTGGCTGAAAGCAGACCGCACGCCGCGCGCGTGACGCTCCATGGAGTACGGGGTTCGCCTGCGGGCGCGACGATCTCGCCACCATCGGCCCATAGATGACCGCACCGCTTGTCTTGGCCGGCACCAGAAACAACCGGAGAGGGGCGAAGTAGCCCATGAGTATCGAACATCCGCACCACCTCGAGAATCCCGACGCGACTACTCCGCCGCCGAGGATCGAGCTCATTTCGTCGGTGCCGTCGCCGCCGCCGATGCCCGACAACGCCGAGGCGATGACGATCCTGGTCATTCTGCCGCCGGGCAGTGAGGGCAACCCGCCGCACCGCCACACCGGTCCCACGTTCGGGTACCTGATCAGAGGCGAGATGCTCTTCGAACTGGAAGGCGAACCACAGCGGGTCATCAAGGCCGGGGAGTCGTTCTGGGAGCCCGGCGGCGATCTCATCCACTACCAGGACGCCAACAACCTCCCGGACGCCGAAACCGAATTCGTCGTCACGATGTTCGGTGTGGCTGGGCAGCCGATGCTCATCCCGGTGAGCGCGGAAGAACTCGAAGAGCGGCGGGACCGCCGGGCGCCTCGCCCGTGATCACCCGCCCTGTGTTCACGTGCCTCACCAAGTTGGCCGACGCCAGTTCCTAATCTTGGGAAACCCCCAGACGGGCTCCTTCGGCATGCATGGCCAAGCGGTTACTTTCCGCACATGACGCAGCCATCGTCGTCCTCACCGGCTCCCCGCAGCCAGAGAAAGCCGCTTCGCCAGCGCTGGGCATCACGGCTTGCCGGCTTTCGCAGCCTCGGCAAGTGGCTCTGGCGCGAGATGAAGTGGCTGCTCATTGCCGTCGTTGCGCTCTTCCTGATATCTGGTCTAGTGATCGGCTGGGTGGAGGCTTACGAGATACTCGTGGGTATCCGTTCTCCGTCGAATGCCAAGTATTCTGTGCTGGCATGGGTGCTTTCGGTCGTGGGCTGGATAATCGTTCCAGCCCTCATCGGTGCCGTGGTGGGATATCTCTGGGTGCGCAAGGTGCGTGACACCCCCTCGTGACACCCTCCGCGACAAGGGGCCATATCGCGGCAAAATCCGGCGTGACACATTTGGCGATGCGGGTGTGACACTTCCGTCCAACGCTCGTGACACCGCGCTGAGGGGATCAGGCGCCGCCGACAATACGGCGGCAGGCTGACGCCTCCGCCTGCTGACCGACCCTGCGCCTGCCGATAATCGCTTCGATCTCACCCTGCAGCACAGCGACGTCGACCGCAGTCCTGGCCGGGGCAGAGAAGGCGCTCATCCCGTCACCGTCCCAGCGCCCGTGGGGAGCGAAGAAGCGTGCGCGTGCACCCACCAGGCGAGCGGAAGTGCGATCAGCACCACCGCCTGGATCGCGAGCAACGCCGGAACGATGCCCCAACGGTCTGCCACCAGGCCGGCTCCCAGGGCGACGAGCGCGTAGAGCACGCTGCCGAGCAGCGACGCAAGCGAACCCATCGTCGCGCGTTCCCGGTCGGTGAACTCGCGCTGCAGCAACGTCTGCTGGGCGATTGTCGACATGCCGTAGGCCGGTGATCCAAGCAGCACGGGCGAAAATACCGTCGGCTTGACCAGCGCCACGAAGTTCGCCACGTTGTCGAACAGCTCACCGAACAGCAGGGTGCGGGCCGCGCCCACCCGGCCGATCATCCAACCACTGACGCGGAAGCCGACGAAGGCCACGCCATGGCCGAAGGTGCGCCACAGGCCCAGCGCCCAGAGCGGCCACAGCCCTGCCACGAAAACAGGCGACAACTGGGCCGCGCTTTCGCTGCTGTAACGAAGCGCCGACACCAGAGTCATCCGGCGGAGCACCGGATTACGGCGGATGCCGCGCAGGGCCGATCCGAGATGCACCAGCACGTTCGATTCCAGCGGGCCGTGCACCCGCGGCTCCTGGACCCGCAAGGCGACGAGCACGCACAGCACCTGCGGCACGACCGACAGCACGACCACCACACGCAGCGACCACGCGCCGGCGACCACGCCACCTATGGCTGCCGCCAGTGCGAGCGCGATCTGGAACATCGAGTTCACCCGGCCCGAGTGCCGGGGGAACTCCTCCTCCCGGCCGGCTTCGAGCAACGTGTCGTAGAGCAGAGACTCGTTGTTGCCGCTCCACAGTGAGGTCGCCAATCCCTCCAGCACAACAGCTGCCAGGAGGAGGCCGTAGCCCGAAGCGCCGGCGTACCCGAGATGGGCGGCCACCATGACGACGGCACCGGCGATCATCGTGCCGCGTCGGCCGAGGCGGTCGGAGAGCACCCCGGTAGGGACTTCGAACGCTGCCGAAGACAGCATCTTCACCGCCAGGAGGCTGGCGGCAGCGGTGTACGAGCCGGTGACTTCCGCGAAGTAGATGACCATAATCGGCCCGTACATGCGGAAGTCACCGAAGAAGTTGAACCAGCTCAGCAGGCGGACATTCCGGTTGACAGTCTGATCAGCGGAGTTCGGAGCAGGCGGAGCTGACCTCGACCGTTGAGATTTCCTGCCGAACGGGGCAGCGATCAGGCGTTCGACCAGGACACGTACACGGAGCAGTGAAGAATGACGAGCGGACACAGCAGAACTCCCGGAAAGGCGAACGGAGACGCCAAACAGCGCCAAGGGCCGGTGACACGTGTCACCTCGCCCCGGCGACCGGGATGTGTGCTGACTTTGCTGCTACACGCGCGGCGTTACAAGCCTGCGACTGCGGTCACCAAGGGGCGAACGGAAGCTCCGGTCATCGTTGTAGACATCAGTGCTCCTCAATTCCCCAGGCGGACGGGATTCCGCAACAGCTTCAACTCTAGCGACCGAAGGACTTACGTGTCCGCTGAATCACGGACACAACGGCGGGTAACCGCGCCTCATGGCCGCTTCAGCCAATCCGGGATGGCGGCGAGGACAACGCCGCCGCGGTAGACAACGGCATGCTTGTCGTAGCGGGTGGCCAGGCCGCGCAAGTTCTTCATCCGGTTGAAGAACCGTTCCACGACGTTGCGGTTCTTGCAGTCCTCGCTGTCATGGGAGACGGGCCGGCCACCCCGGGAGCCACGACGCCGGCGGTGCCCCGCCTGGTCTTCCGGCTCAGGAATGACCGTCTTGATGCCACGCGCCCGCAGCATCGCTCGATGGCCACGTGACGAATAGGCCTTGTCCCCGCAGCAGTTCAGGCGTGGTGCGGGGCCGGCCGGGGCCTTTGCGGGCCACCCGCAGCTCGGCGAGCAGCTTGGGCAACGCCGGCGAGTCCCCGGCCTGACCAGGGCTGACAAGCACCACGAGCGGGCGGCCTTTGCCGTCGGCCAGCGCGTGTGTCTTGGTGGTCAGGCCGCCGCGTGACCGGCCGATGCCATGATCGTCGGGCTCGACAAGCTGATTCGTGTCATTCGGTGCCGCCCCCCCGTGTGCGAGAAACGAGGGCGAACCAGCCGGGCCAGACAACTTTGCCGCGGGAGATGGTCAACACCTCTCGGCCTTGATCGTCAATGCCCAGGAGGCGAGGAACAGCGGGTCGCCGCTTCCGGGCCGGGACAGGTCTGGGCGATCCAGCAGGCGGACGGCGCGACCCAGGCCATCCGGTGGGAGGGTTCGTGGTGGAGCGTTCACCCTTTGCCCCGGGTCTCAGCTCCGTCTCCCAGCCCCACCACCGCGGGCTGCGTCAGTACAGGGTGGCCGCGGGTTTTCGATCCAGGCCCTGGTCGTACCCGCTCGTGATGACGCCTGGGCCGTGGGTTCGGTCCCGGTGGAGAGGCCCGGGGCCTGCATGCACTCCATGGCGAAGGAGGGCGTGGTCCTGCACTGGGAGGGCGGGCAGTGGAGACGGGTGGAGCGCCCGATGCCCGGGACCGCGCTGACCGTTGCGCGGGCGGACACAGAGGGAGGGGTGTGGATCGCGGCCAACCCCGTCCAGGATCGCCGGCCGTACCTGCTGCACGTCAAGGACGGGGAGTGGACCGAGCATCCGCTGCCCGAGGGGCCGACCGAGATCATGGATAGGGTGCCGCTAACCAACGTGTCATAGGCCGCCAAACCTCGAAGATCCCTACGTGGGTGTTGTGCTTCAGCCGGCGTGGTGCCGGTAACTGCCGGGCGGTGACCCGTACTGGCGTTTGAAGGCATGGGTGAAGGTGTACTGCGAGCTGTAGCCGACCTGCTGGGCGATCGTGTTGACGGGGGCGTCGGAGGTGCGCAGGAGCCGGGCGGCGGTGGTCATCCGCCACCATGTCAGGTAGGTGAGCGGTGGCTGGCCGACCAGATGTGTGAACCGCCGGGCGAAGGCCGCGCGGGACAGGCGTGCCTGCGCGCCCAACTCCTCGACGGTCCATTGCCGGCTGGGGTCTCCGTGGATGGCGCGGAGGGCGGCGGCGACGGCGGGGTCGTGCAGGGCCGCGGCCCAGCCGGTGGCGGAGTGGCCGGCGACGCGCTGTTCTTCGAACCACGCGCGCAGGATGTAGAGCAGGAGAAGATCCAGCAGGGTGAGCAGGATGGTGTCGGAGCCTGGGCGGGCGTCGCGGTCCAGTTCCACGCCGAGGAGTTCGACCGCGGCGCGGAGTTCCCTGTGGCGCCCTACCCGCGTCGGTAGGTGGATGACCTCGGGCAGGTCGTTCAGGAGCGGATGTGGCCCGGCTCCGTCCAGGAGGTAGGCGCCGCAGAGCATGACCACCGTCGGCGGCCGGTCGGCTGCCGTTTCGTCGTTGCGGCCATCATGGACTCCGGTGAGCGTTGTGGGCGGCTCGCTTACCGGGGTGGACGGTTCGTCGGCCAGACCGTGTGCGGATCCGCGCGGCAGGAACGCCACGTCGCCCGGCCCGAGCGCGATCGGCTCACCCTGAGACGGGAGAAGCCAGCACGTTCCCTGGAGAACGATGTGGAACCCGGCGGACGGCACCGGCGGAAACCGCTGGGCGAAGGGAGCGGACCTGGTCACCCGGCCCGAGTGGGGTCGACCGGTACGCGCCGCACTCACCACATCAGACAGAACATCCACGCAGCCAGTGTAACCAACGACGATCTCGGAGAAGACGATGACGCAAATTCTAGAGCGAATCACGCATTCAATCGTCTTGTGTCGGCGCCTTACTGTGCTGGTGGGCTGAGCAACCGCGCAGCTCCCATCGCGAGGAGATGACATGAAGATCGCCGTTTATGGCGCGAGTGGATACCAGGGAAAGCTCGTGCTCACCGAACTGGCACGACGCGACATCGAGACGGTCCTGGCCGGACGTGATCTCGCGCGCCTGGAGGAGGCCGCCTCGGCGGTCGGCCTCCCCGGCGCGGAACGGCGCTTGGCCGACACCAGCGACCATGAGGCGCTTGTGAGCGCGTTCCGCGGCTGCGACGGCGTCATCAACTGCGCCGGACCATTCACCTCGTCAGGTGAGGCCGTGGTCCGCGCCGCGATCGCCGCCGGCTGTCACTACGTCGACACCTCAGGCGAGCAGCTCTACGTCAAGAAGGTCTTCGACACCTTCACCACGGAGGCGGAGAACGCCGGGGTCACCGTCGTACCCGCCGCCAACGACGGCTGCGTCCCGGTAGACCTCATGGCCCACATCCTGGCCGACCGCCTTGAACCGGTCGAAGAGATCATCACCACCCACGTGGTCGTCGGGGGCGGCGGCATGTCGCGCGGCTCGCTGCGTTCGGTGGTCGAAACGATCGACGCCATCAAGGCGGGAGGCATGGCCTACGACGACGGCGACTGGCGCCCCGGCATGCCCGCCCGCCACACCGCGATCAGGCTGCCCGGACAGTCGGAGGCGACCCCGGTGATGGCCTTCCCTGTGTCGGAAGTGGTGACCATTCCCCGTCACATCCGCGTCCGGCATGTCGAGGGTCTGACCGAGGCGGCGTTGGGCGATCGGCTGAACACCCCGCTCACACCGGAGATCATCGAAAGCCTGCCTGAAGGACCCGATGAGGACAGCCGCCGCACCCAGCACTTCACCTACGTGCTCGACGCCACCAGTACCGACGGCCGCCGCGCCCGCGGCATCGTCCAGGGTCCCGACACCTACGGCACGACCGCGGTGATCGCCGTCGAAAGCGCCCGCCGTCTCATCGCCGACCCTGCCAAGCCGGGAGTACTCGCACCCGCCCAGGCCTACCACCCGACCGCCTTCCTCGACTTTCTTATCCCGCATGGGATCCAGTGGATCATCGAGGACATGCCGGCAACCTGACAATGAGCCTTCTCCGGTAACGATCAGCCGCGGTGTGTGATCGTCTGGACGGCTCGCTGGATTGAGCGAAGGTGCCAGAACGCCGCGAAGTCCCTGCTAGAAGTGGTCTTGCCTAGAGATCAACTTCATAGAGCATGCGGATGGGGGCGCGGGCGCTCACCCCGGCCCGGCTGCGGGCCGGGGCCGCTGCGGGGCTGCGGGGGATCGGCGTGTCGATCGACGGCCTGGAAGCCCTGCACGACGGCCGCGCTCTACCCCGGCGGTCCGCTACGGCCTCGGCGTGTTCGAGTTCGACGAGCAGGCGACGGACGGCCTGACAGCGCGTGGCGTGACCGGCATGCTCCCGGCACCCCACCAACGCCATCAATGAGGTGGAGTTTCCACATGACAACCGCTCACCCGAGCCGCTGTACCACGCGCGTCGCCCCCGCGGCCGGCTTGTTCTTCCTCGCGCCACTTCGGATGGACCTGGGCGTGGGCGTCGGCACCATGGCCGCGCCGGCGCCGGCCCGGCGGCGCGTAAGGCGTTCACCGCCGGCCTGCACGTCACCGGCGTCGTCGCCGCGCTCCGCACGCTGGTCCCGCGCGCCGACGTGCGCCAGGTGCTCACCCGCGACGCCGACAGATGATCCGTCATCGGCGGCTGACAACTGGACCACCTCATGGGCCGCCGCCCCGCGACGCGCGGGGCGGCGGCATGAGCCATGGATCGGCTGAGCTCGCGCATGTTGGTGACACGTCTCGCGGGTGTGATCGCCACGGTTGTGATAGCGGTCGGGATGAGCGCAGTGTCGCGGAGCGTTCAGCTCACCGCTCGTCCATCACGTACCGATGTTGGCTTGCGGCCCGCTGTAGGCCCGGAGCAGGGCCGGTACGTCGGCCGCCGGGTCGAGGGTGTAGGAGTAGAAGCTCTTGGGGTCGAACGCGCTGCCCTTCTCCTTGACCTTGCCGCTGCCCCAGGTGCTGTTGACGACGATGTTGCCACGCTGCACCAGTTCGCCTTCCTCGACGTAGTAGGGGTCCTTCACGGTGTCGTAGTAGCTGTTCTCGATGACGGCCTTCGTCAGACCGCGCACGAAGTTGCCGTACCCGGTGATGTTCTGCAGGTGGTTGTTGTACATGTGCAGGTTGCCGATGTTGTCGGCGCTCGGGTTGCGCGAGTTGGTGTTCTGGAACCAGTTGTGGTGGATCGTGATCTGCGACGTGACGTTGTCCGTCCAGCCGATGCCGAAGGTCTTGTTGTTCTCGAAGAACTGGTTCCACGACACGGTGAGGTTCGTGGTGTCCTTGCGGCTGTCGAGGAGGCCGTCGTTCATCCTGGTCAGCCGGTTGTGGTCGATCCAGATGTGATCGGCCGTGTCGAGCTGGATGGCGTCATAGTCGTAGGAGTCGTCACCGGGGTCGTCGTCCGGCATACGGGTGTCCCGGATGGTCAGGTTGCGGATGATCACATTGTTGACGCCCGCCTTGAGGAAGAAGCCGCCGCCGACGATCTCACCGCTGGTGCCGACGCCGACGATGGTCTTGTTCGACGACACCCGCAGCTCGGTGCCCTTCGGGCTGATGTTGATCGTTCCCGCGACCTTGATGATGTACGGCTCGGCGGCCGTCACGTACCGATTGAGGTCGGCCTGGTTGGTGACGGTGACGGTCTGCCCGCCCGCGCCGCCGGTGGTGGGCCCGCGGCCCAGGCCAGGCAGGGCCGCGAAGCCGTCCGGGGTGTCGGACCAGGTGCGCGGCCCGGTACTGGTGGGGGTCGCCGTCGGAGTCGAGCCCGAGGGAAGCTGGAACGCCCACTGCTGGCCGGCGCCCGAGCCGCAGGTGTCCTGGGTGACGGCGCCGCCGTCGGCGCCGGAGGAGCCGGTGACGCACAGGCCGTTGGTGCCGACGATCTGGTAGAGGCCGTCGCCTGCGCCGCGGAAGGTCCATTGCTGGTTGGCCTTGTCGCCACTGCCGCAGCCCCACTGCTGGAGCTGCACCCCCGGGGAGGAGCTGGCGCCGGTCACGTCGAGGCAGCGGGTGCTCTTGACGTTGACGAGGTTGAACCGGCCGCCGCTGGATGCGACGGCCCGGAACTGCTGCCCGGTGGCGGTGGCGGCACCACAGGCCGACTGCTGCGCCTTGGCGCCGTTGCTGGTGCTGTGGTCCTTGATCTCGACGCACATGCCGCCCTGGCCGCCGACGATGCGGTAGGTGCCGCCCGCGGTGGGCGCTTCGCCGGCGGCGGCGGTTGCGGGAGAGACGGCCGAGGTGATGGCGACGGCCGCGAGTAAGGGCAGGGTCGCCGCTGCAGCGAGCGCGGCTACGCGGCCGGAACGGCTGGGCGTGGACGGTTTCACGACTTCTCACTTCCTGTGGGGGGACAAGACGGATCGTGAAGATGGTCGGTGCCGGCATCCGGCGTGACGGCGTTCCAGCCCAGGGGCGGCCGGGACGCCGGACGGACCCGGCGCGGAGAGCGAACGGCGGCAAAGAGGCGCCGATCCGATCCCATGAGAGATCGACGGCGCGCGCACCTCACGCGGCCCTCTCGGTGGTGTGAGGGCGCGAATCCCGGCGACGCCCTCACATGATCGGGTGATGCGCCCTCACTGTAAGAAGGGCGTCCAATTAGAGTCAATGGCTTTCTGTAATAATTTGTTTCATTGGTTGACGTAACTGGAAACGTCGTCGTAACGTGACGTCGGACATCGCACGAGTGATCTGCCACCGCAGGTCACCGTGGGTCCAGGCGAGCATGGCTGCTGCGTGGGCGGCGTCCCGGCCCGGCATGGCAGGAGCTGTGCGCGTCAACGTCACACCGCCGTTGGCCTGCCCGCGTGCGGCGGGGGTTCGGGGGCGGCTCCGTATGCTGCGCCGGTCAGGCGCCGACCTCGTCGAGGAATGAGGTGATGAGCTTGGCCCATTCCTGGGGCTGCTCGAGGGGCAGCAGGTGGCCGGTGCCGACCTCGGTGAGGCGGGCGCCCGGGATGCGGGCGGCCATGTCCTTTGGGTGGGAGAGGGGGACGAGCCGGTCCTCGGTGGTGGCGATGATCAGGGTGGGGGCTTGGATGCCGGCGAGGTCGGCGCGGACGTCAGCGCGGGCGAACAGGTCGAACTGCGCGGCCATGGCCCCATCACTCCCGCCGATACCTCGTTCAGCACGCGCATGTAGTTGTCGAGATGGGTGTAGGTGGCGCTGAGGATCAGGCTGGAGATCCGGTCGGGGTGACGGGTGGCCGCGCGCACCGCCACGGGGCCGCCGACGGAGAAGCCTACGGTGGCGAACCTGTCCAGGTCCTCCTCCACGGCGGCGGCGACGAGTTCGTCGGCGACTTGGCGCATCCGCGGCGCGACGGTTTCCTCACCAGAACCGCGTATGCCGAGGTGCCACCGCGTGTCGAGTACGCTCGACGCTACCTGCTCCTGGTGCTCAACGGCTTGCGCGCGCGGCCGGATGCGACGCCGATGGCCGAAGCCCCGCTGACCATGGCCGAACTCGACGCCATCATGGGCCGCCCGGAAAATGATCTTCCAGCCTGCTCTTACACGGACCGCGTAGAACGATGCCATGACTGAATCCCCCGCCGCGAAGGTGCTGGTCGTCGATGACGAGCCGAACATCCGCGATCTGCTGTCCGAGGCGCTCAGCCTGAATGGTTTCGCCGTGAAGACGGCATCCAGCGGAAGGGCGGCGCTCGAGGCGGTGGCGCGGGAGCGGCCCGACATCATCGTGCTGGACGTGCGTCACGCTGGGCGCGCTGACTGCGCTGGGTCCACACCGAGCTGGAGGAGGAGCTGCGGCGCCGCTACGGGCTACGCGACACCGTGGTCGCGGACGCCGAGGAGCACCTGGAGAACGCCATCCCCCGCTCGCCTCGGGCGCGTGATGGATCACGAAATTCCCGGCAATGTGCGCAGGTCATAACCCGCACACGATCTTTGTCGCGGGAGCACACCTGTGCACTTCTCCGTTTCCGGCCGCGCGTGATCGCGTGCAAGAAGGTCATCAGGGTGGGGCACTCACCTGGCCCGTGCCGCCTCGATCCACCCGGCCTCCACGGCGATGCGCACCGCGTCCGTCCTGTTCCGGGCGCCGGTCTTGGTGATGACGCTGGAGATGTAGTTACGGACCGTCGCAGCCGACAGGTGCAGCTTTGCGGCGATCTCCCCCGTGCCCGCCCCCGAGCCGATCAGGCCCAGCACGGCCGACTCCCGGTCGGTGAGCGGTGTGGCCGTTCTGCTCATCGCCGCCAGGGCCAGGGACGCGTCGATCACCCGCTCCCCCTGGGCGACCCTGCGGATGCTCTCGGCAAGCCGCTCAGTGGGGGCGTCCTTCAGCAGGAAGCCCTTCGCATCCGCCTCCATCGCCCGCTTGAGCAGCCGGGTGTGGGCGAGCGCGGTGAGGATCAGCACCTGGCAGGCCGGCATGACCTCCCGGAGACGGCGGGTCGCCTCGATCCCATCGATACCCGGCATCTCGATATCGATGACAGCGACGTCGGGCGCGGCGGCGCGGGCGTGGGCGACGACCTCGTCACCCCTGCCGGTCTCGGCCACCACCTCGATGTCGCCCGTGAGGTTCAGCAGAGCGGCCAGGGCGCCCCGGACGATGCCGTGGTCCTCAGCCAGCAAGACACGAATCAACGATGACCACTCTCTCCTGATCGTGTACGACGGGCAGCCACGCCCGCACTTCGAACCCGCCGTCGCCGGTCGTCCCGGCCTGCAGGGATCCGCCGAGCCTGGCCACTTTCCGCCGGAGCCCGGCGAGCCCCGAGCCGCACCGCCTGCCCGCGTCGCGCCTGGCTCCGTCGTTCCGCATCAGCAGGCGGATCCGTCCTTCCGTTCTGTCCAGCTCGATGAGACAGTGACGGGCGTCGCTGTGCCTGACGATGTTCGTGGCCGCTTCGCGTACGATCCAGCCGAGCGCGTCGCCGGTCTCCTCGTCGATCTCGCTGAGCCCCAGGCGCAGGTCGCACCGGGCGCCGGTCAGCTCGATCAGCGCGACGGCCGCCGACAGCTCCGCGCCCACATCGAGCGAGTGTCTGGCCGCCACGACGTCGCCGATCTCCTCGTGCGCCTCGTCGGCGATGGCGATCGCGGACTCGACCTCTCCGACAGCCCGCTTCCTGTCGAGGTCCACCAGGGCGAGGGCCAGCTCTGTCTTGAGCGTGATCGAGGCCAGCGTCTGGCCGAGCAGGTCGTGCAGCTCCCCCGCCATGCGAAGCCGGTCCTGGTCGACGGCCGCCTCCGCCAGCGCCGCCCGGAGCTCACGCAGTTCCCGCACCGATGTGGCGTAGCGGACCAGCCCGGCGGCGACCACCGCGGCGGCGAACACTCCGGCGCTGTTCTGCAGCGCGGCCACGGGTGAGGGGTCCTGCATCGCCCGGGTCAGCGGGAACTCGGCGACGGCGACCGCGAGGAGCACACCAATGGCGAGCCGGAACCGCAGCAGGAGCAGCCCCGCGGTGGCGACGATGAACGGTGTGTAGATCCAGACCGAGCCCAGGAACGGGAGGGCCCCGTAGACGAACGCCGCGAAAAGAGTGAAGGTCCGTATCCGGTTCGGCCGCGGGCCGGCTCCCGTGATCTGCCTGACGACGAGACGCGCGTAGACCACCAGCAGCCCACCGAGCAAGATCCCCGACAGCAGGGCCCTGCCGACGTCACCGGCGACGAGGAATGCGAGGGGGGTGAGCGCCCACAGCGCCCCGGTCACCGCGACGACGCCCCTGGACAGCCACCTGACCTGTCCTTCACCCTCGTGAGCCACGGGCGGCCTCTCCGTATGTCCGGGTGCATCACGGTTTCATACTGATCGTGCCGCCTTCTGGGGCCCCGAATCAACCACCGGTGGAGATCGGATCATCCTCCAGCCATCCCTTGGCCCGCGCCACTCGCACGGTCTCCTCGCCGCTGCGGGCGCCGGTCTCCAGGCGAGCGGCGGCGAGCGCCGCGTCGCGCGGGGCCCCGCCGATGAGGAACTCGCCGACCGACGACTCTCTCGCCCAATCGAGCCCGAAGGTGCGGGCGGCCAGATCCGTGTCACCGCTGCCAAGGCCGCAGGGAGCCATCCCCATCGCGGTGGCCACCAGGTAGAGGGTCTGGTAGAGCACGCCGACGTTCTTCAGCGTGGTGGCGTAGGCCAGGCCGGAGTACTTCCAGGACATCCGCTGAAAGCGCGCGGTGATGGTGATGAGCACGTCGGGCCGTACGAGACCGCCCGTCGCCGTGCTTGCGAGGGCCAGCATCGCCTGCGCGTCCTCGGTCCTGGCAGGCAGCGTGATGAGCCTGTGGCCGAGCGGGTCATAGTGGTAGACGCCGCGGTCCAGGCCCTCGCACCTGCTGACGACGAGGTACAGCTCCAGTTCATGGACCGCGCCGCCCCCCGGATAGGGCCTGCTGCTGGCCTCGTACGGCACGCCGGGCGCCGGCGCGAAGACCTCCCTCACCCTGGCTGCCCGGTAGAGCAGCTCGCCGAGCTGGCGGGCCGTCGGCGGCGCGTCGGCGTACTCGCGCACCGACCTGCGCGACTCCAGCACCGCGGTGAAAGAGGGGTCGGCCGCGGCGGCCTCCTCCAGTGAGGGCCGGAACAGCTCCACGGCAGGGCCGCCGGGCAGGGGTTTGAGAGCCGGCTCCGGCGGCAGCTCCGTCAGGAAGCGGAAGGTCGCCCCGCACGGCTGGTCGTGCCTTCCCGTCCTGCTCCTGCTGTGGAAGAGCAGGTCGTGGAAGTCCCACGCACGCAGCCCCGAGTCCTCTTCCTCGGCGTCGTCCGCGCACGCCAGCCCCGCCGCGACCAGGTGGCTCAGCGCCTCGGGCGACTCCTTGACCATGACGGCGCGGCCGAGCGCCGCGAGCAGCGGCATCGCGGCCTCGGTCAGCGTGACCCTGTGCCTCGACAGCGGGGACTCCAGGACGAGCTCATCTCCCGACCTGCGGACGAGCGCGAACCTCGACAGGCGCACGGTGTCGCCGGGGTCCAGGGCGGCAGGCCGGAGTGCGGCGTCGCGGGCGATGGGGACCATCCGCAGGAGCGGATCGACCGCGCGCACCAGGATCGGGTTGAGCCGGGAGAGGGTCAGGAGCAGCAGGGCGATCTCCTGGCTCGCCCCGCCCGCGGCCACGAGCCTGCCGATCAGCTCGTCCTGCCCGGCGAGCGTGCCCGGCAGCTCGCACAGGAGCGACTCGACGCGGGGAGGCAGGCCGCGCACGCTGAGCGCGCCGAAGGGGTTCGTGATGGTGAGCGCGCCGTCTCTCGGCTCCACGACGGCGTCCTCGCGCAGGCCGATCCGCACACCGGGACTCACCGGGGCGAGGCTTGGAACGGTCACAGGAACATCGTGATGGGGTTCATCTGCTCCTCCGGGGTGGGCTCGGCCTGCCAGCCGAGCTCGACGGGCACGTCGTAGAGGCGGCCGGGCGCCAGCCGCCGCCAGAAGTGGCGCAGGCCCGGCACTATGACCTTGACGACCGGCAGGCCGATGTCGGGCCGGGTCTGGTCGAGCACGAGCATCTCCATCCCGCGCCCCTCGACCAGCGCGCGGGCCGCATCGATGTCGTCGAGGAGATCGGTGGTGAAAGGCTGGTCGTACACCGATGGGGGCACGGGCGGCCCGGCGGGCGCAAGATAGGGGTGCTCCTCCAGGCGCGCGTGCTTCCACCAGGTGAGCTGGTCGCTGTCGGGGAAGTGGCGGCGGGCGCCGCCGTCCTCGCCGACATCGATGACCGCGGGCATGAACTGGTTCATCTCGGCCAGGGCCCGCTGCACGGCGATGCGGGCGTCGAAGTGGGCGCCGAAGGCCATGAGGATGTCCTCGGCCGGTCCCTTGACACGGCGGCTGATGACGGCGGCCACGGGCACGCCCAGGTCGGTGGTGAGGTCGAGCACGTGCAGCTCGCGGTCCAGCCCGGCGTAGACCTCCTGGAGCTCGTTCATCCACGGGTCGGAGAAGCCGGCCAGGTCGAAGGCAGGACGGCGGACGCGGTTGTACCACCACAGGGCCACCGCGTCTCTTTCGACGAGTTCCAGGAAGCCCTGCACGACGGCGTCCTCCAGCGAGGAGCCCGCAGCGTTGCCGTTGGAGTCGGCCCAGGCGTAGACCGGTCCTGCGGGGCGGGGGTCGTAGGAGTAGTACAGGAAGCCGGTGGGCAGATATTTGTGCCGCTGCTCGGTCAGCGACCACACGGGCGTCCACTCGATCACGGCGTCCTCGTCGAGGGGATCGCCGACGTAGTCGTGGCCGCCCGTCACATGCCTGGCCTGCCTGGTGCGATACTGCGCCTCACTGTAAAGCGCGCACGCGTTCGGGTGGACGGCGTCCGCGCCCAGTTCCCTGAAGCTCGCCGCATGCCTGGCCTCATCGCCCTGGAAGACGCCCGAGTAGCGTTCTATCGCCTCGCACATGGCGCTGACCTTCGCCTGCAGGTCGGTCATGCCCTTGCCGGCGCTCTGGCTGCGCAGGCCCTTGCGGAGTGCGCTCAGGTCGCGCGCCTGCCGGGCGACGTTGTGCCCGGCCAGGTACGCCTTGACGAATGGCGTTCCGGTCTCCACCTTGACGAGATCTCTGATGACGCCGGTGACGGGGCTGACCAGGTGGCCGTACCGCTCGGCGGTGTCCTCTGGATGCCGGGAGCGGTGGCCGCCGTCGGCGGTGAAGGTCTTGGACCGTGAGCGCAGCTCGATCGGGAGCCCGGCGGCCGCGGCCATCAGCCCCGGGTCGCCGCAGCCGGGGCACTGGGGCCTGGGGCGCAGTTCGTGGCGGGAGACGCCGAGCCCTTGGGTGTCGAAGGTGGTCACGTGGCGCTGCTGCTCGTTGCGCACCCCTGCCAGCCACTTGACCGCCTCGGCAGCGACCAGCCGCACGCCCGCCTGGCGGGTCAGCTGCAGGTCGGCGATGGGCATGGCGAGCGGACTCGTGCTGCGCAGCCGGTCCTCCAGGTACGCGAGCGACTGCCTGTGCCCTTCCAGCCGCTGCGCGAGACAGCGCCAGCAGCCGCCGCCCTCTCCCGGCTGGAAGACGGGCCCCAACCACAGGACGGGACCGACGGGGCGGGCGAGCAGCCACGGCCGTCCCTCCGCCAGGTGCCGTTCGTTGATCTTGGCGAGCTCCCCGCGGAGGTAGTCGTCGGTCATGACCACGGTCAGCCTGTTTTCCTCCAGCGCCGCGACCTCAGGCCCGGCGGACTCCGGCCCCGCGGACTCCAGCCCCGCGGACTCCAGCCCCGCGGACTCCAGCCCCGCGGACTCCAGCCCCGCGATCTCCGGGCCGGTGACCTCCACCCCTTCGGCGGCGAGCAGCCGGCACAGCTCCGCGCCGGGCACCTGCCCGACGGTGAGCACGTGGGCCCGCCCGCTTCGCACACCCGCGACCGCCGCTTCCGCCTGCCGTCCCGCCATCTCCCAGTAGGCGGCCGTCCCCCGCTCCAGATCCTCGGTGACGTCCACCAGGAAACCGCGCTCTCTGAGCTGGTGGATGACGTAATAGACGTGCTCGGGCGGGATGTCGGGCTCCACCGCGGCGACGATGCCGGAAACGGTGTGCTTGCCGTCGAGCAGGCCAGCCACCGCCTCGATCGACCGGCCGGTGAGGATGTGCAGGTCGCGCTCGGAGACCAGGAAAACCCCATCTCCCTCGATGGCCTCCACCCGGAAGTGGCGGCGAAATCCCGGCCGAGCGTCCATGGGGTTTCCTTCTCTCCAGCGGGTCAGTGCGCGAGCTTTCCGCGTGTCAGTGCGCGAGCCGGAGGCACGTACACCGGTCGTCGGCGGGCCGGAGGGGCCCAGCGCGAGCAGCCTCCACTGGGCGCATGGTCATCGGTTGTCCGCTCCGGTGGGGTGTTGTGCCAGGCAGAAGCAGAAGCTGATCAGGCACGGGGGCGGGGGCGGGGGCAGCGTTTGCCCGTCGAAGCTCTCGACGACCAGCTCGGTACGGGGTTTCGGCGGCAGTGCCGGGGCGCTCACGCCGTCGGCGAGCAGGATGCCGTACTCGGCCAGGACCGAGACGGGCTCGCGCTCGTAGCGGAGCCTGAGGCCGGCGTCGAGCCATGACATGGCGGTCAGCTCGCCGAACCGTCTGCGCTGGGCGAGGTCCCAGCCGAGCGTGTCCCCTTCCAGCCTGTTCTCGCTGAATGCTCCCACTGTCATCACAGTCCTCCAGTCGAGGTGGTGTTGGATGCCGCTCCCGGCGGAGTGGTGGACCTCTGGACTTGCCCACCATCCCGCCGTCGAGGTGTGCTTGATCGGAATTGCTGCTCCTGCTGCAGAAACCCTCGCATCTCTCTCTGAGCCTCCCGGGCCACGTCGAGCATGCGGCGCAGTTCTTTCTTGACGGTCTCGGTCTCGCCGTCCGCGTCGGCGAGGACCTTGTGGCCCTGCGCGGCGATGGCGTCGAGGCGGCTGCCGACGATGCCCTCCAGCTCGCGCATCGCCCTGGCCCGCTGCACCGCGACCATCACCGAGACGAGTTCGGCCCGGGTCGTGTAGAGCACCCTCGCCGTCTCCGCGAAATGCGTCAGGCCCGCCAGCAGGACGGCCGCCACCGTGACGGTCAGCGTCCACGACATGACCTCCGCGAGATCATCCCCGAGGAGCATCGACTTGAGCGCCTCCGCGAAGACCACCGACACGAACGCCGGCAGAGAGTACGGCCGGCCGAGAAGTCCCAGCGCCGCTGCGGCGAGGAAGACCCCCGAGGCCGCCCACCACTCTCCCAAGAGCGGCAGGGGCGCGTAGACCAGGAGCGCCATCGCCCCCATCACCCACCGCCGCCGGCGTCGGCTCAGCGCCGTGCATGCGGCCAGGACGTAGAGGGCGACGACGGCCGTCGCCAGGATGAGGGCGGGGAACCGGTGGGCGACACCAGCCTGGAGATAATGGGCGAACGTGCGGCTCATCAGGAAGACGGCGAAGGCCGCGATTGCCGCGCGGCTGAGCCGCACCTCCAGCGGAGCCCGGGCGACCGCCCGCGGTCTTGGAACCCTGGTCTGGGGCACACAGGAAGCATTGCCACCGTTTGCGGCTAACGCAACGGCTTGACAGCGATCAGCATTCCGTGATCCATAAGCGATCCCATACCGAGGGTGAACTCTTCCTCAAGCGGCGTCCCGCAGGATGCGGCATGCTCACTTACGAGTGCATCGAGGCGGCCCGAAGGCGACGATGGGCCTCGGCGTTGCTGTACCTCACAGATCGGTGCCCGGTCGGCTGCGCCCACTGCTCGGTGGACGCACGCCCGGACGGACCACGAATCTCCGACTGGCCGCTGTTCGAGCAGGTCGTCTCCGTGCTCTGCAGCGTGGAAAGCTTCGAGATCGTCGGCATCTCCGGTGGCGAGCCGTTCGCTGAGCGGCGCGGCCTCGCCTTCGCGACTCAAGAGCTCGTCGAAGCCGGAAAGTCCGTGGTGCTCTACACCAGCGGCTACTGGGGAGACCCCGCGCCATGGGTCCGCCGCGTGCTCGGCCGATCGAGCTGTGTCGTGCTCGGGACCGACGCCTTTCACGCCGCACGACTGGCCGGTGACCGGGTTCTGTCCGCGATCAAGGCGATCGCCGACGCGGGCTGCTGGCTGGTGCTGCAGACGATAGGAGCAGAACACGAGGCGGAGTCGCTGCTCGCCCGCGCCTTGGGAGCCTCGTGGCGCGACCACGCCGAGATCCACGTGACCGGCCTCCTCCCAGTCGGCCGAGCGCGGGGCCTGCGCGCTGTCCTGCCCGCACGTGCCGGGCGGACGTTCGGACCGTGCACCGTGGCCGACGCACCCGTGGTCCGCTACGACGGGCGAGTGTCGGCATGCTGCAACGAGACCGTCATCACCGGTGGCGGACCGGCCTCGCTGCGACGGCATGCCCGTGACGCGGCCGGACTCCGGGCAACCCTCGACTCCTTCAAGGCGGACCCGCTCCTCGGGTTCATCAGCACGCACGGGCCCGGTCCCCTCACCCATCTCGCGGGTCTGGAGGATCGGGAATTCCGGCACATCTGCCAGGTCTGCTGGCGCTTGATGGGACGGCTCGGCGAAAACCGCGGAGGATCGATCACCGCACTGGCCTTGCTCACCGGGGAGAGCGCGCGATGACGCCGAGCCGGATGCTGCGGGCGACGATTTCTCTCGCCGAGCCCGCGCTGCTGGCCGCGAGCGCTCGTCTTTGGCGTGCGAACGATCTGGGGCGGCGTTATCCGGAATACCTGAGGGTCATGCACGCCGTCATCCAGGCCACCGTCCCGCTGCTCACCGCTGCTCGCGATCGTAGCCACGACCTCGGCCATGACCGGCTCGCCGGCTACTTCGAGGAGCACGCGCGCGAGGAGGCGGGTCACGACGAGTGGCTGAAGGAGGATCTCGCCGCCATCGGGCAACCGACCACAGGCACACCGCCACCCGTCGTCGCCGAACTGGTCGGGCCCCAGTACTACTGGGTGCTCCATCACCACCCGGTGAGCCTTCTCGGCTACATCGCGGTCATGGAAGGTCATCCGCCGACCGCCGCGCTCATCACCCATCTCGAACGGCTGACCGGATACCCCCGGGCCGCCTTCCGCACCATGCGCAGCCATGCCGAACTCGACATCGAACACCGCGACGCCGTAGATCATTTACTGGATCAGCTCACCCTGGACTCCACGACCGGCCTCGCCCTGCGCACGAGCGCGCTGCACAGCATGCGAATGACCACCGAACTCTTCTCTCGCCTCGCCGGCGAAGCCGAAGCCATACCAGGGCAATACCGGTTTCCTGGCCGGCCACTTCAGAATCAGCGGCACAACGAGGAGAGAACCAGCAATCGATAGAAGCTCCAGGTGAACAGTCGGATGGCTTCGAGCATTTCTCTTTCGGACCGGGACCTCAACCTACTGACTCTGCTGGCGGCAGGATTCTCTACAGAGCGGATTGCGCAAAGCCTGTACGTGAGCAAACCGACCGCAGCGGAGCACTGCGGCAGGCTGTTCGCCCGCTTCGGGTGCAAGAACAGGACCGAGCTGGTCGCCTATGCCTATGCGCACGGCCTTCTGGAAACGGGTGTCTGGCCGCCACACGCCGCTCGGCAAGCCCACCAGAAATCGTGGGCGGAAACACTTCCATAGCTAGGCCTGGCAGAGGTGACCATGAATGAGCGCAGCGGCAGCGACCTTCCGCTGAGGAGGAACTGGAGATTTCAGTTCCTGTGGGCCGGCGCCGCGGTTTCGTCCCTGGGAGATTCAGCGGTCGGCCTGGCGCTGCCTCTCTTGATCCTCGCTTCCACCGGATCACCCGTGCTGACCGGCGCCGCCACCACGGTCGGCATGGTGTCGGGACTTCTCATCAGCGCCCCGGCCGGCGTATGGGTGGACAGAATGGATCGCAGAAGGATCCTCGTCGGGGCCGAGGCCGTGCTGGCGCTGGTCTGGGGCGCATTCGCGATACTCGTGCAGCTGGACGCCGTCTCCGCGTGGAATGTGGTCCTGCTGTCGGCGATCAGCGGCTGCGCGGGAGCGGTCAAAGCTCCGGCGCACGCGGCGGCGCTGCAGGCATTGGTGCCGAAAACCCAGCTGGCTGCGGCCTACGCACAGAACCAGGCGCGGTCCTATGGGATTCAACTCGTCGGGCCGCCGATGGGTGGCCTGCTCTACTCGCTCAACCGTGCGGTGCCGTTCGCCTTCGAGATGCTCGCCTCGGCGGCCTCCACGCTCTGCTATGTCGCGGCGAAGGTGCCGCGCCGGCCCGCCGAGTCCGGGCGAAAACAGGCCGCCGGCTCCACGAGCATGAAGAACGCGTTCATCGAGGCATTCAGCTGGCTTTTCGCGCAGCGCGGCCTGCGGGCCGTCATCGGTGTGGCGCTCTTCATGAATCCGCTCGTCAACGCCATCTGGATTCCGGTCATGGTCCTCGTCGGCGAACGCGGAGGAGCGTCGCTCGACACGGGAATCATCATGGCCGGCGCGGGAGTGGGCGGACTCGTGGGCTCCCTCCTGTCCACCCGGCTGAGCAAAGTGCTGCCCCCCGGAAAACTCCTCCTGCTGGTCTGCTTCCTGATGGGCGGCTCGTACTGCCTCATTCCACTCCCGCTCGGCACGCACTGGCCGATTGTTCCCATCATCGCCTCGTGTCTTGCCTCCCCCGCTTTGAACGTGGCGCTCATGGCCCTCATGGGTCAGCTCGTCCCGAGCGCCATGATGGGGCGGGTGATGTCGATGGTGACCCTGACCTTCCAAGGGTTTTCTCCACTCGGGCCTGTCATCGGAGGCTTTCTGTCGGGCGCCTTGGGAGGCAGTGGCGCCTTGATGGCGTGCGGCGTATCGCTCCTGGCGATTACCGCTGTCGCGTCGGCGAGCACGGCCCTGCGGAGCCTACGCCGCCCGGAAGAGCAGCCTGACGAATCCCCGCCGAGCGACGGGGAGAATCGACAGCCTCTGGACCTCGACACCATACGGCACCTTCACGAACTCGGGATCATCGTGACGGATACCACCCCGGAAGCGATATCCGCGTTCCGCACGCTGAGCGAGGAGGAAATAGGTTTCCTCACGTCACTGAACTCCCGGATCAAAACCGCGCTGACGCCTGACGTGGTGGCTCACAATGCGTTGCGCGAGCACGTGAAAAGCAAAAGAAAAGCGCGCGGGACGGGCGATTAATGAGGCATACGATCGTAGGGTTGTCCGCCCGGCCGGTCCCGCACATTATGAAATTACATAGTCCTCCACGACCGAAAGGCAAGGGGCATCATGACTTTCAACGCACTCGACGCGCTCCGCGCAGCCGGCATCGTCACCGCGAAAACCTCCCCGGCGGCGCTCGGCGTTCTCAGCGAGCTGAGTGAGAGCGAAGTACAGTTCCTCGGCTCGCTCGACCAGCGAATCAAGGCGGCCATGAGGCCGGAGGTCCTGGCCCACTCGGAAGAGGGCAACGAGGACACTCCGTGCCTGGCCGGCTTCAGCTGCGGCCATTTCGGCTCGGATGGCCCCATCGAAAGCTAGCAGCCGCTTTTGTGGTGGGGTCCGCGCACGAGACCGGACCGGACCCCGAGGCGGCCACCCCCCGCTCCACGGCGTCTTCCGCGGTCCGCCCGGCCGCGGAAGACGCCCCTGGCTCATCGAAAGGCCCAGGAGGCACTCAGATGTTCGAAGGACGCCACCGCGACGACGAAACGCGACCTCGTGTGCTTCGCGGCGAGCGCAACTGGTGGTTCCTCGGCCCCGGCAACGGGGTCGCCAAGCTGTATCCCTGGCACGTCGACCACGATGGCGCGCCGACGGCGGAGACGATCCAATGGCTCGCCTCGCAGGGTTTGCTCAAGCCGCCCACCCGCAAGAACTACAGCCTGACGGTGTTGACCACCACTCACTGCAACCTGGGTTGTTCCTACTGCTTCCAGAATCTGGGCCAGGACGAGTCGGGTGGCACCGCCCCGCCACGCATCGCCTACACCAGGCTGAGCTCGGCCACCATCAAGAAGATCATCGAATTCACGCGCGACCGGATGGCCGAGGCCGGGCTGAGCGGGCTCTGTATCACGCTGTTCGGCGGAGAGCCTCTGCTGAATCCCCGCGGGTGTGCGGAGCTCCTGGAAGCGGCCGCACCTCTCGGGCTGCGCCACGCCGACATGATCTCGAACGGAACGCTGCTGAACAGCGTCCCGATCAAGCGGCTGTCCGAGCTCGGGCTGCGCGGCATCCAGATCACCCTCGACGGCGACCTGCCCGACCATGACGCGACCCGGGTGAAGCGCACAGGGGGCGGCACGTTCGACGAGATCGTGCGGAACATCCGTGAGGTTCAGGACGAGACGAACATTATTTTCTCGCTCCGGGTCAACGTGACCGCGGAGAATCTTCCCGGAATCGACCGGTTGATAGAACGCCTGGCAGAGCGCCTGAACACCGCTCGGTGTGGAATATATTTCAAGATCGTGGGAGATGTCGGGATCGGGTATCGCAACGACGTTTCCGCCTCAGAACGGCTGCTACAGCAGTTCATCGACTGGAACCGGCGTGCGCTCGCCTGCGGTTTCCGGGTGGGCCGCCCGCGCGAAGTCGTGCCATGTCCGGCCTGCTCCTTCACTGGCGGCAGGTACGGGGCCGTGGTCAGCGCCGACGGCAGCCTGTCCAGTTGCTGGGAGACCGCGGGCAAACCAGAGTGGCAGGTCGGCACGGTCTTCGACGGTTACCAGCCGGATCAGATCGCGGCACCGCGCTGGACGACTTGCGAGGAAGATTTCCTGAACTTCGCCGACACGGATTCATGGAATCGCTTTCACGACGCCGTCGACGCCGCTCTCCTTGACGATCTGGCCGCCCTGGGACGCCTCTAGGAGATGCCGGTGCGGTATCCAGACGCTCCCCGGTCGAACCAGCGGGACATATTACATGGAATGGCCGTGCCCGACCCCTATCGATGGCTCGAGGATGCGCGCGACAATCGCACCCGGAATTGGCAGGCCGGGCAGCGAGAACTCTATCTCCGCTGCCGCGGACAGTGGTCTCACCGTACGGAGTGGTCCAGCCGGTTGAGCGAGCTGGCAGGCAACGAAACCACCTCTGCGCCGGTACTTCGCGGGCCCCGGACATTCTTCACCCGCATGACGAAGAATTCCGAACACGCCGCTCTTCACGTCTCTGAGGGCGGGGCCGACCGGGTGCTCGTCGATCCGCTGGAGATCGACCCGTCCGGTGACACCGTCCTGGAGGCCTGGAATCCCTCCCTGGAAGGAGAGTTGATGGCGTATCAGCTCTCCTTCCAAGGGACCGAGAACTGCGTCCTGCTCGTACGGGACGTGGCCACGGGAGTCGTCGTGGACGGGCCGATCGACCGGGTACGCCGCACGTCCGTCGCCTGGTTGCCCGGCGGCGCGTCCTTCTACTACGTGCGGCGGCTGCCTCCGGAGCTGCATCCGGGCGAGGAGCTGTACCACCGGCGGATTTACCTGCACAGGATCGGCACCGACGCGACGGAGGATGTCCTGATCTTCGGTGCCGGCCGGGCGGCCGCACAGTTCTACACCGCGGGCATTTCCCCGGACGGCCGATGGCTCACCGTCTCCGCCGCTGCGGGCACGTCGCCACACAATGAACTGTGGCTGGCCGACCTCTGGCTGAGCGACCCCGCCCGCCCGGCGCTGAGGCCCGTTCAGGTCGGCGACGTCGCGCGGACCCACACCAGAATCGTCCCCGGAACCTCGGGAGGCGACACGATGTGGCTGCGCACGACACTGGCGGCGCCCCGGGGAAGGGTGGTTTCGACCACGCCGGGCGATCCTGGGCAGGCGACGTGGAGAACGATCATCCCGGAACGCCGCGACGCGGTGTTGCAGGATTTCGTCCCGCTCACGGATGACAGGCTTCCCCATCCTGTCGCACTCGTCTCGTGGTCCCGTCACGCCGTCTCCGAGATCACGCTTCATGACCTACGCGACGGTCGTGAGCTGGGTCAGGTGAAGTTACCGGGAAACGGCAGTGTCGGCCCCTTCCACACGCCTCCCTCTCCCGGTCATGAGGCCTGGTTCTCGTACTCCGACCACACCACACCCCGGACGGTTCTGCATTTCGACGCCCTGGACGAGCGGCTGCGGACCTGGTCCCCCGGTCCGTCTTCCCGGGAGGAGGACGATGGCGAGGTCCGGGTCACCGTGGAGACCGCCACGTCACATGACGGCACGCCGGTCCGCGTCTTCGTCATCTCGCCGGCGGGAGGACCGGACCGGCCGCGTCCGGCCATCCTCACCGGATACGGCGGGTTCGGCGCGTCGATGGCCCCGGTCTACAGCCCCGACGTCATCGCCTGGGTCCGCGCGGGCGGTGTCTTCGCGATCTCATGCCTGCGCGGCGGTGGCGAGGAGGGCGCATGGTGGCACCGCGCCGGCATGGGCCGGAGCAAGCAGCGAGTCTTCGACGATTTCGACGCCGTCACCGATCATTTGATCCGGCAGGGTTGGACCACCCATCGCCTGCTCGGCATCGTCGGCAACTCCAACGGCGGCCTCCTGGTCGCCGCGGCCCTGACGCAGCATCCGGAGAAATATGCGGCAGCCGTATGCCTGGCCCCGCTCACCGACATGGTCCGCTATGAAAGATCCGGCATGGGGCCCAGCTGGCGCTCGGAGTACGGCACGGCGGACGACCCTGATGACCTTTCCGCCCTGCTCTCCTATTCGCCGTACCACAACGTGAGGGAGGGAACGGCCTATCCGCCGGTCCTGGTGGGCGCGTTCGAGGGCGACAGCCGTGTCGACCCGGCCCATGCCCGCAAATTCACAGCGGCACTGCAGTACGCCTCCACAGGCGGAGATCCGATCGTTGTGCGCATCGAGCACCACGTCGGGCACGGTGGCCGGGCGACCTCCCGCGTCGTCGGGCTGCACACCGACGTCCTCGCATTCTGCGGCCACCATCTCGGCCTGTGCCCGGAGGGGGATCGATGCGAGTGCTCCTCTGCCCCCTGAGCAACCCCGGCTACCTGTACTCCACACTGGCGATCGGGCGCGAACTGCGTGCACGAGGTCACCTGGTCGCGGTCCTCTGCAGCCCCGGAGCGGTGGCCACGGTCACGCGCGCCGGGCTGCTCGCGTTGAACGTCGAGGAGTACGGCCCCTCCCTGGTCCTCTCGGTCGGCTCCTGGCACTGGATCGCCGAAGGCGCGGCCCAGCACACCGCTGTCATGGACGCGGCTCATGATCTCGGCGCGGACGTGCTGCTGACGTCCATCCTGTGCCATGGCGCCTTGCTCGCCGCGGAAAGGCTGGACATCCCCGCCGTCGTGCTGGGTCTCAGCTCGTGGCTGTGGCCGTATCGCGGCGGCGGACCAGATGAGGGCGACACCGCCGAGCGCGACTGGCGAGTCCGTGAAGTGCGCGGGCTCTACGACGAGATCCGCTCCCGGACCGGCATGGCTCCGCGCCGAGACCGATATCCCGAGCAACCCTTGCTGGGTTCGGCATTCCTGCTCCGGGGACACCCCGCGTTGGAGCCCCCCGGCGCGGAGCTGCCCGGCGAGGCCCTGTACGTGGGGCCGTGCGCGTGGGAGCCGCCCCCTGATCCCGACAGCGTTGCGCTGCTCGCGCAAGAGACGCGGCGCATCGGAAAGCCGGTCGTCTATGTGCACCTTGGCCGCACCTTCGGGGGCGACAGCCTGTGGCCGCGACTGAACGCCGCCTTCACCCGCAGCCCTTTCCAGGCCGTCGTGGAGCTGGGGAGGTCGGGCAATCCTGATCCGGCACCCGCCGGTGACCTGCTCGTCGTGCGCAAGCCGTGGATGGATCCCCTGATCTCGTTGGCGAGCCTGGTCCTCACCAATGCCACCTCTGCCCCGGTCCTGGCGGCGCTCCGGCACGACCTCCCGCTCGTGGTCGCGCCGAACGGGTCGGAACAACCGGTTCTCGCTGCGGCGTGCCGCCGGGCCGGTGTGGCGGTCCCGTTCTCCGACCATCCCGGTCAGGCCGTCGAGGTGCTGTCGGCCGCACTCGCCGACCCAAGGCTCGCTCTTCAGGCGCGCAGGCTCGGCTCACAACTGCGGGCGATGCCCGGCGCCCGCCTGGCCGCGCAGACCGTCCTCGCGCAGAGCTCATCGCCCTCGCCGGTACCGGCGGACAAGCGGAGCGCATCGCCCTCGCCCGTACCGGCAGAACAACGGTAGCCCTGGAGGACAGGCATGCATCTGGCGGACATTCTCGCCCTGCGACCGGTGCCGGCCGCCGCGCTCCTGATGGCGATCACCCGCCGGTGCCCACTGACCTGTGCCCATTGCTCGACGAATTCGCTGTTGTCCAGTGAAGAGCACCCTGCGGAGCAGTTCTCCCGCTTCGTGGAGACGATCGAGCCTGACGAGCGGCCCGAGCTGATCATGCTCACCGGTGGCGAACCCATGCTGCGCCCTCGGCTGGTCGGTTCCATCGCCTCGGCCGCCCGCCGCGTGGGCACGCGGACGATGGTGCTCACGGGCGGGTTCTTCGCGCCGCGCGTCCCTCCCGCTCTCGATGACGTCGCCCATGTTTCGGTGAGCCTGGACGTCTTCCATCAGCGAGAGGTCCCCCAGGTGAACGCGTTCCGTCTCGTCCACGCGCTCGCAGAGCGGGGGGTCGCGGTCAGCTTCCATGTTGTGGGGACAGGCCCCCATGATCCCTACCTCACGGAGGTCATCGAGACGATCAGGCGGGAGTTCCGCGATGGGGTCCCCATCCTGGTGGGGCGCATCCGCGCGGTCGGCCGTGCGCGCGCGTGGTCGCCCGCGGACGAGCGGCCCCGTCCTGGACAGCTCCGCCCCTGCACGATGGCCGCGTGGCCGACGGTATCCCCAGACGGGACCATCGCCGCCTGCTGCAACCAGGACGTCCTCGATCACCGCCCGGTTCCCGGTCACCTGCGTCTCGGCCACGTCTCCACCGACAGCTGGCGGTCGGTACGGACACGCTGCCGGACGTCACCCCTGCTTCGCGCCATCCGCACGGGTGGACCTCAGTGGGCTTCCGGCCGATCCGACGGCGGGTACTGCGGGAGCTGCCGCCTCCTCGGCACCGATCAGGAAGCACCTCCTCATCCCGCGATCGCCTACCTGGAGCAGCAGGTCATCCACTCCCAGCTTGGCGCGGGCCCCGCAGGCTTCATGCGCCGGTACGGCGAAGCTCGTTTTGCAGATCTTGTCATGCTTGGGAGGGAGACCCATGGCGTTTGACCCCGTTCGCGAGCTGACCGAGGCGGGTCTGGACCTGCAGGTCATCAGCGAGGAGCAGCGCGCGATCGTCGCCGGGTTGAGCCCGGCGGAGGTGGCGATGCTCATCTCGGTCCACGAGCGGCTCCTCGACACGGAGCCGGAAGTCGAAGCCCACATCATTGGCGGGTTGCTCTTCTGATGCGATGTCCCGGTTGCGCGGCGACGGCGCCGGAGGGAGCGCGGTTCTGTCCCGCCTGCGGAAGCCGCCTGCAGAAGCGGGGCGTGTCCGGCACACGCAAGCAGGTCACGATGGTGTTCTGCGATCTCACCGAGTCCACCGCGCTCAGCGAGCGGTTGGATCCGGAGTCCCTTCGCTCGGTCATGCTCAGCTACTACGAGGCGATGCGGGCTTGCCTCGAATCTCATGGCGGAGTGGTGGAGAAGTTCATCGGTGACGCCGTGATGGGCGTCTTCGGGCTGCCCACCGTGCACGAAGACGACGCGCTGCGGGCCGCGCGGGCGGCGCTGGCCATGCGCGCAGCCATTGACCGGCTCAACGACGACGTGGCCGAGCGCCTGGACGTACGTCTGAACGTGCGCATGGGGATCGAGTCGGGAGAGGTCGCCACAACCTCCGACGCCGCGGCCGGTCAGGCGTTGGTGACGGGCGAAGTGGTGAATGTCGCCGCGCGACTGCAGCAGCAGGCGCCCCCTGGGGGCATTCTGATCGGGGAGGGCGCCCACGCGCTCACCGGGCTTTCGCTGGAAACGACCCCGCTCGGCGAGGTGTCCGTGCGGGGCAAGGCGGAGCCGGTGCGCGCGTGGAGGTTGCGGGGAGTGCGCGAGGACGATCCGGCGATCAGCCGCAGATTCGACGCGCCCTTCGTCAACAGGGAGCAGACGCTGCGAGAGCTGGATTCCGTCTTCGCCAAGGTGATCGAGCTGAACGCCTGCCACAGGATCACGCTGATCGGGGATGCGGGCCTCGGTAAGACGCGGCTGGTGCGGTTCTGGGCCGAAAGGGCCACACGTCGCGGCGCGCTCTTCGGCGCTGGACGCTGCATGCCGTACGGAGAAGGCGGGGCGCTGCGCGCCCTCGCTGACGCGCTGCGCCAGGCCCTTGGAGAGCGGGAAGGACCCGCTCACGATGTGCTCCACCGGGGCCTGCTCAGGAACGGCACGCTCGGCCCCGTTCCCGAAGAGACGCTCTGGGCGATCACCACATGCCTCAAGGCCGCAGGCGTACCGGTGCTCCTGGCGATCGACGATCTGCACTGGGCGAGTTCCGAGCTGCTCGACCCGCTCCGGCAACTCGAAGGACGCCTCAGCGAGGTTCCGGTGATGCTCCTCTGCGCGTCGCGCCCCGACACCCCCGCCGCACCGGCGTCTCTCGTTCTCCAGCCGCTGTCCGCCCCGGACTGCCGTCGCCTTTCCGCGGCACTGCTGGAAACCACCGCGCACGACGGTGACGTGCTCGAACGTGTGGTGCGCCGATGCGAAGGCAACCCGTTCTATCTCGAGCAGCTGGTCGCGCTGATCTGTGACGGGGTGGAACCCGAACGGGTGCCCCCCACGCTGCGTGCGCTCCTTTCCGCGCGGATCGACGCCCTCCGCTCGGCGGAGCGGCAGGTCCTCACCTGCGCGAGCGTCATCGGGCGCGATTTCGGCCAGGCCGAGCTGGAAGCGTTGTACGAGACCGATCCGCACGAACTTCTGATCAGGCTCGCGCGCAAACAGCTTGTCGAGCCCACCGGTGAGCGCTACAGGTTCACCAGCACGCTCATCCAGCAGGTGGTCTACGCGGAGACCTCCAAAAGCACTCGTGCCGATCTTCATCAGCGGCTGGCGGACCATCTCGACCGCTCCGGCGAGCAGCCGGCCACCGTGGGTACCCACCTGGCCATCGCCTACCGGCTCCGATGCGAGCTCATGCGCCCGGACCCCGACACGCTGCGGCTGCGTGACAGGGCGGCCACGCGCCTGGCGAGCGGCGGTGATCAGGCACTGCGCCATGGCGATCTGTCCAGAGCGGTCCACCTGCTGGAAGACGCGTACTCACTCACGGGTGACCGCAACCCCCTGGTGGTCGAGCGGCTGGGAGAAGCCAAGATCGCCCTCGGCGATGCCGCCCACGGCGTGTCACTGCTCCATCGTGCGCTGCGGCTGGGAGACGAACGGGTGGCCTGCCACGCCAGGCTCTATATGAGTTACCTCGACGGAGGCCTGCCCGAGGTGAACGCACGGGAGGCGGCGGCCGTCTTCGAGGCGGCGGGCGACGATCTCGGACTCGCCCGCGCCATGGTCCGGCTCGGCCAGCAAGCCCAATCCGACGGCCGGTTCGCACAGGCGAGGACCGTGCTGGAACGCGGGCTCGCCCATGCGACCCTGGCCGATGCGGAGCTGGAAACGGCGACGGCGCTGGGTGCGCTCGCGGTCTCACTGTGGCTGGGGCCCGAACCCGCTTCGGTCGGGGTCGCACGATGCGGGGAGCTGCTGTCACGGCATGGGCCCGGCCGGAGGACCGTCCAGGCCGTCGTACGGTGCCCGCTGGCGGTCCTGCTCGCCCTGCAAGGCGACTTCGACCAGGCGGAGAGCGCGCTCGCCCGCGCCGAGGCGATTCTGTCCGAACTCGGACATGTCTACGCCGCGGCCTTCGTGCCGATGTTCTCGGCATCAATCGCTCACCTGGCCGGACGCGCCGCGGACGCCGAAGCCCTGCTGCGCCGGGCTCGCGACGCCGCGAGCGCACTCGCCGACGCCCAGCTGCGCGTCACCGCCGCAAGAGATCTCGCCCGGGTGCTGTATGAACAGGGCCAGGTGGATCAGGCCTATGCCCTGGTGCGGGAGGGGCTGGCGGATCCTGACGGCGCTCAGCCCATGCTCCGGGCGGAGTTCCTGAGCCTCAAGGCCCGCATCCTGGCCGAGCGTCCGCTCGCGGACGAGGCCTGGGACATCGCGGCCACGACCGACTCGCCGCTCATGCGAGCCCGTGTCCTGGCGGACCGGGCCCACGTGCGGGCCGCTCAAGGAGATGCTCACGGCGCACGCGCGGACCTGGCCCTCGCCGGCGGTCTGCGCGCGAGCAAGGCGGGGTGATCCCGGTGCTATGGAGCCTGAAGGACCGGCCGGACGATCTGAACGTCACCACCAACTGGTGGGCCGGCGCGCCGGAGCTGGCGGGGTTGACGGGCCGCGGGGTCCGGGTCTGCGTACTCGACAGCGGCATCGAGCCTGACCATCCGCAGGTCGGGCCGATTCAGGGGTCATACGTGGTGCTGGCCGAGGATGACGGGATGGTCGTGCGAGAGACGGAGGCCGGAGACGTCTGCGGGCATGGCACGGCATGCGCGGGGATCATCAGGAAGATCGCGCCGGAATGCGAGCTGTACAGCGTCCGCGTGCTCGGGCCAGGCTTCGCAGGCCGCGGCGACGTGTTCGTCGCGGGCCTGCGCTGGGCCGTGGAGCAGGGATTCGACGTCATCAACCTGAGCCTGTCCACCACGCGCAGGCGTCTGGCCGAAGACCTGAGGGAGGCGAGCGACGACGCCTACTTCCGCCGGACGGTGATCGTGGCGTCCGCGCACAACCTCCCCGTTGAGAGCTATCCATGGCGGTTCTCATCAGTGATCTCGGTGGGAAGCCACGCCGAGGATGATCCCACTCTGCTCATCTACAATCCGCGCCCTCCCGTGGAGTTCTTCGCACATGGTTCGAACGTGGAGGTGGCGTGGCCGGGGGGCGGACGCAGGCGATGCACCGGTAACAGTTTCGCCACCCCCCATGTCACCGGGCTGTGCGCACTCGTGCTGAGCGGGTGTCCGCGCCTGACCACCTTCCAGGTGAAGAACGCTCTGTACATGAACGCGAGAAATGTGAGGCGGGAACCATGAACATCGAGTTCGATGCCGACCACGACGCCCTGCTTCAGTCGATCGTCGACGTAGCCCTTGCGATCTACTGTGCGGCGGCCAGTTCGATCTTCCTCTACGACCTCGAACGCGATGAACTGATCTTCCGGGCGGTTTCCGGTCAAGGCCAGGGGGCCCTCATCGGACGTGGTTTCCCCTCGACGCAGGGGATCGCGGGCTGGGTGCTCTCCTCGCGACAGGCGATGATCGTCGATGACCTGACCGGCAACGACATCTTCGCCCGGGACATCGCGGAGTCGACCGCCTACGTGCCGAGGTCCCTCATGGCCGTTCCGCTGCTTCATGGCGACGAGGCCCTGGGCGTCCTCGAAGTGCTGGATCCGCATCCCCAGGCTCGTGCCGCGATCGCCGAGCTGGAGCTCCTGGTAATGTTCGCGCATCAAGCCTCGGTCGCCTTGCGGGTGATCCGGAGCTACTCGCGGGCCATCCGCGAGGACACGAACGCTCAGCGGCGACAAGCGGCGCGTCGCTTGCTCTCCGCCCTGAGCGACCTGGTGGAAGAGTCAGACACCCTCCCTCATCGCTGACTCCCTGGCGAACAACCTCACCCAGCGCGGAATGCGATAGACCCCGTTCGCGCGCGACTCGACCTCGATCACCTGCGCCTCTTCCAGAGCGTCCAGCGCCGATTGCGCCACGTCCGGCCCCAGCAGTGTCGCGGCGTCGCCAAGCGTGAACTGCTCATCCGGCAATGCGGACCCCAATCTCCTCAACGCCAGATGCGTGGACGGATCCAGATCCCGTTCGAGACTCGCCGCACACGCGCGTAACGAACGATCCCCCACCGTCAGCTCGTCGAGCAGGAGCCGATCGTCGGCCAACCGGGCGGCGAAATCCGAGAGGGGAAGATCGGGCCGCGCCGCGAGGCGCGCGCCCGCCAGCCGGATCGCCATCGGTAAGAACCCGGCGGCAGTCAGCATCCGGCGCACCGCAGCCGGATCGGCCGCGACTCGCCGATCTCCGATGAGGCCGCGGAGCAGCTCAAGCGCTTGTGACTGATCGAAGGCGCCAACCGCCACGTGATAGGCCGACTCCACCGCGTCCAGGCGTCTCCTGCTTGTGACGATGACGCCGCTGTCGCCCGTACCGGGGATCAGGCTGCGAACCTGTGCGGGTGAGGCCGCGTCGTCCAAGACGAGGAGAACCCGTCGCTCCGCCAGCCACGCGCGATACGCGGCCACCCGCTCCTCGGGCGACACCGGAAGATCTCCGCCGAAGCCCGTCATGCGCAGGACCTCCGCGACCACGTCCGCAGCGCGCCGTTCCTCGCCCGAGGCGTCCCTGAGCCCGACGAATACCTGGCCGTCCCGGAACCTCGCTCGCAGCCGGTGCGCGACGTGAACGGCCAGCGACGTCTTGCCGCTGCCCACGGGCCCGAACAGCACGACGGGCGGATTCAGCTTTCCCGCTTCGAAGGCGTCGAGGATGTCCTGGATCTGCTGGCCACGTCCGGCGAAATCGGCCAGGTCCCTCGGCAGCATGCTCATGTGAGCGACCGTGTCGTTCTCCAGACGCGGAGGTTCGAGATCCTCATCGCCTCGAAGAATCGCCTGATAGAGGCGTTCCAGCACCGGGCTTGGCCGCAGGCCCAACTCCCTGGTGAGCGCCTGCCGCAGACTTTCGAACTCGGCGAATGCCTCGGTCTGCCGGCCGCAGCGGTAGAGGGCGAGCATCTGACAACGCCGGAGACGTTCCCTGAAGGGATTCTCCCTGACCCATTCAGTCAGGACATCCACCACCAGCGCATGGTGACCGAGATCGAGCTCCGCCTCGACCCAGTCCTCGAAGGCGGTCAGCCTGAGATCGGTCAGCCGCGCCACCTCTGCGGCGATCAGTGGTACGTGCGCCAGATCGGGCAACGGATCGCCACGCCACAAGTCCAGCGCTTCGCGCAGCAGTCGCCGAGCTGTTCGCGTGTCGGCACCGCGCAGAGCTCGCCGGCCCGACTTGACCAGTTCCGTGAACCTGAGCATGTCAAGTTGATGGGCGGACAACCGCAGTCGATATCCGGGCGGGACGTAGAGCAGGTCGTCACGCAGACCGAGATCCTTGCGCAACGCCGCGACATAAACCTGCAGATTCTTGTGCGCGGTCCTGGGCGGAGCGTCACCCCAGGCCGCCTCGATCAGTGAGGACACCGAGACCACATTGTTGATCCGGACGAGCAGTGCTGCCAGGAGCATGCGCCGCTTGAACGAACCGACGTCCAGCTGCACCGCGTCCCGGCGAGCCTCGAGGGGCCCGAGAATGGCGAAGTCCACGTCCACGACGGCCTCCCCGCAGCTTGCGGCACATTGCGCCGCTCTTATATCAGAGTTGCCATATGCGGGATGAGGGCCGGTAGGAGCATCTAACACCTGTTAGTGATGATATTCATCACACGGCCATGTCATCTTCTGCGGTCGCGCCCGGAATTCCTGAAGGCGGCGGCGCTCACGCCCTGGCCAGGAATGCGAGGCCAGTCGGCGGGTTCGGCCAGCGCCGACGACGGAACCTTCGAGGGAGTGACCACGACCCTCCCCAGCGGAACCGTGACGGTTCCCGAGCTGAGGCGAGAGGCAGGCCGGGATGTTGTTCGGGACCGCGGAGGGCCGTGGCATGTGGGGCGGGCGGATCACCTGGAAACTCTGGGTGGGAACCCCCGTCACGATGCCACCGTGGCCCTGCTGACTGCCCTGGCCGTTCCGGAGCGGCTGGCCGGGCTGGTCGTCTCCGGAGGGTCCGCCAGAGCGGCCCGGGCGGACGCGGTGCAGCGGGCCATCATGGCTTTGCTGCCGGCCGGTGCGCTGGTCGGGATGCTTAAGGGCATGTACTCCGGCGGCCGCCCGGAGCATCTGGCCACCGCCGTGGATGACCTGCGCAGGGCGGGCAAGCAGACCCTGCTGGCCGGGCTGCGCGAACTGGGCAGCCTCAACCAGGAATTTGGAGCATCCAGAGCTGTTCTCCCGAACCCTCGCGGAGTTCGCGGCCAAGACCCGTCGTTGGCCGAGGGCAGGCTCATCCCCGCGGGCACGACGTCCAGGCCGGCTCCCCGCAGCGCCGGCCTGCTCATCCTGATCACCCACTCCTGCTGTCCCGGCCCCGACCGCGGTATCAGTCCGTCGCGCCGGCGAGCCGGGCTGCCAGCGTCCTGACGTGCTCGACAAGCTCCGGGGGTTCGTGCACCTGGAAGGCGAATCCTTTGGTGGTCACGTAGATGGCCAATTCGTCCAGCGAGTTGGACCCGGCCCGCAGGGTGCAGCTGTGCTCGTCGATCGGCTCCAGAGTTGCGGTGGTGGGGGCGATCCGCTCCGCCGCGGTCTCGGCGCTGACGTGCAGGGTGAACCGGGCCTGGTACCGGTAGGCCGACGTGGAGATCGACCGCGAGGTGTAGCCGCTGATATCGGGGTCTGGCGGGGTGCGCGGGGTGAACCGGGGGCCGGTGGGCGTGCGCGGGTCGAGGCGGTCCACGCGGTAGGTGCGCCAGTCCTGGCGGTCGACGTCCCAGCCGATGAGGTACCAGCGCCGGCCCGCGTGCACCAGCCGGTGCGGCTCGGTCGTGCGGGTGCTGCTGGTTCCGTCGTGGGTGCGGTAGTCGAAGCGCAGGCGCAGCGAGTCGCGACAGGCGGCGGCGATGGCGGTGAGGGTGCTCGGGTCGACGGTGGGGCCGGTGTTGGCCATCGGCACCGTCATCGACTGCAGGGCGTTGATCCGGTGGCGCAGCCGGGACGGCAGTACCTGTTCGAGCTTGGCCAGGGCCCGCACTGAGGTCTCCTCGATGCCGGTGATCGAACCGCCGGCGGCGGTTCGCAGTCCCATTGCGACCGCGACGGCTTCGTCGTCGTCGAGCAGCAGCGGCGGCAGGTCCGCGCCGGCACCCAGCCGGTAGCCGGCGGTGCCCGCGGTGGCCAGCACGGGGTAGCCGAGGCCGCGCAGCCGGTCGATATCGCGGCGCACGGTGCGCGGAGTGATCTCCAGTCGCTCGGCCAGTTCGGCGCCGGACCAGTCGCGTCGGGTCTGCAGGAGCGAGAGCAGTCGCAGCAGCCGTGCCGAGGTTTCCCACATGGTTGCAGTCTGCCATTGGCCTAGGACGGAGTCTGACCTAACCGGCTCCTAGCGTTATCGGCATGGAGAACAACAGCGAGATCCGGCCCTTCACCATCGACATTCCTCAGGCGGACCTGGACGACCTGCGCGACCGGCTGGCCAGGACCCGGTGGGCCGCGGACCTGCCCGATGTCGGCTGGAGTCGCGGGGTGCCGGTGAGCTACCTCAAGGGGTTGGCCGAATACTGGCGCGATGGCTACGACTGGCGCGTCCACGAGCGAGAGTTGAACAAGTACCCGCAGTTCACCACCGAGATCGACGGGCAGAACATCCACTTCCTGCATGTGCGCTCACCCGAGCCGGACGCGCTGCCGCTGATCTTGACCCACGGCTGGCCCGGCTCGATCGTGGAGTTCCTGAACGTCATCGGCCCGCTGACCGACCCCAGGGCACATGGCGGTGACCCGGCGGACGCGTTCCATCTGGTGATCCCGTCGATCCCCGGCAGCGGGTTCTCCGGGCCGACCGGAGAGGCCGGCTGGGACACCAACCGGGTGACCAGGGCGTTCGCTGAGCTGATGAACCGGCTCGGCTACGACCGCTACGGCGCGCAGGGCGGCGATACCGGCGCGGTCATCGCCCCGGGGCTCGGCCGGCTCAACCCCGACAAGGTCGTCGGCGTGCACGCGAACGGGCTCTCCGCGTTCACCGAGGTCGACCCGGACGAGATGGGGGAGCTGACGGAGGCCGAGCGGGCGCGGGTGGAGCACCTGGAGTACCTGACGACCGAGCAGTCCGGCTACGCGATGATCCAGATCAGCCGGCCGCAGACCCTGGCGCACGGGCTGCACGACTCCCCGGTCGGGCAGTTGGCCTGGATCGTGGAAAAGTTCAAGGAGTGGACCGATCCGGCCGCCGAACTGCCCGAGGACGCGGTGGACCGGGATCTGTTGCTCACCAACGTGATGCTGTATTGGCTGACCGGCACCGCCGGATCCTCGGCCAACAGTTACTACGAGACCGCGCATGCCGGAGCCTGGGGCGCGAGTGAGCGTTCCACGGTGCCGACCGGGGTCGCGGTGTTCCCCCTGGACGTGTCGATCCGGCGCACCGTCGAGCTCGAACACACTGTCGTGCACTGGTCCGAATTCGGCCGCGGCGGCCACTTCGCCGCCATGGAGGCCCCCGATCTGCTCGTCGGCGACGTCCGGGAGTTCTTCAGCAAGCTGCGCTGAAACTGTCGCGGCGCCGAACTCGATCAGATCGGCGCTCGTGGTGCAGGCGCACAGTGTGCAAGCCGTGCGGGCGGCGGTGGAGCAGGCCGGCGGGTTCGCCGCGCAGCTGGCCGATATCGAAGAGGTCGTCGCCGCCTTCCATGGCGCCGCGACTCATCCCGCTGCCACCCCCGGTGGAGGAGGATGAGCCGGAGTCGGGGATCGCGTTCGCCCCGGGCAACTGGCGGCGCGCGGTGACCGGCCGGCGCCGCCCCGGCATGGTGGCGCGCCGGCATTTCGAGGCCATGGTGTTCTGCTACCTGGCCGAGGAACTGCGCACCGGCGACGTGGCCGTGCTCGGCTCGAACGAGTACGCCGACTGGAGCGGCCACCTGCTGCCGTGGGAAGAGTGCCGGCCACGGCCGGCGACCATCACGGGTGCTGTTTTGTGTCGGTGGACATGAGCTCCTCTCGGTTTTGATGTGTTCATCGGAGGAAGAAGTTGAGAAGAGCGTCGGTACGCTTGCCGAAGGGGGCATACAGGAGGCGGGTGGCGTTCCAGCGACCTTGCGCGAGGATGCCCTTGGGGTGGCTGAGCGTTCGGAAGCCCTCGATGCCGTGGTATTTGCCCATCCCGCTCGCGCCGACGCCGCCGAAGGGAAGGTCGTCCTGTGCGACGTGCATGATGGTGCCGTTGATGGTGACGTTGCCGGAGGTCGTGCGGTCGAGGACCTTGCGCTGGTCTGGGTCGTCGTTGCCGAAGTAGTAGAGCGCGAGCGGTCGTGGTCGTGTGTTGACGTAGTTGATGGCGTCGTCGATGTCGCGGTAAGAGAAGATCGGGAGGATGGGGCCGAAGATCTCCTCGTGGGCGATGCGCATGTCGTCGGTGACGCCGAGCACGACGGTCGGTGCGAGGGTGTGCGGGCGGCGGGCCGCTTCGCCCGGCCGGTGTCCGACCTCGATGATCCGTGCCCCGTGGGTACGGGCGTCGTCGATCAGGTCGGTGAGGATCGCGTACTGCTTGTCGTTGCTGATCGAGGTGTAGTCGTTGCTGGTCGGGCCGTCGGGGTAGGCCGCCTTCACCAGTCTGTCGTAGCTGTCGACGAAGGCGTCGATCTCGGATTCGTGCACCAGGGCGTAGTCGGGGGCGATGCAGGTCTGCCCACCGCTGAGGAGTTTGCCGAAGACGATGTCGGACACGGTCTGGTCCCGTACGTGTCCCTTGGCGATGATGGTCGGGGATTTGCCGCCTAGTTCCAGCGTGACGGGGACGAGGTTCTCGCTCGCCGCCTTCATCACGGCTCGTCCGACCTCGGTGCTGCCGGTGAAGACGAGATGATCGAAAGGCAAGGAGGAGAACGCGGAACCGTCGCCGCTGACGATCGTGACCTGCTCCGGCGGGAAGACCTCGCTCAGCATCGACGCGAGCACGGCGTTGGTCGCCGGGGTCAACTTCGACGGTTTGAGCATGACGCGGTTGCCGGCGGCGATCGCGGTGACGACGGGCATCAGCGACAGGTTGACGGGGTAGTTCCACGGTGAGATGACCCCGACCACTCCGAGCGGCTGGTATTCGATGCGGTTGGTGCCGAAACGCATGTGCAGGGCGGTGTGGCGGCGGGTCGGGCGCATGAATCGACGGAGATTGCGCTCCAGGTAGTCGATGCCCTGAACGACGCCCACGAGCTCCATCATCGCGGTCTCGTGTCGCGAGCGATGTCCGAAGTCGGTGTTGATCGCCTCCTCGATGGCGCTGCGCCGGGCGATCAGCGCCGCCTTGAGGTTGTGCAGATCGCTGCGCCGCGCCGCCCATGAGGGCGCTCCGTCGCGGAGATAGGCGGCGCGCTGAACTTCGAGGATGTGACGGAAGCGCTCCGCGTCGGTGGGCTGTGTGGTGACTTCTGTGATGGTCATGATGTTGTTCCTGAGCTGTCAGCAAGGGCGACGGGGAGCTGCGTGCGCTGACGGCGGGCCATCCGGCCCATGAGCCGGACGATCAGGCGGCGCGGCAGGAACTTGCTGGCGAGGGCGAGCGGGCGGCCGTTGGTGATCACCGACGGGGGCGCGGAGCGGCGGTCGAGCGTGTCGAGGGCGATCGTCACGACCTTCTCGGGTGTTGCCCGCTTCGCGCCGTAGTCGGCCGACTGGCTGCCGGCGACGTCGTAGAACTCGGTCCGCGTGGCGCCGGGGCACACGGCGAGGACGCGCAGGCCGGTACCGCGGGTCTCCTCCCACAGCGCTTCGGTGAAGCTGAGGACGAACGCCTTGGTGGCGCCGTAGACACTCAGGTACGGGGTCGGCTGGAAGCCCAGCAGGCTCGCGACGTTGATCAGGACGCCGGTGTCGGCGGAGGTCAGCGGATCGATGTAGGCGCGGCTGAGGTCGACCAGCGCACTGACGTTCAGCGCGATCATGCTTTGCAGGCGGTCTGGATCCTCGTCCGTGAACGCGTCGTGGGTGCCGAAGCCCGCGTTGTTGACCAGTCCGGTGGCGTAGATGCCGCGGGACTCGAGTTCGGCGCGCAGCGTGCGGCCGGCGTCGGGCAGGCCGAGGTCGCGGGCGACGACGGTCACCGTGACGCTGTGCGCTCGGGTGAGTTCGGCGGCCAGGCTCTGCAGCCGGTCCGCGCGGCGGGCGACAAGCACGAGGTTGGCGCCGCGGCGGGCCAGCTGACGGGCGAATTCGGCGCCGAGGCCGGAGCTGGCGCCGGTGACGATGACGGTCTGGCGGCGGTAGTCGACTTTGCTCATGGCATTCACTCTACGCACGAATATGCACGGAGTGCAAGTTGCTACATCGTGTGAGCTTCCGTACCATCGGTGCATGGCTCAGAAACCGACACCTCTTCGGGAACAGACCCGCTCGGTGGTCCGATCGCTGCTGACTCGGACCGCAATCGAACTGTTCGCCGCCAAGGGGTACGACAACACGACCCTGGAGGAGGTCGCCGCCGCGGCGGGTGTCTCTCGGCGGACCCTGTTCAACTACTTCCGCAACAAGGAAGACCTCGCGCTCAGCGGCCTGTCCGAGCAGGGGGAATTGATCGCCGCGCGGCTCGCCGAGCGCCCGGTCGAGGAGGACGCCTGGACGTCGCTGCGCGCGGCGTTCCAGGTGCTCGAGGAGATCGACCTCACGGCCGAGCGCCGGCTCGAAATGATCACGCTCCTGTTCGGCAACGAGTCCCTGCGCGCCGGGCACGCCGAGAAACAGGCCCGCTGGCAAGACCTGTTCGCACCGCTGATCGAGCCGCGACTGCCCGACTCCGACCACCGCACCCTGCAGGCGCGCGCGATCGCGGCCGCAGCGATCACGTGCATGCAGGCAGCGAACGAGGAGTGGGTGCGCCTGGGCGGACAGGTCGACCTGTTCGACCTCTACGACGCGGCCGTGCAGGCGATCCGCCGTCCCGCCTCACAACCAGAGAAGAAGATGACATGACCGATCGCCTGCCCGCGGCGGACCTGCCGAACATGGCCGCCGCCCTCCGCGCCGAACGCGCCGAGATGCTGAACTTCACCAGCAGCCTCACCGACGACGAATGGACCGCGCCCAGCGCCGCAACTGGATGGCGCATCGCCGACGTCGTCGCCCACATCGGTGCGACGGCGCGGAACTCCTACACACCCGCCGGGCTGCGCACGACCTTCGCCGCCAGCCTCGAACAGCTGAACGAAGACCCCGTCGACCGACGGCGAGTCTGGAGCCGTGCCGATGTGATGGCCGAGTACCAGCGCGCCAGCCGGCGAGCCACCACGCTCCTCGACATCGTGAGACGCACGCCCGCCACCCGAATGCGGGTACGGCTGGCCGAACTCGGTCGCTACCCCATGGGTCTGCTGATCGGCGGCGCACTCGTCTTCGACCATCACACGCACCTGCGCCACGACATGGCCCCAGCGCTCAGCCGGCCCGTGCCGCCCACCGATGCAGACAGGATGCGCGCGGTCCTGACGTGGATGATCGCCGTACTGAGCAATCAGGTCGCGCAGGCGCCAGTCGCCGGGCTCGACGCCCGCGTCGCACTGACTCTCACCGGCCCCGGCGGCGGGACCTGGTGGATCGACGAGACAGGCGGCCTGACTCCATCCAACGGCGCGGTCGCCGCGCACGTCACCGCCCCCGCACTGACCTTCCCCGACTGGGGCACGCAGCGGTCGTCCTGGCGCGACAGCGACGTGACGGTCACCGGCGACACCGAGCTCGCCGCCCGCTTCCTCGACGCCGTCAACGTCATCTGATCGGGGCACGGGAAGCCCGCCTCCCAGGCAGCCCCGGACCGCTTGTTCGCTACTTCTGGTGGCGGCGAGTTCTGGCCGGGGTGCCTCGGCTTCGAGCACACTCCGGTCGCTCCGGACGTGGTGGTCGAGCTGGAAGTTGACACCGCGCGGGAGCGTTCGCAGCCCGGTTCTGGGAGAACGGTGTAGCCCAGCTACTTCAGCAGTCACTGCCAGCTCGCCGTGGCCCGCCGCAGGTCGGGGACCCAGATCCCGACCTGGCGCAGCAAGCCGGTGGCAGGCGCTTGGGTCATGGAGAGGACCCTCCATGGCGGACACTCTCATCCATGCATGGGGCAGGAGTCCGGCGGCAGCGTCCCGTAGCGCAGGAAGAGACGATCGGCTTTGCTCAGGAAGGGCTCGATCTCGGCCTGCATCGCGCCATCCGCCCCGCGGGAGAACGACCAGATGCGGGTTCTTTCTCCACCTCGAGGCAGAAATCGCGGCCACCATGTGGAGACCTTTTGTCCGGGTCATCATTGACGCCGTAGTGGTGGGCGAGCCGCGGGAGCCGGCGCGGTTGCGGCAGATCGTGAACCAGACGTCGTATCGATCTTCACACGTCTCCTGAGCCTCTTCAAGCGCTCGCCGAGGAGGCGTCGGTGAACCGCCCGCCTCGCCGCCGCGGCCGGCCCCGTGCATGCCCGGACGACGTCCTGCTCCGGGCTGTCACTCTCCGCAAGAATGGCGCGCTCCTGCTGGAAGGCTTGCGCCTCGCGCTTGGTGGCGAACCGGCGCTCCCGCTGTCGGCCATTCTCATCTTGGCTTTGCCGCGTGAGGACACGGCTTGCCGTTGCCCTGTACCTTTCTGATGGTTCCACGGCCCCTCTGGGGTCATGGGTTGAGTCCTCTCTCGTAGAAGGCGATCATTGTAGGGTCATGGGCACGACACTTAGATTTGACCGGCTACCTGCGAGAACAGGAAGTTCGTCAAGCATGACCGACAACGTCACCGGCCTGCGCGACGTGCTGGAGCGGCGCGGCCTGTGGCATCCCGGCAGCCTGGCGGCATGACAGCCGCCGCGGGCCGGCTCGCCGGCAGCACGAGAGCCACCTGAAAGCCCGGCCGGCCGCCCGGCCGCATCCGCAGCGACACGACCGGCCAGCCCGCTTGGCCGCATAGGAGCGACACGACACCATGCCCGTACCCGCACCCCCCGCGGCCCTCGACGACTCCCCCGCAGCCCGCCGGCGCGAGCAGCGCGGCTGGTATCTCTACGACTGGGCCAACTCCGCCTTCTACACCACGGTCATCTCGGTCTTCCTCGGCCCTTACATCATCCCGGTCGCCAAGACCGCGGCCTGCGCCAAGGACTTCCCCAGCGTGCCCTCCGGCACGTGCGTGGACGGCTTCGACAAGCTGGCCGCCGACAACCCGGGCCTGGGGTACGTCGACGTGTTCGGCGCCGACATCAGGCCGGCCGCGTTCTTCGGGCTGATGCTGACGATCGCGGTGTTCCTGCAGATCCTGGTGCTGCCGATCGTGGGCGCGCTGGCCGACCACACCGGCCGCAAGCGCGAGATGCTCGGCGTCTTCGCCTACGCCGGCGCACTGGCCACGATGGGGCTCTACTTCGTCGAGGGCGACCGCTACATGCTGGGCGGCGTGCTGTTCGTGCTGGCCAACCTGGCCTACGGCTGCTCGATCGTGGTCTACGACTCGTTCCTGCCGCAGATCTCCACCCCGGCCGAGCGTGACGGGGTGTCCTCTCGCGGATGGGCCATCGGCTATCTGGGCGGCGGCCTGCTGCTGGCCCTCAACCTGGTGCTGTTCCTGCAGCACGAGAGCATGGGCCTGACCCAGGGCATGGCGGTGCGCATCAGCCTGCTCTCCGCCGGGCTGTGGTGGGCGACGTTCACGATCGTGCCGCTGCTGCGGCTGCGCAACCGGCCGGTGCCCACGCACGAGAGCACAGCGCTGCGCTCGGTCGGCGGCAGCTTCCGCCAGCTCGGCCGTACCCTGTCGGAACTGCGTAAATATCCCCTGACGCTGCTGTTCCTGGTGGCCTATCTGGTCTACAACGACGGCATCCAGACCGTGATCGGCAACAGTGCGGCCTTCGCCTCCGAGGCGCTCAAGCTGTCGCAGACCGTGCAGATCTCCGCGATCCTGATGGTGCAGTTCGTGGCGTTCTTCGGGGCGCTGCTGCTGGGCCGGCTGGCCCGCAGCTTCGGCACCAAGCGGACGGTGCTGGTGAGCCTGGTGCTGTGGACCGCGATCGTGGTGGCGGCTCTGTTTATCGCCGAGGGCCAGGCGCTGCAGTTCTATCTGATGGCGTTCGCGATCGCGATCGTGCTCGGCGGCACGCAGGCGCTGTCGCGGTCGCTGTTCTCGCAGGTGATCCCGAAGGGGCGGGAGGCGGAATACTTCAGCCTGCTGCAGATCAGCGACAAGGGGTCGGCGTTCATCGGCTCGCTGACGGTCACGATCGCGCTGCAGCTCACCAACAGCTACCGCATCGCCATCGTCTCCATGATCATCTTCTTCGTCATCGGTTTCGTCCTGCTCGCGCTGACGAACCTCCCCAAGGCCATCCGCGCCGCGGGCAACGAGGTCCCCGACCGCGTCTGACCCTCTGCCGCACGCACCCCCCTGTCCCTCTGCCGCGCCCCTCTGCCGCACGCACCGCGACCGGCCCGATCAGTCGCTCGGGTCGAGTTTGCGGGCCATCCAGAACGTGGTGCCCGCAAAAACGCCCGTGCCGACGATGGCGAGCAATACCCACAGCCCCACGTGGCCGTCGCCGCCGAGGTGGCCGGCCTTGTGCTCTACTCCGGGGATCGGCGAGCCCGCCCCGTCCCCGGACGCCGGAGAGCCGTGCGCGGCGGGGGTGTGGTGCACAGCGGGGGTCTCCTGCGCGGCACGGGTGTCCCGCGCGGCACGGGTGTCCCGCACGGCAGGAGTGTCCTGCGCGGCGCCGGTGTCCCGCTCGGCGCGGGCGTCGTGCGCATGCGGGGAGTCCTGCGTCGTAGGCGATCGCCGGGGCTCAAACGCAGCAGACCGGCTGGGGTCGTCGCGCGGAGGCGCCGACCCCCCGTCATCGCCGTCGTCATCATCCCTGTCATCGCCCCGGTCATCGCCGTCGTCCGCTGCGGCGATGAGCCGGGCACTGACATGTGCGGCGCTAGGCGAGGTCGTCGTCTGAGCGCTGTGCGCTGCAGGCGTCGCGATGGTGAGGCCCAGGACGAACGCGGCGGCGGCCACCGCAAGCCACCGTGATCCCCATCCCATCTGCGCCTCCCAACTGGCGGCCCGCACGGCCGATCCTCAGCTTGCGAACCGGCGATGAGGCCTTTGTGAGGGGCGGATGAGGGATTTCTCATCCGATGAGGGCAGCCGCCCTGGTCACGAGGGTGCCGCGAGGAGCATCGTGCCCGGCCCCTGGGCCGCCCCCGGGCCGCGTACGGCCGTCACCGTGTCCGCCGTGACTTTCCCGCCGCAGTGCGGGCAGGTGAGCACCGGGGTGAACGTCTCGCCGCAGGAGTGCACCAGGATCGCGGGCGGGCCGCCGGGCGGCGTGGACCAGCGGTCGCCCCACGCCATCAGCGTCAGCAGGGCGGGCACGATGTCGCGGCCCGCCTCCGTGAGCACGTACTCATGACGTACGGGCCGCTCCTGGTAGGGCCGGCGCTCCACCACGCCCGCCGCGATCAGGCGCTCCAGGCGGCGGGTCAGGAGGTTGCGCGAGATGCCCAGATCCTGCGCCAGGTCGTCGAACCTGCGCAGGCCGAGGAACAGATCCCGCAGGATCAGCGGGGTCCAGGGCTCGGCCACGACGCCGACGGCCTGCGCGATGGAGCAATGCATCTCACCGAACCTGTTCACGCGACCAGGATAGTGCGTTGATAAAGTGAACTCATGACAGTTCACATTCAGCACTCACCGGCCCAGGCATACCGCGCGGCAGGCGAGGCGCATGACCTGGACGCGCTCATGGCCACGCTCGCCGACGACGTGGTCTTCCATTCCCCGCTCAGCGCCACGGCCGAGTTCAAGGGCAAGCAGCAGGTGCGGGAGTTGTTCTCCGCCGTCTTCGACGCCCTGTCCGGCCTGCGCTACCAGAGCGACGTCGGCGACGAGCGGATGCGCATGCTGACGGCCACCGGGCGACTGGGACGGCAGGAGCTGCACGAGGCCACACTGCTCTCGCTGGACGAGGACGGACTCGTCGACGAGATCACCATGTGGATCCGGCCGCTGCCGGCGCTGACCGCGATGATGGCCGCGCTCGGCCCCAGACTCGCCAGGGCCACCGGCAGGCCGGGGCTGCCCCTGCTGGTCGGCGCGGCGGTGAAGCCGCTGGCGGCGATGACGAGGCTCGGCGACAAGACCCTGGTCCCGCTGCTGACCCCCAGGCGCCGCCCGTAGGGAGCCCGCCGTCGCGGCCATCGCTCCAAAGCGAGAGCACTGCTCTTGACATCGGAGCGCCCGAGGCGAGAGCATCGCTCTCATACATGAGCGACGCCCTCTGCAAGGAGCATTGATGGCCCCCACCCGGCTCACCTCCGCCGCCTTCGCCGCAAGCGGCATCCTGTTCCTCGTCTATCCGGCGGTCCGCCCCTCCGGTGACGACGCCGCCGCGATGGCGTCCACCGCCTGGGTCGCCGGGCACGCCGCCGCAATGCTTGGGTTCGTCCTGCTCGGTCTGGCCGTGCTCGGCCTGCACCAGGTGCTGGGCGACCGGCTGTCGCTGCGCGCGGCGGTGGTGACGTGGATCGGCGCGGGCCTGACCCTGCCGTACTACGGCGCAGAGGACTTCGGGCTGAACGTCATCGCCCGGCGCTCCCTGCGCGATCAGGCGCCCGCGTTGATGGAGCTGGCGCAGGAGTTCAGGTACGGACTCCTCGCGGTCACCATGTTCGCCGCCGGGCTCCTCCTGCTCGCCGCCGGGACCATCATGGCGGCGATCTCGGTGTGGCGGTCCGGCGTGCTGCCCCGATGGAGCGGGACGGCGCTGGCACTCGGCTTCATGCTGTTCATCCCGCAGTTCTTCGGCCCGTACCCGCTGCGCATCGCGCACGGCGCGCTCATCATGATCGGCGGCCTGTGGCTGGCGGCGGTCCTGGCTGGAGCGGCGCGGCGGCCCGCCGCGCTCCCGGAGGCGCGCCACGCGGCGTGACGGCCCGGCACAGTTCGCACACGGGAATCCCGGAAAACACGGGCCGCGCGAAGAACCGACACCCCAAGCGCGATTGGATCACGTCGCGGGTGGGAATCCCATCACGGTACCAAGCGTTAGACACCGTGGGAGACAGACCCCCCACGCAAGGGGGCCCTGTAGGAGGCATTTAAACATGGGCGAGCGCGCGCTTCGTGGCACCCGGCTCGGGGCAACCAGCTACGAGAACGACCGTAACACGGATCTGGCTCCGCGCCAGGAGGTGTCCTACACCTGTCCGAAGGGCCATCGTTTCGAGGTTCCGCTTGCCGCCGAGGCCGAGATTCCCGCGACCTGGGAGTGCCGCATGTGCGGCGCTACCGCGGTGCGGGTGGACGGCGAGCAGCCGGAGTCGAAGAAGACGAAGCCCCCGCGGACGCACTGGGACATGCTCCTGGAACGGCGATCCATCGAAGACCTTGAGGAGGTGCTCAACGAGCGGCTTGCGGTCCTGAGGGCCCAGCGCCGCAAGAGCGCCTGATCTCCTCTCACGGTGAAACCCCCGGGCCCTGCGGCCCGGGGGTTCTGCTTGCCGTCAGGAGTCGCGGTCCTCGCGGATGACCTCGCCGTGCACCACCCGGCCACCCTGCGGAGCGCCGACGTCGGGGCGCGGCGGGAAGAGGTTGGCGTACGGCGAGGCGGCCGCCATCTTCTTGACCCTGCGCTCGAAGAACCACGCCCCCAGGCGGCGCATCATCGGCCGGGTGAACGGCAGCACGCACAGGAACCCGAGCACGTCGGTGAAGAAGCCCGGCGTCAGCAGCAGCGCCCCGCCCACCAGGATGAGGCCGCCGTCGGCCAGCTCACGCTCGGGCATGCGGCCGGACTGCAGCGCCTCCTGGAGCGCCCGCCAGGCCCGCCGCCCCTCGCGGCGCACGATCCACGCCCCCAGCAGGCTGTCGGCGATGAGCAGGGCCACGGTCGCGGGCCCGCCGATCACGGACCCGACCTGAATCAGCAGCCAGATCTCCAGAACGGGGACGACCAGGAAGGCCAGGAACAGCAGGAGCCGCATCGTTTCCTCGATTCGCACACACGCGTACGCCAGGAACAACGTCCGGCGCGCCGCAAGCGTTCCTTCATCCGCGGTCGCGGCGCAGCCGCTTGGGCAGGCCGGTGACCCCCCACAGGCCGATCCGCCACAGCGCCTCGGCCATGACCTTGCCGCTCATCTTGCTCTTGCCGACCGTGCGCTCCACGAACGTGATCGGCACCTCCACCACCCGCAGCCCGTGGGTGGAGGTGCGCAGCGTCAGGTCGACCTGGAAGCAGTAGCCCTGCGACTCCACGCCGGACAGGCCCACCTTCTCCAGGGTGGCGGCGCGGTAGGCGCGGAACCCGGCGGTGGCGTCGCGTACGGGCAGGCCGAGCATGACCCGGGTGTAGACGTTGGCGCCCTTGGACAGCAGCTCGCGCCGGTGCGGCCAGTTGACCACCTTGCCGCCGGGCACGTAGCGGGAGCCGATCGCCAGGTCCGCGCCGTCGGCCAGCGCCTCGAGCAGCTTGGGCAGCTCCTCGGGCTGGTGCGAGCCGTCGGCGTCCATCTCGACCAGCACGTCGTAGCCCTCGTTCAGGCCCCAGCGGAAGCCGGCGATGTAGGCGGCGCCGAGGCCCTGCTTGCCGGGCCGGTGCAGGACGTGGACGTGGTCGTCGCCCGCGGCCAGCTCGTCGGCGATCTCACCGGTGCCGTCGGGGCTGTTGTCGTCGGCCACGAGCACATGGGCCCCCGGCACGGCGGCGCGGACACGCTCGACGATCATGGACAGGTTGTCGCGCTCGTTGTAGGTCGGTACGACGACGAGCACCCGGCCGAGAGTCTCCATAGTCAGTCGTTCCTCACCCGGTCGCCTCGCCGCCTGCCACGCCATGCGGCGACTCCGACCGCCGCTGCTCCCATCACCATCAATGCCCATTCAGGAACCGCCCCCACCCTGGTGGCGATCGTTTCCTGGGTGCGTACGGGCACCTTGACCACGTTCATGTCCGCGACCAGTTCGCGGGTCTGCCAGGAGACCTTACCGTCCGGCGTGACGAATGCCGAGATTCCCGTGGTCGCGGCGGTCACGACGGCCCTGTTGTGCTCGACCGCGCGCAGCTGGGACATGGCCAGCTGCTGCGCCGGGAGGTTGGACAGGGCGTAGGAGGCGTTGTTGGTCTGCACCACCAGCGGGGTCCCCCCGGCGCGTACGGTGCCGCGCACCGTGTCGTCGTAGGCCACCTCGTAGCAGTTGACGGCGCCGATCGTGACCGGCCCCATCTTCAGGTCGCCCGGCTTGTCGCCGGGGACCGACTGCCTGCCGACCAGGCCGGCCCGCTCCCACAGGGCGAGCACGATGTCCTTGAACGGGGTGTACTCCCCGAACGGCACGAGATTCTGCTTGTCGTAGTGGGCCCCGGGCCCGGTCACGGGGTCCCACACCAGGCTGCGAGTGGCGCGTTGGTCCTCGCCGATCGCCACGACGGCGCCGATGAGCGTGGGCACGCCGACGTCGCTGACCGAGTCCTGGATGATCTGGCGGGCGAACGCGTCCTGGTAAGGATCGATGTCGGTGGAGTTTTCCGGCAGGACGACGATGTCCGGTTTGGGGAGCTTGCCGTCGCGTACGGCCTGCGCCAGGCGTTTCGTCTCGTTGGAATGATTCTTCAAAACGACAGCGGGTTCGTCGCCGAGGGCGTACATGCCCCTGCCCGGGACGTTTCCCTGGACGATGCCGATGTTGACCGTCCGCCCCTCGTCGCCGGGACGGGGAATCGCGAAGCTCAGCACGGGCACGGCCAGGGCCAGCGCCGCCGGGACCGCCCGCCGCCACGGCGGGACGGGCCCGCGCACCAGGACGGCGTGGGCGAGCAGGGCGCCGCACAGGGCGACGGCGAACGACACCAGCGGCACGCCGCCGAGCGCGGCGTAGGAGGTGAACAGCGACTCGCCCTGGCTGAAGGCCACCCGCGCCCAGGGGAACCCGCCGATGGGCACCTGACTGCGGGCCCACTCCATGGCCACCCACAGGCCGCCGAACCACACCGGCCACCAGCGCAGTCTGAACACCGGCGACGCCAGGGCGGCCATGGCCGCGTAGAACAGGCTTTCCGTGCCGACCAGCATGACCCAGACGTCGTCGCCGATGGTGCGCACCCAGGCGAGGGCGGGGAACAGGAACACGGCGGCGCTCAGGTAGCCGAGCCAGGCGGCCCGCCGGGGGCCGGTGCGGTAGAGGGAGGCGACGATCAGGCCGATGCCCAGAGGGGCGCACAGCCACCAGCCCAGCGGCGGGAAGGCGGCGAAGAGCGCGATCCCGCCGACCACGGCGGCCGCCACCCTGGCCAGCAGCGTCTTGCGCGGCTCCGGCGCGGAACCGCCGGAGCGCGTCGTCGCGGGCTCCGTGCCGCCGCCGCGAGGCTCGGGCGCGGTCGCCGCGCCGATCTCCGGCGGCGCGGCCGTTGTGGTCGAGGAGGGCGAGACCGGCGGGGCCGGCGCGGCGGGCGGGGTCGGTGGCGGGTCGGAAATGCCCGGCACGGCCTCGTCAGCCGGGTCGGAGCCGTGCCCGGTTGTGGGCGGTAGGCTCGCTCTGTCCTGAACCACTCCGGGTCTCCTCAGCCACCGTCGAACGCCTGCTTGCGAAAACGCTACCGCCCCAGGGCCGCGCTCATGCCAGCGCGGCACAGGAAGATCGAAGATTCAGCGGAACGCAGACGACGGGAGCGGCAGGGTGATCCCGCGACGGACGGAACCACCCCGGCGCACCGGCGGTCCTGCGCACGAGAGCGGGAAGAGGGCCCGGAAACCCTTCGGACCGGACCCGTCTCGTCGGCGGCGAGCGCGGAATTCCGTTGTCTACTGGGCTCCCGGACCCGTCCCGGGTCCAACCCCCCGCCCGGTTGGGGTGCCCCGACTCGACGGACCGACGGCCCTGCACCTGGCTGTGTGGACGAAGCCACGCTCCGTCACGGACGCAGGATCCGGCGATGTCAGAGACGGCCAACCGGCCAAGTCCCGTGCTGGACTGCGCAGCAAACTACCGACTCCACCTCAGATGTCAACCGTGTCCCGATCAGCAGAAACATCAAGTTTCCGCAGGTAGGACATGCTTGGGTGGCCGCCGCAAAGCAGGTCATAGCCCATTTGCCGGTACGGTCGAGCGGCTTGGCAAGCCCGCCAGAGCGGGTGAGAGCGGCCGCTCGTGCACGACCCCGAGCCGCTGCGTGGCACGGGTGAGAGCAACATACAGGTCGCTGGGCCCTCGTGGCGACTGGGCGGCGATGAGGTCGGGTTCGGCCACGATCACCGAGTCGAACTCCAGCCCCTTGGCGTCGGCGACCCCCATGACGGTCACCGGCGCGTCCAGGGCGTCCGCCCCCTTGGCCCGCCCGGAGCCGGGCGCGACGACGACGGCGCCGGCCACGGTGCCGGCGATCTGCGCACCCAGCGATTCCAGCAGCGCGTCCGGCACCACCACGGCGACCTTGCCGCCCTCGCCGACCTCGGCCTTGGCGAGCTCGGGCAGCGCCGGCAGCGGCGCCGACCACGGCTCGGCGCCCGTCTCGCGCACGGACGCGGGCGCCTCGAGCGCGGGGTCGATGGTCGCCAGCATGCGGGCGGCGACCGCCATCAGCTCCACCGGCGTGCGGTAGTTGACGGTGAGCCGCTCCTGGCGCCAGCGCCCGGCCACGTACGGGTCGAGCACCTCCGCCCACGAGCGGGCCCCGGCCGCCGAGCCGGTCTGCGCGATGTCACCGACGATCGTCATCGACCGCGTGGGGCAGCGGCGCATGACGGCCCGCCAGGCCATCGCCGACAGCTCCTGCGCCTCGTCCACGATCACGTGCCCGTAGGCCCAGGTGCGGTCGGCCGCGGCGCGTTCGGCGGTGGTGAGGTAGGGGCCCTCGCCACGCTGGCGCTCGGCGAGGCGTTCCGCCTCCATGACGTCGGACAGCCCCGTCAGCTCCAGGACCTCGCTGGCGTAGGCCAGCTCGGCCTCCCGCTCGCGTTCCTCGGCCTGCCGGGCGGCGGCCAGCTCCTCCTCGGCCTGCAGCGCGGTGGCGCGCAGCACCTGCTCGTCGATGTCGCCGAGCAATTCGGCGGCCTCGTCGAGGAGGGGCACGTCGGATTCGGTCCACTCGCCCCCGTCGCGGCGCAGCAGCGCCCGCTCCTGAGGGCTGAAGGAGGCGGTGGCGTAGCCGAGGCGCTCGGCCGAACCGTAGAGGCCGAGCAGCAGCCGCTGCGGCGTCAGGTACGGCCACAGCCGGTTGAGCGCCGACTTCACCACCGGTTCGGTACGCAGCTCCTCACGCAGGTCGGCCAGCTCATCGTCGTCGATGAGCCCCTTGCCGATCTTCCGGGCCTGCTGCCTGGCCAGGGCGTTGAGCAGCGACCTGACGAACACGGCGCGGGCCTGGTTGTGCGGGCGGCGTGAGCGGGTGGCCTTGTTCCTGGCCGCCTCCAGCATGGAGCGGTCGATGGTGAGCGTGATGCGGCCGACGGCGAGCTCGATGGGCTTGCGCGGGATCTGCTGACGCTCGCGTACCGCCCTGGCGATCACCTCCGTCATGCGCAGGTCGCCCTTGAGCGCGGCCACCTCCGGACGTTCCCTGGCGGTGGCCGTCACCCCCGGATAGAGCTCGCCGACCGTGGACAGCAGCACGTCGGTCTCGCCGAGCGAGGGCAGCACCTGCTCGATGTAGCGCAGGAACGTGAGGTTGGGGCCGAGGATGAGCACGCCGCGCCGCTCCAGCCGCTCCCGGTGCGTGTAGAGCAGGTAGGCGGCGCGGTGCAGGGCCACGACGGTCTTGCCGGTGCCGGGGCCGCCCTGCACGACCAGGACGCCGCCGAGGTCGCTGCGGATGACGCGGTCCTGCTCGGCCTGGATGGTGGCGACGATGTCGCGCATGCGGCCGGTGCGCCGCTCGTCGAGCGCGGCCAGCAGCGCCGCCTCGCCGTTGAGCGTGGCGCGGTCGTCGTCGCTGAGCGCGTCGAGGTCGAGCAGGTCGTCGTCGACGCCGACGACCGCGCGGCCCTTGCTCTGCAGGTGGCGGCGCCTGGTCACGCCCATCGGGGCGGCCGGGGTGGCGCGGTAGAACGGCTGCGCCACCGGGGCGCGCCAGTCGATGAGCAGCCGCTGCTGTTCGTCGTCGGTGAGGCCGAGCTTGCCGATGTAGAGCCTGCCCTCCTCGGCATGGTCGAGCCGGCCGAAAACCAGTCCGCGCTCGACCGCCCAGAGCCGCGCGAGCCGGGAGGCGTACATGTCGGCGAACGAGTCGCGCTCGGATCGGTTCTGCATCGTGCCGACGGCGCCCGCGGCCAGGACCTCCTTGAGCTGACGCTGGGTACGCTCGCGCAACGTGTCGAGGCGGTCGTAGAGGCGGGTGACGTACGCCTGTTCCTTCGCGAGCTCGGTTTGACGCGTTGCCGCCTGACCATTATTGTGGTTAATGGGACACTCCGGGCCATTCTGCTTATTGTTACGACAAACGATGACATTAGCATGCCCGTCGAGGCACTCCGTCGCTTTCTTCCTTACACAACGCGCTCGGTTACGTCTTCGTTTCACCTCTTGACCTTTCCCGCGGGATCTCCCTATGTTCATCGCTAGTTAGGAAAGTTTCCTAACTTCAAGCGAAGGAGTCACCGTGAGCGGTCCGGTGCCGGGGACACCCAGTCTGCTACGCGCCATCAACGATCGCGCGGCCCTGCAGGCCCTCCTCGACCGCGGCCCGCTGACCCGCCCCGAGATCGGCGCGCTCACCGGACTGTCCAAGCCGACGGCATCCCAGCTTCTCTCCCGGCTGCAGGAGGCCGGGCTGGTGGTGCTCGACGGCATCAGAGAGGGGCTGCCCGGGCGTACGGCCGAGGTCTACCGGATCAACCCGGCCGCGGCGTACGTGGGCGCGCTCGACGTCACCCCCGACCGGATCGAGGCCAAGGTGGCCGACATCACCGGCGCGATCGTGGGCGAGCACATCCTGCCGACGCCGCGCCGGCCCCACGGCGAGCTGGTCGACCGGCTCAACGCCGCTCTCCTGGGCGCCAACCCGCCCGACAAGCTGCGCCGGGTGGTGATCGGCGTGCAGGCCGCGATCGACCCGTCCACGGGCCGGCTCGGGTACGCCGCCGCCAAGGACGTGCCCGGCTGGCAGCTCCCCGACCTGGTGCCCACCCTCAGCGCCGGGCTCGGCGTGCCCGTCGACGTGGAGAACAACGTCAACCTCGTCGCGCTCGCCGAGCAGGCGCACGGCGCCGCCCAGGACAGCCAGGACTTCGTGCTGCTGTGGGCGGACGAAGGCATCGGCTCGGCCATCGTCCTGGGCGGGCGGATGCACCGGGGCGCGACCGGCGGCGCGGGCGAGGTGGGCTACATGCCGACCCCGGGCGCGCCGACGGCCCGCGAGGCCGGCCGCTACGCCAACCACGGCTACCAGGCGCTCGCCGGCGGCCCCTACGTGCTCAAGCTGCTGCGCTCGTACGGCGTGCGCGGCGGCGACTTCCGCCAGGCGATCGCGAACGCGGTGCGCGCGGCGGAAGGCACCGGGCAGAAGGCCGACGACGCCAGGGCGGGGCTGCGCGACATCGCCGCCCGCCTGGCCATCGGCCTGGCCGCGATCACCTCCGTCGTCGATCCCGGCCTCATCGTGCTGACCGGCGGCGTCGTGCTGTCCGGCGGCGAAACCCTGCGCGAGCTGGTCGAGCACGAGCTGCACGCGCTGACCATTCCGCGACCCCGCGTGCGCCTGTCGAGCGTGGAGGGCAACCCGGTTCTGGCCGGCGCCCTCGACCTGGCCCTCGACACGGTGCGCGAGGAGGTCTTCAGCTCAACTGTTCCGTCATGATCCATGGCAGGAGGCACCCCCCGTGCGTTTCGTCCCCCTGGCGGTCGCCGCGGCCCTCGCGCTGACCGCCTGCACCGCCGGCAAGGAGGCAGGGCCGTCGCTCGGCGCCCAGCCCAAACCCTCAGGATCCGCCTCGCAGGCCCTCCCCGCCGCCACGCTCGAGCTGTGGCACGGCTTCTCCACCGACGCCGAGGTCAAGGCGTTCGAGGAGGCCATCGCGGGGTTCAACAAGAAGTTCCCGCAGATCACCGTCAAGGCCACCAAGGGCGTCCAGGACGACCAGATCACCCAGGCCATCCGCGGCGGCAACGCGCCCGACGTGGCGGCCTCGTTCACCACCGACAACGTCGCCCAATGGTGCAGGTCGGGATCGTTCCAGAACCTCACGCCGGTCATCCGGCAGGACGGCATCGACATGTCGGTGCTGCCGGCCGTGGCACGTTCCTATACGGCCTTCGACGGCAAGCAGTGCACGCTGCCGCTGCTGGCCGACGCCTACGGCCTCTACTACAACAAGGCCCTGATGAAGGGCAACGCGCCGCCCAAGACGCTGACCGAGCTGGCCGAGCTGACCAAGAAGCTCACCGTCCGCGATGCCAAGGGCGAGATCAAGGTCGCCGGCTTCATCCCGAGCGTCCAGTACTACGAGAACAGCCCGAGCCACCTCGGCCCCATGGTGGGCGCCAAGTGGTACAACGACGACGGCACCTCCGCCATCGGCTCCGACCCGGCCTGGAAGCGGCTGCTGACGTGGCAGAAGGAGCTCGTCGACTGGTACGGCCACGACAAGCTGGAGAAGTTCCGCAAGAGCCTGGGCGACGAGTGGAGCGCCGAGCACCCCTTCTTCAAGGGCAAGGTCGCGATGATCCTGGACGGCGAGTGGCGCAACGCCATGATCGCCAATGACGCCGAGGACCTGGACTACGGCACCGCTCCCCTGCCCGTCGCCGACGACCGGCCCGACCTGTACGGCAGCGGCTTCACCGCGGGCACCGTGATCGGCGTGCCGAAGGGCGCCAAGCACCCCCAGCAGGCCTGGGAGCTGATCAAATACCTGACCACGGACACGAGTTCGCTGGTGACGCTGTCGAACGCGCTGCGCAACGTCCCCACGACGAAGGCGTCGATGGAGTCCCCCGACCTGGCCAAGGACGACAATTTCAAAACATTCTTGGATATCTACGCCCATCCGAAGACCTCGACGCTGCCCGCCAGCGTGAACAGCGTCTTCAACCAGGAGGCCTTCGCCACCTTCATCGCCAAGTGGGAAAAAGGCGCCGTACCCGACCTGGACGCCGGGCTGAAGGACGTCGACAAGCAGATCAACGACAAGCTGAAGCTGTCCGGAGGCTGATGTGACCTCCATCCCCGTCGCGCCGCCGCGGTGGCGGCGCGGCGAGGGCCTGCGCGCCCTCGTCTGGCTGTCGCCGTGGCTCGCCGGCGTGTCGATCTTCTTCGTCTACCCGCTGCTGTCCACGGTGTACTTCTCCTTCCACCGCTACGACATGTACACCCTCGAGTTCACCGGCCTGGACAACTACCGCTACCTGCTGCAGGACCCGCGCGTGGTGACCTCGGCGAAGAACACGCTGTGGCTGGTGGCCGTCATGGTCCCCGCGACCGTGCTGTTCTCGCTGGCGCTGGCGCAGCTCGTGGTCAGGGTCAAGGCCGGGGCCGGCCTGCTGCGTACGATCTGCTACCTGCCGTCGCTGGTGCCGATGACCGCGGGCACGATCACGTTCGTGTTCCTGCTGAACCCGGGCACCGGCCCGGTGAACCAGGTCCTCGCCCTGTTCGGGATCCACGGCCCGGACTGGTTCGGCGACCCGGACTGGTCCAAGCCGAGCCTGACGCTGCTGTCGCTGTGGGGCTGCGGCCAGCTCATGGTCATCTTCATGGCGGCGCTGCTCGACGTCCCCAAGCACCTGTACGAGGCCGCCGCCATCGACGGAGCGGGCGCGTGGCGGCAGTTCCGCAGCATCACCCTGCCGACCATCGCGCCGGTGCTGATGTTCGCCCTGGTCACGAACGTCATCTACGCCCTGCAGTACTTCTCCCAGGCGATGATCGCCTCCCGGGTGGCCTCGGGCGTGACCGACTCGGCCGGCAGCAGCTTCTCCCCCGGCTACCCGGACGAGTCGCTGCTCACGCTGCCGCAGTGGCTGTTCCAGGCCGGCTTCCGCGACTACTCCATGGGGTACGCGTGCGTGCTCGCGCTGCTCCTGTTCGCCACTTCGATGATCTTCACGTTGATCCTGGTGCGGCAGTTCCGCCGCGCCGAGGAGGGCTCATGAGCGCGACGATCATCCCGCCCGGCACCGCGCCGCCGCGGCCGGCCGTCGCGCGGCGCGCGCGGCAGGACGGCGCCGGCGCCCGCAGGCGGCGCGCGCTGCTGTGGATCGCCACCCACGCCCTGGCCATCGCGCTGGCGCTGATGTTCCTGGCCCCGGTGGCGTTCATCGCGCTGACCGCGCTGATGACCGACCAGCAGGCGCTGACCAGCGAGCTGTGGCCGCGCGCCTGGAACTGGGACAACTTCGCCGTGGTGTTCGAGAAGTCCCTGCTGCTGCGCTGGGCGGGCAACACGCTCATGTACGCGGCCCTCGGCACCCTGTTCACGGTGGTGTCGTCGGTTCCGGTCGCCTACGCGCTGGCCAGGTTCAGCTTCCGGGGGCGGCGGGCGGCGTTCCTGCTGGTGATCACGGCGATGATGCTGCCGCCGCAGGTCGTCGCGGTGCCGATCTACCTGGTGTGGGCCCGGCTGGGGCTGACCGACGGTCTGTGGCCGCTGATCCTGCCGATGCTGCTCGGCGACGCGTTCTCCATCTTCCTGCTGCGCCAATTCCTGGTCACGATCCCGCGCGACTACACCGACGCGGCGAAGGTGGACGGCTGCTCCGACTTCCGGACGCTGATCAGGGTGGTGCTGCCGATGGCCAGGCCGGCGATCGCGGCGGTGGCCCTGTTCCAGTTCTTCTACTGCTGGAACGATTACTACGGGCCGCTGCTGTACGCCGGCGTCGAGCAGGAGGATCTGACGCTGTCGCTCGGCCTGGCGACGTTCAAGGCGTTCCACAGCGTGCAGTGGAATCTCACCATGGCCGCCACCCTGCTGGTGACGGCACCGGTGATCATTGTGTTCTTCCTTGCCCAGAGAGTTTTCATCGAGGGCGTGACTTTGACAGGAGTGAAGGGTTGAAACTCGCCGTGGTCGGGGGCGGCTCGACGTACACGCCGGAGCTGATCGACGGGTTCGCGCGGCTGCGCGACGAGCTGCCGGTGACGGAGATCGCCTTGATAGATCCCAACGCCGCGCGGCTCGAGCTGGTCGCGGGGGTGTCGCGGCGGATGCTGGCGCACGCCCGGCATCCGGCCCGCCTGCTGGCCACCTCGTCGGTCGCGGAGGGGGTCGCGGGGGCGCAGGTGGTGCTGTTCCAGCTCAGGGTGGGCGGGCAGGCGGCGCGTGAGCTGGACGAGACGCTGCCGCTGCGGTGCGGCTGCGTGGGGCAGGAGACGACGGGCGCGGGCGGGCTGGCCAAGGCGCTGCGCACCGTCCCGCTCGTCCTGGAGATCGCCGAGACGGTACGCGCGCACGCCCCGGACGCCTGGATCGTGGACTTCACCAACCCGGTCGGCATCGTCACCAGGGCGTTGCTGGACGCCGGGCACCGGGCCATCGGGCTGTGCAACGTGGCGATCGGATTCCAGCGCCGCTTCGCCGCCTGGCTGGGGGTCGAGCCCGCGCGGGTGTCGCTGGGCCACGTCGGCCTCAACCACCTGACCTGGGAGCGGGCTGTCTACCTGGACGGCGAGGATGTGCTGCCCGCGCTGCTCGCCGAGCACGGCCAGGAGATCGCCGACAGCGTCGGGCTGCGGCCGGGGCTGCTGGAGCGGCTCGGCGTCGTGCCGTCCTACTACCTGCGTTACTTCTACGCCCACGACGCGGTGGTGCGCGAGCAGCGCGCGAAGCCGTCGCGGGCGGCCGAGGTGGCGGCTATGGAGGGCCGGCTGCTGGAGCTGTACGCCGACCCGTCCGTGGTGGAGAAACCCGAGCTGCTGTCCCAGCGGGGCGGGGCGTTCTATTCGGAGGCCGCGGTGGCGCTCATCGCCTCGCTGCTCGGCGACCGGGGCGACACCCAGGTGGTGAACGTGCGCAACGGCGGCACGCTGCCGTTCCTCGGCGACGAGGCGGTCATCGAGGTGCCCGCGGCCGTGGGCGCCGGCGGGGCCGTGCCGCTGCCGATGCCCGCCGTCGAGCCGCTGTACGCCGGGCTGATCGCGAACGTGTCCGCGTACGAGACGCTCGCCCTGGAGGCGGCCCTGCGCGGCGGCGCGGACCGGGTGCGGGACGCGCTGCTCGCCCATCCGCTGATCGGGCAGGACGAGTACGCCGAGGAGCTGACCGGGCTGCTGCTGGAGGCAGGGCGCGAGCACCTGCCGTGGACGGTGGGCTAGTGGCGCGCTCCAGGCTCGTGCTGGCGGTCGACGGCGGCAACAGCAAGACCGACGTGGCGCTGGTGTCGGAGGACGGCCAGGTGCTCGCCACAGGGCGCGCGGGGGCGTTCGTGCCGCAGCGGGACGGGGCCGCGGCGGCCGTCGGCGTGGTCGAGAAGGCGGTCACCGCCCTGACGCCCGGGCGTGCCGCCGCGTCCTGGGAGCCGCCGGCGCCCGGCGTGGGCGGCTTCGACCACGTGTCGGCCTGCGTGGCGGGGGCGGACCTGCCTGTGGAGGAGGAGGCGCTGGCCCGCGAGTTCACCGCCAGGGGGTTCGGCGGGGATGTGGTGGTGCGCAATGACACGTTCGCGCTGCTGCGGGCCGGCGCGTCGGCTCCGTGGGGCGTGGCCGTGGTGTGCGGGGCGGGCATCAACGCGGTCGGCGTCTCCCCGGCAGGCGCGGTGGCCCGTTTTCCCGCGCTCGGCCGACTCAGCGGCGACTGGGGCGGCGGCCATGGCCTGGCGGAGGAGGCGCTGTGGCACGCGGCACGCGCCGAGGACGGCCGGGGCGCGCCGACCGCGCTGGCGGACCTGGTCACGTCCCACTTCGGCACGCGCACCGTCGAGGAGCTGGTGCTGGAGCTGCACTTCGGCCGCCTGGGCGAGGAACGGCTGCACGAGCTGGCGCCGGGCGTGTTCGCGGTGGCGGCGGCCGGGGACCCGGTGGCCGGGGCGCTGATCGAGCGGCAGGCCGGGGAGGTGACGGTGCTTGCCGAGGTGTGCCTGCGCCGGCTCGGCCTGCTGGAGACGCCGACGGAGGTGGTGCTGGGAGGCGGGCTGCTGACGGCCCGGGATCCGCTGATGACGTCGCTGCTGGACCGGGAGTTCGCGCAAAGGGCGCCGCGAGCCAAGCTCGTGGTGGCCGACGTGCCGCCGATCCTGGGGGCGGCGCTGCTCGGTCTGGAGCACCTCGGCGCCACGGAGACGGCCAAGAGCCGCCTGCGTGCCCATTACGAGCCCTCAGGTACGGCCTGAGCCGCCTGCGTGCCCATTACGAGCCCTCAGGTACGGCCTGAGCCGCCTGGGAGTGCTGAACCCGGCTCACCCGGCCGATCATCAGGTTCGGCCCTCCAGGCCCCGCCATAGGGCGCCGGGCCTCCGCGTCGCCGCGGCAGAGACCCGCGGCGATCGCGGTCGGCGGCGCCCCGAGGTCAGACGGGGCCGTCTTGGCCGATGGCAGGTCCGCCGGCCACGTCGGGGGCGCGGTGCTCGTACGGCGTGCTCAGCACGACCGTGGTGCGGGTGGAGACGTTGGCCGAGGCGCGAATCTGCTGCAGCAGGTCCTCCAGCGCCGTCGGCGAGCCCACGCGCACCTTGAGGATGTAGCTCTCGTCTCCCGCCACGCTGTGGCAGGCCTCGATGGCCGTCAGGTGGGCCAGGCGCTCGGGGGCGTCGTCGGGGGCGGCGGGATCGATCGGCTTGATCGACACGAACGCGGTCAGCGGCAGCCCGATCGCGTCATGGTCGATGATCGCGGCGTATCCGCGTACGACGCCGCGCTTTTCCAGGCGGCGCACCCGCTGGTGCACCGCCGAGACCGAGAGCCCGGTCTCCCTGGCCAGGTCGGTGAAGCTCATCCGGCCGTCGCGGGCCAGGAGCGTGACGATCCGGCGGTCGATCTCCTCCATCGGTCAAAGGTAGCCGTTGATGGTCACGACATGGTCCCGACCGGGGTGACGCCCCTGCGCATCGCGTGCTCCACCAGCGTGACGAGCACCTCCCGGCCGGAGTCGCGGCGGCGGGCGTCGCAGCGCACGATAGGGATGTCCGGCTCCAGGCCGATCGCCGAGCGCACCTCGCCGACGGTGAAGGGCTGGGTGCCGTCGAAGCAGTTGAGCGCCACGATGAACGGCTGCTCGCGCTTTTCGAAGTAGTCGACGGAGGGGAAGCAGTCGTCCAGGCGGCGGGTGTCGGCCAGCACCACGGCGCCGAGCGCGCCCATGGCCAGCTCGTCCCACACGAACCAGAACCGCTCCTGGCCCGGGGTGCCGAACAGGTAGAGCATGTAGTCGTCGCGGATGGTGATGCGGCCGAAGTCCATGGCCACCGTGGTCGTGAGCTTCCTCTCGACGCCGGATAAGTCGTCGACGTGGGTCCCGATCTGGGTGAGCGCCTCCTCGGTGCGCAATGGCCGGGTCTCGGAGACGGCACCCACCATGGTGGTCTTGCCCGCGCCGAATCCACCGGCGATCAAGATCTTGATCGCCGTCGGTAGCCGCCAACGGTCTGAGCGACCGAATTCCATCCAGCACCGCCCGTACATCTCCCGCGCATGCGCGGCCTGCCCCTGAGGTGCCGTGGTCAGTGGTACCTGTCAAGGTAGGTTGTGAAGGCCGATCCACATGCCTGGCATCGAGACACCATAGCAACGCCACATTTTCCACTCAAGCCGCAAAGTTTTACAAGAAAAAAATTGTCACGCTTGTCGCCGCTGTCCCGCCTTGGGCGTGGGTCGTCCCCCGGAGCAGTCAAGCCCGTTTGTCATGTGCTCGGACAGGACCTTTAAGCTGTGTGGCCGCGGTCCGAAAAGCCGTTGAACCCGGCGTTGAACCCGATCCGCCGGCGCAGGTAGGCGGCCGTGCGGGGGCTGTGCTCGCGTACCGGCTCGATCTGCCGGGCGGCCTCATGCGCCAGCACCGCCATCGTGTCCGTCACCTCGGCGCGGCTGACGCCGAGCGCCAGGATGTTGAGGTCGCCCCAGCTGATGTCCCTGCGGTACGACGCGACGTCGCCGAGCAGGTGCAGGTAGCGCTGCACCTGGCTGCTGACCTCCCGCAGCTCCTCCAGGCGGGCCTTCGACCAGTCGTCGCCGGTGTAGATCAGGTGCGACAGGTCCACGAAACAGGAGCCGCGGCCGTCGGCGTTGTCGAGATAGCGGGCCAGCGTGGGCACCGCCCGGATGTCCCGCCACACCCACGCCCGGGTCATGCCCGCCAGCATCCTGGCGAGCTGGTCGCGCCACAGCCACCGCAGGTCGCCGAACTCCTTGACGGTGGCCAGCTCGTCGCGCAGGTCGGCCAGGAAGCGGGTGACCGCCGAGCGGGGCACGGCGCCGTCGGCGACGGACAGGCATTCGCGGGTCAGGCGGTTCACCTGCTCGCGGGTGGTCGCGGTGTGGTCGACGAGCCGGTCCACGGCCAGGACCCATAACGCGGTCCTGTTGACGACCTTCAGGCGGTCGGCGCCGGCCCAGGGGGCGCTGAAGGCCATGGAGAGGGTCAGCGTGCTGTAGAGCTCGGCGTCGAAGGCCGCGAGCGGGAACAGCCCGCCGTACATCTGGGCGCAGCGCCGCAGGTCTCTGCCGCACTCGGCGGCCAGCGCACACGTCTTGCCGAGCTCGAACGCCTCGTCCAGCTCGTCGTCCGGCATCCTAGGGCCGCTCGATCGGCTCGCGGATCATGGGCGACGACCCCCCATACGCGGATTCATGCATCTGTTGGGGAATCCTTTCATGATCGCACACTATCGATCAAGCATCAGGAGCATGGCCCCTCGGCGTGCTCCGATGACTGCGGACGCCACGTCGCCGCCTCTGGCCGGCACCGCACCTCCGCGCGGGGGGAGGCCCATGACGGGGGCGGCGGCCCGGCCGTGCGGAGCACATCGCCCCCGATCGGGACGTGTTCCGGCACGGCCGTGCGCAGCTCGCCGCGGCGACCCGGCGAGGTCGTGTTCGAACGGCCGCCGGCGCGGTGAGGCCCGGTGTCCGGCCGGCGGCCGCTACCCTCGTCATCCCAGAGCCCTGCGGGCGAGATCTGATACATCATCAGATGACATATCCAGATAGTGAGATTCCGGCACGTCCGGAGGCCGTCAGCGAAGCCGGGGCGCCTACCGGCGGATGGCGCGTCCCCAGGCCGCGGTGGCGTCGTCGTGCCGCTTGCCGCGCACCGGCCCGCGCGCCGCCTCCAGCTCCCGCACTGCCCTGATCACCGCGCCGGGGCCCGCGCCGTCCAGCGTGGTCACGACGTCGGCCCAGCTCCAGCCGTACCAGTCGACGAGCCGCGCCACCCCGTCGGTGCACACCCCGACCCCGCGCACCTCCCGTGCGTCCACCGCCCCGGTCACGCTCTGACCGGCGGCCTCGGGCCGGGCGGCGGCCACCCAGAACCCGCCGGGCGCGTTGCGCATCCGCCGCACCAGCTCCGGCGGGTACGGCCGCCCGCCCGGCAACCGCTCCAGCCGGTCGTCGTCCACCACCTGGACCCCGCCGCCCGCCAGTGAGAGCACCACCGGCGAGTCACCCAGCACGAGGTACTCCACCCGCTCCGGCCCGAGGCGGACCATGGCCACCGTCGAGGACGGCGAATCCGGATTGCCGAGATCGCATCCTTGCCCGTGCGCCGCCGCCGTCGCGTCGATGGCCGCCTCCAGGACCCCGGCCAGCGGCGTGTCGCGATCGACCGCCAGCCGCCCGGCCAGCGCCCCGCCGAGCCGCGCCACCAGCCACGGCACGTCGTGCGCGCACCCGCTGTCCACCCCGGCCGCCGCCGTGGCCCCGTCGAGCACCACAATCCACGACGGGCCGGCGATCACCAGGTCCTCGTTGGGCCGCTCGGAGCCGGGGGCGGTGGCGTACGTGATCTCCGTGAACATGACAGCGACTGTGTCACAAGCGGCCCCGTAGCCGGCGGAACGCACTCCCGCCGCCGCTGCGGCCGGTCAGCGGGTGGGCTCGACGGGGCGCCGGAGCTCCTCGCCGGCCATCGATCTGCGCATCGACCGCGCCTTGATATCGCCGAGCGTGGCGTGGCTGGCCCGGATGACGGAGATCAGCACGTACGCGACCAGCAGCAGCCCGAGGCAGAGGGCGTCCGCGGCCCACCAGGGGATCTCGGCGAGCAGCAGATAGCCGTCGCTGTCGCTGAGCGACCTGATCACCACCGTCACCACCGCCACCACCACGGTGACCAGCAGCCAGCTGCGCAGGCGTGGCAGGTTTCCCTTGTTCCACAGCCGGATCCGCCAGCCCATGAACACGGCGGCCGCACCGAGGACGGCGCAGAACCCGATCAGCCACCACGGCAGGGCGAAGGCGGTCTGCTCGGCGATCTGCGCGCGGGTGGTCCGCAGCTCGGCCTCGGCCTTCCGCTTGGCCTCCACGGCGGCGTCGAGCTGCTTCTTCAGCTGGGCCACGCTCTGCTGCCGGCTCGCGGGCGGCGAGGCGGCCTCCGTCGGCAGCACCCGCGCCACGACGGTCAGCATGATCGCGACGAACGACAGCGCCAGCACGATGGACATGAACAGGTCGATGAAGCGCAGGTCGAGTGGCGGTGCGAACGACGTGGCGGGACGCTTCCTCACGGCTCCCTCACCAGGGTGTACCTGTGCGGCCGGCCCTCCACCGCGCTCAGCCGCTCCACCGCGGTGCGCAGCGCGTCGAGGCCCTTGACGAGTTCCTCGGTCCTGCCTCTGGACTGGGCCAGCTCCTGGGTGAGCCCATGCATGGCGGGGGCCGCCTGCTTCGCGGGCAGGCGCGCGATGTAGATCAGGAACACCTCGTCGGCGGCGGCCACCGCAGCCCGCTCGGACCGCTCGACCAGGGCCATCGCCCCGAACGCGACCACGCTCAGGAACAACGCGATCAGGGTGACGCCGAACGCGGACGCCAGCTCGGGCAGCACGTGCTGCTTGAGCGCGGTGATCAGCACGCCGGGGTCCCCCTGGCGGTCCAGGGCGTCGGAGAACGAGGTGACCATCGCGGCCATGGTCAGCGCGGTGCCGATGAACCCGAAAACCGGCAGCGCCCAGATGAGCGCGTGGTCCAGGTGGTGCTTGTTGGCCATCTCGCTGTCGTCCAGCGCCGAGCGGGCGCTCAGCACCGCCTCGCAGTCGTTGCCGGCCTCGGCCGCCTCCCTGAACAGCCTGAGCCGCCGCGCCACGAGCGTGTCCTCGGCCGGCTTCACCGTCTGGATGTTCGCCACGGCGCGCGCCGTCGCGGCGCTCTCGCGCCGGATGTCCGGCACGGCTCTGACGATCCTGAGGACGGCGGTCAGGAACACCGCGATGATGAGCGTGACCACGACTTCCGCGGCCGCCGGCGCCGTGGTCGCGCCCACGGACACCAGCAGCGTTTCCACCACTCCGGCCACCAGCAGCAGTGCCGCGAACCCCACGCTCATCACGGGCGCGAACACCGAGTGACGCCAGCCGTACCTTGACACCCTTCAACTCCCACTCCGGGACACAACAAGTCAAAGGACACCTAAGCACACGCAAAGCAGTCGTGTCGTCACAAGTGGCTACGAACTTGCCCGCCATCTCACGGCGGGGCGCCTTCGGACCGTCCACGACGTGGCCGCGGACGCCCTGGGACGGCCGCGCCGGGCAGCGGGCCGCCGCCTGCCGCGGCAACGCCGTTGCAGGCGGCGAACACATCAGCCGGATGCCTTTTTCCAAAGGCCCGGCGATTGCCCGGGAATATCGCGGCGGGAATGTTTCAACCGCGGCGAAGACGAAGTCCACATCGCCCGGATCCCGGCCACGTCCGCCATTCGCACCTCGGCGCACGCCCCGAAATGCAAAAGGGACGGAGGGTGGCCGTCCTATCTACACGATCACCAGCTCGCGGGGGGTGTCGTTCAGGCGTTCGGCGCCGTTGTCCGTGCACACCACGATGTCCTCGATCCGGGCCCCGTGCCGGCCCGGCAGATAGATGCCCGGTTCCACGGAGAAAGCGAACCCGGGCTCCATCGGCTCGCCGTTCCCGGCCACGATGTACGGCTCCTCGTGCGTCTCGATCCCGATCCCGTGCCCGGTCCGGTGGATGAAATAATCGCCGTATCCCGCCTCGGCGATCAGGTCGCGGGCGGCCGCGTCGATCGACTCGCACGACACGCCAGGACGTACCGCGGCGCAGGCCGCGTCCTGCGCCCGGCGCAGCACCTCGTAATAGGCGGCGAACTCCGCGGGCGGCTCCCCCACGCTGTAGGTGCGGGTGGAGTCGGAGCAGTAGCCGTTGTGCAACTGGCCGCCGATGTCCACCACGACCGGCTCGCCCGCCTGGATCACCCGGTCGGACACGTCATGGTGCGGGCTCGCGCCGTTGGGACCCGAGGCCACGATCACGAAGTCCACGGTCGCGTGCCCCACGGCCAGGATCGCCTCGGCGATGTCCCGGCCCACCTCGCGCTCGGTGCGCCCGGCCCGCAGGAACTCGGGCACCCGCCGGTGCACGGAGTCGATCGCCTCCCCGGCCTCCCGCAGCGCCGCCACCTCGGCCGGCGACTTGCGCATCCGCAGCTCGCGCAGCACGCTGCCGGCCAGCACCTGCTCGGTGTCCGGCAGCACCTCACGGAAGCGCAGCGACGACATCGCCCACATCCGGTCGGCCAGCCCGACCTTGGCGACCGAGCCCAGCCTGGCGGCCGCGATCGCGTACGGGTCGTCGGTCTCGTCCCAGGCCACGAACTCCAGCCCGAGCCGCGAGGCCGGCGAGGCCTCGCCGGCGGGCAGCTCCAGGCGGGGCACCATCATGTACGGCTCCGCCGCCGCGGGCACCACCAGGCACGTCAGCCGCTCCAGCGGCTTGGCGTCGTAACCGCTCACATAGCGCAGATCCGGGCCGGGCGTGAGCAGCAGGGCGTCGAGCCCGCTCTTGGCGGTGGCCTCCTGCACGGCGGCCAGTCGGGTCACGGGATACAAGTCTGAGGACGTCACAGCGACAATCTACTCCGGATCACCCCTCCTAAAATCCGTGAAAAGCTCTCACAACACGGCAAGGCATGGCTACACTCCGTGCAACGACGAACACGTAGTGTGGGGACAATTGTCCAGATCCACTGCACTTTGAGAGTGAGATGATGGTCGACGTCACAGGCGCGGCCGAGCTGCTCGGGCCGGAGGCCGACGCCGAGATGCTCGCCGTACGGCTGGCGCACGCCCAGCGGCTCGGCAACATGGGCTGGGTGGAATGGCACCTCCACACCGGGGAGACGATCTGGTCCGATCAGGTCTACACGATCTTCGGCCGTGACCCCGACGCGGGCCCCGTCGCCCTGCCCCAGCTCGCCAAGCACGTCGAGCCGGCGGACGTGGCCGCGCTGGACCGGCTCCTGTGGTCGGCGGTGCAGGGCGTCGAGCCGGTCCAGGCCGAGTTCCGCATCCGCCGCGGCGGCGAGCTGCGCGACCTGCGCGCCGTGCTCGAACCGCTGATGGCCCCGGGCGGCCCGATCGGCCTGCACGGCGTCATCCAGGACATCACCGGCCGCCGCCGCGCCGAGCGCATGATGTCGGAGTCGCGCCGCCAGCTGCTGGAGGCCCGCGAGCGGGCCGCCGAGGAGCGCCACGTGATGCTGGCCATGCGCGAGGCCATTCTCCCCGACCCCGCCGGCTGCCTGGACCTGCCGAACACCAGGATCGCGGTGCGGTACGTGCCCGCCGAGAAGACCGCGAACCTGGGCGGCGACTGGTTCGAGGCCGCGCCCGCCCCCGACGGCCGGCTCCTGCTGGCCATCGGCGACGTCTCGGGCCACGGCCTGCCCGCGATCGCGCACATGGCCCAGCTCCGCCACGCCCTCGTCGGCCTGGCCATGACCGGACGGCCCGCCAACCGGCTGCTGGACTGGCTGAACGAGCTGGTCCTGCACCAGTTCAAGGACATCACCGCCACTGCGATCATCGGCCACCTGGACCCGGAGACCCGGGTGTTCGCCTGGAGCCAGGCCGGCCACCTGGCGCCCATCCTGGTGCGCGACGGCGTCGCCAGCCGCCTCGACCAGCCCAGGGGCGTGCTGCTGGGCGCCGCCTTCGGCCGCCCGTACGAGCTCGCCACCACCCGGCTGCGGCCCGGCGACCTGCTGCTCATGTTCACCGACGGGCTGGTCGAGCGGCGCACCCGCGACATCGACGTCGGCCTCGACCTGGCGCTGGCCGCCGCCCGCGACGTGCCGGGAGGCGACCTGGACGCCGGGCTCGACCGCCTGCTGGCCGACATCGGCGGCCCCAACCCGGAGGACGACGCGTGCCTGCTGGCGGTGGTCGTCCCGGCCCCGGCGGACCCGCGCCACCGGCGGGCGGAGAGTGCGACGATAGACGGGTGCTGATGCTTCTGGACACCCCGTCCCTCTACTTCCGCGCGTTCTACGGCGTCCCGGAGTCGGTCACGGCTCCGGACGGCTCCCCCGTCAACGCGGTACGCGGCCTCATCGACATGATCGCCACCCTCGTCCGCCAGCACTCCCCCGCGGAGCTCGTGGCCACCATGGACGCCGACTGGCGGCCCGCGTTCCGCGTGGCGGCGATCCCGACGTACAAGGCGCACCGCGTCGCCCACGGCAACATCGAGGAGGTGCCCGCGGCGCTCGTGCCGCAGATCGCCGTCATCGAGGAGGTGCTCGACGCCGTCGGCATCGCCCGCCTGGAGTCGTCCGGCTACGAGGCCGACGACGTGATCGGCACGCTCACCCACCGGGCCGGCGGCGCGGTCGACATCGTCACGGGTGACCGCGACCTGTTCCAGCTCGTCGACGACGCCCGCCCGGTCCGCGTCCTCTACACCGCCCGGGGCATCCGCAACCTGCAGATCGTGGACGAGGCGTTCGTCACCGCCAAATACGGCATCCCCGGCCGTGGCTACGCCGACTTCGCCACCCTGCGCGGCGACCCCAGCGACGGCCTGCCCGGCGTCCCCGGCGTAGGGGAGAAGACCGCGGCCGCTCTCATCACCCGCTTCGGCTCGCTGCAGGCCCTGCTGGAGGCCCTGGACGCGGGCGCCACCGACGGCTTCCCCGCGGGCAGCCGAACCCGGCTGGCCGCCGCCCGCGACTACCTGCGCGCCGCCCCCGCCGTCGTCGAGGTGGCCCCCGACGCGCCGCTTCCCGCCGTCGACCTGGCACTGCCGGCCAAGCCGCGCGACCCCGAGGCGCTGGTGCGCCTGGCCGACCGATACAACCTGGACAGCCCGCTCAACCGCCTACTGGACGCGCTGGGCGGCTAGGCAGGCGCGGACGGCCTCCTGGGCGGCCTCGCGCAGGAGGGCGTGCACCCGCACGTTCTCCTCGCGGTCCGTACGCACCTCGACCACCCGTGGCCCTTCGCCGCGCAGCGCCTTGGGCAGGTCGGTGATCTCCTCCACCAGCGTGTACGGCGTGCCGCTCGCGGCCGCGACGTATCCCAGGTCCACCCCGTGCGGCGTGCCGAACACGCGCTCGAACGAGTCGCGTATCGCCGCCTGGGGCAGCAGCGAGAAGATGCCGCCCCCGTCGTTGTTCACCACGACGAGGCACAGGTCGGGGCGGGGCTCGCGGGGGCCCAGGATCAGCCCGTTCTGGTCGTGCAGGAACGACAGGTCGCCGACCAGCGCGTACGCGGGCCCGTTGTGCGCCAGCGCCGCCCCCATCGCCGTGGACACCAGCCCGTCGATGCCGGAGGCGCCCCGGTTGGCCATCAGCCTGATGCCGCGCCGCGACCGCATCGCCTGATCCAGGTCCCTGATCGGCATCGAGGACCCGCAGAACAGCAACGCCCCGTTCGGCAGCGCGTCCACCAGGTCCCTGGCCAGGCGCGGCTCGCTCGTGCCCGAGGCGTCGAGGACCGCGTCCACGGCCGCCCTGGCCGCCGCGTCCGCCTGCCGCCAGGCGTGCAGCCAGCTGTCGTCGCCCGAGGCGACCGGGATCTCCACCGCCTGCGCGACCTGCGTGGCCGACCGGGTCGGGTCCGGCCAGCGGTCCAGGTCGGGCGCCACCACGATGTGCTGCTCGGTCCGCCGCAACCACGACAGCAGCGGCCGCGACAGCCCGGGACGGCCCAGCGTGACCACGACGTCGGGCCGGTAGGCGTCGGCGAACTCGGGCGTGCCCAGCAGGTAGTGGTAGGTCGAGATGGCGTGGTCGCCGTAGCGGGCGCCGCCGTTCGGCTCCGACAGCACCGGCCAGCCCGCCATCCCGGCGGCCGCCACGTAGCGGCGCACGTTCGCGGCGCCGTCGCCGACGACGAGCACGCCGCGCCTGGTGGGCGGGATGTGCAGGGCGATCGGCGGGGGCGCGACCCTGGCGCGCACCCAGGGGCCGTTCGCGCCGCCGTCGAGAGGCTCGCACCAGGTGGTGTCGCCGTCGGGGATCAGCGGCTCCCTGAAGGACAGGTTGAGGTGGACCGGGCCGGGACTGCCCGGGCCGGAGGCGCGCTGGTAGGCGCGGCAGGCCAGCGACCGCCAGTACGCCACCTGCCCGGGACGCTCCTCCGGCACGCCGACCTCGGCGAACCAGCGGGCCGCCGAGCCGTACAGCTTGAGCTGGTCGATCGTCTGGTTCGCGCCGGTGCCGCGCAGCTCGGGCGGGCGGTCGGCGGTGAGCACCAGCAGCGGCACACCCGACTCGCCGGCCTCGATCACCGCCGGGTGGAAGTTGGCGGCGGCCGTGCCCGAGGAGCAGATCAACGCGACCGGCCGCTCGGCCCGCTTGGCCAGCCCCAGCGCCAGGTACGACGCCGAGCGCTCGTCGATGCGCACGTGCAGGCGCACCCGCGACTCGGCGTGCAGCGCCAGCGCCAGCGGGGCGGAGCGCGAGCCGGGCGCCAGCACCACGTCGGTCAGGCCGCAGCGCACCAGCTCGTCGACCAGCACCGTGGCCAGCGCGGTAGCGGGGTTCAACGTGACGCCTCCTGCATCCGGCGAAGCCACTGGGGAGATTCAATCTCAAATGCCGACAAATGCTGAGAATTCACCGTCGGGCGGCGCACCGTCAGCCGCCCGTCCACCGGCACCAGCGATTCGGCCACGACGTCGCCGGTCAGCAGGGACATCGTGCCGAGCCCGCACGCGTACGGCAGCTCCGGCAAGGCGGCGGCCAGCGCCAGCCCCGCCGCCAGCCCCACGGACGTCTCCACGGCGCTGGAGACCACGGCGGGCAGGCCGCACGCCTCCACCACCCGCAGCGCGTTGCGCACCCCGCCCAGGGGCTGGACCTTGACCACCGCGATGTCGGCCGCCTCGGCCGCCCTGACCCGCAGCGGGTCCTCGGCCCGCCGGATCGACTCGTCGGCCGCGATCGGCACGTCGCAGGCCAGCCGCACCGCCGCCAGCTCCTCCAGGGTCGCGCACGGCTGCTCGGCGTATTCCAGGTCGAACCGATCGAGGCGCTTCAGCCGCCGCGTGGCCTCCTCGACGCTCCAGGCGCCGTTGGCGTCCACGCGCAGCCGGCCCGAGGGGCCGAGCGCGTCGCGTACGGCCTCCACCCTGGCCACGTCGTCGTCGAACGTCTGCCCCCGCTCGGCCACCTTGACCTTCGCCGTGCCGCAGCCGGAGCGCCGCACCAGCTCATAAGCCTCCTCGGGACCCACGGCGGGCACGGTCGCGTTGACCGGGACGCTGTCGCGCACCGGCTCCGGCCACCCTTCGAAGGCGGCCTCGCGGGCGCACGCCAGCCAGCGGGCGCACTCGCGCGGGCCGTATTCGGGGAACGGGGAGAACTCACCCCACCCCGCGGGACCGTGCAGCAGCACGCCTTCCCTGACGGTCTGCCCCCGGAAACGCGTCCGCATGGGGATCCGGAAGACCACCGGAGATTCGCGAACTTCGGGAGATTTCACAGCTTCGGAAGCTTCGGGAGAACGCCGCACGATGCCCCCCGTTTTCCGCTGCGCCGCTGATCGACCTGTCGCCACTAACCTTACGAGCATGTGGAGGAACCCGTCGCATCCGGACCGCCCGCTGCATGCCATTGTGCAGCCTCCGGGACCCGCGTTGTTCACGGCGATCCGTGACGCCCTCGAGGGCGATGGGCCGGCCGTGCTGCCGCTTCCTCCCGGCCAGGCCGGCGCCGCGCTCGCCGCGCTGCGCCCCACCCACCTCGACGGTGCGCCGCAGGACGGCGGGGCCGGTGTGCCCGGGGACGTGGCGGTCGTGATCGCCACCAGCGGCAGCACCGGCGCGCCCAAGGGCGTGATGCTGTCGGCCACCGCGCTGCGCGCCTCCGCGGCGGCCTCACTGCGGCGCGTGGAGGCCTCCAAGGGCGAGCGGTGGCTGTGCTGCCTGCCCGTCTCCCACGTTTCCGGCCTGCAGGTCCTCGTGCGCGCCCTGCTGTCGGAGAGCGAGCCGATCATCCATGCCGGGTTCGACCCGCGCGCCGTCCTGGACTCCGGCGCCGACCACGTCTCGCTGGTGCCCACCCAGTTGCACCGGCTCGTGGAGATAGGGGCGGATCTGTCGGTGTTCCGCACGATCCTGCTCGGCGGCGCCGCGCCCCGGGCGGGGCTGCTGGAGCGGGCCAGGGACCTCGGCGCCGGGGTGGTGACGACGTACGGGATGAGCGAGACGTGCGGCGGCTGCGTGTACGACGGCCAGCCCCTTTACAATGTAGATCTCAAAATCGGGGACGACGGCCTGATCAGGATCGCGGGCCCCGTGCTGTTCTCCGGCTACCGCTTCGGCGCCGCCGCGCCGTTCGACGGGGGCTGGTTCGTCACCTCCGACCTGGGCGAGCTGACCGGCGGCCGGCTGCGGGTGCTGGGCCGGGCCGACGACGTCATCAACACCGGCGGCGAGAAGGTCGTGGCCGCCGCCGTGGCCGCCGTGCTGGACACGCACCCCGGAATCGCCGACGTGGCGGTGATCGGCACGCCGGATCCCGAATGGGGCGAGCTGGTCACGGCCGTCGTCGTGCCCGCCGACCCCGACACGCCCCCCACGCTTCCCCAATTGCGGGCATATTGCCGCGATAGGCTTCCTCCCCACGCCGCCCCGCGCGACCTGCGCCTGGTGCCCCGCCTGCCGCTGCTGGCGAACGGCAAGACCGACCTGGTACGGCTTAGGGCAGGAACCTGACGAGTTGCGGCTGCGTCAAAGTGCGGAGAGGGAGGGAGCCTTCATGGACCAGACCCGCAAGATGTGGGCATCCGCGGCCATCGTCGGCGTCATCGTGGTCGCCGGTGTCTCGATCGCGGCGGCCGCCTCGGCGGGCAAGCTCGAGGAGACCAGAGCAGTGGTGGAGAAGGCGTCACCGTCCGGACAGCCGGAGCAGCCGGAGCCGTCCCCCAAGAGCAGCGACGGCACCGTGATCTCCAGGGAAGTCAACCCTGATCCGGACAAGGTCCTCGAATACTGGACGGACCAGCGCATGGAAGACGCCCAGCCCATGCCCATGCCCGAGGCCTCGACCGGGGGGATCATCATCAACGAATAGGACCCGCGTGAGGGGCGGCTCGCCTGCGGGCGATCTGCCCCTGTTTCGCGTTTTCGGCCACGCGGGAACAAATGGCGGCGATTGGCGTTATTGATACTGGTGCGCCGTGCGGACAGCGAAGCCGCCCCACCACAACCTGCCCGTTTGCTTCAAACTCCGTACGGAGGAGGTGTCCTCATGCCCACAACCGCCGTGGCGACCCCACCCGCGACTCTCGACCAGCTGCTTGAACGAGGGCGAGCTCAGGGTCACCTTTCTCTGGCGGAACTGCGTGACGCGTTCGCCGAGGCCGGCGTCAGTCCCTCCGAGGGGCGTACGATCCTGCGCGAACTGTCGGAGGCCGGCGTGAGCCTGGCCGCCGAAGGCGAGCCGTCTCTCAGCAAGACCGCCTCCAAGAAGAGCACCCTCAGGAAGACAGAGGGAAGCGCCCCCAAGAAGGCGCCCGCCTCACGATCAAAGACTACCGGCCGCAAGGCCACCGAGGCAAAAGCCGCCGCACCGGCCGCGGCCAGGGGCGTCGTCCCGTCCGAGGCCAAGCCGGAGCACGTGGAAGACGTGCCCGACGACGAGCTGGTGCTGAGCGCCGAGGACGCGGACCTCGACAGCGAGCAGATCGACCTGGACGACACCCAGTCGGTCATGGGCGACTCGGTGCACACCTACCTCAAGTCCATCGGCCGCCGCACGCTGCTCACCGCGGCGCAGGAGGTCGAGCTGGCCAGGCGCATCGAGGCCGGCCTGTACGCCGAGTACAAGCTGGAGACCCAGCCCGACCTGTCCCCGGACGCGCAGGAAGACCTGCACCTGGTCGTCGAGGACGGCCGGCGGGCCAAGGACCACATGCTGGAGGCCAACCTCCGGCTGGTCGTCTCAGTCGCCAAGAAGTACACCGACCGCGGCATGTCCCTGCTGGACGTCGTCCAGGAGGGCAACCTGGGGCTGATCAGGGCGGTGGAGAAGTTCGACTACACCAAGGGCTTCAAGTTCTCCACGTACGCCATGTGGTGGATCAGGCAGGCCATCCAGCGCGGCTTCGCCGACTCCGCCCGCACGATCCGGCTGCCCGTGCACGTGCTGGAGATGCTCTCCAAGCTGTCGCGGGTCGAGCGTGACATGCACCAGCGCCTGGGACGCGAGCCCACGCCCGAGGAGCTGGCGGTCGAGCTGGACAAGACCCCGGACCAGATCGAGGAGCTGCTGCGCACGAGCCGCCAGCCGATCTCGCTGAACGCGACGATCGGCGAGGACGGGGAGACCACGATCGGCGACCTCATCGAGGACGTCGACTCGCCGGAGGCGTCGGAGATCGTCGACCGCCAGCTGCTGGGCGACCAGCTGCGGGGCGTGCTCGACAACCTGTCGCCGCGGGAGTCGAAGATCATGGCGCTCCGCTTCGGCCTGGTGGACGGCAAGCCGCACACGCTGGACGAGATCGGCAAGCACCTGGGGCTGACCCGGGAGCGGATCCGCCAGCTGGAGAAGGAGTCGCTGTCCAAGCTGCGGCACCCGAGCAACACCCGCCCGCTGCTCGACTGGGCCAGCTGAACCCCGAAGCCCCGGCACGCCATGTGACCGGGGCTTTCTCACGCCCGCACACCACATGACGGGCGCAGCGGGCGTACGCGCGACGGAATGATCAGGACCGGAACCCGGCCCCGGGTCGGAGGAGGGAGCCCGCCCCCGATCGGGGTGAGCGGGATCGTCAGCGGGTCGCCGGCAGCGGCCGGGGCACGCCGGGAATCCCCCACATCCGGTTCTCCTCGCGCAACGTGCGCAGCCGCTCCACCTCGGCCGTCCACATGGCCCCCGCAGGCGTCGCCTTGGCCTTGCGCCGCGCGATCCGGTTGTCGTAGGCCTTCACCCCGAACGTGGCCCGCTGCCCGGCCTCGGCCGCCCGCAGCGCCTCCGTCAGCGCCCGGTCGAACGCCTGCCCCGCGGCCATCAGCTCGATCTCGTCGGCCGCGGCGGCCCGCAACTCACGCAGCGTCTTCTCGGCCTGCCTGGCCTTTTCGAGCAGTTGGGGGAAGCTCTTGGAGATCTCCTGGTCCGCGTGGTAGCGAACCTCGGCCTCCCGGCTCACCCGCGGACGGAAAAACGCCATCGACCCTGCCCCTTCACACTGCCGGTATTCGTTCAAGCGCCAAGCGTACGCCGTCTCGCGACACGCTCGGAAATCGGCCCGGCGCGGCGCCCTTTACATTGTAAGATGATCACATGCCCGCCAAGAGACCACCCGTGCCCCTCTCCCGCGAGCGGATCATCGAGGCCGCACTGCACATCGCCGACAGCCAGGGCCTGCGCCGGCTCACCATGCGCCGCCTGGGCGACGCGCTGCAGGTGGAGGCCATGGCCATCTACCATCACCTGCCCCGGGGCAAGGAGGCGCTGATGGACGCCCTGGCCGAACATGTCACCACCGTCCACGTCGAGCAGGGTCCGACCTGGCAGGAGACGGCCAAGGCGTGGTGCCGGGCGGAGCGGGAGCTGCTGCGCGAGCACCCGGGCGTCCTGGCCCTCGCGCTCACGAAACCCCCCAAAGGGGCTACGGCCCTGGCCATCAAGGAGCAGACCGAGCAACTCGCCGACGGCGGCCTGGACAACGCGGCGGAGGCCGTACGCGCGCTGCGGGCTTTCGTGTTCGGCAGCGTGGCCGTCGAAGTACAGCAGTCAGGCTGGGCCGATCCCGAGGTCGACGAATGGGTAAGGAGGGATGAAAGAGCCGATGATGACTTCGACCGCGGACTCGACGCTCTCCTCAAGGGTTTGCAAACGTGATGCGCGTGTCGCGCTTGGACCGTTATCCTGCATAAGGCACGCTGTGTCGAAGGTCACACGTTCCGGGATTCCCCCTGTAACAGTCCTAATGGACTATGTCGGAATGTGTGACATGCGTCGCACACTTGCCTGAAAGAACAACCCGAGCAGGCTCCCGCCCCTCAACGGGAGCATCCCACGAGATATCGGAGGCACGCCGATGTGCCCGCACCACCCGGCTTGTCCGGATGCAGAGGCGCCCGACCGCGAGGCGGCACGCACCCTGGCCCGCCACCCCGAGCAGGGCTGGAGCCTGCTCTGCAACGGCGTCGTCTTGTTCGAGGACACCGGGGAGCTCCTTCCCAACGGGGCCGTCATCGCCCCGCACCGGCCTGTGGTCGGCGCTGCCTGACGCACGCGCAGGCGCGAACGCCGCTACCGGCGCGGAAGCGCTGGACGCGGCGCACCGTGGGTGCGAACGCCCGCTACCGGCCGCGGACCGCCGGACGCGGCGCAGCGTAATGGGCGATCCATTCCGCAACGACCTCGCCCACCCGGGCGGGGTCCCGCTTCAGATCGTGACCCTCCCCCGGCAGCACCACCAGGCGCGCCGCGTCCGCCGCGTCAGGGATCCCGAACGGATCGCGGTCCCCGTTGACGACCAGCACGTCCACCCCGGCGCCCCGTAGCTCCTCGGCCCTGGAACGCTCCGGCCTCCCCGGCGGATGCAGCGGGAAGGCCAGCGCCACGACCGCGGCCGCGCCGACGGCCTTGGCGGTACGGCAGGCGACCCGCGCCCCGTTGCTCCGCCCGCCCTGCACGACAGGCAGGTCCGGCCACCGCGCGCGCAACTCACTAAGCACGGCCTCCCAGGCTTCGTCCTGCCTGGCCGGCGAGCCGGGCGCGCGCGCCCCCGCCACCCTGAACGCCTGCGTCACCCTGGCCACGCTGGCTCCCGCGCCGAGCGCGGCGTCGCGCACAGCGACCAGGTCGGGGGCGTCCACTCCCCCGCCCGCCCCGTGGGTCAGCACGAGCAGCAGCCGCGGCCGCGCCGCCTCGTCGACGTCGACGCGTGCCGGCCCTCGCGGGGTCATGACCTCCATGGCAGCACCGTACCTGGGGAGGATCGCGCCTTAGCTCTCAGGTCGGATGACGGCGCGCCGCACGCCGGGGATGATGTCCCTATGTCAGACAAGCGCCCCATCCGGGAAGACCTGCAGGCCACGCTCGACGCCCGGCGTGATCTCGGTCCAGACTACGAGGCCGCGCTCGTGGAGTCGTTCGTGGAACGCCTCGACGCGACGATCGCCGCCCGGGTGCGGGCCGAGCTGGACATGTACGGTCCCGGCCCCCGCAAGGTCAAGAATCCCGGCGCCGCGATGATCCCGATCGCGCTGGGCTCAATGGGCATCGGCATCCCGCTGACGGCGATCGCGGTGGGCGGGGCGGGGCCGGTGGGATTGGTGGTCGCGTGGCTGGCGATCGCGGTCATCAACGTGGCCGCCGCCGCGGCCATCATGCGCCGCGGCTGACCCGGCCCGCCCTTGCGCCGGGCCTGCACGTGGTGCGACAGTGCCCGCCGGCCGGGCGGTGCGCCATGACCGCTGCCGGACGCGGCCGGCGCCGGTCCTACGTGGACCGGTCCGGAGAGACGAGCCCCGTCTCGTAGGCCAGCACGACGGCCTGTGCCCGATCGCGCAGGCCGAGCTTGGCGAAGATGCGGGCGACATGTGTCTTCACGGTGGCTTCGCTGAGGGTCAGCGCGCCGGCCAGCTCGGCGTTGGACAGCCCCCGGCCGAGGAGGATCAGGACCTCGAGTTCCCTGGGTGACAGCGCGGCTAGGTCGCGGTGGAGGGGCGGCACTTGAGCGGGATGGCGGTCGCCTGCGGCGAAGCGCTCGACGAGCCGCCGCGTGATCGAGGGCGCCAGGAGGGCGTCGCCGGTGCCGACCAGGCGCACGGCGGCGGCGCACGGCGGCGGCGCATGCCGTCACCAGAGCGACCAGCAGCCATCCGGCGCCCGATTCCCACACGGCTTCACTTTCGCAGAGCGGCGCCCCGCTCCGCATCAGTCCCCGGGTCCACCGTCGTACATCTCAGGCATGACGCGGGGAGTTTCGCCGGTCGCTCCGGCCATCGCGGCGAGCGCCAGACCGTCGCGGGCAAGATCGTGCGCGGCCGGGCCGGAGGGTCAGGCGCCGCGGTGGTAGCGCAGCCGGACCTCGGCGGCCAGGCTCTCGTCCTCGTGCTCCAGCCCGTACGACCACACCCGGTCCGCGTCGTCCCCCCGCCCGCGCAGCGGCAGCGTGCGGGCCAGCAGCTCGATGGCCAGCGCGCTGGTCGGGGCATCGGCCCCGCCCTCCACCGTCTCGGCGAACTCCGCGCACGCCAGCTCCAGATGGGCGATCCCGAGCTGCACCCGCAGCCCCGGCACCTCCTCCTCCGGCGCCGCCTCCAGCGCGTCCATGAGGACCTCGGCCGCCGTCCCGGGCTCACCGTGCTCCAGCAGCAGGTCGGCGAGCTGCTGGGCCGCGTGGGCCCCGATACGGGCGTCACCGGCCGCCATGGCGGCCCGCAGCTCCTTCTCCGCCTCGTCGAGGTTCGCGGCCAGCCGGGCCAGCGCGAGGTGGGCCAGCGGCACGTAGGCGGCCGTGCCGACGCCCAGCACGGCCTGCCAGGCGGCCCTGGCCTGCTCGTCCCGCCCTTCGCGCTCGAAGCCCTGAGCCAGGTGGCAGGCGGCCTGCGCGGCGTATTCGGGGTGCCCGGTGGCCAGCGCGGTCCTGGCCGCGGCCCTGGCGGCCTCGATGTCGCCGCGCTCCTCCAGCACCACGGCGAGCCCGACGGCGGCCTGGGCCCTGTCGGGTCCTTCCGGGTCGGCGGCCAGCTGGGACAGGATGGCCGCGGCGCCGTCCAGGTCGCCGTGCTCGGCCAGGCGGCGGGCGGTGTCGAGAGGCGGGGTCTCCAGCTCTGAGGACGTCAAGAGAGCTCCTTCAGGCGACAGTCGCACCGAAGCTTAACGACTTCTGGCGATCATGTCTCCTCACTTGACGCTGAAGGACTGGCCGGCGCGGGGTTCTCCGCGCTCGCCCTCGTTCCGCGTCAGGCGCAGGCTCCCGGCGGGAGGCTGCGCCTGAGCAGCAGAGCCGTCAGTCCTCGTATGCCTCCAGCGGCGGGCACGAGCACACCAGGTTGCGGTCCCCGTACGCCTGGTCGATGCGCCGCACCGGCACCCAATACTTACCGTCACGCAGCGACGACAGCGGGTACGCGGCCTCGGTCCGCGAGTACGGGTGCGGCCACTCGTCGGCGGTGACCGACTCGGCCGTGTGGGGCGCGTTCCGCAGGGGGTTGTCGGTCTTGTCGTAGTCGCCCGACGCCACCTTCGAGATCTCCCCCCGGATGGCGATCATCGCGTCCACGAACCGGTCGAGCTCGGCGAGGTCCTCGCTCTCCGTCGGCTCGATCATCAGGGTCCCCGCCACCGGGAACGACATGGTCGGCGCGTGGAAGCCGTAGTCGATGAGCCTCTTGGCCACGTCGTCCACGGTGACGCCGGTCTCCTTGGTGATCTGCCGCAGGTCGATGATGCACTCGTGCGCCACCAGCCCGCCGCGCCCGGTGTACAGCACCGGGTAGTGCGGGGCCAGCCGGCGGGCCAGGTAGTTCGCCGACAGGATGGCCTGCTCGGTCGCCGCCGTGAGCCCTTCCGAGCCCATCATCCGGATGTACGCCCACGAGATCGGCAAGATCCCCGCCGACCCGTACGGAGCGGCGGACACGGGCCCGACGGGGCTGTCGTCGTGCAGCGGGTGGGCGGGCAGGTAGGGGGCCAGGTGGCCGCGCACCGCGACCGGGCCGACGCCGGGGCCGCCGCCGCCGTGCGGGATGCAGAACGTCTTGTGCAGGTTGAGGTGGGACACGTCGGCCCCGAACTCGCCCGGCTTGGCCAGCCCGACCAGGGCGTTGAGGTTGGCCCCGTCGACGTACACCTGGCCGCCGGCCTCGTGCACCTTGGCGCACACCTCGGTGATCGTCTCCTCGTACACGCCGTGCGTCGACGGGTACGTCACCATGATCGCCGCCAGCGCGTCACGATGCTTGGCGATCTTGGCGTCGAGGTCCTCCAGGTCCACGTTGCCGTCGGAGTCGCAGGCCACGACGACGACGCGCATGCCGGCCATGACGGCGCTGGCCGCGTTGGTGCCGTGCGCGGAGGACGGGATGAGGCAGACCTCGCGTCCGGCCTGCCCGTGCGCGCGATGGTAGGCGCGGATGGCGAGCAGCCCGGCGAACTCGCCCTGGGAGCCGGCGTTCGGCTGGATGGAGACCGCGTCGTAGCCGGTGACCTCGGCCAGCCAGCGCTCCAGCGTGCCGATCAGCTCCAGGTAGCCTTCGGTCTGGTCGGCGGGCGCGTACGGGTGGATCGCGGCGAACTCGGGCCAGGTGATCGGCTCCATCTCGGTGCTCGCGTTGAGCTTCATCGTGCAGGAGCCGAGCGGGATCATGGAGCGGTCGAGCGCGATGTCCTTGTCCTGCAGCCTGCGCAGGTAGCGCAGCATCGCGGTCTCGGAGTGGTGGCTGTGGAAGACCGGGTGCGTCAGGTACGCCGACTCGCGCAGCAGCCCGGCGGGCAGCGCGTCCGAGCAGCCCTCGATGTCCACGTCCGTGCCGGACAGGCCGAAGGCCGCCCACACCGCGGCGACCTCGGCGGCGCCGGTCTTCTCGTCGCAGGCGATGGAGACGTGGTCGTCGCCGGCCCGCCAGAGGTTGACGCCCCGCTCGGCGGCCGCGGCGACCACCTCGGCGGCCCGGCCGGGCACCCGGACCAGGACGGTGTCGAAGAACTCGCGGTGCACGACCTCCAGGCCGGCCCGGCGCAGTCCCTCGGCGAGGGCGACAGCGTGCCGGTGCACCCGGTGGGCGATGCGGCGCAGCCCGTCGGGACCGTGGTAGACGGCGTACATGCCGGCGATGACGGCGAGCAGGACCTGCGCGGTGCAGATGTTGCTGGTGGCCTTCTCGCGGCGGATGTGCTGCTCGCGGGTCTGCAGCGCGAGCCGGTAGGCGGGGTCGCCGTCGGCGTCCACGGACACGCCCACGAGACGCCCGGGAAGCTGGCGCTGCAGGCCCTCGCGGACGGACATGTACGCGGCGTGCGGCCCGCCGAACCCGAACGGCACCCCGAAGCGCTGCGAGGACCCGATCGCGATGTCGGCGCCCAGCTCGCCCGGCGCGGCCACGAGCGTCAGGGCCAGCAGGTCAGCGGCGGCCACCACGAGCGCGCCCATCTCGCGGGCCGCGGCGGCCACGGCGCGGAAGTCGCGCACCCGCCCGGAGGCCCCCGGGTACTGGACGAGCACGCCGAAGCACTCGGGCAGCTCGCCGTCCAGCGGGCTTTCCACCAGCGTGATGCCGAGCGGCTCGGCCCTGGTGGCCAGCACGGCCTTGGTCTGGGGCAGGGTGTCGGCGTCGATCACGAACACGCTGCTCTTGGACTTGCCGGCGCGGCGGGCCAGCGTCATGGCCTCGGCGGCGGCGGTGCCCTCGTCGAGCAGGGACGCTCCGGCGACGGGCAGGCCCGTGAGGTCGGAGACGACGGTCTGGAAGTTCAGCAGCGCCTCGAGGCGGCCCTGCGAGATCTCCGGCTGGTACGGCGTGTACGCGGTGTACCAGCCCGGGTTCTCCAGCAGGTTGCGGCGGATGACGGCGGGCGTGATCGTGTCGTGGTAGCCGAGGCCGATCATGGAGGTGAGCACCCGGTTGCGGTCGGCGAGGGAGCGCAGTTCGGCGATCGCCTCGGTCTCGCTCGCCGCGGCGGGCAGCTTGAGCCGGTCCTTGGCCCTGATGGCCTCGGGGACGGCCACTGCCACGAGGTCCGCCACGGACTCGAAGCCGACGGCCTCGAGCATGCGCTGCTGCTCGGACTCCGATGGGCCGATGTGCCTGGACGAGAACGGCGGAGCGGACAGATCGGTCATAGGGAATGCCTCCCGAGGCTATGGAGACCGGCGCCAGGGCGCGGGCGAGTGCCGGATCTCCCCCTCTGTCAGCGCGGGCGTCACCGCGACCTGAGAGCTTCACCCCGGGACAGGGGCTTGCACCGTCGGTGAGGCGCGCCTGGCGGGCGCGCCTGCTTTCCAGAGTTGCCTCGCCCGAGCGGTACAGGATGCCTGAGAGATTCCGGGGAGGGTTGCTCCTTCGGCGCTCCGGACCCGAGGGCCCGGAGACTCTCCCGCACGGGGTCGTCAGCCTTGCTGTCCTAGATTACAACCCTATGCGATACATGCTACGTCGCCGGGCGATTACTACCCTATGCGAAACGTCCAGCACTCCAGGCAACGCCTACGGCGTAGCGCGTCCAGCGATGCGCCGCAGGCCGCGGTTTGCGCGCCTACGGCGTGGCGCGTCCATGCGGTGCACAACAGGCAGCGGCCTGCGCCTACGGCGTGGCGCGTCCAGCGATGCGCCGCAGGCCGCGGTTTGCGCGCCTACGGCGTGGCGCGTCCAGCGGCGCGCACCAGGCAGCGGCGGTTTGCGCGCCTACCCTATGCGTCGCGCGCGTCGCCGCTGGGCGAGTTCGTCAGCGGGGTGGTCGGCCGGGACGGTGTCCTCGACCGCCGCTCTTTCCCCCGGCAGCTCCGCGAGGGATCCCTCGACCTCGCGCCAGACCCGGCCGAGCGCGATGCCGAACACGCCCTGACCGCCCTGGAGCAGATCGATCACCTCGTCGGCCGAGGTGCACTCGTAGACGCTGACGCCGTCGCTCATGAGCGTGATCTGCGCGAGGTCGGCGACCCCGCGATCGCGCAGGTGCTGCACGGCCGTGCGGATCTGCTGCAGCGACACCCCGGTGTCGAGGAGCCGCTTGACGACCTTGAGCACCAGGATGTCGCGGAAGCTGTAGAGCCGCTGGGAGCCCGATCCGTGCGCGGCTCTTATCGTGGGCTCGACCAGCCCCGTGCGCGCCCAGTAGTCAAGCTGCCTGTAGGTGATGCCGGCCGCCGCGCAGGCCGTCGGCCCGCGGTATCCGATGTCGCCCGGCAACGCCGCGGGCTGCTCGTCGAAGAGCAGACCCTGCTCTCCGGCACGCTGCCGCGCGTCCTCACGCCGCACCGGATCTTCCTGGCCGGCCGTCTTTCCCTCGCCGCTGCTGACCGCCACGCGGACCTCCGGCTTTCTCTCATCCCACGGCCTGATCTGGGGGTTCGTAAAGGGCGACCGCAGGTTTCACTTGCACCGTAGGACCGTGACCATGGCGAGTCAACGATCCGGCTCGGCGCGTCGTGAAGCGTAAATGCACCGAAATACCTACCCCGCCCTGCCGAAGTCTTCGGGAGTGATCGTGTCAAGGAACTCCCTGAACTTCTCCACCTCATCCTCCTGGTCGTCCGGGATGACTACGCCGGCCTCCTGGACCACCTCCTCGCTGGCGAAGATGCGCGCTCCCGTGCGCAGCGCGAGCGCGATCGAGTCCGACGGCCGCGCGCTCACCTCCACGCCGTTGGAGAAGACGAGGTCGGCGAAGAAGATGCCGTCGCGCAGCGCGACGATGTTGACCGCCCGCAGGCCGACGCCGAGGGCGCTGAGCACGTCTCGGAAGAGGTCATGGGTGAGCGGCCGGGGCGGTGGCTCCTCCGCCTGGGCCAGGGCGATGGCCGTGGCTTCGGTCATGCCAATCCATATAGGAAGGAACCGCTCCCCGTGTGCCTCCTTGAGCAAGACGATCGGCTGATTTGTGGGCATTTCAACTCGTACGCCCACGACCTCCATCTGCAACACGGGCTGCTCCGTATTCCTGACCGGTCACCCGGCACAGCTATTTGCTCGTCGCTTCTGCTGACTGGCTACTTCAATTCAACGTAACACCCAGCGGGCCTGGATGTGCCCCCGCCTCCCAGCTCGCTACGGTCTCAACGCCCCAACACAGCTCGCACCCCCGTGCGCACAAGGGATGCGTGCAGGTCGAGCAGGAGCGTGGACAACTCTCGGGCGACCTCGTCGGCCTCGCCGATGGCCCCCGGGGCGCGTCGTTTCAGTATGGGGGCGACGGTCTGCTCCACCAGGCCGCACTCGCGCTCGGCCGCGGCCCTGACCGCGCGCAGGTGCCTGGCGTGCAGGCCGAAGCGGGCCAGAGCGCCGACGGTCCGCGCCACCTTGAGCGCCTCCTCGTCGTAGCGCCTGGCCACCGGTTCCAGGAGGCCGTAGTCCTCGAGCTCGGCGAGCGTCTCCTCGTCGATCCCGGCCGCCTCCAGCAGCTCCGCCCGGCTGAGCCTGACCTCCTGCTTGTCCTGCACCGCGCGGGGGCGGCCGAAGCTCTCGGCCATCCTGTCCTTGATCACCCGCAGCGGCAGGTAGTGGTCACGCTGCTCGGTCAGGATGAAGCGCAGTTGCTCCACGTGCAGGTGGGTGAACTTGCGGTAGCCGGAAGGGCTGCGCTCGGGCTCGATCAGCCCCTCGCCCTCCAAAAACCTGATCTTGGAGATGGTCACATCGGGGAACTCGCCCTGGAGCAGCGCGAGCACCTCCCCGATACTCATGTGCGAGCGCGCGGCCTGTGAGGTCATGCGGCCTCCTCTGCCGGCCGCATGACCTCGCACGAAGCCGCGTGCCTTGATCGCTCGCTTCGCTCAATCATGCGCCGGAGTTGCCACGCATCAGGAAGACGAGGCGGAACTTGCCGATCTGCACCTCGTCTCCGGAGTGCAGGGGAACCTCCTCGATCCGCTCCCTGTTGACGTAGGTGCCGTTGAGGCTGCCCACGTCACGCACCGAGAACTGGCCGCCGCGGTGGCGGTAGAACTCGACGTGGCGGCGGGAGACGGTGATGTCGTCCAGGAAGATGTCGCTCTCCGGGTGGCGCCCGGTCGTGGTCAGCTCCTTGTCGAGCCGGAAGCGGCTCCCCTGATTGGGACCCCTGGTCACCGAGAGCAACGCCGTGCCGGGCGGCAGCTGCTCGAGCAGCGCCCTCTCGGCCAGGAGCATGTCGCCTGTCTCAGCCTCGTACGCCTCGATTCCCGCGACCGAGATCGTCGACGTGGTGTCCCCGGAGACCTCGGGTCTGGTCAGCGGTGACCCACAGCGGGAACAGAAACGGGCATCCTCGGGGTTGGCGTGCCCGCACTGCGTGCAGTAGACGCTCGGCATCGATCGGCTCGGCCTCCTACCGCGAAGACGCGGCGACGGTGCTCGGGGCGCGCCTCGCTTCGCTTTTCACGTTTGCGAATGCCGCAACTTACGCTGATCAGCGGCAAAGGTCAACTCGGGGCGCTGGACGGTTGGTTTGGACGCAGACAAAGTTACCGCCGCTTCCGCCCCGTGGTCCATGCCGCCGCGCGTTTATACATTACGATCTTGCGGCGCCGTGCGCGCGCATGAGCCGCAATTCTGCGGCACTTTGCCGGCTGCGGGGCCTGCGTCCGCAGCTTTTCCCACCGTACCGCCACGTTGCGTGATCGGCGGTCAGGACGCGGCCTGCTCGACGATGCGCGCCCAGCGTTCGAGCAGGGCCTGGGCGCTGTCCATGTCGGGGGCCTCGGCCCACAGGTCGGTGACGGGCTCGGCGGCGGCGGGCAGGACCAGCACCCAGCTGCCGTCCTCGCGGGCGACCCGCACGCCGTCAGTGGTGTCGATGCGGTGGCCGTCTGGCTCGGACTCGGCCGTTTCGATGACCGAGCGCATGACGGCGCCCTTGGCCGCCCACGGCGTGGGCACGGTGCGTTTGAGCATCTTGACCTCGGGGATCCTGGCGTCGATCTGGCTGAGCGACAGGCGGGTGCGGGCGACCAGGCCCAGCAGGCGCATGAACGCGGCCAGCCCGTCGATGGCGGGGCTGAACTCCGGCACCACGAACCCGCCGCGCCCATCCGCCGCGAAGATCATGTCGGCGCCCGCCGCGGCCGAGGTGAGGGCGTCGAGGGAGGTGGAGGTCCACTGCACCTGGACGCCGTGGAAGCGGCAGACCTGCTCGGCGACCCTGGTCGCGGTGACCGGAAGCGCCACCTGGCCGCCCCTGCGCTCGGCGGCGACGAGGTCGAGCACGACGAGCAGGGCGCGTTCGTCGTTGATGAGGTGACCCATCTCGTCCACGAGGGCGATGCGCTCGCCGACCGGATCGAAGCGGACGCCGAACGCCGCCCGCGAGGAGCTCACGAGCTCCGACAGGCGCTGCAGGTCGCGGCGGCGCTCGGCCAGCGTCTCGGTGGGCGAGACGTCGTCGAGGCGGGCGTTCACGGTCAGCACCTCCACGCCCACCCGGCCCAGCAGCGTGGGCATGACCAGCGAGGAGGTGCCGCCGGCGCAGTCGACGACGACCTTCATGTCTCTGACGTCGCCCACGCCGACGTGGCGCAGCAACTCCTGGGTGTAGTCCTCGACCGCCCTGGCCGGGTAGGTGAGCTCGGCGATCTCGCCGGGGAAGGCGCGGCGGAACTCCTGGCGGGAGAAGACCCGCTCCAGCTTGCGCTGGGCGGCCGGGGGCAGGTCGGCGCCGCGGTCGTCCATGATGATGATGTCCACGCTCTGCGGGTCCCCGGGCGTGGTGCGCAGCGCGATGCCGCCGGCGGCCGACTCGCGGGCGGTGTGGAAGCGGGCCACCGGCAGCGGGGCGGCCTCCAGGTCGAGCACGTTGATCGCGCCGGCGGTGAGCGCGCCGATGACGGCCCGCTTGAGCGCCCTGGCGGCCAGCGAGCAGTCACGGGAGGTGACGACGTACTCGCCCTTCTTCACGGTGGTGGCGTACGCGCTGGCCAGGCGCACGCACAGCTCGGCTGTGATCTCCACGTTGACCAGGCCGCTGACGCCCCGGGGGCCGAACAGGCTGCGCTGGCCGCGCGACTCCCAGATGACGCTGGTGTTGACGACCGCGCCGGCCTCGATGGTCTTGAAGGGGTAGACCTTGACGCCGCTGGAGACGTACGCCTCGGCCTCGATGACGCATTCGTCGCCGATGACGGCGTTCTCCTCGATGCGGGCGCCGGCCATCACGTCGGTGCTCTTGCCGATCACACAGCCGCGCAGGTGGGCGCCGGGGCCGAGGTAGACGTTGTCGTGGACGACCGCGCGGTGCAGGAAGGCGCCTTCGCGGACGACGACGTTGTTGCCGAGCACGGTGTACTCGCGCAACTCGGCGCCCGCCTCGACCTTGGCGTAGTCGCCGATGAGCAGCGGGCCCTTGAGCACCGCGTCGGGGTCGACCGAGGCCGAGTCGGCGACCCACACGCCGGGCGAGAGCTCGAAGCCGGCGATGTCCAGGCTGACCTTGCCGGACAGGGCGTCGGCCTGGGCCTTGAGATAGCTCTCGTGGGTGCCGACGTCCTCCCAGTAGCCGTCGGCCACGTAGCCGTAGATGGGGGCGCCGCGGTCGAGGAGGGCGGGGAAGACGTCGGCCGACCAGTCGACGGGCTCGCCCGGGGCGACCGCGCTGAGGACCTCGGGCTCCATGACGTAAATGCCGGTGTTGACGGTGTCGGAGAAGACCTGGCCCCAGGTGGGCTTCTCCAGGAAGCGCTGTACGCGGCCGCCCTCGTCGACGATGATGATCCCGAACTCGAGGGGGTTCGGCACGCGCTTCAGGCCGATTGTCACCAGGGCCGCATTTTCCCGGTGAAATCGGATCATGTCGGTTAAGTCGATGTCCGTCAGAGCGTCGCCGGAGATCACCAGGAAACGGTCGTCGCGGAGGCGGTCGGCGGCGTTCGCGACGCTGCCCGCGGTGCCCAGGGGCAGGTCCTCGGTGGCGTACTGGAGGCTCATGCCGAGCTCGTCGCCGTCGCCGAAGTAGTTGCGCACCAGCGCCGCCAGGAACTGGAGGGTGACCACCGTCTCGGTGACGCCGTGCCGCTTGAGCAGGCGCAGCACGTGCTCCATGATCGGGCGGTTGACCACGGGGAGCAGAGGCTTGGGCTGGTTGGCGGTCATCGGACGCAGCCGAGTGCCCTCCCCGCCTGCCATGACGACCGCCTTCACCCGATCACTCCTCTTTGGCCGAGGTTGCGAGTTGGCGCACCTGTATCACATACAGCACCCCCGACCACCAGTACAGACCCGTTCCCCAGAGCGCGAAGGCCCACCCAGCAATTCTGGCTATATCGGCATACCACCCAGTGTGGGACGCAAGGAAGAGGAGAGGGAAGGCGTACATGAGGTTGAACATCGCGGCCTTGCCCAGGAAATGCACCTGGAGTGCCCGGTAGCCGTGTCTGCGGAGGACGGGGATGAAACACGCGACGAACAGTTCGCGGCCCAGGATGACCACGACCAGCCACCAGGGGATGACCTCCCGTAGCAGCAGCGCCAGGATCGTGGCGAACACGTAGAGCTTGTCCGCGGCCGGGTCGATGATCCTGCCGAGCCTGCTGGTCTGGTTGAACGCGCGAGCGATCTTCCCGTCGAGCCAGTCGGTGAACCCGGCAACCGCGAGGACCCCGATGGCCCACCCGTCCGCCTTGGGCCCGAGAACCAGCCAGAGGAACACGGGCACGCCCAGGAGACGCAGGAAGCTCAGCAGGTTAGGAACCGTCCAGATCCGGTCCTCCGCGGAAGTTTCGCTCACGCAGCAGACCCTACTGCGTGGAACTGCGCCGCAGCGGCCCGCCTATCTGCCGCCTTTCCGCCGGTCGGGAGGTGTTGTGGCCGGCGAGCCCGGCGCCGGCCACACGATCGCACCCGGCGCTGTCAACTCCTCAGTGAACGGCGGGGTCTGCGCGCGTGGAACACGAAAGCCGGAGGAGTGTTGCGCCACACCGTCCGCCCGGCCACGACCTCCTCGAAACGCTCGGCCAGCAGCCCGCGGAAGCGCCGGGCGGAGCTGAGCGGGATGGCGTGAATATAGGAGAACGTCGTGAACGCCGCGCCCAAGCCCATCGCCTCCGTCACCGCCTCCAGCAACTCACGCTGCAACTCTTCCGGGAACGCCGCCCACGGCAACCCGCTCACCACCACATCGGCCTGCCTCAGCCCGCGCTCGCCGAGCAGCTCGCCCAGCCGCGCGGCATCGGCGTGCGCCACGTCCACGGTGGGGAAACGTTCGGCGAGCAGCCGTGCCATCAATTCGTTGACCTCCACGGCCAGGTGGTGGCCGCGCCCGGCGAGCCGCTGCTGGATCTCCGTGGTGAAGGCGCCCGTGCCGGGGCCGAGCTCCACCACGGTCGGCTCCCCGCGCTCCGGGATCGGAGCGCAGACCGCGGAGGCCAACCGGCGCGAGCTGGGCGCGAGCGCCCCGATCATGGCGGGGGCGCGCAGGAACTGACCGAGAAAGAGTGCGGTGTCGTTGGACATGTCACGAAATTAGCGGCAAGATCCCCGCGGTTCGCTCCCTCTCTCGGTCGGATCGGCGGCCACAAGGAGGAGACGCAGTCCCCCGCGCGGAGGATCAGCCGTTCATGCTGGCCCGATAGCGTGAGTGTATGCGTTGGCGCGGTGTGCCGCTGGATGTCCTCCTGGCGGGTTCTGGTGTGGCCCTCGACCTGTTGACGACGGCTCAAGCGGGCGACACGAAATACCTGCCCGCGGCGATGAACGTCCCGATGGCGCTGCTGGCGGGCCTGCCCATGGGGCTGGTCCGGCGCTGGCCGGTGGCCGTCACCCTCTACCTGGCCGCCTTCCTGGTGGTCACCGACCAGCTCGGGTCCTTCACCTCCAACACCCTGCAGATCCTCATCTGCGTGGCGCTCGGGGTGGCCGGGCACGGCTCGGGCCTGCGGGCCACCGTGGCGGCCATGGCCGCCACGTTCGCGGCGACCGCGGTCAACATCGCCGACCCCGGCGTCACGCTCAACGCCAACACGTGGATGTACGCCGGCCTGCTGGCGGTCTTCCCCGCCGTGCTGGGGTCCTACCTGCGCAGCTCCGCTGGGCCGCTGGAGGAGCGCGACGTCACCCCCGACGCGCTGCTCGCGGCCGGCGGGGTGGCGATCACCGTGCTCGGCACCTGGACCTCCTGGCACTCCGGCACCCAGCCCGTCTGGGTGGTCGGGCTGCTCGCCGTGGTGGGCGGCCTGTCGCTGGGCATCGCCAGGCGCATGCCCGGGCTGGTCTTCCTGCTGCAGGGCGTGCTGCTGGTCTGCGCCGACATCTACCTGAACGACGCCGTCAACACCTGCGTGATCCTGACGCTCATCGCCATCGGCGTGTTCGCCATGCGGGTGGACTCCTGGCCCTGGACGGTGGCGGCGTACGCGACCGGCTCCCTGCTGACGGCGATCGCCATCGTCGGTGACGACACCGACGTGACGCTGTTCCGCATCGGGGTGCTGATGACGCTGGTGGCCACGCCGATCGCGATCGGCCGCTACCTGGGCATGCGGCAGGCCGCCACGGCCGCGGCGCGGCAGGGCGCCGAGGAGTCGGCCAGGGCGGCGCTCGCCCAGGTCCGGGCCGACCAGCTCGCCGAACGCGAGCGCATCGCCCGCGACGTGCACGACATCGTGGCCCACCACGTCGGCGCCATGGTGCTGCGGGCCAGCGCCGCCCGCTACACCGCGCCCGACGGCCCCGTCGCCGACGCGCTCACCGACATCCGCGAGACCGGCCACCAGGTGCTGCAGGACCTGCGCGATCTGCTGGACCTGCTGCGAGACCCGGACCGCCAGCCCGACCTGCTGGCCAACCCGGCCGACGTGGTACGCGAGTCGGCCGAGCGCATGGCCGCCGCGGGCCTCGTGGTGGACCTCGATCTCGACCCGGCCACCGATCACGCGCCGCTCATCGCCCGCGCCTCGGCCGCCCGCATCGTCCAGGAAGGACTCACGAACGTGCTCAAACACGCAGGCCCCGGCACCTGGGTCAGCGTCGTCGTCGCCCGCGCGGAGGAGGGCCTGTCGGTGGAGATCCGCAACGGCCGCCCACCGGCCCTCATCGAGCGCCTGCCCTCCTCCGGCCGCGGCCTGGCGGGCATGCGCGAACGCGTCCGCGCCCTCGGCGGCACCCTCTCCGCGGGCCCCGACGGCGAGGGCGGCTGGCGGCTGGCGGCGAGCCTGCCGGCCAGGAGCGCCGCATGATCCGTGTGCTGGTGGCCGACGACCAGGCGCTAGTCCGCGCGGGCGTGCGCATGCTGCTGCAGGCCGCGGGCGACATGGAGGTCGTGGGCGAGGCCGAGGACGGCGCCGAGGCGGTGCGCCTGGCCGAGCGCCACCTTCCCGACGTGGTCCTCATGGACCTGCGCATGCCCAGGGTCGACGGCCTGGAGGCGATCAAACGCGTGCTCGCCGCCCGGCCTGGGACCAGGATCGTGGTGCTGACCACGTTCGCCGAGGACGCCAACGTCCACGCCGCCCTGCGTGCCGGCGCGGTCGGCTTCCTGGTCAAGGACGACGAGCCGGAACGCATGGTGGACGCCGTGCGCCGGGCGGCGGCCGGCGAGCAGCTGCTGGCGCCGTCGGTGCTGCGCAGGGTCGTGGAGCGGTTCCTCGCAGCCGAGGAGCAGGCCGCGGCACCCCCGCCGGCCGGACTGACCGAGCGCGAGCTGGAGGTCCTCTCGCTGGTCGGCACCGGCCTGTCCAACGCCGAGATCGCCGAGGAGCTGCACATCGGCGTCACCACGGTCAAGACCCACATCGCCGCCGCCATGGACAAGCTGGGCCTGCGCAACCGGATCCAGGCCGCCGTCGTCGCCCACCGCGCCGGCCTCGTGGACGCGTCCTTCCGCCCGGTACGCCCGCAGCGCGGCCATCCGCCGGTCGGGTAAACCGCGGGGCGGACCGGCGGTCATCCCGCAGGCTGACGACCGGCCACCGTCCGCCTCGTCACGATGTGGTTCCTCGCCACCTTCGAGGAAAGGACCCGATCATGGACACCGCGGTCATGCCCCGGCCGGAGACGACGGGCCGGGTCTCCCCCGGCCTGCTCTACAGCCTGCGTGTCGCCGTCATCGCCCAGGCGGCGGCGCTGCTGGTGGCGGCCTCGTTCGCGGGCCAGGCGGTCGAGTCCGGCGCGATGTCCGAGACCCACGTCATGGCGGGCATGGCCGTCCACCTCGTGGCCCTCGTGCAGATCCTGCTGGCCGTCCTCGTCTGGCGGCCGGGGCGCGGAGCGGGCTGGCCGGCGCTGGCCAGCCTCGCGCTGTTCGTCGCCGGCATGGGCCAGCACTTCACCTGGGCGTGGCTGGCCGCCCACGTGCCCAGCGGAGTGCTCCTGTTCGGCCTCACCGCCGCGGTGCTGATCTGGGCCTGGTCACCGGCGGCCGCCCGACGCCGGTAGGCCCGCGCTTCACCTGATCGCCGCCCTTGCGCCGCCGGGCGTCCCGGGCGCGGAGCGACCATGTGCGGACGGAGCTAGGGTTCATAAGTGTGTACGTCAAGATCTGCGGGTTGAGCGAGCCCGCGCATGTGGCCGCCGCCGTCGAGGCGGGAGCCGACGCCATCGGGTTCGTCATGACCCGAAGTCCGCGCAGGGTCGAGCCCGAGCGGGCCGCGGAGCTGGCCGCGCTGGTTCCCGACCGCGTGCTGACCGTGGGCGTGTTCCGCGGCGAGGATCCCGAGACGGTGCGGGCGGCGGCACTGGCGTCCGGGGTGCGGGCGATCCAGTTGCACGGCAGGCACCCGCACGGCGACTTCACCGCGCTGAAGGACCTCGGCGTCGTCCTGGTGCGGGCCGTCGACGCCGCGGCCGATCTGCGGTGCGGCGCCTACGACGAGGACCTCCTCCTCGTCGACGCGCCGCACGCGGGCTCCGGACAGCCGTGGGACTGGGCCGCGGTCCGCGGCCGCCCGTCGGGCCGGTGGCTGCTGGCCGGGGGCCTCGGCCCGGCGAACGTGGCCGAGGCGATCGCGGCCGCCGACCCATGGGGGGTGGACGTGTCCAGCGGCGTGGAGCTCTCGCCGGGAGTCAAGGACCCGGCGCTCATCCGGGCCTTCCTGGAAGCGGTACGCCGTGCCCGCTGACGTGGAGCTCGCCCGCGCGATCGGCTTCGTGCACGCCTTCGCCCGGCGCAGGGCACCGCGGGAGATCGCGGTGCCGGGCGGGTTCGCCGTGCTCGACGACCGCTATCCGGGCTCCTACGACGACAACAAGCTGATCGTCCGGTCCCTCGACCCGCAGCCGTCCGAAACGGCGGCCGCGAAGCTGCTGCGGGCGGCCGACGAGGCGCTCGCCGACCGGGCTCACCGGCTGGTGTGCGTGGACGACGACCGGCTCGGGACGGCGGTCGCGCCCGCGTTCGCCGCCGCCGGCTACGCGCAGGAGACCAACCTCGTCATGGCATTCCGCGGCACGCCGGCGCAGGACCCGCCCGCGGCCGAACGGCTCGACCTGGCGGAGCTGATGCCCCTGCTACGGCGTGACTGGCGCCGTACGCTGCCCGAGGCGCCCGACGAGGTGATCGACGGGCTCGCCGCACGGGTCGAGGCCCGGCTCCGGGGCGCCGACCTCGTGGGCTTTCGCGGGGTACGCGCCCCGGACGGCGAGATCGCCGCCAGGGCCGACCTCTACGTGCACGACGGCGTCGCGCAGATCGAGGGCGTCTTCACCGGCGAGGAGCATCGGGGCAAGGGCTACGCGCGTGCCCTGATGGCCTCGCTGCTCGCGGAGGCGGCCGAGGCGGAGGCGGAGCTGATCTTCCTGGTGGCCGACGCGGGCGACTGGCCGAAGGACTTCTACGGCCGGCTCGGGTTCGCCGGGCTCGGCCGCGTTCACGCGTTCCTCCGGACCTGACCGGGCGTGCTCAGCCCGGCTTGCCCATCGCCTTGCGGATCACGTCCCGGGCCCGGTCCATGATCGCGACCGGCGGCCCGAGCAGCAGGTTCTGGGTCGCCGTCTCGACGCCGGGGTGCGGGTGCGTGGGCGCCATGGCCTCGGCGGCCTTGACCCCGACGGCCATCGCCTGACGTTCCTTGTCGCCGGTCGCCTGCCGGAACCTGGGGAACTCCTCTCGTTCCTCGGCCTCGGCGTGCGCGATCACCGCCGTGCGCAAGGTGGCGAGGTTGACCGCGAACTTGGGGTCGTCGACGCCCGCCTCCTCCATCAGCGTGAGCATGTCCTTGGCTGAGTTCTCCTCGGCCAGCCGATCGTCCACCACCTCGTCGCCGTGATCGATCTTGCGGCGAGCGTAGGGGTGGACGATCTCCTCTTCCGCCGTCTCATGGACGGCCAGCAGCCGCACCAGCCGCTGGAAGGCCTCTGCTTTGTCCTCCGGGGCGGCGTTCTCGACCTCGTCGAACAGGCCCTTGATCTCTTCGTGCTGGTGCAGCAGCAGGTCTACGACGTCGTTGTCCTTCATGTGCCTGCGCCTACCCGAGGGCCTGAGAAGCACACGCTCAGCCGAACGCGGGGGGCCGTTTCTCCCGCAGGGCGCGTACGCCCTCGGCCACGTCGGGCCCGCTGAAGCCGAGGAATTCCATGGCCAGCGAGGCGTCGAAGGCAGGCCCGGCCAGGCGCAGCCAGTTGTTGAGCGAGTATTTGGTGAGCCTGATCGCCTCCTGGGCGCCGGCGGCGAGCCGGACGGCGATCTCCATGGCCTTGTCGTGTACGTGGTCGTCGTCCACGCACAGGCTGACCAGCCCCATCCGCTCGGCCTGCTCCCCGGTGACCGGCTCGCACAGCAGCAGGTGGTATTTGGCCTTGGCCATCCCGCACAGCAGCGGCCAGACGATCGCGGCGTGGTCGCCCGCCGCGACGCCCAGCCTGGTGTGCCCGTCGATGATCCGCGCGGTGCGGCCGGCGACCGAGATGTCGGCCAGCAGCGCCACCGCCAGCCCGGCGCCGACCGCGGGGCCCTGGATGGCGGAGACGATCGGCTTGGAGCAGTTGAGCACGTTGTAGACGATGTCGCGGGCCTCGGCGAACACACGCAGCCTGGTGGCGTGGTCGCGGGTCATCTCCTCGATCATGGACAGGTCGCCGCCGGCGGAGAACGCCTCGCCCTCTCCCCTGACGACGACGGCCCGCACGCCGTCGTCGCGGTCCGCGTCGCGCCAGATCTCGCCCAGCTCGCGGTGGGCGGTCGCGTCGACGGCGTTGAGCCTCGCCGGGTTGCTGATCGTGACCCTCAGGACGCCGTCGGCCGGAGTGTCGATCTTGAGCTTGTCGTATGTCACATCGATTCCCGCAGTCGCCCCGCCACGTAGTCGCGGGCCTCGACGGCCTGGTCGAACAGGCCCGGCAGGACGAAGAACGTGTGCACGGCCCCGTCGAACCTGCGCACTTCGGCGGGCACGCCCGCCGCCGCCAGGCGGTCGGCGTACCGCTCGCCTTCGTCCCTGAGCACGTCGTATTCGGCGGTCACGACGGTCACGGGCGGCAGGCCCGTGACGTCGGGCAGGCGCAGCGGGGACAGCCGCGGGTCCGCCGGGTCCACGCCGGACGCGTATTGCCGGGCGAACCACGCCATTTCCTCGGCGTCCAGCCCGAATCCCTTGCTGAACTCACGGTAGCTCGGCGTGTCCATGGCCACGTCGAGCACCGGGTAGACGAGGACCTGGTGGGACAGCCGCAACCCGGCGTCGCGGGCCTGCCAGGCGGCGACGGCGGCCAGGTTGCCGCCCGCGCTGTCGCCGACGACGGCCACGCTGCCGCTGCTCTGGTAGAAGGCGGGCCTGGCGAAGATGTCGCGCACGACGGTCCAGGCGTCGTCGGCGGCGGCCGGGAACGGATGCTCGGGGGCCAGCCGGTAGTCGACGGACACCACCACGGCACCGGTGCGGATGGCCAGGTCGCGCGCGGCCGCGTCGTTGCGCTTGACGCTGCCGAAGACCCAGCCGCCGCCGTGGAAGTAGACCACGACCGGCAGCAGGCCGTCGCCGGGGTCGGCGCGGTAGATCCGGATCGGCACGCCCTCGGCGCGCTCGTCGCGGACGAACGGCAGCTTGGTGAGCGGTCCTCTGTGCGCCGCCATGCCGTCCTGCGCGCGCAGCTCCTGGATCTTGGCCAGGTCGAGCGTGGCCAGATCGGTGTTGAGATCCGACGGATGGAGGGCGACGTAATCCCGCGCCTGGGGGTGCAGCGGCATGATCGCAGCCTAGCGGGCCGCCTCCATGAACGCATCGAAGAGCCGGTTGTCCGCGCCGCGCTCCGGATGCCATTGCACGCCCACGCCGAACCGGTGCCCCTGCAGCTCGACCCCTTCGACGATCTGGTCCTCGGCCCAGGCCACGGCCAGCAGGCCGCCGCCGAGCCGGCGTACGGACTGGCGGTGCGGCGCGACGACCTCGATCCGGTCGCCGACCGCCTTGCCGAGCTTGCTGGACACGCTGACCTGGATCACGTGGGTCGCGCCGGGCTCGCCGTGCCGGTCATTGCCGAGCACCTCCGGCAGCCACGGGATCAGCGTGCCGCCCTGGGCGACGTTGAGCACGTGCATGCCCCTGGAGACGGCCAGGATCGGGATGTCGGCGCGCACGGCCGCCCTGGCCAGGGCGAGCTCGAACCGGTCACGGAGCAGCTGCGGCTCGGGGACCCGCGCGTCCTGTTCGCCGTTGTAGGCGGCGGCCGCCAGCTCGACGCCGCCGGCCAGCACCACGCCGTTGAGGCCGCGTACGTAGTCCTCGACCGCCTGCGGGCCGAGCGGCGGCAGCAGCACGGGCGCGCCCCCCGCCCGCAGGACCGCCTTGGTGTAGGAAGTGGGCGACAGCACGGCTTCCCTGACCCAGTCGCCCCAGCGGGCTGCCTCGAAGTAGGCGGAGATACCGATCAGCGGTCGGGACATGCGATCTCCCGTGGCGTGGTGGCTCTGGGCCGCCGCCGTCCGGTGACGGCCACATGCCCATCATGACGCACTGGCTTTCCGATATGTCGTCTCTCGCAAAGATCCCCACCCATCACTTCAGTCCCGTAAGCAGGGCCGGCCTGCGTTTCGCATGATCGCCGCTCCCCGCCGCCGACCGTCTGCCCCTTTTGTACGGCCCGGTGGCGCTGAGCCGTCAGGTGAGGGACGGGCCGTGGACGGCCGGGTCGTACGCCCGCCGCGCCGGAACGCCGTTCGCGACGCCGTAAGGAGACATGCCGCCGCCCCCGGCCGTTCCATGAGCAGGACGCGTGGCCGTCCATCGAACAGAGGAATGAAATACGAATATGACTTTTATTCGTATTTGTTGTCCGAAAAAGCAGCGCCGCCGAGTGCACAGAATCACGAAGCCGCTACTCATAGTTCTGCTTCGCACCGTATTGAGGGGAAACGGTTGTGACGCGTGAACAGCGGTGTAAGACTCGTTTTCGAGCGCGTCGGATGAGCCGGGGCCCGCCGGGCGCTCACGACCCGGAGCCGTCAGGGAGGTGGACAACGCGACCGGAATACGTTTCCGGTCCATAAGTGGGGTTGCGTTATATGTCGTTGAATCCGCGCCTGGTGAAAGAGAGTTTCTCCGTCGTCGAGCCGCACGCCGACAAGGCCACGGCCTACTTCTACGGTCGGCTGTTCGCCGAGAATCCGCACCTGAGAGCCATGTTCCCGCCCGCGATGGACGTTCAGCGCGACCGGCTGTTCAACGCGTTGACGCGGATCGTGTGGAGCCTGGACAGCCCGGACAGCCTGGCGGGCTTCCTGGGCCAGCTGGGCAGGGACCACCGCAAGTACGGCGTGATCGCCGAGCACTACACCGCGATCGGCAACGCCCTGCTGGCCACGCTGCGCCGCTTCGCCGCCGCCGTCTGGAACCACGAGATCGAGGCGGCCTGGGTGACGGCCTACACGGCCGCCGCCAATCTCATGATCGAATCGGCCGAGTCCGACTCGGGGGTCTCGCCCGCCTGGTGGCTGGCCGAGGTCATCGACCACGAGCGGCGCTATCGCGACATCGCGGTCATCACGCTGCGGCCCACGCAGCTGCTGCCGTACCTGCCGGGACAGTACGTCAACGTGCAGACCGCGCGCTGGCCACGGGTGTGGCGCACCTTCTCCATCGCCAACGCGCCGCGCCCGGACAACACGATCAGGCTGCACGTGCGCTCGGTCCCCGGCGGCTGGGTGTCCACCACGCTCATCAGGCACACCCGCATCGGCGACACGCTCCTGGTGGGCCCGCCGATGGGCACGATGACGCCGCGCGAGTGCGGCGAGCGCGACGTGCTGTGCGTGGCGGGCGGCACGGGCCTGGCACCGCTGAAGGCGATCATCGAGTCCATCATCGCCTCTGGCCGCCGCCCCAACATCCACCTGTTGTACGGCGCCCGCACCGCGGAGGAGCTGTACGACCTGCCCGACCTGATCAGGATGGAGTCGTCGTTCCCCTGGCTGCGGGTGCTGCCCGTGGTCTCCGACCAGCCGTCGTACGACGGCATGCGCGGCCACCTGCCCGAGGTCACACAGCGCTTCCACTCCTGGGCCGAGCACGAGGTGTACGTGTGCGGCCCGTCCGCCATGGTCAACGAGACGGTACGCCGCCTGCAGATCGACGGCGTCCCCCTCTCGCGCATCCACCGCGACGTCATCCAGAGCGAGCGGTGATCCTCACCAAGAGGTTGACAGCGGGGGTTGGACAGTGCCATGTGGAAGTTGACACGCCACGTGGAGGTCGACTGTGCCATCCCCCGCCAGTCGCCGAGGAATCGGCGCGCTCGTCATCGTCACGACGCTTTTCCTCACCCCGGCCCCGGCCGTGGCGGACGTGCCGCTGACCGAGATAGGCGCCGACCCGTACGCCAACGCCACCAGCCAGCACGGCACCCAGGCAGGACCCGACACCTACCAGTGGGGCACCACCATCGTCGCCGCCCAGCAGGCGGGCAGGTACTTCGACGGCGGGGCCTCCGGGATCGCGTTCGCGACCTCCACGGACAACGGCGCCACGTGGGCCAGGGGCGTCCTGCCCGGCATCACCGTCTTCGGCGACGGCCCGTACCACCGGGTCAGCAACCCGGCGGTGGCCTACGACGCCCGCCATGACGTCTGGCTCATCTCGTCCGTGGGGATCACCGATTCCGGCGGGATCACGGGCGCCGCGGTGCTCACCAGCCGGTCCACCGACGGCGGCCTGACCTGGGACGCCCCGGTCACGACCGCCGTCGCGAACGGGGGCGATCTGGACAAGAGCTGGATCGGCTGCGACAACGGGCAGGACAGCCCCTACCGCGGCCGCTGCTACGTCGCCTTCGACGATCACGCCAGGGGCAACGCGATCGCGCTGGCCCGCTCGTCCGACGGCGGCCTGACCTGGACCGTCACCGGCACCACCGCCACCGGGCTGGGCGGCCAGCCGGTCGTGCGGCCTGACGGCGCCGTGGTGGTGCCGTATTTGAGCAACGACAACCAGATCCGCGCCTTCCGCTCCCGCGACGGCGGGGACAGCTGGAGCGCCGGCGTGCTGGTCTCCTCCGTGCAGCGGCACCCGGTCGCGGGCGGGCTACGCGCCTCGCCGCTGCCCTCGGCGGAGACGGACGCGACCGGAACGGTCTACGTCGCCTGGCACGACTGCCGCTTCCAGCCCGGCTGCGCCGGCAACGACATCGTGCTGAGCAAGTCGGCGAACGGCGGCGACTGGGGGTACGTCACGCGGGCCACCAGGGACGGAGGCGACCACGTCATCCCCGGCCTCGGCGTCGACCGCACCACCTCGGGCGGCTCGGCCCGGCTGGCCCTGGCCTACTACCGCTACCCGGACGCCGCCTGCACGGCCGGCACCTGCCGCCTCACGGTCGGCTACACCTCCTCCACCAATGGCGGCGCCACCTGGTCGGCGCCCGCCGAGCTGCACGGGCCGATGGAGCCCGGCAGGCTGGCCGACACCGCGCAGGGCCGCATGGCCGGCGACTACATCTCCACCTCGGTCATCCCCGGCGGCAACGCCTTCACCGCGTTCACGGCCGTGGCCCGGCCCGCGGGCGACGGGTACGACGTGCGCACCTACACCGTCACCGGCGGCCTCCCGATCGCCGGCGGCGGCCCCGCCACGATCGCCATCGAGGCGCCCACCGCGGCCGGCGACCCCGTCCCCGACCTCCCGGCCACGGCCCGCTAGCGGCCGTCCTCCGCGGGACCGGCGGCAACCCCTCTGCCTCTGCGTGAGAGTCGCCGTTCCCACGAGACGCTCACCGATCGGCGACCACGCGAAACGCGGGGCCGGCCACGTGCGACGCGATCATGCGGAGTACGCGGCCTTGTGCCGGAACACGGCGGCGGTCTCCTCGTCGTTCGGCCAGAACGTCTCGATGGCCAGCTCGGAGAGCGTCACGTCCACCGGCGTCCCGAACGTCGCGATCGTCGTGAACATCGACAGCACCCGGTCGCCGGCCGCCATCCGCAGCGGCACCAGGATGTCGCCGGGTCCCGGCACGTGCGCCACGTTCAGGTCCACGCCGGGATAGGTGTAGGACGCCAGCTCGTCGTGCAGCTCCGCCAGCTGCCCGTCGCTGGACATCTCGGCCTGCCTGCGCAGCTGGTGCAGCAGGTGGGCGCGCACCTCGGCCAGGTTGAGCAGCCGCCCGCCCATCGCCTCTGGATGCAGCGACAGCCGCATCACGTTGATGGGCTCCTCCAGCAGCTCGGCCGGCACACCCTCCATGAGCATCCCGGCCGCCGAGTTGGCCGCCACCAGATTCCACCCCGCGTCCACCACGATCGCCGGGTACGGCTCGTGCCCGGCCAGGATCTTGTCCAGCGCCTGCCGTACGACGTGGGCGCGTACCTCGCGCTCGGGGTAGACCGGCGCGAACCCCGCCGACATCAGCAGCCTGTTGCGGTGCCGCAACGGCACCTCCAGCTCCTCGGCGAGCTTCATCACCATCTCGCGGCTCGGCCGGGCGCGCCCGGTCTCCAGGAAGCTGATGTGGCGGGCCGAAACGTCGGCCTCGATGGCCAGATCGAGCTGACTCACCCGGCGCCGCTGACGCCACGATCGCAACAAATCACCAAAAGATTCTTCTCGTACGGCAATCGCTCCCATATCCGGCAACCTACCGGCCGCGAGGGAAGGCCCACGATTACCTGTCAGGTAAAGAACGGCGCGACCAGCGCCCTAAGGGGGAATCTCCCAGTCCTCGGTTCTTGTCGGTGTTCCGTGGCACGATGGCCGCAAGCAGAGGAGGGGATGGAATGAGTGAGGCAATTCTCGCGATCGGCACCCGCAAGGGCCTGTTCCTCGCCCGTTCGGCGGACGGCGGTCCGTTCGAGATCGAGCCGATCCAGTTCTCCACGGTCGCGGTGCCCTCGGTGGCCATCGACACCCGCGGCGCCACGCCCCGGCTCCTGGCCGGCATCGAATACGGCCATTTCGGACCGTCCGTCATGTACTCCGATGACCTCGGCCGGACCTGGGGAGAGGCTGAGCAGCCGCCCATCGCCTTCCCCGAGAAGACCGAGGCGACCCTGACCAGGGTGTGGCAGCTCATGCCCTCCCCGTCGGAGCCCAACGTGGTGTGGGCGGGCGTCGAGCCGGGCGCGCTGTTCCGCTCCGAGGACCGCGGCGTCACCTATCGGCTCATCGAGGGGCTGTGGGAGCACCCGCACCGGCCGCACTGGCAGCCGGGCGGCGGCGGCCTGTGCCTGCACACGATCATCAACCACCCCACCGATCCCGGCACCATGGGCGTCGCGATCTCCACGGGCGGCTTCTACCGCACCACCGACGGCGGCCTGTCGTGGGAGGCCGCCAACCAGAACATCCGCGCCCCCTTCATGCCCGAGGGCCAGCAATACCCGGAGTTCGGGCAATGCGTGCACAAGGTCGCCATGCACCCGTCCCGACCCGATCGGCTTTACCTGCAGCACCACTTCGGCGTCTACCGCAGCGACGACTTCGGCGGCAGCTGGCACGACATCGGCTCCTCGCTGCCGTCGGACTTCGGGTTCCCGATCGTGGCGCACCCGTCGCGGCCTGACACGGTCTACGTCCTGCCGCTGCACGCCGACATGGACCGCACGCCGGTCGACCACCGCTACCGCATCTTCCGCAGCGACGACGCGGGCGCGACGTGGCAGCCCTTCGGCCAGGGCCTGCCCGAGGAGCCGGTGTACGCGACGGTGCTGCGGGACGCGATGACCATGTCGGAGGCCGGGCTGTTCTTCGGCACCCGCGACGGCGAGGTCTACTGCTCGCGCGACGACGGCGAGACCTGGTCGCAGGTCGGCCGGCACCTGCCCGACGTGCTCACGGTGCGCGCGGCGGTGCTGTAGCCGATGACCAGACCCGTGACGATGGTCGTGTTCGTGCTGCCGGCGACGCTGCGGCGATGGGTGAGCGGGCGGACGGAGGTCAAGGTCTTCGCCGTCGGCGCCGACCGCGACTCCCCGCCCACCCTCGGCTCGGCCCTCGACCGGCTCCGGCGCGCTCATCCGCTGCTGGAGGAGCGGCTGCGCGACGAATACGGGCGCATCCGCCGGCACATCAACATGATCGTGTGCGGGGAGAACACCCGGGGGCTCGGCGGTCTGGACTGTGCTCTGCCGCCGGGCGCCGAGGTCTACGTGCTGCCCGCGCTGGCCTGAACGCCTTCCCTCGACGATCGCCGCAGGCCGACTGCGGCGACCGTCCGGGGACTCCATGGACCCCTTTACGGACAGACGCGGCCATTCGCCTCGAATGCCTCATGGGTCAACGGCATGAGCTCCGCCCACAGCGCCTCCATCTGCTCGGCGACCATCTCGATCTCCCGCTGCGGGAACGACGGGAACGCGGAGTCCTCACGCTTGACGCGCAGCGACAGGAAGTTCATCAAGGCGCGGGCGTTGCAGGTGGCGTACATCGAGGAGTAGAGGCCGACCGGAAGCACGGTGCGGGCCACTTCACGGGCGACTCCGGCTTCGAGCATCTCCAGATAGGCACGATAGGACTGCCGATAGCTCTCCTGAGTCGCCTCGGTGACCAGCTTGTGCTGCTCAGGGGTGCCGTCTTTGAACACATACTTTCCAGGCTTGCCTTCTTGCACCAGCTTCCGCTCAGGTCCTGGCACGTAGAAAACCGGCACCAGCTTCCGATACCTGCCCGATTCCTCGTTATAGGAGAAGGTACGGTGCCGCATGAATTCCCGGAAAACGAAGATCGGCGCGCTGATGTAGAACGTCATGGACGAGTGCTCGAACGGCGTGCCATGCCTGTCCCGCATCAGGAAGTTGATGAGACCTTTGGAACGCTGGGGGTCGGCTTCGATCTCGGCCAGCGACGCCTCCCCCTTGGTGGATACGCGCGCCGCCCACAGCACGTCGGCGTCCGACGCGGCGGACTTGACCAGCTCCACGTCCATGTCGCTACGGAACTTCATCTCGATCTCTGGTTCGACAGCGCCCATGGAGAGCCCCCGCTCAGGTCGGTGGTGTGGTGACGACCCCAAGCAAACCAGCTCACGCGGCTTCGCGCGAGTCGCCGGCCGCCCACCGCCGCACCGCATACTTGCCCAGGTCAGCAGTCACTTGGAGGTTCTCGAACGAGCATTGCCCGCTTGGCGCGAGCGTGCGGACGACAAGGTCACAGGCGGTAGATCCGGCGGGCGTTGCCTGAGCCGATCATGTGGGCGACCCTGGCCGCGTCGGCCGGGCTCCACTCCCCCGCGGCGAGCCTGGTCGCCAGCGCCGCGCCCAGCGCCTGCCGATAGTAGAGCGCGCCCAGGTAGCCGATCTCGGCCAGGCCGTGGCAGCCGGAGCTGAACAGCTGCTTGTGGAACGGCGCCAGCTCCAGCAGCTCGTCCATGACCCTGGCCGAGGCGGCGGCGGTGTGCGGCAGCGCCAGGCCGACGTCCACGTAGACGTGCGGGTAGCTGCCGGCCAGGTAGGCGGCCTGGCGGTGGTACGGGTAGCAGTGCAGCAGGATCACCGGCATGCCGAGGGGTTGCAACGCGGCGACGAACGCGCTCAGCCTGGCCGGGTCGGTGCGGTGCAGCCCGAGCTGCGGGGCGCCGCCGAAACCGGTGTGGAACTGCATGGGCAGGCCGCGTTCCCGGGCCACGTCGATCGCGCTCCAGAGCAGGTGGCGCAGCACGATCGGGTCCGTGAGCGGCTCTTTGGGTGCGGCCAGCCGCCGGTTGACCGCCGCGATCACCGCTCCCCTGGCCGGCCTGGGCGGGTCGAAGTCGAGGCCGCACAGGGTCGCGATGACCGTCTTGAGCCCGACCGCCCTGCCGGCCCTGGCGGCCAGCTCCTCGCCGAGGCCGTCCAGGTAGTCGACGGCGGCCTGGGCCTGCTCGGCGACGTCCCGCTCGATCTGCTCGATCCTGACCAGTTCGTCGGCCGCCGCGCCGCCGTGACGGCCCATCTCCGCCGCCGACAGCAGTCCGGCGTCGTCCGAAGCCGTGTCCACCAGGAACGCCACCACCCCCGCCCCGGCCAGCAGCCGCCGGTTGACCTCGGCGGCGCCCAGCTCGGCGCGGCGGGCGAGGTAGACGGCGGGCGGGGCGTGCGGCTCCAGGTCCAGCAGGGGCGCGCACCAGCGGCGCAGCGCCAGGCCGAGCGGGGTGTCGAAGTGGGTCGTGCCGGGCGGGGCGGGGCTGCCGCCCTCGCTGATGAGCAGCTCGAACTGCGCCCTGGTCAGGTCGTCGCGCCGCACCCCGTGACAGTGGTGGTCGACGAGCGGGGCCAGCAGCGCGTCACGCACCGTGCCGGGCAGGTCTACGGGGAGCATGCGGAGACTCTAAGGGAGGTCCGCATGCCCCCGCCGACGTTTTACGACCTCCGCACGCGCCACCCGCGTTTCACGAGGCCGGCCCGCGGTCAGGGCTGGCGGCGGCACAGGCGCAGCACGTTCGCGATGATCTTCGCGCCCGCGCCGCCCTCCTGCGTCAGGATCGACTCCGGGTGGAACTGCACGGCGAAGCGCCGCCGTTCGACGTCCTCGATGGCCATGATGTTGCCGTCGGGCGTGAGCGCGGTCGGGGTGAAGCCGACCACGCCGGGCCGCTTGGCGTGCAGCGAGTGGTAGCGGGCCGCGGTGAAGACCTCGGGCAGCCCGTCGAGCAGCGCGCTGTCGCCCAGCCGCGAGACCTGGCCGCGCTTGCCGTGCTCGGGGTAGTCGAGCAGCTCCAGGGTGCCGCCGGCCTGCTCGACCATGGCCTGCAGGCCCAGGCAGACGCCGAAGACCGGCAGGTCGCGGGCGTAGATCTCCTCGAGCAGCGCCGCCATGCCGAAGTCGGTGGGCCAGCCGGGGCCCGGTGAGAGCACCACCAGGTCGGGCGCGATCTCGTCGACCATGTGCGTGGGGAAGCCGTGCCGCAGCGTCACCACCTCGGCGCCTTCCTGGCGGAAGTAGTCGGCCAGGGTGTTGACGAAGGAGTCCTCGTGGTCGACGAGCAGCACCTTCATGCCCTGGCCCGGTTGCGGCCTGGGCTCGGCGACCGGGACATCGCCGGGCTGGTTGACCGTGGCCAGGGCGCCGAGCAGGGCGCTGGCCTTGAGCTCGGTCTCGCGCTCCTCGGCCTCGGGGTCGGAGTCGAACAGCAGGGTCGCGCCGGCCCTGACGGTGGCCACGCCGTTCTTGATCTGGGCGGTGCGCAGGGTCAGGCCGGTGTTCATGGAGCCGTCGAAGCCGATGAAGCCGATGGCGCCGCCGTACCACCTGCGGGTGGTGGCCTCGTGGTCCTCGATGAACTGCATGGCCCAGGTCTTGGGGGCGCCGGTGACCGTGACGGCCCACATGTGGGTGAGGAAGGCGTCGAGGGCGTCGAACTCGGGGCGCAGCCGGCCCTCGATGTGGTCGACGGTGTGGATGAGGCGGGAGTAGAGCTCGATCTGGCGGCGGCCGATGACCTTGACGGTGCCCGGCACGCAGATGCGGGACTTGTCGTTGCGGTCGACGTCGGTGCACATGGTCAGCTCCGACTCCTCCTTGACGCTCGACAGGAGGGTGCGGATGGCCTCGGCGTCCTCGACCGGGTTGCGGCCGCGGGCGATCGTGCCGGAGATGGGGCAGGTCTCGACGCGGTCGCCGCTCACGCGGACGTACATCTCGGGCGAGGCGCCGACGAGGTGCTCGCCCTCGCCGAGGCTGATGATGAACTCGTAGGGCGCCGGGTTGGTGTGGCGCAGGCCGCGGTAGAAGCTCGCGGGGTCGGTGCAGGCGGCGTGGAAGACCTGGCCGGGCACGACCTCGAACAGGTCGCCGCGCTTGAACTTCTCCTTGGCGGCGGCGACGACCTTGGCGTATTCGCCCCTTTCCGGGTTGGCCGGCAGCTCGCCGGGGACGGCGATGGGGGTGCTGGCGCCGGTCCGCTCCAGGCCGCGGGTGGTGGTCCCGTCCACGGTGAACTCGTAGCGGTATTCGACGCAGCTCTCGCGCTGCCGGTCGATCACGATCAGCCGGTCGGGCAGGTGGAGTACGAGGTCGCGCTGGTCGTCGGGGCGCACGAGCTCCTGCCGGATGGGCTCGAACTGGAAGGCCAGGTCGTAGCCGAAGGCGCCGTAGAGCCCCAGGTGCGGGTCGTCGCCGTGGAAGGCGGCGATGACCTCGCGGATCGCGGTGAACACGGTGGGCCGGCGGCTGCGCATCTCCTCCGGCAGCAGGTCCTCCGACTCGGGCACGTGCACCTCGACCCGGTCGATCGTGGGCTCGGCGACCGGCTTGCCAGCGGCCAGCAGGCAGGAGGCGATGGCGGGCAGCACGACCCGGCCGCGCTCGTTGAGCGCGGTCGCCGCGATGGTGCGGCCCTTGGCGACCAGTTCCAGGCACGGATCGACGTAGCCGAACGCCCATCGGCTGTAGCGGCCCGGGTAGTCCATGCCCGAGGAGAAGGCGCCGCCGCGCCGTTCGCCGAGGGCGGTCACGATCTCTTCGAGCGCCGCCTCGTCCACCTCGCGAGCCTCGCGCTCGACTCCGATGCCCCCGGCGGTGGTATATCCGCTGGTCTCCACTTGCTGCCCCTTACCACGTCATATGATCGAGCCCCGGGGGCGGACACGAGAAAGGCCGCCATCCGGGGCGGCCGTCCGTTGAGGAATGCGAAACTCGCGCCGCCTAGAAGCGGCGCCACCACTGGAGCTGAGCGCGGGTTCGCATGCGGATAGGTTAACCGGCCATTCAAGATCGCGCAACGCGAACCTCCACCATGTGCCCTGCGGCGGGATCCCCGTCAGCGCGCCTTCCCCTACAGACCATACAGAGCTCCTTCGATCCGCCGGCCCGAGCCGCGCGACACCCGCGATAAACCCGGACAAAACTGGCCGGACCGCCTGGCCCAGGTGGGGACATTGGAGCTGACCAGATTACATTTCAGCTCGTTACGTTACGGTTCACGACACCTATTGCTTTCCGGACATGATCGATTCACTCTTCTCGACAGAGGCGTAAAGATCACTACGCCCACTGCACGAGAAGGAGAGCGCGTGCCCAACACCCTCCGCTGGCGTGCGATCCTGGCCGGGATCGTCACCGCCGCCGGCCTGCTCGTCCCGCAGGCCGCCGCCCATGCGGCGGCAGATCCCGACAAGATCGACACAGCCGTCCAGGCGCGACTGGCGCAGGACGGCAAGGCCACCTTCTGGGTCCGGATGAAGGGGGCCGCCGACCTGAGCGGCGCCCGCCGGGCCGGCACCAAGGAAGCCAAGGCCGAGCTGGTCTTCGAGGCCAAGACCGAGCGCGCCAGGACCTCACAGGCGAGCCTGCGCAAGCTGCTCGACTCCCGCGCCGCCGACTACACCCCCTACTGGATCGTCAACGCCGTACGGGTGACCGCCGACGAGAAGCTGGCCGGCGAGATCGCGAAATTACCCGAGGTCGAGAGGATCGCCCCGGTCCGCACCCTCGCGTTACCCAAGCCGGTGACCGGCCGGGCCGAGGCTGAAGTCAACGCCGTCGAGTGGAACATCGACAGGATCAACGCCCCGCGCGTGTGGGGCGAGACCGGCAACCGGGGCGAGGGCATCGTGGTCGCCCACATCGACTCCGGCGCCCAGTTCGACCACCCCGAGCTGGCCGCGAGCTACCGGGGCAAGAACCCGGACGGCTCGGTGACGCACGACTACAACTGGTTCGACCCGGCCCGCGTCTGCCCGACCTCCGCGCCGTGCGACAACAACGGCCACGGCACGCACGTCATGGGCACGATGGTCGGCGCGAACGGCATCGGCGTCGCGCCGGGCGCCCGCTGGATCGCCGCCAAGGGCTGCGAGGTCAACACCTGCACCGACGCCTCGCTGCTGGCGGCCGGCCAGTGGATCCTGGCGCCCACGGACGCGTCGGGCGCCAACCCGCGCCCGGACCTGGCGCCCGACATCGTCAACAACTCCTGGGGCGGCGAGGGGTTCGACCCCTGGTACAAGGAGACGGTCGAGGCGTGGGTCGCGGCCGGGATCTTCCCCGCGTTCGCCAACGGCAACGAGGGCCCGGCCTGCGACACCTCCGGCTCGCCCGGCCAGTACGTGACCAGCTACAGCGCCGGCGGCTTCGACGTCAACAACGCGCTGTACAACCGGTCGAGCAAGGGTGAGGGCGAGGGCGGCGAGATCAAGCCGAACATCGCCGCGCCCGCCGTCAACGTGCGCTCCTCGACGCCCGGCAACAGCTACGGCTCCTTCACGGGCACGTCGATGGCCTCGCCGCACGTGGCGGCCACGGTGGCGCTGATCTGGTCGGCCGCGCCCGCGCTGCAGGGCGACATCGCCGCCACCCGGCCGCTGCTCGACAGCACCGCCGTCGACGTCTCCGACACCAGCTGCGGCGGCACCGCGGCCGACAACAACGTCTGGGGCGAGGGCCGGCTCGACGCCTACGCCGCCGTCAGCGCCGCCCCCGCCGCCGACCTCGGCGACCTCCGCGGCACGGTCACCGCCTCCGGCGCGCCCCTGTCCGGCGTCACCGTCACGGTCTCCGGGCCGATGAGCCGCACCGTGACCACCGGGGAGGACGGCACGTACGCCCTCCCGCGCCTGCTGGCCGGCGACTACCAGATCACCGCGGAGAAGTTCGGCTACGACAAGGCCACCGTCACCGCGACGATCACGGCCGGGCAGGCGGCGACCGCGGACGTCACGATGAACCGGCTGCCGAACGGCGTGGTCTCCGGCACGGTCGCCACGGCCGGCACGCCCGAGCCCGGCGCCACCGTCCAGGTGGCGGGCACGCCGGTGAGCGCGGTGACCGACGCGGCCGGCCGCTACAGCCTGACGCTGCCGCACGGCACGTACGAGCTGAAGGTCACGCCGGTGTCGCGGTGCGCCAGCGGCGCGACGGCGGCCGTGACGGTGGCCGGCGACGTGGTCAAGGACGTCGAGTTGCCGCTGCGCGGCGACAACTTCGGTTACACGTGCAAGAGCGGCGCGCAGGCGTACGTGGCGGGCACGGAGAAGCTGGCGCTGACCGGCGACGACGAGGCCGTGCAGGTGACGCTGCCGTTCCCGGTGCCGTTCTACGGAACGGGCCAGAGCAAGGCGTGGATCGCCACCAACGGGTTCCTCACCTTCACCGACCGGAGCACCACCGCCAGCAACGGCCGGCTGCCCACGTCGGGCACGCCGAACAACGCGGTCTACCCGTACTGGGACGACCTGACGGTGGACGCCCAGGCCGGGGTCTACACGGCGGTGACCGGCACGGCGCCGCACCGCACGTTCGTCGTGGAATGGCGCAACGTCAGCTTCTACAACGACAGCGGCCAGCGGCTGTCGTTCGCGGCGCTGCTGGGCGAGGACGGCTCGATCGGCTTCCGGTACAAGGACGTCGAGAGCGAGCGCGAGCAGGGCAGCAGCGCCACGGTCGGCGTCGAGAACGCGGCGGGCAACGACGCGCTGCTGTACTCCTACGAGGAGCCGGCGCTGGCCGGCGGGCAGGGCATCGCCTTCACCGCCAGCAGGCACGGCCTGGTCACCGGCGTGGTCACCGACGCCAACGACGGGGATCCGCTGCCCGGCGCGACCGTCAAGGTCGGGGACGTGGCCACGTTCACGACCGGCGCGGACGGCGCGTTCTACGGGCAGGTGCTGGCGGGCGACTACGAGGTCGTGGTGTCCAAGGACCACTACGGCACGTTCACCAAGCCCGTCACGGTCGCGCCGGCGACGGTGACGAAGCTGGACACCACCCTGGTCACCGGCCGCGTCAGCGCATCGGCCGGCGAGCTGACGGTGGTGCTGCCGGGCGAGAGCACCCGCACCCGGACGCTGGAGCTGACGAACCTCGGCTCGGCGACACCGTACAAGGTGACCGGGGAGAGCTGGGCGGGCGTGAGCCCGGCGGCGGGCGAGCTGGCCAAGGGGCAGGCGGTGACGCTGAAGGTGACGCTCTCCAGCGCCGGCGTCGCGCCCGGCACGATGCGGCGGGGCAAGATACTCGTCGAGTCGGCCAGCGGCCGGCAGCCGACCATCGAGATCGTGGTGACGGTCGTGGTGCCCAAGCACCAGGTGGCGATCGACGTGGGCGGCTCCAAGAGCGTGAACGACGTCGCCGGTGACACCTGGACCGCGGACAAGAAGTACGTCCAGGGCTCCTACGGCTATGTCGCCACCCAGCAACGGACGCAGAGCACGTCCAGGACCATCGCCGGCACGCAGGACCAGGCGCTGTTCAGGACGGCGCGCGAGGCCATGCTGGAGTACCGCTTCGACGGAGTGCCCAACGGGACGTACACCGTCGAACTGGACTTCGCCGAGATCAGGAGCACGCAGATGGGCAAGCGCGTGTTCGACGTGCTGGTCGAGGGGCAGCTCGCGATCCCGGCGCTGGACCTGGCGCTGGAGGCGGGCACGTACACGGCCGTGGCCAGGCAGTACACGGTGAAGGTCACCGACGGCCAGCTCAACGTGCGCTTCGCGACCCGCGAGGGCGCGCCGATCGTCAACGCCATCCGCATCTCGGAGCGCCCCGACCGGGCGACTCCGTAGCGCGCTGCTGAGCCCGCCCCGCCGCCGGGGCGGGCTCATCCAGGCCCGGCCCCGATCCGGGGCCGTGGCCGCGACCTCGCCATATAGCTCGGCGGGGATTCCGCGGGCGCCCCGGCTACCGCACTCCGGACGGCATATGTTACTGGTTAGTACATGAAACGCGTGCGGCTCCAGCGGGATCTTCCCGTGCCGATGCCCGACGGCGTGACGCTGCTGGCCGACCACTACGCTCCGGCCGGAGGCGAGCGGGCCCCCGTCATCCTGATGCGCTCCCCCTATGGCCGGCGCGGCCTGTTCGGCTGGCTCTTCGGCCGGGGGTTCGCCAGACAGGGCTTCCACGCCGTGATCCAGAGCTGCCGGGGCGGCTTCGGCTCCGGCGGGCTGCTCGACCCGCTCGGCGACGAGCACGACGACGGCCTGGCCACCGTCGCCTGGCTGCGCGAGCAGCCCTGGTACGGCGGCTCGTTCGCGATGTTCGGCCCCTCCTACCTCGGCTACACGCAGTGGGCGATCGCGCCCTATGCCGGGCCCGAGCTGAAGGCCATGGCCACGCAGATCACCGCGTCCCAGTTCAGGGACGCGGCCTACGTGGGCGGCGCGTTCGCGCTGGAGTCGGCGCTGAGCTGGACGACCCTCACCGACGGCATGTCCCGCCGCTTCGGCGGCGCCGCGGCGCTGACCGCGCCCCGGCTCACCCGCAGGGCGGTCCTGTCCGGGCGTCCCATGGCGGAGCTGGACGTGGCCTCGGCGGGGCGGCCGCTGCAGTTCTACCAGGACCTGCTGGCCTATCACGCCGACCCGGCGGGACCGTACTGGGACAAGCGGGACTTCTCCCTGAAGGTCGGCGATGTGGACGCGGCGGTCACCATGCTGGGCGGCTGGTACGACGTGTTCCTGCCGTGGCAGCTCAAGGACTACACGGCGATGCGGGCGGCGGGGCGGCGGCCGTACCTGACGATCGGCCCCTGGTACCACGTGGACACGCGGCACACCCGGCCCGCGATGGCCGAGGCGACGGCCTGGTTCCGCGCGCACCTGCTGGGCGATGTGTCGGGGCTGCGGCCGGACCCGGTGCGGATCTACGTGACCGGGGCCGAGGAGTGGCGCGACTACCCCGACTGGCCGGTGCCGGGCATGCGGGAGCAGCGCTGGCACCTGCAGCACGGCTTCGGGCTCGGCGTCGAGGGCCCGCGTGAGGCCGAGCCCGACCGGTTCCGCTACCACCCCTCCCACCCGACGCCGGTGATCGGCGGTCCCGTCCTGCTGGGCGACTCCAGGCCGCGCGATCAGCGGCGGCTGGAGCAGCGCCGCGACGTGCTGGTCTACAGTTCACCCGCGCTGGGGCAGGATGTGGAGATGATCGGGCCGGTACGCGCGGAGGTGTTCGTCCGGTCGAGTACCCCCTACGTGGACGTGGTGGTGCGGGTGTGCGACGTGCGCCCGGACGGGCGCTCGTACAACGTGTGCGAGGGCGTGCGCCGCCTCGGGCCCTTCTTCCCGGGGGACCTGGGCGGGGAAGAGAATGTGCGGCGGGTCGAGGTGGACCTGTGGCCGATCGCGCACCGGTTCCGGCGCGACCACCGGATCCGGGTGCACGTGGCGGCCGGGGCGTACCCGACGATCGCCCGCAATCCCGGCACCGGGGACCCGCTCGACGGGGCCGGGCCGATGGTGCCGGCCGACGTCGAGGTGTTCCACTCCCCCGACCGGCCCTCGGCCGTGGTGCTGCCGCTGTGCGCGCCTCGCGGCTGATGTCGCTGGTCCTGCTGCTGCAGGGCCGCGGCGGGATGACGGCGGCCGAGCTGGCCAGGGAGCTGGAGGTCTCCGAGCGCACGGTGCACCGCGACGTGCTGGCGTTGTCGGAGGCGGGCGTGCCGGTGTACGCCGACCGCGGCCGGGGCGGCGGCTACCGGCTGCTCGACGGGTACCGCACCCGGCTGACCGGGCTGGACCGGGCCGAGGCGGAGGCGCTGTTCCTGTCGGGGGTGCCGGCGGCGCTGCGCGAGATGGGGCTGGAGGAGGTGGCGGCGACCGCCCGGCTGAAGGCGGCCGCCGCGCTGTCCCCCGCCCTGCGGGACGCGCCGGCGACCGCGGCGCAGCGCTTCCACCTGGACGCGCCGGGCTGGTTCGCCGCCGGCGACCCGCCGCCTGCCGCGCTCGCGCCGCTGGCCAGGGCGGTGTGGAGCGACCGCCGCGTCCAGGCCTCCTACAAGGGGAACCCGCGGACGCTGGAGCCGTACGGGCTGGTGCTCAAGGCGGGTGCCTGGTACCTGGTGGCCCGGCTCGGGACGCGGTTCCTGATCTTCCGGGTGCACCGGTTCGGCGAGATCACCGTGCTTCCCGAGCCCTTCGACCGGGACCCGGGCTTCGACCTGGCGGCCTTCTGGGCGGCGCAGTCGGCGGAGTTCACCCGGTCGCTGCTGCGGGAGGTGGTCACGCTGCGGCTCAGCGAGCGCGGGGTGCGCATGCTGCGGCACATCGCCGACCCGGCCGCGGTCGACGACGCGCTCGCCTCGCTCCAGCCCGACGGCACCGTGCGGCTGGCCGCGGAGTCGGTGCCGGTGGCGTACTCGCAGGTGCTGCGGTTCGGACCGGAGGCGGAGGTACTGGACCCGCCAGAGCTGCGGGCGATGATCGCCGACGCCGCCGCCCGCATGTCCGCCCTGTACGACCGCAGGTAGCGGTGTCTGCGCCCATGGTCAGCGGTACTCGGCCGGGTCGATCTCCTTGCCCGGCTCGCGGACCTCGGCCAGGTAGCGCCACACCTGCGGGCGGCTGCCGTCCACGTCCGTGAGGCCGTACGCCTCGGCCAGCTCGCCGCTGTCCACCGACTTGCCCGACCAGCGCTGCTTGTCCGGGTCGGCGGCGACGGCGGCGACGCCGCGGCCGACGTAGGCGGGCGTCTCGGAGACCTGCCAGGCGCTGTCCACTTCGGCCTCACGCCAGTTGTCCTCGGTGACGCCGAAGTTGTCCAGCATGGCCTCCGAGCGCAGGAACCCGGGTGTGACCGCCACCGCCGTCCCGCCGTACGGGCGCAGCTCGTTCGACCAGGCGAACGCCAGCCTGTTCACCGACATCTTGGCCAGGTCGTAGTAGACGTTCTCCCGGTAGTGCGTCTCGTTGAACGCCCAGGTGCCGTCGGTGACCTCGACGACCAGCCCGCCCTCGTTCCTGATCAGCAGCGGCAGCAGGTGCCGGCTGGTGATGATGTGGGTGTCGATCGCCAGCCGGAGCAGCCGGAATCCCTTGTCCATGTCGTGCTTCCACACCGGGGTGTTCCACTCCCACAGGTGGTCGCCACCCCACACGTCGTTGACCAGCACGTCGAGTCGCCCCTGCGCGCGCTCCACCCGCTCGGCCAGCGCCTTGACCTGGCCGGACTCCAGGTGGTCGACCTGGACGGGAATCCCCGTGCCGCCGGCCGCCGTGACGAGCTCCGCCGTCTCCTCGATGGTCTCCGGCCGGTTCATCTCCGAGCGCTGCCCGCGTGTGCTCCGGCCCGTGCAGTAGACCGTCGCGCCGATCGCGCCCAGCTCGACCGCTATCCCTCGTCCTGTGCCGCGGGTCGCGCCCGCCACCAAAGCAATCATGTCCGCGATGGTGACGGGAAAAGAGGACACCTCATGTCATGTTTTCCCGCGGATGCCGCCGGCCGTGGTCTCAGGGCAGCCAGGTGACGCGGCCGCGCAGGAACGCGTACCCGACGAAGGCGACGGCGTCGATGAGCGTGTGCGCGACCACCAGCGGCATCGCGCGCCCCCACCGCTGGTACAGCCGCCCGAACACCACCCCCATCACCACGTTCCCGACGAACCCCCCGAACCCCTGATACAGGTGGTACGAGCCCCGCAGCAGCGACGAGACGGCGATGGCCCGCCACGGCCCCCATCCGGCCTGGCCGAGGCGGTGCAGCAGGTAGCCGGCGACGAGCACCTCCTCCAGCACGCCGTTCTGCGCGGCCGCCAGCAGGAGCACCGGCACCTGCCACCACACTTCGGGCAGCGCCCCGGGAACGACCGTCAGATTCACCCCGGCCGCCCAAACCGCCAGGTAGAACGCCAGTCCGGTGCCGCCGATCGCGGCCGCCAGCAGCGCCCCGCGCGCCACGTCGCCCCCCGGCCGGCGGAAGTCGGCGCCGATCGTCCGCAACGACTCCCCGGACCGCACCAGCAGGTACGCCACCAGTCCGACGGGCGCCACCGCGATCGCCATCTGGACGAGCTGCAACGTCAGGTCCAGCCACGGCCGCCCCGGGGCCAGCGAGCCGACGAGCACGGCCTGCTGGTTCTTCAGCTCCCGCGGCGCCGTGAGCGCGCCGATCAGCCGCACGAGCGCCACGAGGCCGCTGGCGCCGAGAGAGACCGAGAACACGGCGATGACCTCGGCCCTGATGAGCTTCGGTCCCAGCACCGGGGCGGATGCGGGGGGAGACTCTGTGCGCATGGCTGGCAGGCTAGCCCTTCGCCGATCGGATCCGGATAAATGATCGTATCCGCCGGCCTTAGGGGGATATCAGATGACATGCGGCCCGCCCCAGGCGAGGCGGGCCGCGGCGATCAGTGCGAGCCGGTGAGGTCGAGGTCCTTGACCTTGGGGTCGCCCTCGTCGGCGAAGTAGTCGTCGCGCTTGGTCGCGTCCGCGCCGTCGGCCACCTTCAGGGCCCGGAACAGCAGCGTGCCCAGCGCAGCCACGACCAGGTTGACGATCAGCGCCACGAACCCGGCGTAGATCGTCATCTTGGTGTCGAAGCCCAGGTTCGACAGGCCGAAGGCGGAGCCGCCGAAGTGGGCCTTGCCGGTGGCGGGGTTCGGGATGAGGTACAGCATCCACATGCCCGCCGCCATGCCGGCCGCCCAGCCCGCCATCAGGCCGCCCCGGTGGAACCAGCGCGTGTAGAGGCCGAGCGCCACCGCCGGCAGCGTCTGCAGGATGACCACGCCGCCGATGAGCTGCAGGTCGATGGAGAACTGCGGGTCGAGCACCAGGATGCACAGCACCGCGCCGACCTTGACCACGAGCGAGACCACCTTGGAGACCTTGGCCTCCTGCCGGTCGGTGGCCTGCCGGTTGATGTACTCGCGGTAGATGTTGCGGGTGAACAGGTTGGCCGCCGCGATCGACATGATCGCCGCCGGGACCAGCGCGCCGATGCCGATCGCCGCGTAGGCGACGCCCGTGAACCAGTCGGGGAACATCTGGTCGAACAGCGCCGGCACGATCGTGTTGGAGAGCGGCTTGCCGTTCTCGCCCATGACCGGCTTGGTGCCCGCCGCGATGGCCATGTAGCCGAGCAGCGCGATCAGGCCGAGCAGGAGGCTGTAGGCGGGGAGCGCGGACATGTTCCGCTTGATCACGTTGCGGTTCTTCGACGCCAGCGCGCCGGTGAGGCTGTGCGGGTAGAGGAACAGCGCCAGCGCGGAGCCGAAGGCCAGCGTGATGTACTGCAGCTGGTTGCCGGCGTTGAGGAGGATCCCGTCGCCCGGCGCGGGGGAGGCGTCGAACTTCGCCTTCGCCGCGTCGAAGACCGATCCCCAGCCGCCCAGCTTGGCCGGGATGTAGATGACCGCCGCCAGGATCACGATGTAGATCAGCGTGTCCTTGACGAACGCGATCAGCGCCGGGGCGCGCAGGCCCGACTGGTAGGTGTAGGCGGCCAGGATCGCGAAGGCGATGACGATCGGCCAGTGCCCGGTGACGCCCATCGCCGCCAGCACCGCCTCGATGCCGACCAGCTGCAGCGCGATGTACGGCATGGTCGCCACCAGCCCGGTGATCGCCACCAGCAGCGCCAGCGTGGGCGACCCGAAGCGGGCCCGTACGAAGTCGGCGGGCGTGACGAACCCGTGCACGTGCGACACCGACCACATCCTGATCAGGACCAGGAACACCATCGGATAGATGATCACGGTGTACGGCACGGCGAAGAAGCCCATGGCCCCGGCGCCGAACACCAGCGCGGGCACCGCCACGAACGTGTAGGCCGTGTAGAGGTCGCCGCCCACCAGGAACCAGGTGACCCAGGAGCCGAAGTTCCGGCCGCCCAGGCCCCACTCGTTCAGGCTCTCGATGTCGGCCGGGCGGCGCCAGCGGGCCGCCACGAAGCCCATGGCGCTGACGATCAGGAACAGCAGCGTGAAAATGACCAGCTCGGTCGTGTGGACGTTCATTTGGTCATCCTGTAGACGATGGTCGTGGTCACGACGCCCACCGCGATGAAGGCGAGCTGCAGCCAGTAGAAGAGCGGGAAGCCCAGCAGGCGCGGCTCGTCGGAGTTGAACAGGAACGTCAGCAGGGGCAGCACGATCGGCAGGACCAGCAGCCAGTTCCACGGGCTGCGGTCAGTGCGTGGCTGCCCGGGTTCCCCGGTAGTCATCGACCCTCCGATGTTGGAATCAGCAACCGGTAGTGACCGGCTCCTGAACAGGTAGTCAACGAAGGGAGAGTACTTTGCGGGGATATTAAACCCAATGACCCGTTATGTTACGGTTTGGCCTAAATGTCGAAATGATATCTCAACATTTGAGACGAGGCAGCGCTCGTCATGGCACCTTAATCACGAGAACGCCGCGATCGGGACGGCCGATCGGCGAATGGTCGGTTGCTCGCGCCGAACGGTCACCCGCGCGTCACGTGCGTGTTTCGCCCGCCGTCGCCGGCCTCGGTGATCGGGCGGCCATCTGTTGCTGATGCCGCGGAAAACCCGGTTGCCTTTCCTCCCCTCGGGACCGCACGCTTGACCAGTGGCCATCCTGCAGGCGTCCCATCTGCTCAAACGGTTCGGACCGGTCACGGCCGTACGCGATCTGAGCCTCACCGTCGGCGAGGGCGAGGTGGTGGCGCTGCTCGGCCCCAACGGCGCCGGCAAGTCGACCACCCTGCACATGCTGCTCGGCCTGATCACCCCGGACGCGGGCAGCATCAAGCTGTTCGGGCTGGAGCTGGCCCAGCACCGGACCGAGGCGCTCAGCCAGGTCAACTTCGCCGCCAGCTACGTCGACCTGCCCGGCGTGCTGAGAGTGCACGAGGTGCTCGACGCGTTCGCCCGGCTCTACGCCGTACGGCACCCGCGCCGGCGGGTCGCCGAGGTGATCGAGCTGTTCGAGCTGGGCCCCATCAGCAAGCGGCCGGTGATGGCACTGTCCTCCGGGCAGCGCACCCGCGTGCAACTGGCCAAGGCGCTGCTCAACGCGCCCCGGCTGCTGGTGCTCGACGAGCCCACGGCCAACCTCGACCCCGACGCCGGCGACCGCATCCGCGGCCTGTTGTCCAGCCTGGCCAGGGAGAACGGCAGCGCCATGCTCATCACCTCGCACAACATGCGCGAGGTCGAGCGCATGTGCGACCGGATCCACTTCATGTCGGACGGCGTGATCGTGGCGGCCGGCAGCGCCGCGGAGCTGGCCGGGCACTACGGGGCCGAGGACCTCGAAGAGGTGTTCCTGAAGGTGGCGCGCGGATGACGAGCCTGACCCTGCCCCCGCTCAGCCTGGCCGCCCGGCGCATGCGCGTCCTCGGCGTGGTCCGGCGTGACTTCGCGGCGCTGCGGCGCAGCCCGATCCGCATGTTCGAGATCCTGTTCTGGCCGACCATCGAGCTGGTGCTGTGGGGCTTCGTGACGCTGTTCCTGCAGGCGCAGCGGGTGCCGTTCGTGGTGTCGTTCCTGCTCGGCGCGGTGCTGCTGTGGCAGGTGCTGCAGAAGGCCAGCAACGAGATCTCGATCGCGTTCTTGGAGGACATCTGGTCGCGCAACCTGCTCAACGTGCAGGTCAGCCCGCTGTCCAGCGTCGAATACCTGGTCGGGCTGGTGCTGTTCTCGCTGGGCAAGGTGGCGTTCGCGGTCGCCGTCATGGCCGGGCTCGCGCTCGCCCTCTACGGGTTCGGGGTGACGAGCCTGGGCGTGGGGCTGGTGCCGTTCATGGGCGTGCTGCTCGTGCTCGGCTGGTCGCTCGGCCTGGTGGGGATCGCGGCGGTGCTCCGCTTCGGCGAGAACGCCCAGGTGATCGCCTGGTCGCTGGTGTTCGTGGTGCAGCCGCTGGCCGGGATCTTCTACCCGGTGTCGGTGCTGCCGGCGCCGCTGCAGGCCGTGTCGTGGTTCCTGCCCGCCTCGCACGTGTTCGAGGGCATGCGCACGGTCCTGGAGGGCGGCGCGGTGCCGTGGGACCGGCTGGCCTGGGCGGCCGCGCTCAACGTGGGCTATCTGGCGGCGACGCTGGCGCTGTTCGCGTGGGCGCTCACGTACGCCCGGCGGCATGGGAAGCTCTCGCGCTTCGGGGACTGAGCGCGGCCGCGATCACGTCCACCAGGCCCTCCACCACCTGCGTCCGGTCCACCTCGGGGTGCTCCAGCCACCAGTCGCCGGTCGTCTGCACCATGCCGACGAAGGCGTGCCCGAGCACCTGCGCCCGCACCGGATCCGGCACCACGCCCTCAGCGGCCAGCACGGCGCCGAGCTCCTCGCCCAGGCCGCGCACCAGCGAGGTCATGTGGGAGCGGATCCTGCTGTCCTCGGCGCTGGCCCGGTGGAACAGGAACCGGTAGAGGTTGAGGTTGGCCGCGATCAGGTCGAGGTAGGCGGTGATGGTCGCCCTCGCCCGGCCGCGCAGGTCGGCGCCCGCCTCGGCGAACCGGGGCCGCAGCTGGGCGATGACCGTGCGCGCGTGCCGGTCGGCGAGCGCCTGGTAGAGGCCGCTCTTGTCGCCGAAGTGGCGGTAGAGGATGGGCTTGGTGACGCCGGCCGCGGCGGCGATGGCCGCCATGGACACCTCGGGGCCCTCGCTCGAGATGACGCGATCCGCGGCGTCCAGCAACGCCCTGCGCCGATCCGGGTCCCGTCCGCTCACCCGCCCAGGATAGATCGCAACCGGCCCGGCAACAGCGCCGAGATCATCAGCAGTGCGCCGATGAGCGCGTACAGGCCGGTCGTCCCGGCCAGTGTGCCGGGCGGCTCGGCCAGTTCCGCCCACGGCAGGGCGTCCGGCTGCGACCACGGCAGGCCGCCCGCGCCGGACCACGGCAGGGTGGCCGCCACGCCGAGCGCGGCCTCGGCGTCGAGGGCGAACAGGACGCCGGCGGCGGCGAGGGGCAGGCCGCAGGCGAGCGCCGCCGCCGGCCAGACGGCCAGCACGGCGACGATCACCGCCACCGCCGCCAGACAGGCGAGTCCCGCTGGGGCGGGGACGGCCGTGGCGAGGCCCGTACGCAGGGCTTTGGCGCCTGCCTCGGTCAGGTAGTACACGGGGGCGAGGGCGGCCAGGCCGGCGGCGGCTCCCATCAGATGACGAGCCTCGCGGGGCACGTGCCGGCGGGTGTCCTGAGCTGTCGCCTCACGGGGTGTGTGCTGGTTGATCACTGCCTCCCAGGAGGATCGGTGGCCGGACTTCCCGGGTGGAATCGGGGGGTCGTCCGAGACTGCCGGTCGCCCTTGGGTCTCCCCATCCGGTCGCGGCGAGATCCAAGGGACCCCAGCCAATCAGACGGCAGGGGAGGAGGGGCGGAGAACGCGACCGCGCGGATGGGTCGCAAGCCGGCCATCTGGCTACTTCGTGGAGCCGTTGCGGTGGGCGACGGTGGTTTGCAGGATCAGCCGGGCGACCTGCTCGGGTGCGTCATACATCGGGATGTGCCCGCAGCCGGGCAGCTGGACCAGCCGGGCCCCAGGGATCATCGCCGTGACGCGGACGGCCTGGCGGCCGGGCAGCAGCCGGTCGTGTGTGCCCCAGGCGATGGTCACCGGCATGTCGGGAATGGTGCCGGTGAACAGATCCGGCGCCCGTCCGGCTCGCAAGGTGGCCTGGAATGCCACCGATTGGCGCAAGGCGCGCAGGCAGGCCACGAGGGTGTCGGGCTCGCACAATTCGGCACGTCCGTACAGGGTGCCGTTCATGGCCGCCCGTCCGACGGCCGTGGCGGCCATCCGTTCCACTACGGTGTCGGGCAGCCGGGCGAGGTGGCGCGCGGTCGTCAGGACGGCGAAGGCGTAGCGTCGCTCGACGTCGTTCCAGAATCCGGCCGGCGCCAGTGCGGTCACGCTGCGCGCGTGCCCGGCCTGAGCCAGCCGCAGCGCGATCAGGCCGCCGAGCGAATGACCGACCACGTGCGGCAGTCGCAGGCCGAGCGCGGTGAACACCGCACCCAGCGCGGTCACCATGGTCGGCAGGTCGCGCGGCGCGCAGGCGGGCAAGTCCGGAGACTGCCCGAAGCCCGGCAGATCCAGCGCGATCACGTCGCGTCCGGCGGCGAGCAACGGGATCACCCGGTCCCAGGCATGCCGGTCCTGCCCGATGCCGTGCAGCAGGACCACGGGCTCGCCGGTGCCCTGCCGATCGTAGGCCGCGGTGATCGCGGTCAGTCCTTCCGCGTGACCTTCCACGAAGGACGCCGCCTTGGCGGACACGCGATCCCGGTCAGGGTGGCCGGGGTCGCCCGCCACCGGCATGACCGAACCGCCACGCCTGCTCGTCCCTATGCAGAGCTCGGCCGCTGAGCGCATCCCCGTTTGCAGGGCACCGCCCAGCCTGGCTACGGTGTCGAACCCGTTCGCCACCGTCGACGGAATCTTCCACATGGCTTACCGGACCCCCTTGTCACGGTGCGCCTTCTCTACAGGGTACGCATCCCGATGGATGACCTGATTTCCGGGCTTGAGCTGCGCTGACTTCCTTGGGGCCTGGTGCAAAGGAAAGCAGCGAGCGCTTCCTGCCGCTCTCACCTCGCGATGATCGGCTTATTCAGGGTGCGGCGGTCCGCTCTAGAAGCATGCTTCCCGGCTACATCCGTACCCGCGGACCGGACGGGCAACGCGGGATTTGACCGATACAGTCCCGGATCATGGCAATGTCCATGGGTTCGCGCATGCCCGTGGAGGCGCCGTGACCCCCTTGCCGATCTTCTGAAGCGCGACGAATCGGCCTGTTTGCTCTCCGGGGCAGAGTGTGCCCGGCGCGTGGCCTTCTGGACTGTTGGGATACCTGCTCTAGGCCGCAAAATCGGCCACGGATGTGACTTCCGTGCCTGTGCGCGGGGCAGTGTCGAGGCGGGAGCGCCGGTGGTCGCCGCGTGCCGACCGGCTGCGGCATTGTGCCGGCCTCCCGGCCACGAGTGCTGCCGCCGGTTGGGGAACTGCTATGACACGCCGCGTTCGGGACGTGATGACGAGGGATGCCGGGCAGGTCCTGCGCAGGCCGGGCGCCCGGCTCCTGACCGGCCTCGCCGCGGCACTGCAGAGCTCGGCCCGGACATTGCACACGCCAGGGCTGGGCGAGGGTCCCGGTGCCCGCAGCCGGACGCCGGCTGCGATCAAGGCCGACGTCAGCATCACCAGGCGGCAACGCCGGATGCTGATCGACATCTATGAGTCGTTCCAGAAAGAGAACCACGCCAAGGCCGCGCACACCAGGCCGGCACCTGCGGCTGAGCCCGGCGGCGATGCACTGCCTGGACGGTCATGCCATACCAGACAAAAGAAAGAGTGGCCCATGAAGTTCGCCGACGAATTCAAGAGGATCGCCGAGTCCAAGCCGTTCTGCGCCGTGGCGGGCGCCGGCGGCTACGCGGCCGACCAATGGCGCAAGATGCGCTCCCGCGACGTCCCGGCGACGGCCCGCACCCTGCAGGGCAAGACCGCCGAGACCATCACCCGGGACCTGCCCGCCAGGGCCCGCGGTTACGTCGGCGACGCCGTGGACCGGGTCACCAGGGTCTATGACGACCTGGCCGTCCGCGGCCGTGAGATCGTCAGCAGTTTCAGCCGGGAGGCCGCGCACGAGTTCGAGGAGGTTTCCCAGGCGGCGAAGCCCAAGGCCGCCCCCGCCAGGATCCCGGGCCGCAGGCAGGAATCCGTCGTCAAACCGTCTCCGGTCGGAGCTCCTGTGGGCAAGAAGCAGGAGTCGGTGGTGCGGCCATCCCCGGTCGGAGCCCCGGTCAAGAACACTGCCAAGGGATCCACGCGGACCGGCACGACCCGTACGCGCGGCAAGACCTGACCGAACCATTCCACAGGGCTCGCACCCGCCCGGCGACGTGCGGGGCCTTCCTTGACGGCCCTCCGTTCCGGGCCGCGGCCACACCGGGACGGAGGGCCGTCAAGCGCACCCGGCACCGGCCGATGAGCGTGATCACTGGCCTGCCCCCGCTGGTCACCACCACGCCGCGCCAATGGGCGCGTGCGGTCGCGCGTCCCTCGGTAGGCCTTCCGTCAAGTCCTCGCGCGCCTATGCCCTGGACCGCGTGGCCTGGGGCCGCGCCGGGAAGCGGGTGTCCATGGTGGACGATGTGGTTGATCACGATGGGACGGCCGCGGCGGGGCCGACGGTCATCGAGCTGTGGCTGTGGCGCGTCATGCGGCTGTCGGGGATGTGCGCGAGCCTCCCGTCCTCCGTGCCCGATCCGGAGCGCCCTGCGCCGCAGGAGCCGACCCCGACGTGATGTCCGGCCTCCCTGCTCCCCCAGACCACGGCGCGTAGCCGGCTGCGACTGAGCGCCTTTACATCGTAGATTCACGTGATTTGGCCAAAATACTGGAAAATACTGGGACTGTTGATACGCTCGCCGCCATGAGTGACCGGCTGGACGATCTCGAGCGGCGGATCGACGAGCTGCGGGCCGGCGTGCGCAAGGCGATGCGGGCCAGGGACGGCGCCACGGCCCGTGTGCTGCGTGCCGAGCTCCGCACCGCCGAACGCGCCTGGGACGCCCTGGTCAGCGGCGAGCAGCCCAGGGCCAGGCCGGAGCAGCCCCGCCTGGTCACCGTGCGCGAGCAGGTGCACCAGGGGCTGCGGCTGCTGGGCGCGACCGCGCAGCCGCGGCTGGTCGTGGCCGTCAGCGAGGCGTTCTTCGGCGGCACGATCCGCAGCAACCAGCTCACCAGCCTGCGCAGGGACGAGGAGCGCTCGTTCCGGTCCGCGCCGCACGGCCGGCCGTACTACCTGTGCGCGGCGCTGACCGACCGCCTCTCCCCCGCCCGCGGCCTGCTCGCGCTCAGCGCCTGGCCGCTGGATCGGCGCGTGGTCGGCCCGCTCAGCCCGCGCGTCGACTTCCTGACCTGCGCCATCGCGGTGGCGCGGCAGAAGAGCGAGGACGAGCGGGCGGCCCGGTTACTCGTCCGGATGGCCAGGAACATCCCCGGCGCCACCGACCGCACGCTGGGCCCGCCGGACCCCGACCGGGTGATCGAGGCGGCCCGCGCCGAGCTCGCCGTGCACGCGGACCGCGACACGCGTGACCGCGCCGAGCTGGCGCAACGCGCCGCCACGCAGCTGGATGACGTGGCCCGGCTGTTCGGCGCCGCTACGCTGAGCACGATCAAGAAGGAGTACATCAGTTGAGCGGCTTGAAGCGCGAAGGCGACCCCATACACCGGCTCGAGGCGCTGCGGGGCACGACGCCGCCGCGGCCGCACGACGCCCGCGCCATCGCGGCCCTAGCCGCCAACCCCGGCTGCACCCGCCGCGCCCTCATGGACGGCGCCGGCATCGACAAGGATGCCGCGGCGCGGCATCTGGGCTTCCCCGCGCCGTTCGGGCAGTCGCCGTTCGCGATCACGCGCGGCAACGTGTTCGAGGCTCTGGTCAAGGCCGACGGGTGCGCGGAGCTGCTGCGGATGCTGCGCGAGCTGCTCGGCCTGCCGCTCGCCGAGGTGGCCTACCACGACGTGGAGAACGTCGGCGCGCACCTGCGTCACGCCCACACCCGCGCCCTGATCGACCGGGCGGCGAGCGACGCGCAGGACGCGGGCACGCTCTACGACCACCCGCTGCTCACCCTCCAGATCGCCGGCCACACCGCCTACCTGGAGCCCGACGTGGTGGCCTTCCAGCTCGGCGGCCGCTTCCACATCGTGGAGATCAAATCGTTCGCGGTGATCGACGGGCAGGCCGACCCGTCGGCGGTGGCGGCGGCCGCGCGGCAGGCGGCGGTGTACGTGCTGGCGCTGCGCACGCTGCTGGAGGAACTCGGGCACGACCCGCTGAAGGTGTCGCACGACGTGGTCCTGGTCTGCCCGGAGAACTTCGCCAACCGTCCGGTCGCCACGCTGGTCGACGTGCGCAAGCAGCTGGCCGTGCTGCGCCGCCAGCTCACCAGGATGACCTCGCTGGACCGGCTGCTGGCCGGGCTGCCCGACGATCTCACGTTCGACCTGCGCCCGGACGAGGACGGCAGGCCCACCAGGCCCGTCGCCGAGCTGTCCGACGCGCTGCGCAGGACGACGGCGCGCTACGCGCCCGACTGCCTGTCCACGTGCGACCTGTGCTTCTTCTGCCGCGACGAGTCCCGCCAGGAAGGCGCCTCCGACCTGCTCGGCCGGCAGGTACGCGACGAGCTGGGCGGGGTCGCCTCGGTCGCGGAGGCGCTGGGCCTGGCCGACGGGGCCCGCGACCCGGCCGAGGGCCAGGAGGAGATCGCCCGGCTGCTCCGCAACGCCGAACGCCTGCGCAGGGAGTGCCTCGGGGGTGTCTGAGAAGTGAGCCTGCTGACGTCGCTCGCCCGGCTGCGGGCCCTGGACGAGGGCATCGCGCAGCCCATCGCGACCGTGCGGCACTGCCATCTGCCGGCGCGGCCGATGGTGTTCATCCCGCTCAAGCTGTCAGGCGAGGCCGCCGCGCCGCTGGCCGCCATGCTCGGCACCGACCGGGACCGGCCGCGCCTGCTCGTCGTCACCCAGCCGCGCAACCGCGATCTGCGCTTCGCGTGGACGGCCGAGCTGGCCGGGGTGCTGCTGGCGTACATCGAGGGCTTCGTCCACGACACCGAGACCGTGGAGCGGCGCGGCGCCGACCCCTACGAGCGGGTGCTGGACGCGCCGCAGCTCATCGTGCCGAACCCGGCCGGCGTGGCCTTCACCAGGCTGCTCGGGCGCTCGACGCGGTTCCGGCGGGCTGATGGGCCCTATCCGGTGCCGGCGGAGGTGCCGCTGCTGGGGCGGTGGCTGACGTACTTCGGGGAGCGGGCCGCCTACCCCGGCTCGTCGCTGATGCTGACCGCGACCGAGGAGCTGGGCCGGCACTGGGCCAGCGGGCAGAGCTCGCTGGAGGACGCGAACCTGGCGGCGCTGCTCGGCTGGATCACCGAGGGGCCCTCCGACGCCGCCGAGGACCCGCTCATCTGGCCGCCCGCGGGGCCGGCGACCGACCCGGGGTTCGACGCGGAGGTGCTCGCGCCGGCGATCGAGAGCGGGTCGGCCGAGCGCATCACCGAGGCGCTGCGGACCCAGCTGGAGCCCACCTGGCGGCTCATGTGGCAGGCCATCGACCTGCTCTCAGGGCTTGAGGAGGGGGCGAGCGTGGCGCAGCGGTGGGAGCAGGACCGCGGCTCGTTCAGCGGCATGGCCGCGCACATCGCCGAGGGCGCGCCGCCGCAGCCGCGCCGGGACGGCGCGATCACCGCCGCCGCCAAGCTGGCCCGCATGGAACGCGCCCAGGCCGCGTACGACGTGCAGCGCGCCTACGACGACCCGCTGGTCATGGCGGAATACCGGCTCACCGGGGAGGCGTTCGCGGGCGAGGTGCTCGAGACCGTCCCCGGCAACGTCGAGGGCGAGGGCCGCTCCCGCAAGCTCCGCCCGCTGGTGGTGATCAAAACCGACGACCCGGTACGCCTCCCGCCCGGCACGTCGCTCGGCACCCCGCAGCGCCGCGCCCAGGGCGCCGAGCTGGTGTCCGCCCACGACGGGCTCATCACCATCAAGATCACCAAGGGCATGGGCCGGGGCAAGACGGCCGCGCCCGGCGCCGTGCCCGAGGTCGGCGAGCAGGTCTGCTACACCTCGCTCACCGACGACTTCCAGGGCTCGCCCAACCTGCCCGACGCCGAGTCCACGCCGTGGACGCACGGCGGGCCGCCCCAGGACTACGTGCCCGACGACGAGGACGCCCAGGAGGAATGGTCGTGACCGACAGCCCGGAGCAGGTCATCGCGAACGTGCTGGCCGACCTGCCCCGGCACCGGGGCGTCATCGTCGACTCGCCGCCGGGGGCGGGCAAGTCCACCCTCGTCGTCCGCGCGGCCGCGCACATCGCCGCCACCGGCGAGCCGCTGATGATCGTCGCCCAGACCAACGAGCAGGTCGACGACCTGGTGACCCGGATCTCCGACAAGCACCCGCGCCTGACCGTGGGGCGGCTGTCGGCCGGCGGGTACGTGCCGCCGCTGCGCCTGCTGGAGCTGCCCGGCGTCCGGTTCGGCACCAGGATCCAGGATCTCGGCGATCCGGACATCGTGCTGGCGACGGCGGACAAGTGGGCGTGGATCGGCGATCGGGTGTGGCCGTGGGCGATCGTGGACGAGGCGTACCAGATGCGCTCGGACAAGCTGCTGCGGATCGCGGGGCTGTTCGAGCGGGCACTGTTCGTGGGCGATCCCGGGCAGCTCGACCCGTTCTCGATCGTGGACGGCGACCGCTGGTCGGGACTGTCGTGGGATCCGTTGCAAAGCGCGGTGTCGGTGCTGCTGCGGCACAACCCGGACCTGCCCGTGCACCGGCTGCCGGTGTCGTGGCGGCTCCCGGCGTCGGCCGCGCCCGTGGTGTCGCAGGCGTTCTACCCGTTCACCGGGTTCCGCTCGGGCACCGGCCCCGGGGACCGGCGGCTGGAGCTGGTCACGGGCGGCATGGGCACCGTGCACGACCGGGCGCTGGAGGAGGCGGCCCGGTCGGGGTGGGCGCTGCTCGAACTGCCGAACCGGCATACCGTACGCACCGACGGCGAGGCCGTCCAGGCGGTCGCGCTGCTGGCCGAGCGGCTGCTGCAGCGGGGGGCGGTGGCGAGCTCGGAGCAGGGCGAGCGGCCGGTGACGGCGGACCGGATCGCAGTCGGCGCGGCGCACCGGGACCAGGTGGCCGCCATCCGGGCGGCCGGCCTGCCGCCGGAGATCACCGTGGACACCGCGAACCGGCTGCAGGGGCGGGAGTACGACGTCACGATCGTGCTGCACCCGCTGTCGGGACGCCGCGACGCCACGGCCTTCCACCTGGAGTCGGGGCGGCTGTGCGTGCTGGCCTCACGGCATCGGCACGCGTGCGTGGTGGTGGCCAGGGCGGGCATCGCCGAGCTGCTGGACGCCCATCCGTCGGCGGAGCCGGTGCAGCTGGGCGTGCCGGTGAAGTTCCCGGACGGGTGGGAGGCCAACCAGGCGGTCCTGGAGCACTTGTCCCGGCACCGCGTGTAGCCCGCCCCAGTCGCCTGCCGGGCGCACGCACGGCCGGACGCGGGCACAGCGGGACCGGCCGGCGTCAGAGGCGGCGGCGCCAGATGTCGAAGACCATGACCGGGCGCATCCCGGCCGACTCGTACAGTCCGAGCGCCGGGGTCGTGTTGTTGGAGTCCACGTGCAGGATCGTGCCCTTGCGGCCGCGCGCGGCGTCGGCGGCGAAGGCGTGCCGCAGCAGGAAGCGCCCGAGCCCCCGCCCTCTGAACTCCGCGAGCACGGCCAGCGTGGCCACGTAACCGCAGTCCTCGTCGCTCACGAACTGGTTGTTGCCGATCAGCACCGCCGCCGGCCGCCCGTCGAACCGGGCGAGGGTGAGCTGGCTCCAGTCGGTGACGCTCATCGCCTGCCGCCGCTCGTACCACTGGTCGTAGTCGAGCTTGACGAAGCCGAAGTGCTGCGCGAACCCCTCCTGCTGCACCCGGTGGGCCTCGCGCCGCACCTCCTCGCTCTCGCCCGTGTGCAGCGTGAGCCCCGCCGGGACGGCGGGCGGCTCCACCGGATGGTCGAAGTCGATGCGCATGCGGTGGAAGCTGGTCGCGGCCTCGAAGCCGTGGATCTTGGCCAGGGCCTGCTTGCCGTGGTCGGCGCGGTAGACGCCGATGTCGGCGGTGACGCCGTCGTGGCCGCGCTCGGCGGCCAGCTCGCGGGCGCGCTCGAGCACGACGGGCCACAGCTCTTCGGCGAGCCCCTCGACGCGGGTGATCACCTCGACGTCCACGAGGTCGCTGTCGCCGTTGGCGTACGCCCACGCCCAGGCGATGAGGCGGCCGTCCGCGTCGTGCACCAGCCAGCCGTCCCTGTCGCGGTCGAAGCCGGGCTCGACGAGCTGGTCGGCGAGGTCGTCCAGGGTCATGTCCGGCGCGCCGATCACCGAGGTGTCATAGGCGGCGACGAGCGCGTGGATGGCGGCGGCGTCTTCCACCCGCGGCCGGCTGATGCGATGCATGCGAGGAATTGTGCACGCATCAGCCGTTCTGCGCCTCATATTTTCCGGTGCCGCCGCTCCGGCCGGTGGGACAGCCCACCGGCCGCTTGGCAGGCGCCGGTCAGCCTGCCGCCTTGACCGCGTCCTGCTTGGCCGCGTCACTCGGCTCCGATCCGCGCAGCGGGATCTCCTTGATGAACGCCGCCAGCACCGGCACCACGATCGCGAAGGCGATCGCCCACCAGAAGACGCCGGAGATCGAGCTCGCCAGCGCCTCCAGCAGGCCGGTCCGCTGCGCCGGGGGCATCTGGGCGAGGGCCGCGGGATCCATCTGGCCGCCGCCCGTGGCGATCCGCTCCCCCGCCTGCGTGCCGAACCTCGCGGTCAGCTCCGACAGGAGGTGGTTGTTGAAGATCGCGCCGAACAGCGACACGCCGAACGAGCCGCCGATCGACCTGAAGAACGTGCTCGCGCTGCTGGCGACGCCCAGATCCTTCTGCTCGACGCTGTTCTGGGCGATCAGCATGGTGGTCTGCATGAGGAAGCCCATGCCGAGGCCCAGCACCGCGATGTAGACGCCGGTGAGCCAGGCGGGCGTGGTGACGCCCATCGTGGACAGCAGCCACATGCCCGCCGCCATGCCGACGCCGCCGATCACCGGGTAGATCTTGTACTTGCCGGTGCTGGTGATGGCCTTGCCGACGAACAGCGACACGCCCATGGCGGCGCCCATCATGGGCAGGAGCAGCAGGCCGGAGTTGGTGGCCGAGGCGCCCTGGACCGTCTGCTGGAACAGCGGCAGGAAGTTGATCGCGCCGAACATGGCGAAGCCGAGCAGGAAGCCGATGGCCGAGATCAGCGTGAAGTTGCGGATCCGGAACAGCTGCAGCGGCATGATCGGCTCGACGGCCTTGCGCTCGACCAGGATGAACGCCACCAGCGTGACCACGGCCACCGCGGCCAGGCCGAGGATCTGCCAGGAGTCCCACGTGTATTCGTTGCCGCCCCAGGTCGTGATGAGCACCATCGCGGTGATGCTGATCGACAGCAGGATCGCGCCCGCCCAGTCGATGCGGACCTTGTTGTGCAGCTTCGGCAGGTGCAGGTTCATCATGATGAGGACCAGCGCGACCGCGCCGACCGGCAGGTTCACGTAGAAGGCCCAGCGCCAGTCGAGGTGGTCGGTGATGAAGCCGCCGACCAGCGGGCCGGCGATCATCGCCAGCGACATGACGCCGGCCATGATGCCCTGGTACTGGCCGCGCTCGCGGGGCGGCACCAGGTCGCCGATGATCGCCATGACGTTCACCATCAGGCCGCCCGCGCCGAGCCCCTGTATCGCGCGGAACGCGATCAGCTCGACCATGCCGCCGTCCGGCCCGCCGAGCAGCGACGAGCCGGCCATGCCGCACAGCGCGGAGCCGATCATGAAGATGACGATCGAGACGAGGAAGATGTTCTTGCGACCGTACAGGTCGCCGATCTTGCCCCAGATGGGAGTCGAGACGGTCGTGCCCAGCACGTACGCCGTCACGACCCAGGACAGATGCGACAGACCGCCGAGCTCGCCCACGATCCGCGGCATCGCCGTGCCCACGATCATGTTGTCCAGCATCGCCAGGACCATCGCCAGCATGAGCCCGGGCAGGACGACCATGACTTCCCGGCGCCGCCCGACTGCCTCCGCCACTACAACCCCCCGCAATTCGGATCTTGCTTACTTGCCGCCCGGCAAGCATAGAATAAGCTAGATACTTACTTACCGGCCGTCAAGTCGAAATAGGTGCAAAGTGCGGGAAGACACGCGGACTCGGATCCAGGAGGTCGCGCTGAGGCTCTTCACCGAGCAGGGGTACGAGGCGACCTCCCTGCGCGAGATCGCCGAGGAGCTCGGGGTGACGAAGGCCGCTCTTTACTACCACTTCAAGACGAAGGACGACATAGTGTCGAGTCTCGTCGAGCTTCGCCTCGCCGAGGTCGAGAAGCTGCTCGCCTGGGCCAAGCGCCAGCCCAAGACGCCGGAGATGCGGCGCGAACTGCTGCAGCGCTTCGCCGACCAGCTCACGCAGCCCCGCTATCTCGAGGTCGCCAGGTTCCTGGAGCGCAACCAGACGGCGATGCGCGACCATCCGCGGCTGACCAAGATGCGCGAGACGGTGATCGCGCTCACGGCCGAGATGAGCGGGCCCGAGGCCACGCCCGTGGAGCGGGTCAGCCGCTCGGTGGCGCTGTTCGCGCTGCACGCGGGCAGGTGGCTGAAGCTGGACGATCTCAGCGAGGACGAGGTCGGCAAGGCGTCCATGGAGGTGGCCATGCGGCTGCTGGAGCCATAGCCTTTCCGGACTTTTACCGTCGAAAGGGACGATTGGGGCAGAGGATCGGGGGCAGGAGGCTCACACGCATCCGACGGGAGGAGACGCAGTGGAGGCCACGATAGCGCTCCGACTGCCCAGGGATGCGGCGAGCGTCCCGTTGATCAGGCAGCTGCTGGAAAGCACGCTGCGCTCGCTCGGCGTGGTGGAGCAGATACGCGACGACATCGAGCTCATGCTCACCGAGGCGTGCTCCAACGTGATCAGGCACGCCGAGCCGAGCGACGACTACACGGTGAGCGCCGCCGTCCACGATCATCTCTGCGTGATCAGGGTCGTCGACACGGGCAACGGTTTCGATCCACGCGCGGTGCTGGCCCCTGAGCCGGGCGCCGAGCACGGGCGAGGGCTGCAGATCATGCGCGCGCTCGCCGACGAGATCCGTTTCACCAACAGGCACGACAACGGCGCGATGGTCTGTCTGGAAAAGCGGCTGCGCTACACCCCGGACTCGCCGGGGCCGCACTTCATGACCAACTGACGACTACAGCGCCGAGCGACGCTCCGCGGGCCGGTGACCACGCGCCGCGGGGCGCCGCCGCCCCTCTTCCGGCGCGGCACCGCCGAGCCGGAAGCGCCGCCGCAGCCGGGGCGTGCTCCCGCTCAGCTCCGCCCGCCGCCGGGCGGGCACCCCACTGCCGCTGAGCTTCAGGCTCAGCGTTCTGTGCCTGCGGGTAAGCCGCCGCCACAGCCCGCGCCAGTCGGCCATCGTGCCGGCCATCGCCGCCATCGTGATCAGCACGATCACCGAGATGACGAGCACGGCCAGGACGATGAGCACGAGTACGACCAGCAGGGATCCGATGGTGCCGAGCACTGCTAACATTCGCCGGAAAGTGCCCGTCCACCAGTGCTTTATGCAAGTTTACGGGGATATAACGCCCTTACTCCGGGGCCGCGGTGGACGGGTCGAGACGTCCGGGCAGGAGGTCGAGCCGGCGCAGTATCACTCCCTCGCGCAGCGCCCACGGGCACACTTCCAGCCGGTCCACCTCGAACAGGTCCATGACCGCGTCGGCCACCAGGGCCCCGGCCGCGAGCTGCGCCGCCCGGCCCTCCGACACACCGGACAGCTCCGCCCGCTCGGCCGCGGACATGGAGACCAGCTTGATTGCCCAGTCGGCCATGTCCTGCCTGGACAGCGCGCGCGAGACGTACGCGCCCTCGCTGGAGGGCGCGGCCCCGGCGATCCTGGCGAGCTGCTTGAAGGTCTTGGAGGAGGCCACCGCGCGGTCGGGCTCGCCGTATCTGACGATGTCGCCGACCGTGCGGGCGATCTCGGTGCGTACGTGCTTGCGCAGCCTGCGCACCTCCTCGGGAGAAGGCGGGTCGGCGGTGAACCAGTCGCGGGTCAGCCGCCCGGCGCCCAGCGGCAGCGACACGGCCACGTCGGGCTCCTCGTCCACACCCCCGGCGATCTCCAGCGAGCCGCCTCCGATGTCGAAGGCCAGCAGCCGCCCCGACGACCAGCCGAACCACCGGCGCACGGCCAGGAACGTCAGCCTGGCCTCCTCGCGCCCGGACAGCACGTCGATGTGCACGCCGCAGTGCTCCTCGACCTGCGCGAGGACCTGCTCGCCGTTGGCGGCCTCGCGCACGGCGGAGGTGGCGAAGGCCAGCAGGTCCTCCACCCCCTTGTCCTCCGCCAGGCGAACGGCCTCCTCCACGAAGTCGCAGAGCCGCTCGATGCCCTTGTCGGCGAGCCGGTTGTCCTTGCCGAGGTATTCGGTCAGGCGCAGGTTCTCCTTGTGCGAGTAGGCCGGCATCGGCCGGGCGCCGCGGTGGGCGTCGACCACCAGGAGATGAACGGTGTTCGAGCCGATGTCCAACACGCCGAGTCGCATAGGAAAACGCTACCGGTCTGCGGCTTTTACGGCGAAACCGAGGTTGCGCTGGCGGAGCGCGATCCGGGATGGCCGCGTGATCGTGAGCATGTTCCAGGCACTACCCTTCCTTGGTGTCGCGACACGTTTGGGGGATCTTTGAGCGCTTGTTGTGGTCCGAGCAGAGACACCGCTGCCGGGCCGTACCAGGAGCCTGTGGAGATCGCCGTGCGGCGGGCGGTGCCGCGCGGGATGGTGCGCATTCCCGGCGGGACGTTCCTCATGGGCGGGGCCGACCCCGACGGCCGTCCCGAGGACGGCGAGGGGCCGGTGCGGGAGGTGCGGCTCGACCCCTTCATGATCGATCCGGCGTGCGTGACGAACGCGCAGTTCGCCACGTTCGTCAAGGAGACGGGATACGTCACCGAGGCCGAGCAGATCGGCTGGTCGTTCGTGTTCCACCGGTTCGCGACCGGCGGGGTGATGGACGCCACCGTGCCGGGCGCGCCCTGGTGGGCGGGCGTGGCGGGCGCCTCCTGGCGCTCCCCGGAAGGACCCGGATCCTCGGTCGGCGGCCGGCAGAACCATCCGGTCGTGCACGTGTCCTGGAACGACGCCACCGCGTACGCGACCTGGGCGGGCAAGCGCCTGCCCACGGAGGCGGAGTGGGAGATGGCGGCCCGCGGCGGGCTCGAGCAGAACAGGTACCCGTGGGGCGAGGAGCTGGCGCCCAAGGGGCGGCAGCGGTGCAACATCTGGCAGGGCCACTTCCCGAGCGCGCCCAGCAAGGGGACGATGCCGGTCAAGTCGTTCCAGCCGAACGGGTACGGCCTGTACAACGTGTCCGGGAACGTGTGGGAGTGGACGAGCGACTGGTGGGGCACCTCCTGGGAGCCGTCCGCCGACAATCCGGCCGGCCCGGCCGAGGGCACGGCGAAGGTGATCCGCGGCGGCTCGTACATGTGCCACGATTCCTACTGCAACCGCTACCGCGTGGCGGCCCGCACCGCCAACACTCCGGACTCCTCGACCGGGCACACGGGTTTCCGCTGCGCGGCCATAGTCTGAGCGCATGTCACGAACCCTGCGACTGCTGATCACCGGCGGCGGCACCGGTGGTCACACCTATCCGGCTTTGACGACCCTGTCGGCCGTCCAGCGCCGTCAGGTGCCGCACGACGTGCTCTGGGTGGGCACGGCGAACGGCCTGGAGGCGCGGATCACGGCCGAGCACGGCATCCCGTTCAAGGCGATCACGACGGGGAAGCTGCGCCGCCGCCCGAACCTGCGGGAGCTGGGCACCAACATCGCCGACGTGTTCCGCATCCCGATCGGGGTGTGCCAGGCGATCGGGCACGCCGCCCGCTATCTGCCCGACGTGGTGCTCTCGACCGGGGGTTACGTGGCGGTGCCCATCGGGGTGGCGGCCAAGCTGATCCGGCGGCCGCTGGTCATGCACGAGCAGACGACCGTGGTGGGGCTGGCCAACCGGATCCTGGCCCGGCTGGCGACCAGGATCGCGCTCTCGCACGAGTCGTCGCTGAACTACCTGCCCGCCTCGGCCAGGAAGAAGGCCGTGGTGACGGGCAACCCGATCCGTCCTGAGTTGCTGCAGGGCAACAGGGCGGCGGCCTACGACATGTTCGGGCTGACGTTCGAGGTGCCGCTGATCTACGTGACGGGCGGCGCGCAGGGCAGCAAGCAGATCAACACGCTGATCGCCGAGATCCTGCCGCGGCTGCTGCCGCACGCGCAGGTCGTGCACCAGTGCGGACCGGCCTGGATCGAGCAGATGCGCGCCATCGAGGTGCCCGCCGACCTGGCCGACCGCTATCACCCGGTGCCGTACGTGGGCGGCGAGCTGGCCGACCTGTTCGCCGCGGCCGACGTGGTGATCTCGCGCAGCGGCGCCGGCACGGTGTCGGAGCTGACCGCCATCGGCAAGCCGTCCGTGCTGATCCCGCTGATCCCGACCGGCGGCGACGAGCAGCGCAAGAACGCCGGCTACCTGGCATCGGCGGGCGCGGCGCGCGCGCTGCTGGAGCCGCATCCGACGGGCGAGCAGCTACTGGCCGAGCTGATGCCCCTGCTGGCCGATCCGGAGCTGCGGCAGGCGATGGGGCAGGCCGCCGCCGGGCTGGGCCGCGTGGACGCCGCCGACGCCCTGTGCGACGTGCTCCTGCAAGCGGCCCACACCCACGCGCCGGGCGGGGCCGGCGGCCCGTCGGCAGGCACGCCCGGGACCCACAACCCCTCGTCCGGGTCGCACGGAACCCACGGCCCCTCGTCCGGCTCACCCGGAACCCACGGCCCCTCGTCCGGATCGCATGGGCTCTACGGGTCCCCCGGGGCTCAGGGTCCGTCGGAGCCCGGGTCCTTCGGTTCGTTCGGCTCTTTCGGAGGGCCGGGGTCGAGGTAGCGGAACGCCTCGTGGGCGGAGCTCACGCTCCGCCTCAGCGCCTGCTCCAGCCGGTCGGCGTCCTCGGCCAGCCGCTCCAGCTCCGGTACGGCGAAGCCGTCCGCCCCGGTCTCGGCCACCAGCTCCTCATACTGGTGCAGCCGGCCGCGCAACTCCTCGATCTGATGGTGGGCACGGAAGGCGCGCTCGGCGTCGGCGACGTTGGCCGCGTAACGTTCCAGCGCCTCGACGCGGGCGACCACGGCCGCCTCGCTGCCGTCGAGCGCCCTGGCCAGAGGCGCGGCCACGGCCTCGAGCTCGGGCGTGAGCCCCTGCGAGACGGTCTCCCGATGCTGGGCGCGCAACGCCGACAGCTTGGCCAGGAGCCGGGCGATCTCCCACTCCTGGGCGGGCAGCATCACCGCGTTGCGCGCGCCGTCGAGCAGCCCCTCGGCGTTGACCCGGGAGCCGGTCACGGTCGCGATGGCCCGCCGGGCGCGGCCGAGCAGCCGCCTGGAGGCCTCGTCGAGGTCGTCGATCAGCACGTAGCGACCCTCGTACCAGCGCAGTTGCTCGTAGATGTCGCGCTCGAAGTCGTCTTCCTCGTCCTCACCCGTCAGTTCGCCGCGGACGAACATCACGATCATGAGGGGGATGCCGAAGAGCACGATCATCAGCAGCCCCAGGCCCCGGCCGGCCACGGTGCTCAAACCCAGCATCAGCCCGAAGAAGGCCACCGTCGCGAACGTCGCCACCATCCGCCAGTGCGCGCCGGACAGAACCGGCCGCGGCTGGGGCACCCAGCCTTGGCGCATCTTGATGAGCACCCGCCGGCTTTCTCTCAGCAGTTGCGCATCATCCGGCGGTACTCCTGGGTCAACCACCACATCCGCCACGAATTCGGATACTAAGCGAACTCAGCCGCGAAGGTGGCGGAAAGCTTCGTGTGCGGAGCTGACGCTGTCGCGTAGTGCCTGCTCAAGGCGGCCGGCGTCGTCCGACAATCTGCTCAGCTCGGGAACGGCCGACTCGTCGGCGCCCGACTCCGCGAGGAGCTCCTCGTAGCGGGGCAGCTTGGCGCTGAGGCGTTCGATCTGGTATCGGGCGCGGTAGGCGCGCTCGGCGTCGGCGACGTGGCCCGCGTAACGTTCCAGCGCCTCGACGCGGGCGAGCACCGCCTGCTGGCTGCTGTCGAGCGCCTGGGCGAGCGGCTCGGCCACGGCGGCGACCTCGGGGGTGACGCCTTCGGAGACGACCTCCTGGTGCTCGGCGCGCAGCTCGGACAGCTTGGCCAGGAGCCGGGCGATCTCCCACTCCTGGGCGGGCAGCATCACCGCGTTGCGCACGTCGTCGAGCAGCCCCTCGGCGTTGACGCCGGAGTCCATGACCTGCTCGACGGCCGACTGGGTGCGGGTCATGAGCGCGCGGGCGGGCTCGTCGAGGTGCTCGCGCAGGACGTACCGGCCGTGGTATTCGCGGCTCTTGTCGTAGAGGGCGCGCTCGAGGGCGTGGCGGCGCTCCACTTCGGCGTCGGGCCTGGGCCTGAGCAGCACCGCGACGATCAGCAGCGCGGCCCCTGTCATGACCACCACGAAGGGCGTGTAGCGTTCGGCGAGGAAGAGGTCGAGCCCGTAGACGATGGCCGCCGCGGCCGCCGCGGTGGCCGTCGCACTGGCCAGGACGCCCGTCGCGGGGCGGGGGCGCTTGCCGGTGGGCGCCCAGCCGGCGTGGATGCGTACGAGGAGCTTGCGGTTGGCACGTAAAAGGTCCGCGACGTCGGCGGGCGCGGCCGGATCGACGATCACCTTCGCATGACGTCCGGGCACGTTATTGATCCTATGTGCCGTTCTGTCCGAACGTCAGCTTTCCAGGTAGCGGAACGCCTCGTGCGCGGAGCGCACGCTGCGCCGTAACGTGCGCTCCAGCACGTCGGCGTCCTCGGCCAGCCGCTCGATCTCGGGCACCGCCAGCGCGTCGGCCCCCGACTCGGCCAGCAGCTCCTCATAGCGCGGCAGGCGGGCACGCAGCTCCTCGATCTGGCCGCGGGCGTGGTAGGCGCGCTCGGCCTCGGCGACGTGGCGGGCGTAACGTTCCAGCGCCTCGACGCGGGCGACCACGGCGGCCTCACTGTTGACCAGCGCCCGTTCGAGCGGCTCGATCACCGACTGCACCTCTGGCGCGATGCCCCTGGTCAGCAGCTCCCTGTGCTCGCCGCGCAGCGCCGACAGCTTGGCGAGCAGGCGGGCGATCTCCCACTCCTGGGCGGGCAGCATCACGGCGTTGCGCGCGTCGTCCAGCAGGCCCTCGGCGTTGACGTGGGAGCGCAGGACCGAGCCGATCGCGCGCTGCGCCCTGGTCAGGACGAGCCTGGCGTCCTGGTCGAAGTCCTCGGGCAGCAGGTAGCGGCCGTCGTACCAGCGGGCCTGCTCGTACACGCCGCGCTCGTGCGGGCGGTCGTCCTCGGGCACCTCGCTCATGGACGCGATCTTGATGAGGACGATGAACACGTACGTGCCGAGCAGCACGAACCCGGCCGGCGCGAACGGCGAGGCGAGCAGGACGGCCATGAGCGCGATCACCACCGGCGTGGCGGCCAGCAGCATCGCGCTGGAGGGGCTGGCGCGGCGCGGGAGGTGTACGTCGGCGGGCGGCACCCATCCGGCTCTGATCCTGGACAGCAGCGGGACATTGGCACGCAGCAACCCGGCGACTTCCGGCGGCACCGCCGGATCGACGACCACTCCCACGCTCTGTCCTGGCACCCTGGCGCCCCCAACGCTCGTGATGTTCGGATATTACGTAACATTTCGCTTGAGTGTCAGCCTCCGAGTCGTCATGGCCGGGAACCACCGATTGTGCTCACCGATCACTTCCATGGCCGCGGGCACCAGAACCAGCCGCACCACCGTGGCGTCGACCAGCACCGCAGCGGCCAGCCCCACGCCCATGATGCGCAGCGCACGCTCGTCGAACGTGCCGAAAGCGGCGAACACGCAAAACATGATCGTAGCCGCGGAGGTAATGACCCTGGCGCACGTCCTGCCGCTGCTCGCCCTCGACGTCAAGGGTCACGGGCAGTCGGACCTCCGGCGCGTGCCACTGCCTCGGCGGCGTACGACCGGCGCAGCAGCCACACACGCGCCAGTCCTGTGGGAGGCCTCTAGCGTGAACGTCACCGATTCTGGTTATGCCCGCGTTATGCAAGCCTGTCCAGACTGGCGGCACTTAAGATCTTTGGGGGAACGGTGCGGGTTTTGGTGGCCGAGGACGAGCGGATGCTCGCCGACTCCATCGCCGAGGGCTTACGCGGCGAGGCGCTGGCCGTCGACGTCGCCTATGACGGGGAAGCGGCGCTCGAACGGCTCGGCGTGCACGACTACGACGTGCTGATCCTCGACAGGGACCTGCCGATGCTGCACGGGGACGAGGTGTGCAAGGCCGTGGTCGAACGGGGCTGGCTGGTACGGGTGCTGATGCTGACCGCGGCCGGGGACGTGCGGTCGCGCGTGGCGGGGCTGTCGCTGGGGGCCGACGACTACCTGCCGAAGCCGTTCGCGTTCGAGGAACTGGTGGCCAGGGTGCACGCGCTGGGCCGCCGGGCCAGGCGGGCGGATCCGCCGATGCTGGAGCGGGCGGGGGTGCGGCTGGATTGGGCGCACCGGCAGGTGTTCCGCGACGGCCGGTACGTCCCGCTGGCGCGCAAGGAGTTCGGCGTGCTGGCCGAGCTGCTGCGCGCCCAGGGGGCGGTGGTGTCGGCGGAGACCCTGCTGGAGAAGGTGTGGGACGAGCACATCGACCCGTTCACGAACACGGTCCGCACGACGATGATGAAATTACGCAAGAAGCTCGGCGAACCCCAGGTCATCGAGACCGTGCCGGGATCGGGGTATCGCATTCCATGAGCATCCGCATGCGTTTCGCCCTGGCCTGCGCCGGGGTTTCGCTGCTTCTCGGCGGCCTCGTCCTGGCGGGGGTCTACTTCGTGGTGCGGCAGAGCCTCGAATATCGCGACGATCTGCTCACGCCCTCGCACATCGAGGTGAACATAGCGGCGCAGTACGGTCCCGGCTGGTTCGAGCGGTACACCCAGCCCTACGAGGCCGCGCGGGCGCGGGCGATGCAGGTCCGGACCGTCTACCAGCGCGACACCCTCCGCAACGTCCGCAACGTCGGCGCACTGGTCGTGGTGGCGGCCGCGGGCGGTGCCTTCGGGCTCGGCCGGCGGGCGGCCGGGTGGGTGCTGCGACCGGTCAAGACCGTCACCGAGACGGCGCGGCGGGTGGCCCAGAGCCACGACCTGACCGAGCGCATCGGGTACGAGGGCCCGCCCGACGAGGTCAAGGAGCTGGCCGACATCTTCGACACGATGCTGGGCCGGCTGGCGCGCTCGTTCGACGGCCAGCGGCGTTTCGTCGCCAACGCCTCGCACGAGCTGCGCACTCCGCTGACGATCAACAGAACGCTGGTGGACGTGGCGGTGCGCAGGCCGGACGCGACCGACGACGTCAAGCGCCTGGGCGAGTCGCTGCTGCTGGTCAACGCCCGGCACGAGCGCCTCATCGACGGCCTGCTGGCGCTGACCGAGGGCGAGCAGGCGGTGCTGGACCGGCGCCCGTTCGACCTGACGGACGTGGCCGAGCATGTGCTCGACCAGGCGGTGGCCGAGGCGGCCGACCGGGAGGTGACCATGCACCGGCTGCTCGACTCCGCCCCGACGACCGGCGAGGCGGTGCTGGTGGAGCGGCTCGTGCAGAACCTGGTGGAGAACGCGATCAGGCACAACCACGCCAAGGGGGAGGTGTGGGTGACGACGCGGCGGCGGACCGAGCAGGTGGAGCTGGTCGTGGCCAACACGGGGTTGCACGTTCCGCCGTACGAGATCGAGACGATCTTCGAGCCGTTCCGGAGGTTGCACGGGGACCGGTTGCGGTCGGAGCGGGGCAGCGGGCTGGGACTGTCCATCGTCCGCGTGATCGCGGAGGCCCACGGCGGCACGGTCACCGCGCGGCCGAGGGATGAGGGCGGGTTGACGATCACCGTGGAGCTGCCGGTCGATGCGTCCGTTCCCTGACGTCCGGCTCCGCTTGCTCCGTCCACTGCGACACGACGGCCGTTCCCGTTGGTTCAGCCGCCCGTCTCCCCGCCGACCAGTTCACCACGGCCCGCACAGCATGACGCCGCGCGATGTGACGGCGTGATGGCCGTGATGACCATGACGGTGGGGCGGTGCGGGGGGCGGGCCGGTCAGTCCGGTCTGTGGTGTTCGGGGGGCGAGCCGGCGGTCTGGTGGAGGTCCCAGAGCACCGTCTCCGGGATGCCGGCCTTGACGAGCTGCTCCCACGTCCCCCTCCGGTCGGCCGGGTCGGCGAGCATGAGGCGCAGGAGCGGCCGCAGCCCGGCGTGGTCGGCCCCCTCCTCCGTCCACATCGCCCCCAGCGCCCGGTGCATGGCCGGCGACCGGTCCGCCACCGTACGCAGCAGCTCCTCCAGGATCGCGACCCGGTCGCGGTACGGCAGCCCGCGCCCCTCCCCCAGCGCCCGCAGCAGCAGGTCGAGCAGCCGGCGATGCCGGGGCGTGTGACCGGTGGCGACCGCGGCCACGACGTCGCCCATGCCGCCCGTCTCGGCGGCGCCGAGCATGACGTCCTCCCTGCCTCCTTCGACGCCTCCTTCGCCGCCTCCTTCGATCACCCGGTGCGCCGACAGGGCGGCGGTCAGGCCGATCCAGCCCTCCTCCCCCAGCTCGCCGCGCCACAGGTGGGTGAGCGCGGACCAGCGTTCCAGGTAGTCGGGTCCCGGCAGGATCGAGGAGACGGCGACCGGCTCCTCGGACGCGGCGACGATGAGCAGGGTCAGGTTGGCGGAGTACGCGGCCAGGCGGCGGGTCAGCGGGTGCCGTACCGGCCGGAAGCCGGTGAAGTGGCGGCGGCGCCGCTCGTGCAGGGAACGCCGCAGCAGCCCGGCCAGCAGCTCGGCGCAGCGGGCCCGCACCGCGCCGGGCAGCTCGTCCAGCAGCTCCAGGATGAACCCGACCGTCGGCCCGTGCTCGGCCAGGCAGGAGTGGGAGATGACGGCGTACAGCAGGTCGTCGTCCACGCTCTGCACCAGGGCCAGGGGCTCGTCGCCGGCCTGGCGGCGCCTCCTGTCGAAGTCGCGCAGCGCGTACATGGTCAGCCAGGCCACCAGGAACTCGCCGAACGTGGCGTGCAGGAACGCGTGGCCGTTCCTGCGGACGAAGAAGAACCGCTCGGTGGCCTTGCGCGCCCAGCCGGCGCGGTCCTCGTCCTCGTCCGGGTCGTCGTCCTCGCCGCCCCGGCACAGCGCGGGCAGGTCCCTGTTGAGGGCCTCATCGGTGATGACCTGGCGGCCGCGGGCGAGCATGGACAGGGCGACCGTGCCGAGCAGGACCAGCTCCTGGTCGATCTGCACGCGCCGGGCCCCGCCGGTCTCGCGTTCGGTGTAGTCGCGCAGCAGCACCTCGTAGAGGCGGGCGCGTTTGAGTGGTCCGGGGGTGGCGCGCTGGAGCGCGTTGCTCCCGGCGTCGTAGAGGGCGAGCAGCAGCAGCAGGAGCGGCTGCCTGGCCATCTCGCCGTGGGCGAGCGCGGCCTCGGCGGGCAGCGGCTTCAGATCGCGCCTGGCCAGCAGGGCGCGGTTGGCCTGGTCCCAGATGTCCAACCACTGGCGTACCTGGTCGTCCTCGAACGGCTGCAGCTGCAGCGCCAGCAGCCCTTCGGGGAACCTGATCCGGTCGGCCACCACCGTCCGGCTGGTGACGATCACCGCTGCGGGCCGCCCCAGGCCGGCCTCCCGGCGCTGGAACTCCTGGACCTGTTCCAGGTAGTCGTAGCGGTTGACGCCGCCCTGCACCAGCTCGTCCAACCCGTCCAGGAGGATCACCGGCAGCGCGCCCTCGGCGGCCGTCACGAGGTCGGCGTACCGCACCTCTTCCGCCAGGACCGCCTGGATGGCCTGCTCGATCTGCTCGGTGACGCCGGCGCGCGGTGCCACGCCGCCCAGCTCCACCCGGATCGGCAGGAACTCCGACCTGGCCAGCCGGGCGCCCAGCACCTCGGTCAGCTTGGTCTTGCCCGAGCCGGGCTCGCCGAGCACCAGCAGGGGCGCCTGGGTGGCGCGTAACGAGGTGAGGTGCCCCACGAGGAACGCCTCGGGGTCGGGCAGCAGCCGCTGCTCCTCCCACCAGGCGCGCAGCGAGGGCGCGGCCTCGCGGGTCAGCTCCGCGACGCGGCAGCGCGGGGTGAGGTAGCCCTCGCCGAGCAGCGGCAGGCTGACGTCCTCGGGCAGCTTGCCGGCGAGCAGGAGCGGCTGGTCGAGGGCGTTCGCGGCCATTCTGGCCAGGTGGATCATCGGGCGGTCGCCCACTCGGGGCGGGGCCAGCTCGGCCAGCAGCCACGCCACCCGGGACAGCGCCGTGGCGGGCGAGGGCTGCTCGGTGACGAGACTGCGGACCACGAGCTCGTGGCTGTCGAGGGCCAGCGACCGGTAGTCCTCGTCGTAGATGCGCAGCGCGTGCGCGGGCGGCCCCTCGGCGAGCATCCTGGGCAGCAGGAGCTGGTCGTCGACGGTGAGCTCGTCCCAGACCGCCAGGCCGCTCACGTAGGCGGCCACGGCCTCGGACATGCGCAGGTAGGCACGTTCCACGGCCAGCCGGGTCTCGGCGTACGGCAGGTGCGGCTCGGGCGTGGGCAGCCGGTCGAGCAGCAGCCCGGCCATCAGCCTGGCGTACCGTTCGTGGGTCGGCACGCCGTGGGAGATCCGGTCCCCCCGCTCGAGCTGCTCCAGCGTGAACGGCAGCTTGGCCTCGCCGAGCGCCTCGAAGTAGGCCGAGATGACGATCACGGTGTGCGCCGCGGCCAGGCGCTGGGTGCGGGTGTGCCGGTCGACGCCGGTGCGCAGCTCGGGCAGGCGGCGCACGATGTCCTCGCCGTAGTCGACGATGGCCTTGCGCATGTCGGCCAGGCCCGCCGTGAGCTGCCCGCCGCCGGCCAGCGCCCAGCCGGTGCGCGCCGCGGCCGCGGCGAAGCCGATCACCTTGGCGAGCCGGCTGTCCTTGCATCCGAGAATCCTCAGGGCGTCGGCGTAGCTCGGCGTTTCGATCATGGCCTTCTCCTGGGGACCGGGGTGTCCCATCATGCGTTGTACGCCGCGATCACGCCGTCGCTTTCCCTTCTATCGCTTCGGCGATCTCCGGCAGCGTGGCCGGATCCTCGATGGTGGACGGGGTGGCGTACGGGTTGCCGTCGGCGATGTCCCGCATCGTGGCGCGCAGGATCTTGCCCGAGCGGGTCTTCGGCAGCCGGGCGACGACCACGGCGCGGCGGAAGGCGGCGACGGGGCCGATGCGCTCGCGTACGAGGGCGACCAGCTCGCCTTCGAGCTCCTCCGGGTCGCGGTCGGCGCCCGCCTTGAGCACCACGAACCCCATCGGGAGCTGGCCCTTGATCTCGTCGGCCACCCCGATCACGGCGCATTCGGCCACGTCCGGGTGGGCGGCGATGACCTCCTCCATCGAGCCGGTGGACAGCCGGTGCCCGGCCACGTTGATCACGTCGTCGATGCGGCCCATGACGTAGAGGTAGCCGTCGGCGTCCAGGTGCCCGCCGTCGCCGGTGAGATAGTGGCCGGGGTAGCGCTCCAGGTAGGAGCCGGCGAAGCGGGCCTCGTCACGATAGAGGGTGGGCAGCGCGCCGGGCGGGAGCGGCAGCTTGACGGTGACCGCGCCCTCGGTCCCGGGCGGGCAGTCGGCGCCGTCGGCGTCGAGGATGTGCACGTCCCAGCCGGGCACGGGCTTGGTCGGCGAGCCGGGTTTGATCGGCAACGGTTCGAGGCCGACGCAGTTGGCGGCGATCGGCCAGCCGGTCTCGGTCTGCCACCAGTGGTCGATGACGGGGATGCCGAGCAGGTCGGAGGCCCAGTGGTAGGTGTCGGGGTCGAGCCGCTCACCCGCGAGGAACAAGTACCGCAACCCGGATAGATCCCACTTTTTCGCGTAATTTCCGGATGGGTCCTCTTTTTTGATGGCCCTGATCGCGGTCGGCGCGGTGAACAGCGTCCGCACCCCGTGCGTCGACACGACCCGCCAGAACGCCCCGGGGTCCGGGGTGCCGACCGGCTTGCCCTCGTACAGCACGCTCGTGCAGCCGGCCAGCAGCGGCGCGTACACGATGTAGGAGTGTCCGACGACCCACCCGACGTCGGAGGCCGCCCAGTAGACCTCGCCGGGCGCGGCGCCGTAGATCGCGGACATGCTCCAGTGCAGCGCCACCGCGTGCCCGCCGTTGTCGCGGACGACGCCCTTGGGCGAGCCGGTGGTGCCGGAGGTGTAGAGGATGTAGAGCGGGTCGGTGGCGGCCACGCTCACGCAGCCGGCCGGTTCGGCGTCGCGTACGAGCTCCGCCCAGTCGAGGTCGCGCCCTTCGGCGAGCCGCGCCGCGCACTGGGGCCGCTGGAGGATCACGCACCGGTCGGGCCGGTGCGTGGCCTGCTCCAGCGCGGCGTCCAGCAGCGGCTTGTACGCCACCACCCGCGCCGGCTCGATCCCGCACGACGCCGAGAGCACGACCTTGGGCCTGGCATGGTCGATGCGCACGGCCAGTTCCCTGGCCGCGAACCCGCCGAACACCACCGAGTGCACGGCCCCCAGCCGCGCGCACGCCAGCATCGCGACCACCGCCTCGGGCACCATGGGCATGTAGATCACCACGGTGTCCCCGGCCCGCACGCCGAGGTCCCGCAGCATGCCCGCGGTCCGCGCCACCTCGTCGAGCAGCTCGGCGTAGGTGTATGTGCGCACGGTGCCGGTGACGGGGCTGTCGTGGATCAGCGCCGCCTGCCCGCCGCGGCCGGCCGCCACGTGCCGGTCCAGCGCGTTGTGGCAGGTGTTGAGCCGCCCGTCGGGGAACCACCGGCCGTCGCCGAAGATGGTGGCCGGGGCCACGTCCCAGTCGATCCCGCGCGCCGCCTCGGCCCAGAACTCGTCAGGGTGCCGGATGCTGCGCTGATATGCCTCGTCATAACCGCCCACTTATCGATCAGACCAGCCCCCGGCCCGATGGCGCAAGATGTTCGGGTGAGCGATGACCTGATCCTTTCCGTCGTCATGGGTTCGCGGGCGTACGGGCTCGACACGGACGACTCGGACACCGACCGGCGGGGCGTGTTCGCGGCGCCGACGGCCGCGTTCTGGCGGCTGGACAAGCCGGCCACGCACCGGGACGGGCCGCTGCCCGAGCAGTTCTCCTGGGAGGTCGAGCGCTTCTGCGTGCTCGCCCTCGACGCCAACCCCACCGTCCTGGAGTGCCTGTGGTCCCCCATCGTGGAGGTCATCACGCCGGCCGGGCGGCGGCTGCGCGAGCTGCGCGGGGCGTTCGTGTCGGCGCGGGCGCACCAGTCGTTCGCCGGGTACGCCGACGCCCAGTTCCGCCGTCTCGACCCGGCCGCGCCCAAGTGGAAGCAGGCCATGCACATGGTGCGGCTGCTGCTCAGCGGCCTGCACCTGGTACGCCACGGCGAGCCGCTGGTCCAGGTCGGGCCGCACCGGGAGCGGCTGCTGGCGATCAAGCACGGCGAGCTGCCCTGGGCCGAGGTGGACGCCTGGCGGGCCGCCCTGTCGGCCGAGCTGGCCGCCACGCCGAGCGTCCTGCCGGAGCGGCCGGATCGGGATCGGGTGGAGGATTTCCTGATCGACGTGCGTAAGGAGAATCTGTGAACGAGTTGCCCGGCTGGCTTTCCGAGATCCCCGGCGCGCAGCCGTACCCGCTGGCGTTCGCCACGGTGAGCGGCGCGCACCTGTACGGGTTCCCCTCGGTGGACTCCGACGTCGACCTCCGGGGAGTGCACGTGTTACCGGCCGTGGAGGTCGTGGGGCTGCGGACGGGGCCGGAGACGGTGGAGCGGTCGTGGACGCGTGACGGCGTGGAGCTGGACCTGGTCACGCACGACCTGGCCAAGTTCTGCCGGCTGCTGCTCGGGCGCAACGGCTACGTGCTGGAGCAGCTGTTGTCGCCGCTGGTCGTGGCGTCGTCGCCGATGCACGAGGAGCTGGCCGCGCTGGCCTCTGGCTGCCTGACGCGGCACCACGCCCATCACTACCTGGGCTTCGCTCGTACGCAGTGGCGGCTGTTCGAGAAGACCCGGGAGCTCAAGCCGCTGCTGTACACCTTCCGCGTCCTCGCCACGGGGACGCACCTCATGCGGACCGGCGAGCTGGTCGCCGACCTGACCCGGCTGTACGCGTACGGGCCCGCGTACCTGCCCGAACTGGTCCTTTTGAAGAGGGACGCCGAGCACGGAGGGGCCCCCGCCATGCCGGGGCTGGAGGCGGACGTCGAGCGGATGACTGCGGCGCTGGAGGAGGCGCGGGACTCCTCGGTGCTGCCGGAGCGCGCCACAGCGGAGGGCGCGCTGCACGATCTGGTGGTACGGGCGCGGCTGGGTGGCTGACGTGACAGGGGATCGCCCAGGCCGGCCGTCGGCGGCCGGCCCAGGCCCGCGGCCTTTCAGGCCCGTTCGTCCCGCAGTAGCGGCAACAGGGCGTGGGCGTCCCCTTCGGGGATCGCGATGCCGAGGTGGTCGCGCAGGGCCGCCACCGCCTCCTCCGTCGTCGTGACCGGCACCGGCAGGTCCTCCAGGCGGATCCGGGCGTCGGCGGTGGTGCGCTGGACGACGACGTGCCGCCGGAACGGCGACTGCGGATGGTTCGCGATGTAGTAGTTGGCCACCTCGAAGTCGCTGGGATACTGCGGCTCGTCGGGCCGGAACGCGTACAGCTCCGTCTCCCCCGAGTGCAGCACCCAGAAGTCCCCGTCGCAGCCCAGCCGCCACCGCCACACCCCGGACTCCAGCGTGGCGCCCTCCTCGAAGGGGATCGGCTCCACCAGCCCCTCGCCGCCGAAGCCGACGTCGGCCAGCCACCTGCGGCCGCCCGCCACGACGGTGAGCGTGGCGTGCGAGCGCGGCAGGTGGTGGCGGCCCAGCCGGATCCTGGCCAGGTGCCGGGTCAGGGTGAAGCCGAGGCGTTCGAGCGCGGCGGCGAACAGCAGGTTCTGCTCGTGGCAATAGCCGCCGCGCCCGCCCGTCACGAGCTTGTCCTGCAGGCTGCTCAGGTCGAGACGGATGCCCCTGCCGAGAAGAACGTCCAGGTTCTCGAACGGGATGGAGCGGACGTGCGCCAGGTGCACGCCGCGCAGCGTCTCGGCCGTCGGGTCGAGCGGGCCGTCGTAGCCGATGCGCGCCAGGTACGCGTTCAGGTCCAGCTTCTCAATGTCCCACGTCATGGGATCAATGATCGCGGGTACGACGGCCCGCGCACATCAGGCGTTCACGGGATCGGCCGACAGGACGAGCCTGATGGAGAACTTGCGGTACCCGGCCCGTTCGAACGCCCTGGCCATCGGCACGTTGCCCAGGTCCGTGTCGGCGATGATCCGCTGGACGCCGCGCTCGGCGTGGAATCGGGTGATCTCGGCGAGCAGGTCGTCGACGTACCCGTGGCCGCGGTGTCCGGGCACCACGCCGAGGTAGCCGACCACGGGCCCGGCGTTGTTGGCCGACGGCAGCGCGACCCCGACCAGGTCACCGTCCTTGGCGTACGCCAGCCGCCACCACGACCGGTCCCCCGGCATGGACTTGTAACCGTCGACGTCCTCGCGCGCCTGCGCCTCCGGATCCATGGTCGTGAGGGCCTGACGCGTGTGATGGTCGAGCGTGCCCTCGGCAACCCGCCGGAACGCCGCCACGAACACCTCGTCGTCGTCATCGCCGCGGAACACGAGCCGGTCCGACTGCTCCGGTACGGGCTCGTCCGCGGTCCACTCGTACCGCAGGCGCTCCAGCTCCTCGGTGAGCCCGGCCCGACCGGCGGCCTCCCAGCGCCAGCCGATCGCGGCCAGCGCCTTCGGGTCTTCGCGCCAGCCGTTGGAGACGAACACGTGGTACGCGGGCTTGGTGCCGAAGGCGGCGTGGGCGCGGCGCAGCAGCTCGGCGGCCAGTTCCACGCGGTCGCCGACGGACGGGTGGACGTACAGGCAGTCCATGGCGAGCGGCCGGTCGCCGCCGGGGAAGCCCCACCACACGGCGCGGGCCAGGATCTCGCCGTCGTCTTCCGAGACGGCGAGCCACATGTGGTCATAGCGGTAGTTGCCGCTCTCCAGGAACGACAGCAAACGGTCGGGATGGGCCCAGCTGATGGACTCGTCGACGACGCACCCGAGCAGGTCGTCTAGATCGGTCTCGACCGCGGGACGGAAATGCACGATTCCTCCGAGGAATGGAAACGGGCGCGGTGAGCGCCCAGGGCAATGCGGAACATCTCAGCGCCTCCTTTCTTCCGATTTTTCAGCGTCAGCGAGCACCGTAGCGGAAATATCACGACAGGATGGGCTGGTGAGCTCCTACGACGACGACACGCTGCCCCTGCAGCCGCCGGTCCGGCTGCCCGACAAGGCCACGCTCGCCGCGGCCGTGCGCGCCGCCCCGCTGGCGGCGGAGCTGAAACCGGAAGGCGACGACGCCGAGGTGCTGGCCGCCTGGGCGGATCACTGTCGTGAGCGGCTGGCCGCCGACGAGGGCCTGCTGCTGGAGCTCATCCGGTTGTTCCTGTCGCGCGAGCCGCTCAAGGGCGACGTGCCGGAGACGCTGTCGGGTCTGGGGCTGGTACGGCACGCGGAGCCGTACACGCTGAGCTGGCTCGGCCTGTGGGCGGCACGGCTGATCATCGCCGACACCACCGGGCAGGACATCCCCGTCATGGGGTCGCTGGCGGACGGCGACGCCGCGGCGCTGCTGCACGGCCTGCGGTCCTATCCCGAGCCCGAACGCGGCGAGGAGTTGGCGGGATGGCTGAAGGGCCGGGACGCGGACGCGGCGGCGGCCGAGATCGCCTCGGTGCTGGGCACGGTGAGCCCGCTGAGCCGGGCGGTCGGCGTGGAGCTGCTGGCGTCGGACTTCGGCGAGGACGGCCGGCAGGCGCTCTCCCGGCTGCTGGAGGAGCCCAAGCTGGGGGCGGTGATCGCGGCCAGGACCGGGCGCGAGGAGCGGCAGCCGGCGCCCGACGAGATCGCCTGGGTGCTGGTGGACATGGCGGCGGCGCTGCTGGAGTTCGGCGGCGAGACGGGCGAGGTGATCGACTCGATCGCCATGGGGATGGGCGCGGAGGAGCAGGCGGGCACGATCGCGATCCTGGCGTTCGGGGATCATCCGTGGACGGGGCGGGTGCTGCAGCTGTTCATCGACCACCATCCGGACGAACGGGTCGCGGCCGCGGCCCGCAAGGCGCTGCGGCGGCTGCGCGGACTGGCGGACATCCGGGCATGACGGCGGCCCTGGGGCCGCTGGGGATGCGGCCCGGGGTAGAGTCGGCTCGGTGACGAAGCATGTGATCTTCCCGCAGACCGGCATCCTGGGTGACGTGTTCGCCTGCGAGTGCGGCACGATGCTGGCCGACCGGATGACGGCCGAGCTGCACGCCGCCGAGAACGACCTGTGCTCGGCCTGCCTCGGCTCGGCGGAGGAGCAGGTGGTGCCCGGCCTGGCGCGCCCCTGCCCGGCGTGCGCGGGGACCGGGGGGCGCAGGGAGCAGATCACCTGGCAGCTCGCCTACGCCGAGGCCGAGCACCTGATCACGATGACCATCGTGCGCGGGGTCGTGGCGGGCTTCGACGGCCCCTTCCACCTGTCGGAGATCGCCGACACGGTCAGGGAGGGTCTAGGGCTGCCCGGCGGACGGCTGCCCGTGGGGCCGCGCGTGCGCGACCTGCTGCTGCAGTTGCAGGCCGCGGGTGAGATCACCATGCTGTCGGCGCCGGACGAGATGCTCGGCACCGACATGGTCCTCTACCGCGACCCGCAGTGGCAGCGGGCCCGGACCCTGGGGCTGTAGCAGGCGGTCTCAGACACGGCAGAGGATCTCGCCGTGCAGGACGGACAGCCAGCCGTCGGCGGCGTCCGCCCACTCCAGCCACCCCTCCGAGATCCGCCGCAGGCCGGCCTCCGTGGCCACGCCGGTGGCCAGGGCCTGCTCGGCCAGGGCCGAGCGCAGGATCCGCTCGGCCCACATGCCGCCCCACCAGGCGCGGTCTTCCGGCGTGGAGAAGCACCAGGTGGACGAGGTGGCGGTGACGTCGGCGAAGCCCGCCGCCCCGGCCCACGACAGCAGCCGCCGCCCGGCGTCCGGCTCGCCCCCGTTCCCCCGCGCCACCTTCTGATACAGCGCCAGCCACTCGTCCAGCGCGGGCAGGCGCGGATACCAGGCGAAGGCCGTGTAGTCGCTGTCGCGGGCGGCCACGAGCCCGCCCGGCTTGGTCACCCGGCCCATCTCCCTTAGCGCCCGCACCGGGTCGCTCACGTGCTGCAGCACCTGGTGGGCGTGCACGACGCAGAACGTGGCGTCGGCGTACGGCAGCGCGTGCGCGTCGGCCACGGCGAAGTCCACGTTGTCCAGCCCTCTGCCGGCCGCCTCGGCCCTGGCCAGGCCGAGGGCTTCTTCGGTGACCTCGGCCGCCGTCACGTGCGCGACCAGGCCCGCCAGGTCGGCGGTGATCGTGCCCGGGCCGCTGCCCACGTCCAGGACTTTCATGTGCGGCTTCAGGTGGGGCAGCAGGTACGCGGCCGAGTTGCCCGCGGTGCGCCAGCGGTGCGAGCGCAGCACGGACTCGTGATGGCCATGCGTGTAGACGGCGTCCATCGCCAAACTCCTTCGTTTGCTCCGATGCCGATCACCCTAGCGTCTGTCTCATAATCCAAGAAGAAATGTCTTGCTATACGAGACGAGGTAAGCCGTAGACTTCGCTGCGGAACGTTCGCGACTCCAGGAAGGGCGCTGGTCGTGGCAGAGGTACGGCCGATCGTGCACGTGGGCGACCCCGTGCTGCACCACCCGTGCGAGCCGGTCACCCGGTTCGACGACGAGCTGGCGGCGCTGGTGGCGGCCATGTTCGCCAGCATGTACGCGGCGGAGGGCGTGGGCCTGGCCGCCAACCAGATCGGCGTGCCGCTGCGCGTGTTCGTCTACGACTGCCCGGACGCCGACGGCCGGCATCACAAGGGCGTCGTCGTCAATCCCACGCTGGAGCTGCCGGAGATCGGCGAGCGCCGGCTCGACGCGGACGACGAGGGCTGCCTGTCGGTCCCGGGCCAGTACGCGCCGCTCCCCCGGCCCGACCACGCCAGGGTGCACGGCTTCGACGCGGCCGGCGACCCGGTCACGGTCGAGGGCACCGGCCTGCTGGCCCGCTGCCTGCAGCACGAGACCGACCACCTCGACGGGCACCTCTACATCGACCGGCTGCCGGCCAAGCGGCGCAAGCAGGTGCTGGCCGCGTACCGGGAGGCCCACTCCACCATAGTGGAGACTCCGCCGCTATAGTGGAGGAATGACAGGCGAAGGGGTGCTGTCCAGCGGGCTGTCGCTGGCCGAGCTGGGGCAGCGGATCCGTACGGAACGCCGGGCGCGCGGACTGTCCGTCGAGCGGCTGGCCGAGCTGAGCGGCATCAGCAGGAGCATGGTGTCGGAGGTCGAGCGGGGCGCCAAGACGCCCACCGTGCTGGTGCTCGACCGGCTGGCCACGGCGCTCGGCACCTCGATCGCCCGGCTGCTCGACGAGCCGGCGCACGGGGCGATGCGGGTGCTGCGCCACACCGAGCAGCGGGTGCTGCGCGACCCGTCGGGGTGGGAGCGGCGGGTGCTGTCGCCGGTGCTGGGGGACGTGGAGTTCGAGTTCATGCGCACGACCATCGGGCCGGGCGTGGACGCGGGCGAGTTCGCGCCGCACGCGCCGGGGTCGCGGGAGTATCTCGCGGTCGAGCACGGCAGCCTGCGGCTGACCATCAACGACCGGCCGTACGTGCTGGACACCGGCGACTCGGTCTACTACCCGGGCGACTGCCGCCACGCCTTCGCCAACGACGGCACCGCCGACTGCGTCTACTACCTCGCCATGGAGCTGGGCGGAGCCGGGCACCACGACGCACGGAAGGAACCGCTCCATGGATGAGCCGCGCCAGACCGACCTCACCCCTCGCGACGCGAACGGTCCCGGCCCGCACCGGTCCGCCGCGAACGGGAACGACCCACGCCAGGCCGACGCGAACGGGGACGACCCGCGGCGGACGGGCGCGAGCGGCGGCCCGCGACGCGCCGATGCGGACGAAAGCGAGCTGCGCGCGGCCGGGGTCAAAGCCGCCGCGATCGTGGCCGATCATCTCGCGGGCCTCGGCGATCGGCCGGTCTGGCAGCCGATGCCGGCCGCCGACCGGTCCCGGCTCACCGGCCAGGAACTGCCCGAGACCGGCCGCGCCCTCGACGACCTCCTCGATGACGCCCGCGATCACGTGCTGCCGTACCCGATGGGCAACGGGCATCCCCGCTTCTTCGGCTGGGTGAACCCGCCGCCCAACCCGGCGGGCGTTCTGGTCGAGCCGCTGGCCGCCGCGCTGAACCCGAGCTGCGCCGGTGGCGACCACGCGGGAGCGCACCTCGAACGCGCCGTGGTGCGCTGGCTGGCCGAGCTCGTCGGCTTCCCGCACCCGCCCGGCGGCGGGCTGCTGACCAGCGGCGCGTCCATGGCCACCGTGATCTGCCTGGCCGCCGCCCGCCAGCGGGCCGCGCTCGCCGACGGCTGGGACGCCCGTGAGGAAGGACTGTCCGGCAGGCCGGCCATGGTCATGTACGTCACCGCGGAGGGCCACAGCTGCCTGCACAAGGCCGCCCAGTTGCTCGGCCTGGGGGCGCGGCACGTGCGCACGGTCCCGGTGGACGGCTCCTACCGGATGGACGTGGGCGCGCTCCGCACCATGATCGCCGAGGACCTGGGAGCGGGACTGCGGCCGTTCTGCGTGGCCGGGAGCGCGGGCACCGTCAACTCCGGCGCCGTCGACCCGCTCGGCGAGATCGCCGACGTGGCCGCCGAGCACGGGCTCTGGTTCCACGTGGACGGTGCGTACGGCGCGTTCGGCGTCCTGGCCGACGGCGCCGCCCCGCACTACGCCGGGCTGGAGCGGGCCGACTCGCTGGCGCTTGATCCGCACAAGTGGCTCGGCGTGCCGGTGGGCTGCGGCTGCGCGCTGCTGCGTGATCCGGCCGCCGCGCGGGCCGCGTTCAGCCTGGTGCCGTCATACCTGATCGACGACAACGCCGGCGACCTGGGCTGGTTCGCCGAGTACGGGCCCGAGCAGACCCGCCCGTTCCGCGCGCTGAAGACCTGGGCCACCATGTCGCACCTCGGGCGCTCCGGCATCACCCGCCTGGTGAACCACACGACCGGCCTGGCACGGACGCTGGCCGCCATGGTCGAGGATGACCCCGACTTCGAACTGCTCGCCCCGGTCACCACGTCGATCACCGCCTTCCGGTACGCCCCCGGGTCGGACGCGCTCAACCACGCCATCCCGGGCGCGGTGCAGGCGCGCGGCAACGCGTTCCTCACCGGCACCCGGCTGGGCGGCCGCGCCGCGCTACGCGCCTGCTTCCTGCACCCGGACACCACCGAGCAGGACCTGACCATCCTGCTCGAGGAGATCCGGCTGGCGGCCAAGACCCTCTAGCCCGAACGCAGAGAACCGACAAAGTCCGTGAATCGCTTATCCGCTCGGGTAGGGGGTCGGCTCAACCCGACCGACAGGAGGATTCCCATGGCGAAGACCGTTGGAGACGTGATGACGGCCCGCCCGGCGACGGTCGAGGCCGACCAGCCGGTGTCCGTCGCGGCGGCGCTGATGCGCGACAACGACGCGGGCGCCGTGATCGTCAACGACAACGGCCGCATTCAGGGCATCATCACCGACCGCGACATCGCTGTGCGCGTGGTCGCCGACGACAAGGCGCCGCAGACGCCGGTGCGCGAGGCGTGCAGCGCGTCCGTCGAGGCCGTCGGGCCCGACACCAGCATCGAGCAGGCCGTGCAGCTCATGCGCTCGCACGCCGTGCGCCGGCTGCCGGTGGTCGAGGACGGCCGCGCCGTCGGCATCATCAGCCTCGGCGACCTCGCGCTCGAACGCGACCCCAACTCGGCGCTCGCCGACATTTCGGCCGCGGAGGGCAACCGGTAACGTGGCCACGTGGTCACAGTCGACGATGTACGGCAGTTCGCGCGCACGCTCCCGCGTTCGTCGGAGCACCTGATCAGGGACCGCGTGAAGTTCCGTGTAGGAAAGATCGTCTACGTGGCGTTCTCACGCGACGAGACGCTGATGGGCTTCGGGTTTCCCAAGGAGGAGCGCGCGGCGCTGGTCGCGGCCGAGCCGGACAGGTTCCTCATGCCGAGGGAGTCGGATCTGCGCTTCAACTGGGTGGTCGTGCGGATGTCGGCCATCGACGTGGCGGAGATGCGCGAGCTGGTGCTGGAGGCGTGGCGGATGTGCGTGCCGAAGAAGGTGCGCCTGGAGCAGGAGCTGGCCGCCGAGCGCGCCCTCCTCGGCGGCGGCCTGTGACGTGCTGCCTTCTCAGGCGAGCCGGTCGACGCCGAGGGCGCTGATCAGCAGGCGTTCCTTGCGATTGCCGAGCAGGCGCGCCGTCCAGTCGACGAACCCGCCGTCGCCGACCTCCAGCCCGTTGCCGTAGATCTTGAAGCACAGGCCGCTGTAGTAGCCGCGGCCGCCTTCCCGGTCCGGGTCCGGTGTGGCGTCGAGCGGCGCCGCCACCCGCTCGAAGCGTTCGTCCAGGACCGTGACCCGGGCTTCGGGAGCCTGCACTCCGCAGGCGCGTACGGCCTTGGTCAGGATGGCCAGGTGCTCGGCCGCGTGCTGTCGTTCGAACGCCAGGTCACCGGTGTCGCGGCCCGCGGTCACCAGCGCGAACAGGGTGAAGTGCGCGTAGCTGACGGCGCCTTCGAAACGCTGGGCGCGGACGACGCGTTGCACCGTGGCCAGCCGTACCGGCTCGGGCGAGGGTGCGGCGCGGCGGCGTAGCGCCGCCTCCAGGGCGAGCGCGTTGGTGGGGTCGGCGGCGACCTCGCTGTTCCTGATGGTGGAGACGACCTTGTTCTGATCGACCGGCCCCACGGCCGAGTGGGCGCCGAGCGGCGTCACGGGGGCGAGGGTGATCAGCTCGACGCCGTCAGGCACCGCCGACAGCACGGCGTCCTCCGCGCGCCGCAGCCGCCGGAACGGGATCGGGGCGGGCGCGACGAACCGGTCCTGGCCATAGCGGCGCAGGACGTCAGCGGGGGTGAGCGCCCGCGCCCGCCGCCGCATCACCTCCAGCAGCAGCGTGGTGAGGTCGGCGCCGGGCAGGCGTTCGGCCAGGGTGTCGAGGATCTCCGGGCCACCCGCCTGCCTGAGCACCCGATCCAGTGCGTTCGCTCGCTTCGCCATCGTCAACCACTATCACGATCATGCCTGCTCGCGACAAGCCGTTTTCACCGGCGCGACTCCAGCGGGCGAACGCCCCCTTTACGGGACCTGGACGAGTGGATGGCCACCGACGCCACGACGCACGTTGGTCTTGCCACGCCGCAGGTGCGGACGTGCGAGACGCCGCCTACGGCGTCACGTCGATGACGCCGGCGCCGGCGTTCTGCAGACCTGTGTCCTGGCATCCTGCGGGCGGAGGGCGTTTTGGTTCCCCTCGGCGAGCACCTGCGCGCCCATCCGGGCGTTGACGGCGGTGTCGGCCACGTCCTGGAAGTAGTCGTTCAACATGTGCACATGCGATCGCCTGGTCAGCGGCACGCGGGAGTTCACGTTCTGGAACCAGTTGTTCACCCGCCGGGCCGTCATGCGCTGAACCCGCCGCGCCATACCACGCGGGCGAGGGGGTACGGCTGAGATCGTACGACCCGGTGAGGAAAGGCGTGGCTCATGTGCCGATGGCTCGTTTACTCGGGGACGCCCGTGTTGCTGTGCGACGTGCTGTACCGTCCGGAGCCGTCGCTGATCGACCAGAGTCTGCGCTCCCGGATGGGCGTGGAGACGACGAACGGCGACGGGTTCGGCATCGGCTGGTACACCGGTGACATCGCCACCCCGGCCATCTTCCGGGACACCGGCCCGGCATGGAACAACCGCAACCTGCGGGAGGTCGCCTACCATGTCCGCTCGCCGCTGTTCTTCGCCCACATCCGCTCGTCAACCGGCACGGCGGTGCAGCAGACCAACTGCCACCCGTTCCGTCACGGACGCTGGATGTGGATGCACAACGGCGTGGTCGCGGGCTTCGACCGGCTCCGGCGGGAGCTGTGCATGGCCGTCGACCCCGCGCTGTTCTCCCGCATCGAGGGCACGACGGACTCGGAGGTGATGTTCTACCTGGCGCTGACGTTCGGCCTGGAAGACGATCCGCCGGGGGCCGTGGCCCGCATGGCGGGCCTGGTCGAACGGCTCGGCCACGACCACGGTATCGAGTTCCCGCTGCAGATGACGGTCGCGACGTCGAACGGCGAGCGGGTGTGGGTTTTCCGCTACTCCAGCCGGCGTGAGTCGCGCACGCTGTTCTACAGTTCCAGCGTCGAGTCCCTGCGCGCGCTGCACCCCGATGTCGCGTGGCTGCGCGGGCTGTCCGGCGACACCCGTCTGGTCGTGTCCGAGCCGCTCGGCGACCTGCCGGGAGCCTGGAACGAGCTCCCGGAGAGCAGCTACGGCGTCATCCCGTCCGACGGCGAGCTGCTGGCCGGGTTCAATGTCGCGCAACTGACCTAACCGGGCGCTCCAGCGGCACGGCCCGGCACCATGCGGCCTCGCCAGGCTCCGGCGGCACCGCCCGCCGTCGTGCGCGTGACCGGAGGACGGCGTAGCGTGGTCATTGTGACGCATCAAGACGCGCCGGCCGACCCGCCGCACGACGCGGTGACTCCGGTGACCGCGCTGGTCGACGCCTGTCGGCACTTCGCGACCCACGTGCGGCTGCTGGCCGACCAGCTCGGTGCGGCGGAGCTGAGCGACGACGACGTCGAGCTGGTCCACCATGCCGTGCATCAGGTTTTCACCGCGGCGGGGCTGGCGGCCGCGCTGACCACCGGCCTGCAACGGCACACCGGTGAGCAGGACTGCCCGCACTACAACGTGCTCACCGACGCCGAGTGGGCCCCGCTGGCCGAGGGCGGCGCACGCGAGCGCAAGCCCGTCTACGGGTGCGAGCTGCAGCCCGGCCACCCGGGCGCCCACGCCGCGCACGTCCAGGTGCTGCCCGAGCCGGACCGGTTCATCTGGATCCGCTGGAATATCCGCGCCCGCGAACTCCTCACGCTACCGCCGTGCCCGGCCGAACGCGCCGACCCCGACGCCGATCCGCGCTCGCCCTACGCGGACGAGCCGGCGCCGTGCCTGCTGTTCGAGGGGCACGTCGGACCGCACCGCTACTAGCCCGGAGCACCGCTCTCCCTAAGCGGGTGCCGCAGACATCCGATCTGCCCAAGTTGTCAAGCCATGGCCTTCGATCGCGGTTGGAAGGCGACATCTTCGTTGTAGGT
>NZ_JBQHCV010000021.1:0-217415 GCF_052068215.1 Nonomuraea sp. H19 | reverse complement strand
CACTCACCAGCGGAGACCACATCCGACCGCGCCAGGCCATCCCCTACTACCTGGGAAAACAGGATGGAACTCTGTCATAGAGAAACACCGATGTTCGCTGTAAGGGTTATAGCTCGCCTATACCGGTTACATCATGGTAGAACGTCGGGCGTGAACATCTCCATCACCGACTACGCGGTGGGCGCGACGGTGGCGACCGAGCTGGTCAACACCTCGCCCACCGTGCGGGCCGCTGAAGCCCTCCCCTGCCCGGGAGCGCTGGCGGCCTTCCTGGCCGAGCACGGCGTACCGCTCGTCCCCGAGAGCGACGACCTGCACCAGGTGCACCTCCTGCGCCGGGAGGTCCGCGTGATCATGGAGGCCGAGACCGAGGAGCACGTCGTCGCGGGCGCGAACGTGCTGGCCAAGCGTGCCGGTCTCGCCCCGGTGCTGCGCCGCGGGTCCGGCGGCCGGTGGCAGTGGTACGTCCCGACCGCGCCGGGCGCGCCGCTCGCCGGCGAACTCGCCGCGCTCATCGGCGTCGGCCTGCTCGGCGCCGTCCGGGCGCTGGGCCACGAGCGCTTCCGCGCCTGCGCCGCGCCGGGCTGCCGCGGGGTCTTCGTCGACACCAGCCGGGCGGGGCGGCGTTCGTACTGCATGCCGGATCTGTGCGGCAACCGCGTCAACGTCGCGAGCCACCGCGCCCGGCAGCGCACCGAGAGCTGGGTCTCATGAGCGGCTCCACTCTCGCGGGCGCCATCCGCCTTCCTGACGGCTCCTGGGTGCGCGGCCGCGGCCTGCGCCGTCCACTCCCCGCTGGGCCGGTGCCCGACTTCGGCCTCTACCTGGGGTCCGGCCGGCTGCGTCGCCGCTTCGACGGGGCGTTGCCGTGGCCGCACGAGTGGATCGAGTGGCCCGACTTCCTGCTGCCCCGCGACCGGGAACTGGCCATCCGGCACATCAGGGCGCTGCACGAGCGGGCGCGGGCGGGGGCTGCGGTCGAGGTCGCCTGCGGGGGCGGCGTGGGCCGTACCGGCACCGTCATCGCCTGCTTGGCCATTCTGTCCGGCCTGGACCCGGCGGACGCCGTCGCCTGGACGCGGCGGCACCACCACTCCCGAGCCGTTGAGACACCCTGGCAACGTCGCTGGGTGACCAGGAGTATTACACTTTAATGTAATCGAGTTTCGCTATAGAGAAAGGCGATCGTTGTGGCGCTCTCCCAGGTCGTCGTCCGGCCGGCGGTTCCCGCGGACCTGAAGGCCATCGCCGAGATCAACGCCCACTACGTCACCAACACCGTGATCACCTTCGAGGAGACCCCGCCGACCATCGCCGACTGGCAGCGGCGGCTGGACGACCTGGCCGGGCGCGGCCTGCCGTTCCTCGTGGCCGACCTGGACGGCGAGGTGGCCGGGTACGCCTACGCCGGCCCCTGGCGCCCCAAGCCGGCCTACCGGCACACCGTGGAGGACTCGATCTATCTCGCCCCCGGCAACACCGGCAGGGGGCTGGGCAAGGCGCTGCTGGGGGCACTGGTGGCCGAGTCGAGCGCGGCCGGGATGCGGCGGATGATCGCGGTCGTCGCCGACACCGGCGATGACAGCTCGGCCGCGCTGCACCGCCGTTTCGGCTTCGCCGAGGCCGGTCGGCTGAGCGGCGTCGGCTACAAGCACGGCCGCTGGATCGACACCGTGCTCATGCAGCGGTCCCTGGCCCCGGAAGGCGACGGGTAGCCGACGGCGGCGTTCAAGGAACCTTTATCTCCGGCTTATGCGTTGATACGGAACACGGGGAGGTGCGAATGGACGTTGTTCTGGCAATGCTGTCGGTGCTCTTGGGGGCGGTCACCGTTGGCGCGATTCTCACCGCGGAGTTATCTCGGGCCCGGGCCCGCTCGAGGCTGGGCGGCCTGCGGGACGTCGACCTCGGCCACTACGAGATCGCCTACCTCGCGGGCGGTCCCGCGCGGGTGGCGGACGTCGCGATCGGACTGCTGGCCGGGGAGGGTGAGATCCGCGTTTCCCGGGGAGGCAAACTGCACCAGGTCTCCACCGCCGTGTCCGCGGGATACCCGGTGGAGGAGAGAGTGCTCGCCATCGTGGCCAAGGGGCCGGGCTCATCGGTCGTCCGGGTCAAGCGGAGCGTGGCGGAGAGCGCGGAGGTCGCCGAGATCAGGGACCGGCTCGTCGGCCTGGGCCTGCTCGTCAACCCCCGGGGCACGGCCGGTTTCCGCGTCTCATATGACGTGCTGAAGATGATCCCGATGGTGGCCGCCGCCGCCGTAGCGATCAATGTGATCTACATGATGGTTCAAAGGTCGCCGGCGCTCAGCGTGGCCGCCTTGGCGGGATTCGGCGCGAGCTGGCTGGTGGCCAGAAAAGCCGGCTCCCTCTACGTCAAGAACCGGCCGGTCACGCTCGGCCGGACGGGCCGCTACCAGTTGGAGAAGGCCCGCCAGGCGCATCCGTACGGCGTCGTCACCGACATGGTCGCCATGCCGCTCGCGCTCTACGGGCTGAGCCATCTCGGCGACCCCGACCTGGCCGCCGAGCTCAGCAAGCGGTCGATCCCGGACGGCCACCGCTACCCGGCCGACGCCGGCGGACCGAGAGCCAACAGCGGATCCCCCACCCCAAGGGAGAGCGACGGCGCAGGCAGCAGCTGCGCGAGCGGAAGCTGCGGTGGCGGCGGGTGCGGCGGCGGCGGCGGAGGGAGCTGACCGCGGTTGAGCACGCCGGCCGCATCGCAGATCAGCTCATCCGGGGCCGGCGGCGGGCGTCGGCCAGGAGCGCCACCGCCAAGCCGGTCGTGGCCAGGGCGAGGGCGGGCACGATCGCCAGGCGGGGCGCGGCGACCAGGAGCGGCGTGGCCTCACCGACCATGCCGCCCCAGTCGGTCACGGGCGGGGGCAGCCCGATCCCGAGGAAGCCGAGCGAGGTGACCGCGATCAGCGTCCTGGCGAAGTCCGCGGTGGCGACCGTGAGCACGGGCCCGGCGATGTGCGGGCCGATCGCCCGGCGCAGCAGGTAGTACGGCGAGGCGCCCATGCCCCGCGCGGCGAGTACGAACCCCGACGTGGCCACCCGCCTGGTCGCGGTGTGCGCGACGAGAGCGCAACTCACCCAGCCGAACGGGACCAGCGCGGCCGGCACGGTCGCCGGCCCCGGCGGCAGCACGCCCGCCAGCGCGATCGCGAGCGTGAGCCCGGGCAGCGCGAGCGCCACGGAGGCGGCGAACCGCAGCAGCCGCTCCGGCGCCCCGCCCGCCAGCCCGGCCGCCGCGCCGAGGATCGTGCCGAGCGCCGTGGTGACCACGGTGACCGCGAGCGCGACCAGCAGGGAGACGGTCCCGGCCGCGGCCGTCCTGGTGAGCAGGTCGCGGCCGAGCTGATCGGTGCCGAGCCAGTGCCGCGCGTCCGGCGGCAGCAGGGCCTGCGCGGGATCGGGCAGGTACGGGTCGTACGGCGACAGGACCGGCGTGAGCCCGCAGCCCACCACGACCACCGCCAGCAGCACGATGCCGACGCGGCTCATCACGGCCGCCGCACCCGGGGATCCGCCGCCGTGACACACAGGTCCGCCAGCGCCAGCAGCAACACGGTCGCGGCGCCGATGACCAGCACGTACGCCTGCACCACCGGAATGTCCCGCTGCCTGATCGCCGTGATCGCCAGTTGTCCCAGCCCGGGCCAGGAGAACAGCGTCTCCACCACCACGGCCCCCGCCAGCAGGTCGGCGGCCATCATGGCGGCCGCCGTGATCGCGTTCGGCGCGGCCAGGCGCAACGCGTGCACCGCCACGGCACGGCGGGCCGCCAGCCCCTTCGCGGCGGCCAGCTTGACGAACGGCAGCCGTACCGCGTCGATCAGGTCCGCTCGCAGCAGCCGCAGCAGCGTGGCGGCGCCCGCCAGGCCGAGAGTGAGCGCCGGCAGGATAACGGCGGCCGGGCTGCCGTCGCCGCCCGTGGGCAGTGCGCGCAGCCCCACCGCGAACACGCTGACCAGCAACATCCCCACGATGTACGGCGGGACGCCGGCGAGCGTCACCATCACGGCGGCGACGGCCCGGTTGCCCAGGCCTCGCGGCCGGAAGGCGGCATGGAGCGCGGCCGGCACGGCGAGCACCACCGCGACCAGCGCCGCCGCGCCCGCCAGTCGTGCCGTGGCCGGGACGCGGGCAAGGATCTCGCCCGCCACCGGCGACCGGTCGGCGTAGGAGGACCCGAGGTCGCCGCGGAGCACGTCACCCAGCCACCGCACGTACCGTTCGAGCAGCGGCCGATCCAGCCCGAGTTCGGCCCGCAGTGCCGCCACGCTGGCCGCGCTCGGCTGGATCCCGCCACGGCGCAGGATCTCCTCGGCCGGATCGCCGGGCGCCAGCGAGGTCAGCAGGAAGGCCAGCACGGACAGCACCAGCAGCACGAGCAACGTCTCGGAGGCACGCCGCAGCAGTAACCTCACCGCGACGGCGTCAGCTTGCCCAGATCCACGACATACGCCGAATTCTGCACCACTCCGCCGACCTTCTCCGTGGTCACGATGGGATTGTCCTGGTACGCCAGCGGGATCATCGGCCGGTCGTCCGCCAGCAGCCGCTGGATCCGGTGGTACAGCTCCCGCCGCCGGGCCGGCTCCACCTCCGCGGCGGCCTGGTCGACGAGCTTGTCGAACTCCTCGCTGCGGTAGCCGAGCTTGCGCTCGACGTTCCAGGACGCGTCGGAGCGCAGGAACCGGCGGAACAGGTAGTCGGCGTCGCCGTTGGGCACGCTGTACGCGCTGAGGAAGATGTCGTAGTCGCCGGCCTCCATCACCGACTTTGTCGCCTCGGCGACCGTCACCTTCGCCGGCATTCCCACCTGCTCCAGGGCGGCCCGCAACACCTCGGCGATGTCGGTGTAGGGGAACTGGCCGGTCTCGGCCGACGAGATCAGGATCGTGACCGGCGCGGCGGGCGGCCCCGCGGTCTCGACCAGCTTGCGGGCTTTCGCCGGGTCGTAGGCGGCGGCGACGCCGGGATCGGACAGTTCGCCGAAGGCCGGGGACAGGAACGCCGCACCGGGCCGCGCCGTGCCCGCGAGCAGCTTGTCCGCGATCGTCCTCCGGTCGATGGCCAGCTCCGCGGCCTCGCGCAGCCGCGGGTCGGAGAACGGCTCCCGCGAGCCGTTGAAGGTCAGGTAGTGCGTCAGCGCCGAAGGCGTGCGCACCACCCGGAACCGGTCGTCCGCGGCGACCGCCGCGACCTGCCCGGACAGCAGCGCGCCCTTGTCGACCAGTCCGTCCACCTCACCGGCCCGCAACGCGGCCACCCGGGCGTTGGCGTCCGGGATCACCTTGACGACGATCTTCTGGTACGGCGGGGCGCCGCCGTGGTAGTGAGGGTTCGCCGCGAGCTCGGCCTGCTGTCCCTTGACCCATTTGACCAGCGTGTACGGCCCCGTCCCCACCGGGTTGCCGGCGAAGTCGCCCGTCGCGGTGAACGCCTTCGGCGACTGCACCATGCTGTAGAAGCCCGCCAGCCGCCCCGGCAGGTCGGCCACCGGCTCGCGCAGCACGAACACCACCTTGCCGTCTTCGGCCCGTACGTCGGCCAGCTTGCCGTAGGCCACCTCCATGCCGGCGTCGAGGCTGAAGAAGGCCGACTGCCTCGGCGCCATCTGGCGGAAGCGCCGGACGTTGGCGACCACCGCGTCGGCCGTCAGCGGTGTTCCGTCGCTGAATCGCACCCCGTCGCGCAGGGTGAACGTCCAGCGCTTGCCGCCGTCGGCGCCGGCCCACGCGGTGGCGAGCGCGGGCACCGGCCGCAACTTGTCGTCCACGGTCACCAGCGGCTCCCACACCTGGAGCGTCTGGTGCGTGAAATACGGATCCTGGGGGCCCGCGACCAGGTCGCGCGGGGCCGCCAGGGTGAGCCGGCCGGCCTCTTGCTCCGCGGACTCCCCGCTGCCGCAGCCCGTCACCGCTAACAGCATGGCCAGCACGATCGCGGCTCGTCGTCGCACGTTGTCTCCCCTCGCCGTCCACCAGTGCGCAACGATAACGGTTTTCAACTTGGTTGGGAATTCAGGTCGGTGGTCGCGGGCGTCGTCATGGCCCATGCGGGGGCCGATCTGGGGACTCGTTGGCTGAACCAGCGCGGCCGGGCGGCCGTACCTCGCTGTGGAGGTGGGCCACATGCGGCGCTGGATCATGGGTTTAGGTGTCGGGCTGGGGCTGGCGACGGTGCTGACGGCCGCGCCGGCGGGTGCGCACGGCGCGCTGGAGAGCCCGCTCAGCAGGGCGGCGGCCTGCGGCGCGGAGAGCCCGCTGGCGGCCAGGCCGGCGGCCTGCCGCGCGGCCGCGGCGGTGAGCGGAACGGCCATGCCCGCCGATTGGGACAATCTCCGGGTCGCGAACGTCGCGGGCAGGGACCGCAAGATGATCCCCGACGGCAAACTGTGCAGCGGCGGGATCCCCGGCTTCAAGGGCCTCGACCTGGCCCGCGCCGACTGGCCCGCCACCAGGCTGAAGCCCGGAGCCGGCTTCACCTTCAAGTACCGCGGCACCATCCCGCACAAAGGCACCTTCCGGCTGTACGTCACGAAGGACGGCTACGACCCCACCAAGCCGCTGAAGTGGTCCGACCTGGAAAGCAAGCCCTTCCTCAAGGCCACCGACCCGAAGCTGGCGGACGGCTCGTACGCCATCAAGGGCCGCCTCCCCGCCGGCCGGACCGGCCGCCACCTGATCTACACGATCTGGCAGAACACCGATACGCCGGACACCTATTACTCCTGCTCCGACGTGGTCTTCAGCAAGCCCAGCGCCCAGCCCCGGCCCGCGATCGTCCACCAGTCCACCCCTGGCAGCGGCCCCTATTGGCTGACCGGCGCGGCGTCCGTGCTCGGGGTGGGCGCCGGAGCGACGGGCTTCCTCATCGCCCGGGCCCGCCGCGGCCGCCGCAACTGGACGCTGTAGCCCGCGCCGCCGCCTGACCGCCCCGCGGCGGGCGCCGGCCGCGGCGTGGTCACGTCGCGGCCGGCGCTCGTGGCTTACCCGGCGATCAGCTTCGCGGCCGGGATGGTCTGGCGGGGGAGGTTGGGGCTGGACCAGTGGAGCTGGGCGATGGCGTCGTACCCGCTGTCGTAGAACTCCATCTTGATGTCATGCGCTCCTGCGGTCAGCGCGATCTGCCCGCTGTCGTCGCGCTTGGAGTGGTCCGTCCAGTTGTTCACGAGGAGCGTGCCGTCCACCCAGAGCCGCACGCCGTCGTCGCTCGTGGTGATGAACGTGTAGGTGTCCGCACGATCCGCGATCACCTTCCCCGTCCAGCGCACGCTGAACGTGTCGGGCGACACCGCCGGGTCCGGGGCGTTCATGCCCCAGTCGAAGTTCACGCCGGGGTCGATCCTGGTGACCTTGGGGGCGGTCAGGTCGGCGTTGTCGAAGTAGGTCGCGGACAGGCCCTGCTGATCGATGACCAGGGTTGTGGCCGTGCCCGGCGGGAGCGTGAGCTTGGTGGCGCCGTTCGCGATGGCGGCGGTGCCGGTGTGGTGCGGGGCCCACGCGTCGGCGGTGCTCTGCCAGATCGCGGCGGTGCCCGCCGTCAGGCCGGTGAACGCGAACGTGGTGTCGAGCGGCTCGGCGCCGACGTTGACGAGGACGACGTTCTTGGCCTTGTCCGAGGCGAACACGTGCAGCCGCGGGTCGCTGGCCGTCGCCTGCACCATGGTGGTGCCGAACGGCCTGAACAGGCTCTCGCCGGTGAACATGCCGATGCCGTGGTAGATGGGCAGCGGCTCGTTGCGCGGCACGCCGCCTTCGCCCTTCTCGCTGGTCAGGCCGAGCTGGCCGTTCTTGTCGCCGTACTGGTAGGCGGAACCCCCGGCGTGCAGGATCTGGCCGAGCGCCGCCGCACCCCACAGGGTGTTGAAATGGGTCAGCGTACGGTGGCCGTCGTCGTCCCGATGGTCGGAGTTGAACTCGCCGATCTGGATGTCGATCTTCCGGCCCAGCACGGACTCGGCGAGCTCGCGCACCTGGTTCATCTCGGTCTCGTAGCCGCGGATGACGTCCCCGAGCAGGTATTCGTCGGTGACGATCTCGTCGCCGTTGCCGTAGTCGTGGTAGTCGAGGAAGTCGACGCGATCCCGCGAGCCCTCAAGGAACGTCTTGATGTATTCGAGGTGGTTCCAGGCCGTGGCGGGGCCGCCGACCTTCACCGCCGCGTCCTTCGCGCGAAGGGCGTCGGTGATCATGTTGAACCGTCGGCTGTACTCCGATGCCGACATTTCCGGCTTTTCTGGCGTGCATGTGCAGTTGAGCTCATTGCCCAGAATGAACCGCCGTACCGGCTGGCCCGAGGCGGCGAAGTGCTCGTAGAGCGCCACCGCGTCATCGCGGTTCACCTCGGCGCTCTGGCGGGCGTCCACCTGCAGGATGACGACCGGCTCCGCGCCCAGGTCGCGGATGGCCGCGATCCAGGCATCGCCCGAGACCTCCGTGGCGCACTTGTAGCCGCCGCAGATGATCGGGCTGGCGTGGTTCCCCGGCTCCTGGTAGTGCAGCTCTATACGGATCCGCCCGGCTTTCAGCTTGCGCAGGTGCTCGCGGTGCTGGGCGTTGTTCGTAATGTACGCGCCCTCGCCGTACCCCGTGATGCCGATGCCGTAGTCGGTGGGGGACAGCGTGCGAATCGGCCGGGTGAAGTCCACCGAGACGGCCGTGGCCGCGGCTGCCTGCGCCGGCTCGCCGGCCGGCCAGAATGCCGCGGTGGCGGCCAGGCCGGCCGCGAACACGGCATGGAGCGCGCGACGCGCTAACAGAGTCATCCTTCTCCTGTCACAAGGTCAAAAGATCCAACGGATGATGACATGAACAGATGACGAAGGAGTGAACTTTTGAGAAGGGCCGCACGCGGCCGACGCCGCCGAGGCAAGAGCGCAAGAAAGTCGCCTCACATCCTGGCGTTCATGAGGCTCGTATGTGGTAGCGTGATGATGTTGCAGTTTTGGTACCCATGAATTACGTGTGCGCCTGACGGTATGTAGCGTCGGGCGCATTTCTTGTTTCGCCGGTCATTTCCGGATGGGTCATTGCGGCGACATAGGGGCCCGCGAGGTGCGGGTTCCGGCCTTAAAGGAGATCGATATGGCGACCGGCACCGTCAAGTGGTTCAACGCCGAAAAGGGCTTCGGTTTCATCGAGCAGGACGGCGGCGGCGCCGACGTCTTCGCCCACTACTCCAACATCGCTGGCCAGGGCTACCGCGAGCTGCGGGAAGGCCAGAAGGTGAGCTTCGACATCACGCAGGGCCAGAAGGGCCCGCAGGCGGAGAACATCATCCCCGCCTGACGGCGGATGCCTCGAACGGGTTCGGTCCTCAGTGAGGGCCGGACCCGTTTCGCGTCCGGGCGGCTGCCGGCTCCCTGGGACCGCTCAGCCGGCTGATACCTGCTGCGGCTGCCAGGAGAAGACGGTGGATGACTTGGGGTCGGCGGTGACGCGCAGCCAGTGGGCGGCGGTGTCGCCGTACGTTTCCAGGCGGGTCAGGTTGGACACGCCGGCGTAGCCGGGCTCCACCTCGTAGACGTGCTCGTCACCGTGCGCGAGGACGACCGGCTTGCCGTAGGCCCGCGCCAGCTCCACGATGCGGGCCCGGATCTCGGTGAACCCGGGGGTGTCCAGGGGTTCGGCCTGCATCAGCAGCAGTACGCCCGGCGCCTGGGTGCGGCTCGCGACGGCGAAGGCGTTGTCGATCCAGTCCAGCGCGGCGGCCTTGCGCGCCTCGAACTCGGCCAGCCGCTCCGCCGGGCGGTCGCCGCCGGGCAACTGGCTCCACGGAGCCAGGTCGTTCTCGCTGCCGACCACGTGCACAGTCGCGAAGACCACGCCGGCCCGGGTGAAGAGCACGTTCTCCCGGTAGTCGCGGTGGCGGGGATCGCGGGCCTGGGTCCGCACGCCCATGGGATGCCCGCCGAGAGTACGTCCCGCGACGGGGTAGAAGATCCGGCGGACCGCCTCCAGCCGCTCGGTCGGGACGTAGCCGCCGGCGGCCGTGCGGTGGCAGTCGGTCCACTCGTTGTCGCCCGGCGTCAGCACGAACGGGTCGTCGAAGGTGGCGAACAGCCCGGCCAGCGTGGTGAAGCGGGCGTCGTCGCAGGTGGACGAGCCGTTCTTGACGTCACCGGCGTGGAGCACGAAACGTACGTCCGCGTCAGCGTCGATGGACTCGACCAGGTTCGGGAACGCGGCCTGCTGGGCGTCGCCGTACGGGGTGTCCCCGATCAGGGCGAAGGTGACGGCGGGGCTGGGATCCGCGTGCGCCGCGCCGGACGGCACGACCAGCGACGAGGCGATGAGGGTGGCCAAAAACAGAGATTTGCGCATGCGCGAATCTCAGCAAGCGGTGGACACCACCCGATGACGCCGAACCGACGGCACGGAGAACCCTGACGAACGACTGCTAGGCGAGCCGGAGCCCGGCGGGCTGGATGATCGACGCGGCGAGGCTCTGGACGAAGCGCGTGATCAGCGCTTCGAGCAGCATCATGGCGGCCTTGGCGAGCAACGAGGCCAGGAACTCGGACAACTCTCTACCTCACGGGGTCAGAACTACACTTAAGGACATATTTCGGCACAAACGTGTATATAAGGGTATGGCCAAAATGTCCATAGGGTGAACAGCCCGTGACTATCGCGTGCTTGACCGCTCGATCATCCTGGCCACCAGCGCCGCGGCCGCCGCGCAGCCCAGCCCGATGCCCCAGCCGAACGGGCCGATCGGGCGGCAGCCGAAGAGCTGGCTGAGGAAGGGCACCGAGATGATCACGCCGAGCGCGGCCAGCGACGACACCGCGGCCAGCACCACCATACGGTCCCGCCCGCCCAGCACCAGAGTCTGCACCAACTGGGCCCCCACCAGACCGATGAGCCCGACGGTGTCCGCCCGGCCCCGGGTCCCGGTCACCCGCGCGAGCAGCCACGCCGCGCCCGCCGCCGCCGCCGTGGTCACCGCCCGCAGATAGATGTCCCTGGTCAGCGCGGCGCCGAGCGAGGCCTCCGGCCCTTCGGCGAGCAGCCGCTCGGGACTGGCGGCGCTGGGCGGCCGGATGGCCACCGCCATCGCCGGCAGCATGTCGGTGAGCAGGTTGACCAGCAGGAGCTGGCGGGCGTTCAGCGCGCTGCGGCCGGTGAGCAGGCTGGATCCGAGCGTGAAGGCGATCTCGCCGATGTTGCCGCCGAGCAGGATGCCGAGCGCGTCGCGGACGGAGGCCCACATGCCCCGGCCCTCGACGATCGCATCGATGATCGTCTCGATGCGATCGTCGATCATGACGATGTCGGCGGCGGCCTTGGTGGCGGGGGCGGCGTGCGACCCGATGGAGATCCCCACGTCGGCGAGGCGGATCGCGGGCACGTCGTTGGCGCCGTCGCCGGTCACGGCCACGACCTTCTCCGCCTTCCGCAGGCTGGTGACGATCCGTGCCTTGTGCTCGGGCGTGACCCGGGCGAAGACCGCCACTTCCGACAGCGCCTCGGTCAGGGCGTCGTCGTCCAGCTCTTCCAGCTCGGGGCCGGTCATCACGCGCAGGCCGTTCAGCGCGCCGATCTCCGCCGCGATGGCCTCCGCCGTGCTGGGGTGATCGCCGGTGATCATGACGACCCGTACGCCGGCCCGCATGAGCCTCTCCACGCTGCGCTTGGCGGTCGGGCGTACCGGGTCGGCCAAGCCGAGAAACCCGAGGAAGCGCAGGTCCTGAATACGGGACTCGTCCAGGTCGGCGCGGCTGGAGGCGGGCCGCTCGGCGACGGCGAGCACGCGGTAGCCCCGCAGGGCCAGCCGGTTCACCTCCTGCTCCAGCCGCTTCCTGATCTCGTCGTCCAGCGGCACGGTCTTCCCGTCCATGACGATGCTCGTGGACCGGGTGAGCACGATCTCGGGAGCGCCCTTGACGCTCAGCAACTGTCCGGACTCGGACCGGCCGAGCACGGCGTGGTAGCCGCGGGCCGGTTCGAAGGGCAGCTCGTCCACGCGCTGCCAGGTCCGCAGCCCGTCCCGGGGAGTGACGCCGAGCTGCTCGGCGCCGTCCACGATCGCGCGGTCGGTGGGGTGCGGGATGGCGCGCCCGCCCTCGAACCTGGGCCCCGCGCGCAGCGCCGCGCCCACGATCGCGCGCAGCTCCGGCGCGGCCTCCTCCACCGCCTGCTCGACCTGGCCGTTCGAGACCCGGCGCAGGCTGATGTGGCCTTCCGTGAGCGTCCCGGTCTTGTCGAAGCAGAGCACGTCCACCCGGCCGAGCGCCTCGATCGTGGACGGGTTGCGTACCAGCGTGTTGTGGGCCGACAGCCGTTTGGCCGAGGCGAGCTCGGCCACGGTGGCGACGAACGGCAGCCCTTCGGGGACCGCCGCCACCGTCATGCTCACCGCCGGGGCGAGCGCCTGGGACAGCGTCGAGCCGCGGACCAGCTCGACGGCCATCAGGACCAGGCCTGAGATGACGGAGGCCGGGAGGATCCGGCGGCTCAGCGCACGCAGCCGCAGCTCCACTCCGCTCGGCGGCGGCTTCTGCTGGGCCAGCCGGGCGGTCCTGCCCGCCTCGGTCGCCTCGCCCGTGGCCACGACCACGGCGAGGCCATGCCCGGCCGCGACGGTCGTCCCCTCGTACACCATCGAGGCGCGCTCGGCGACGGCGGACGCGGCGGTCGGCGCGGCGGTCTTGGGCACCAGCTGCGACTCGCCGGTCAGCGGCGACTCGTCGATCTCGAGCCCGGCCGCCTGGATCAGCCTCCCGTCGGCCGGTACGGCATCGCCGGCCCGCAGCTCGATCACGTCCCCCGGCACCAGTGCGTCGGCGTAGCCCGCCAGGCCGCCGGAAGGGCGGCGGAGCCGTACCCGGACGGCGGTGGTCTCGGTGAGGCGGTGCAGCGCCCGGCCCGCGCCCCGGCGCTGAGCGCCGCCGAGCAGCGCGTCCACCACGATCACGCCGCCGATCAGCACGGCGTCGAGCACCGAGCCGAACGCGGCCGACACGCCGGCCCCCGTGGCCAGCACCGGAGTGAGCGGATTGGCCAGCTCGTGCACGGACGCGCTGGCCAGGGACTCAGGCCCCGCGGTCGCGGGACGGGCCGTGGCCGTCCCGCGGCGTTTCGCCTCCGCCTCGGTGAGCCCGTCGGGCGAGGTCTCGAGCCTGGCCATGACGTCGCGGGCGGCCATGGCGTGCCAGGGAGTGTGGTCGGCGCGGATCGGCGGAGCCGCCCGTCCCACGCTCCGGCCCGTCCATTCCCCGGCCACGAGCGCGGCCAGCGTCGCCAGATCACGCACCAGGTGGGCGCGCCGGACCGCGGTCGCAGCCGGGCCGAGGAACGCGAGCCCGGTGCCGGCGACCGAGCCTGCGGCCGCCACGCACACGGCCCGCACGCTCGCCCTCCTGGCCGCCGGAAGGCAGCGGAGCAGGAGGTGAACGCCGTCGAAGTCGCCCATCACATCGGCGTCCCACGGAACCCGCCGGGCCCCGTCGAGCACGCCGATGCCCAGGTCCGCCTGCCGCAGCCCGCGCCGCCCGCGCCGCGACACCACGGCCACGCCGTGCCCCTCCGCCTGCAGCTCACGTACCGACGTGACCAGCCCGGCCCCGCCCTCGACCCGGTCCACGCCCAACCGCCGGGCGAGGCCGGGCTCCCCGCCGGCCAGGACCACTCGGCACGTCTCCTTCGGCGCCGCGACCAGCGCCTCGGCAAGGGGATGCAGCTCGCGGGCCAGGCCGACCACGGCGATCGGGATCCCATCCCGCGCCACCGTGACGGCCCTGACCTCCTGCTCGCGCCACTCCTCCGGAGTCTCCGGACTGGGCGCCGCGCTCCACCCGTCGCGCTCCCGCCGGGCCGCGGGGTCGGTGAGGTCGAGCAGCGTGTACAGCCGGGCGTGCAGGTCGTCCAGGTCCACGTCGGGGACGAGCGGGACGACGCCGTCGATCGTCCACGAACTCGTGGAGATCACGGCGGCGTCCAGGACGACGGTGTCGATGCGATCCATGCGGCGCAGGGCCTCGCGGTCCAGGACGATGGCGCCACATTTAGCGAGATAGCGTGCGACGGCGCTGGTGAAGGCGTTCCTGCCGAGGCTCGCCGCCTTGGGGATGCCCGTGATCAGCACGGACAGGCCGCGCTGGTGGCTGCGGCTGATGACCGTGGTCAGGCCCTGGGCGGCCAGCGCCGCGGCACTGGCCGCGTCGGCGTACTTCTCCACGGGCCCGCGGGGGAGCGGGGCCGGTCGCGGCAGCGTGGCGGTCCTGTTGTGGCGGTACGCGCCCGCCTCGGCGGCGAACTCCTTTTCCCGCCACTCCCAGGCCCGGCGTCCGGCGCGCGTGTCGACGTACTGGCCGGCCGCGGCGACGGAGTCGATCAGCAGCGATATGGGCCGCATGGCCAGCGTGCCCGCGACGATCCGGCTCGTCGCCAGCACCGCGTCCACGGCCGGCTTGCCGATGCGCTCCTCCAGCTCCCTGCGGACCCGCGGGGTGTGCTCGGCCAGCGCAAGGAAGGTGGGCACCGTTGGAGGCAGCCGCGGTATGCGGGCCACCGCGCCCGCCATGGCCAACCCGGTGCCGGCCAGGTGCAGGCCGAGCCCGACCGCGGCGCGGGCCTGCTGCTCCACGCCGTCGAGCACGCGGGCCGGCCCGGACGGCTCGTCTCCTTCGTCCAGCTCATCCACGATGGTGACGAGCTTGTCCACGTCGGCGGTCTCGCCGCAGGCCACGTACACGCAGCTGAGCGCCCCGTTGACCTCGGCGCGCGGCACGCCCACCGCGCGCAGCCGCTCTTCGAGAGCGCGGGCTCGTCGCTCGGTACGCGGACCGCCGATGTTCCGCAGCTCGATGCGGACTCCGCCCGGACACGGCTGAACCCGGCGGGAGCGCGGGAGGACGCTCCGCACCGGCTCGGGCAGCATGTTCAACAATGTGTCGGCGGATGGCAAGCCGAACAACGCCATCTGTCCCCCCGTCTAAAGGCGTCGCGGCTTACTTCCGCTTGCTGGTGGTGGTTCCTGAGGTGGTCTTGCGCGAGCTCTCGGTGGTTCCTGTCTTGCGCGAGCTGCCGGAGGCGGTCTTGCGCGTGCCGCCGGTGGTCTCTGCGGCGGTCTTACGCGTGCCGGCGGCCCTCGTCTTGCCGGTGGGTTCCGAGGTGGTCTTGCGGGTGCCGGCGGTGGCCCCCGAGGTGGTCTTGCGCGTGCTGGTGGGCTCCGCAGCCGCCTTGCGCGTGCTGGTGGTCCCCGAGGTGGTCTTGCGCCCGGAGGCGGGTTCCGCCATGGTCCCGGGCTTGGCGGTCGCACCACCGGTGGTGGCCGTGCCGCCCCTGCTCGGCGCGGGCGCTTGGGTCTCGCGCGGCCTGCTCGACATCGGCTGCCCTTGCCTCCGCTGACGTTGCGCGATGATCGTTCCCACGCCGATCGCGGCCGCGACCGGCCAGTCGATGGCCCCGAAGACGGCCAGCGCGCCGAGCGCTCCGTAGTAGGCGATGCGCTCGGGCGGCGGGAGGAAGGTCTTGGCGATGTCGACGTAGTGGCCGAGCTCCTGCCTGCTGACGTGCGGCATCGGGACGTTGGCTTCGAGGTGCGGCATGCGGAGTTCAGGCTGCCGGACCTCGACGCTGAGCATCGGCAGGTCGAGCGTGAGCCGCTTGGGCCCCCTCCCGTCGGATACGGCGGCGGCGCGCCCTCGCGGCTGGGTAATGGCCATGATCCCTCCTCCAAGCGGGGAAATCTCTCCACATTTCCCTTTCCACCACCTGTCTCCTTATTCAGGACGGGAGAGATTTGACATTTTTTGCTGGTCCGTTAACTGAAGAGGTGGCGGCTGAACCAGTCGCGAGCCAGCTCGGCCACCTCTTCCAGAGCGCCCGGCTCCTCGAACAGATGAGTGGCGCCGGACACGATGTCCAGCCGGTTCTCGCAGCGCAGTTGCCGCTGGGCGGCCCGGTTCAGCTCGAGCACCGGCTCGTCCAGCTGGCCCACGATGAGCAGGGTGGGCGCGGTGACGGCGGCCAGGCGGACCTCCGCGAGGTCAGGGCGTCCTCCCCTGGAGACCACGGCGGAGATGTCGGCCTCCCGGTCGGCGGCCGCCCACAGTGCCGCCGCGGCCCCCGTGCTGGCGCCGAAATAGCCGATGCGCGCGGCCGGCGCCTGCTTGTGCATCCAGCCGGTGACCTCGCGCAGCCGCTCGGCGAGCAACTCGATGTCGAAGACGTTGCGCCGGTCGATCTCCTCGGCGGGGGTCAGCAGGTCGAACAGCAGCGTGCCCAGGCCCGCCTGGTTGAGCACCTCGGCGACGAAGCGGTTGCGCGGGCTGTGCCGGCTGCTGCCGCTGCCGTGCACGAACACCACGATCCCGTCGGTCTCGCCCGGCAGGACCAGCGTCCCCGGCAGGTCGGCGGCCTCCGTCGGCAGGCGTACCTCCTCCACCCTCATGGGCCGGGCGCCGGCGCGGCGCAGCAGCTCGACGACCTCGTCATCACCGAGCTGGCGGAAGTCGTGGTACCACAGGCCGATGCCGCCGAGGTCCGCGGGCGTCTCCAGGCAGATCACCTCGTCGGCGTCGGAGCGAAGGCGCTCGACGGCCTCCGGCGGGCACACGGGCATGGCCAGCACGACCCGCGAGGCGCCTTGGGCGCGGGCGACCTGGCACGCGGCCCGGGCCGTCGAGCCGGTGGCGATCCCGTCGTCCACGATGACCGCCGTCCTGCCGGTCAGAGGGATCTTCGATCGCCCGGTGCGTACCTGCTCGGCGCGGCGCTGGAGCACCGCGCGCTCCTTCTCCTCCACCCGGTCCATGTCGTCGGGATCCAGGTGGGCGACCCGGATGATGCTCTCGTTGATGACACGTACGCCTTCCTCGCCGATCGCCCCGAAGCCCAGTTCCGGCTGGAACGGGACGCCGAGCTTGCGCACCAGGATGACGTCCAGCGGTTTCCGCAGGTCCTGGGCCACCTCGAAGGCGACCGCCACCCCGCCCCTGGGCAGTCCGAGCACCACCACATCCTGATCACGCAGGTGGTGGAGCCGGGCGGACAGGCGGCGCCCTGCGTCTGTGCGGTCGGCGAACATATCCGATCACCTCCGGCTGCTGTCCCCACAAGCCCCCTGCCCACCGCGGGGCAGCGGTCACCCGGTTGCGAAATACGCCGTCCACCGGCCGGTCAGGCCGGCCTTGCGCCAGCCGGTGACGTACGGCGGCGGCTGGACGTCGTTGTGGACCACGACCACCTGGTCTCCACGATCCAGCGCCTGGCGCAGCTGCTCGGGCGGCCGGTCGCCGAACCGCTGGATGATCCCGCGCGAGGAGCAGCCCAGCAGGTAGCCGAGCTGCACTCCGGACTGGCCGTAGACCAGGCACGGCGGCCGCACGCCCAGGCGGCGCAGGTCCCCGGCCACCCACCGGATCCGCTCGCGGTCGGCCAAGGCGTTGGAAGACATGGCGTAGGCGTAGGCGCCCTGCAGGGCCACATGCGCGAGCACGCCGAGCCCGAGCAGCGCGCCGAGCAAGCCGCTGCGGCCGGCGAATCCGACGACCGCCTCGGCGACGGGCAGCGACAGCAGCGCGTAGGCGGGCATGAGGAAGCGCGGGGCCGCGTAGTCGACATAGAACAGGTACGGCAGCGCCATCGCCACACCGGTGCCCGCGGCCAGCAGCAAAGGGCCGAAACAGGGCGTCCCCCGCGCTGCCCACAGTCCGGCCACCGCCATGACCGGGAGCGCCAGCCACCAGATCAGCGCCACGGGCGAGACCGGGCCGCAGTCGGTGCCGAACCGGCACAGCGAAGGGCCGTCGAGAGCCCTGGCGTGCTCGATGACCGACGCCGTCCAGCCCACGGCGTTGTGCTCGCCCGCGTCCCGCAGCCGCGTCACCATCCCGCCGAACCGCAGCTCCGCCTCGATCAGCCACTGGCCCCAGCCGATCGCGAGGCCGGCGGCGATGCCCGTCAGCGAGGCCAGCCGGCGCCACGCGGGCACGCCCAGCGCCACCATGCCCAGCACCGCGCCCGCGACCAGGGCGTCCGACGGCCGCATCAGCGACATGACGCCGAAGACGCCCGCCAGCCCCAGCGCCGCCGCACCCGACGGGCGCACGACGAGCCCGGCGGCGGCGACGCAGGCCAAGGCCACGTACAGGTTCGGCATCGCCTCGTTGCCGTAGAACAGCGCCAGCCAGGTGCTCGCGAACAGCAGCGCCGCCAGCGGCACGGCGTACCCGTCGCGTACGCGAAGCCATGTGGCGAACGCCGCGAACAGCGCCAGCGACGAGATCGCCGTCAGGTAGAGACGCAGGAGCGGCACCGAGTCGGTCAACGCCACCACCGGGGCCACCAGCAGAGCGGTTCCCTGGGCCCGTGGCGCGCTGAAGATCGCCGGGGGTGCATGGGAGGCGTACTGGCTGGCGTAGACCGCCTCGTCCCACCCGATGCCCGTGTGCGGCGACATCAGCAGCAGTTGTGCCGCGCCGTACAGCAGACTGACCAGGGCGAGCAGGACGTACGGGCGCGTGGCGGCGTCTCTGTCGAGAGCGGCGGGCGCAGGGCGGCGACGCGAAATGGTCATGGTGGTACCCCAAGATCCAGTGGGGGAGACTGGCTATCTACCCGCCTTCACCGGTGTTCATCCGTGGCGGGTCATCCGCGAGAATCTAGGAGCTCGACCCGCTCACCACCCGGAGTGCCTGCTCGAGGTCCCGCACGTCGTGGACCGGCAGCCCGGGGTCGTGCTCGGCGGTGTCCTGCGCGTCCTCGCCGGGCACCAGGAACAGGTCCGCGCCCGCCTCCTTCGCGCTGACGGCCTTCTCCGCGACGCCGCCGACGGGGCCCACCGAGCCGTCGAGGGCGATGGTGCCGGTCGCCGCGATCGTCCGGCCCCTGGCGTAGTCCTTGCGGGCCAGCAGGTCGGCGATGGCCAGCGCGTACGCCACGCCCGCCGACGGGCCGCCCACCTCTTCACGCTGCGCGAAGCGCACCTGGAACGGCAGATCGACGCGCAGGTCGCGGGTCTGGCCGAGCACGCCGATCCCGACGCCCTGGGCCAGCCGGGGCAGCTCGGCGCTGGTGGCGGAGACCTGCCGGGTCGCTCCTCCGCGCTCGACGGTCAGGGTGAACCTGGTGCCGGCGGGGCGGGCGGCGACGGTTTCCTGCAACTGCCACGTGTGGTGGAGATCCCGATGGTCGACGGCCACGATGACGTCTCCCTGCCGGAGCGCGGCGGCGGCCGGCGCGCCCGGGATCACCCCGGCGACGATCACCCCGGACCCGGACACGTTGACCCGCAGCCCGACGGCCCTGGCCGCCGCCGCGGCCGCCACCTGCCGGCTCTGCTCGTAGAGCCGGCGCTGCTGCGCGACATAGTCCTCTGGGGACGTCCCGGCCGGCAGCACCGACGAGGCCGATACGACCTCGCGATCCGGGCGGACGCCGGCGATGGCCGCTTCCACGGCGTTGGGCTGCTCCAGCCGTACCGTCGTCGCCAGGTAGCGGCCGTTGACCTGGGTGACGTCCCGGCCCTGGACGGTGACGTCCCGGGAGACGTCGAAAGCGGGCCCGGGGGAGACCACGACGACCGGTGGCTGGTAGAAGAACGCGCCCCCCACCAGCAGGGCCAGCACGACGATCGCGACCGCCAGGAAACGCCCCCGCCGCCGCTCGCCCGGGTCCTCGGGCAGCCCGCGCGCCAGCCGTACCTGCAGCGTGTGTGCCACGTCCGAGGTGGACAGCACCCCCAGCACCCTGTCCGCCGCGTCGACGACCACGGCGCGGCGCCCGTCGTCCCTGAAGAGCTCCAGCGCCTCGGCGGCGTCCTGCTGCGCCGGCAGGACCGGCACCTGGTCGCGGCCGAGCATGATGTCGCCCACCGTACGGTCCTCCCGCTGGTCAGGCGGGACCATGGCGGCCTGGCTCAGCGTGACCAGGCCGCGCAGGCGCCCTTCCTCGGTGACCGGGAACGCGGAGAATCGCGCCTTTGCCGCCGTGTCGAAGAAGCGGTCCACACTGATGTCGGGATCGACGGTGACCGGATCGGGGCGCATCATGTCGCGTACGGTCAGGCCCTGCAGCGATTGGCGGGTCACCGCGTCGTCGGCCTCGGCCTGGGCCGCCTGCGCCAGGAACCAGCCCAGCACGAGGAACCAGATGCCGCTGAAACCCGTGGTGGTGAACAGGCTCAGCACGCCCAGAGCGGCCAGCACAACCCCGAACGCCTTGCCGACGCCGGCCGACCACTGGGTGGCGCGCAGGTAACTGCGCTGCCGGTGCCACAGCCAGTCACGCAGCACCCGGCCACCGTCCAGCGGCAGTGCCGGCAGCATATTGAACACCAGCAGCAGCAGGTTGATCCGCCCGAGGTAGTCGGCGACCCCGACCACCGCCGCCGGCCACCCCATGGCCCGGCCCACGGCCATGACCAGATAGAACAGCCCGCCCAGCAGCAGCGTGACGACCGGTCCTGCGATGGCCACCCGGAAGTCCGCGCCCGCCGAGGCGGGACGGCCGCGCAGGTGGGCGACCCCGCCGAGGAGCCACAGCGTGATCTGCCGGATCTCGATGCCTTCGCGCTGCGCGGTGAGCGCATGTCCCAGCTCGTGGAGCAGGACGGAGACAAAGAAGATCACCGTGGCGACGATGGCCATGACGAGATAGGCCGAGCCGGGCAGGCCCGGATAAGTGCTGGGGAACAGTCCAGCGGCCAGTGACCACACCACCAGCAACGCGATGAACAACCAGGACCAGTGGGCGCCTATCGCGATGCCGCGTACCCGGAGAAACCAGAAGGTAGACCTCATGGTGCCACCTCGACGCAGGGGCTTGTCAGGCCCGAGCTACCCCGCTCGTCCGGGCTTAGTCAGCACGCCGTCGGGGGCGCCGCCGGCTCCGCTGGAGCCGGCGGCCTGGACGGCGTCGGGACCGCAAAACCGATCGGCAACCCGCCTCAGGTCGCGTTGGTGTTCTGTGCGGCCTGGTAGACGGCCATCGCCTCGTTTCCGAAGAAGGGGCCGAACATGAAATCGGGGGCGAAGTTGTACTTGAAGCTGTTGACGGAGTTCAGCCAGCCGAGCCCGGTGGACTCATTGAACCCCTGGAACCACGGGCCGCCGCTGGACCCGCCGGTCATGTTGCAGCGCAGCCCCAGGTCCCTGGTCATGACGGTGTCGTCGAACGTGCGCCCGCTGCAGTAGATGAGTCGCGAGCCGTCGAAGGGAGCCGCCGCCGGGTAGCCGAAGGAGAACATCTGCCGCCGCCTGGGCTGGTTGAACGCCACCCCCTGCCCGCCCACGACGTCCGTCAGCGTCCGTCCCTGCAGCGGCGCCACCACGGCGGCGGCGACGTCGAAGTTGATGTCCTCGTTGGCGTTCCACTGCGGCGTGGTCATCAACCTGCTGGCCACCCACGTGCCGAGCGGGCGGCGGCCGTTGTCGAAGCCCGGGACGAACACCCAGTTGCGGTGGAAGGCGCCGTCCAGCTTCACGCAGTGTCCCGCGGTCATCACGACGCTCTCGTTGGCGCTGGTCACGGCCGTACCGGAACAGGAGGAGTTGCCGCCGTCGGCAGTCGTGAAGAAGACCCGTCCGACCGTGCGCACGACGGCGCCGCCGTCGGTCCACCGGAGGCCGGGGCTGTTGGGGATCAGTGATTGCCGCTGGTATGAGGCGCTCTGGACCGTCGGCCCTGCGGTGACGGCCGAGGTGCCCTGAACCCTCCAGGGGCTGCGCCGGGTCGTGGTGGACGAGGCGCCGCGGGTCGCCCACGGGTCGCCCTGGGTCGGCCCGCTCGACCGGGTGCGCCGCGGCGCGGGCGCCGCCAGCGGCTGCGCGGCCAGCATGCGCTGCGACGTCCAGTAGCTCTGGACGGTCCTGCGCTCCGACCACGAGTCCGTGGCGGACCACTCGACCGGCCTGGGGTCGAGCCCGGACCAGGCTTTGGCCTGGGCGGCGCCCGTGGGGACCAGGGCGCCTGCCATGGTGACCGCGACGGCGGAGAGCAGGGCGACTCTGCGGTGCATGACGTACCTCCCGAAAACCGGAATCTGCCGCTTGGAGGTACGTACGGCGACATCCATTGCGCTCAAGGCATGCAGATATGGATATGGGAGGAATACGCGCTGAATGCGCAGCGATACTGCGGGTCAGGCCGGCTCACGCCCGGCGCCCTGTGACTACGGCCGGGTCGCGCGGACGTAATACAGCAGGTACGGCAGGTCGCCTTCGGACTCCACCCGGAAACCGGCGTCGGGGATCATGGTGCCGAGCAGGTCGCGCGGGTCGTGGCGCATCGCGGGGCCCGAGAGCACCCCGACGAGGTGCCTGGCCAGGCGGTTGGCCGGCGGCCGGAACTCGGCGACGAGCAGCCGCCCGCCGGGCCGCAGCACCCGGAACATCTGGCGCAACGCCTCCGGCCGCGCCCCGACGGGCATGTGGTGCACGGCGAGGCTGGAGACCACCAGATCGAACGAGCCGTCGGGGAACGGCAGGCGCTGTCCTTCGCCGCGTACGTAAGTGCAGTTGCCGGGGTTGCGTCTGGTGGCGTAGTCGATCATCGCGGGGGACGGGTCGAGCCCGGTGACGTGGCCGCCGGGTTCGACGACCGGGGAGAGGATCCGGGTCAGGTAACCGGTGCCGCACCCGACGTCCAGGACCCGGTCGCCGGCTCGCGGCTTGGCCGCGATGGCGACGCGGGTGAAGGCGGCCCGGCGAGCGCCCATGAAGCCGATCGAGGCGAAGATGTCGTACGCCCGCGGGTGGTCGATGGTGCCGCCCTCGTCGGCGTGCTCCGCGTGGTTGTGCAGCAGCTTTCCCAGGCCCATGGCGTTTCCTCCAGTGTCGAACAGTGTGTTCGGTTATGAATCATGCGTTCATAATGGAGCCTAGGCAATGCGCAGATCGGCCGCGCTGTGCCGTACTGAACAGGGGGCGGGAAAGTGTCCGGAGACCGGCGGGTGCGGCGCACGCGGCGGAGCATCCAGGAGGCGCTCGTGGCGCTGATCCTGGAGAAGGGCTATGACGCGGTGACCGTCACCGACATCATCGACCGCGCGGACGTGGGCCGCTCCACCTTCTACTCGCACTTCACCGACAAGCAGGACGTGCTGTTCAGCAACCTCGACGAGCTCCCCCTGCTCCCTCCCGCACCGGTCGGCGGATCCGGGGAGCTGTTCGCGTTCAGCCTGCCGATGTTCGAGCATGTGCGCGAGCAGCGGCAACTCGTCCGGGCGCTGCTGGGACGGCGCAGCGGCGGGCTGGTGATGGCGCGCGGTGAGCAACTCCTCAGCGCCATCGTCAAGAACGAGCTCGTCGCCGCCGGCGCGCGGGCGTCGGCCTCGCTCGACCTCCTGGTGACGTGCGTGGTCGGCGCGTTCACAGGACTGCTGCGGGCGTGGGTGGACGGCGAGACGAGCGCCTCGCCCGCCGAACTGGACGCGGCCTTCCGCGCGGCCGTTGAGCCCGGCGTGCGGGTGGCCCTGGGAGAGCCCCGCACAGTTTGACGAGTCAACCCGATATTGACTTCTTTTCGCCGGCTCTTTCCCGGTACGGGGAATTCGAATTCGGCGTGGCAGGGCGGCGTCGCGTGCGACAGCTGTCAAGATCGTATCGGTCGGATTTGGTCTCGCTCCGCGGGCAAGCCGCGTAGGCCCTGCGGATCGGCCGACCATGCGTCGCATTCCGAGAGGAACGGTACATGTTCACGCCCATTTCCCGGACCAGAACTCACGCCACTCCCGCCCCACGGAAAGCGCGCCGATCGATGAAGAGAATGACGAGGCCGGCGATGCGCGGCGCGCTTTCGATGACTCTGGTCGCCACGTTGGCTCCGGCGGCGAGTGCGGACGACGATCGCCGCCGCAGCAACGTCCGCGTCGAAATCGACGGCGACAAGTGCGGGCCGCGCATCTTCTTCAAACTCCATCGGCTCACACCGCGGAACTTCTTCGTGCCGCGCACCCGCTTCATCGACGGTCCGGGCGGCTCGATGACCGTGTCGGTCACCCGGGAACACGAAGTGCTCGCGTTCGTCGAGACCGAGGGCGAGAAGCAGATCGAGTTCAGGGACGCGAGGGAGTCCGGGACCACCACCGAGAGAGGGTCCGAGACCACCGTCGAGAAGGGGTCCGAGACCACCATCGAGGGGGCGATCGAGACCGCCATCGAGAGGGCGACCGAGATCCCCACCGACTCGGGAACCCAGACCACCACCACGCGGCAAACCGATACCGCCACCAGTAGTGAAACCGAGACCACCAACAAGAGCGAAACGGATACCGCCAGCAAGAGCGAAACCGTGACCGACACCGACGAAGTGGTCCGCCGCCTGCGCAAGTTGGGGCTGCCGCACCTCGAAGAGCGGCACATGGTCTTCACCGGACACGAATACACCCAGGAGATCAGCGAGGGAATGTACGGCAACATGTGGTATCGCGTGTTCGGTTACCGCATCGGCTTTTCCGCCTGGTCGGTGCTCGGCACGTGCCGCCACGTCAAGATCGCCACGGGAATCGCCAACGTGCCCGCGAGGGTGGAGGGCTGGCGATACTGGGAGACCAAGCACCCGATGTTCAAGGGCCGCCGGTTGTCCGTCAAGTAGCCGCTCGGTTGCCAGGCCGAGCCCGGGGTATTTAACTGGGTTTGAGGAGCGCCGGGAGGCGCACTGTTCCGGTGCTCGTGCCGCGAATTCCACGGGGGACCATCATGTCCATCCAGCATTACCTGGGCGTCGCGATGTTCCGCCCACGGTTGACCGGTGTCTTGCCGATCCCGTCTCCGGGACCTGACAACGAATCGTCTCGCTCGCGTCGCCGCCGGCGCCGTCGCCGCTGACGTGCCGGCGCTCGCGTATCCGGCCGCGCCGGCATCCCGCCGGCGCGGTCGCGTCCGGTTCAGGGAAGGGTGAGGAACTTGCCGAGGAACCGCCGGGCCGTGGTGGTGTCGAGACGGTAGTCGTAGTTGGTTCCCTTGCAGTCGTCGTCGGCTCCGCTGATCGACGTGGCCACCAGGAGGTGCGAGTCGGGCCCTCCCAGGAAGTTGGGGCCGCCCGAGTCGCCGAAGCAGGTGCTGCCGTCTTGTGCGGACTTCACCGAGAGGTCGAGCCATCTGCGAGAGAGGGCCTTGAAGGAGATCGAGGCCTTGTTGCGCTGGTCGGTGTAGTGGAACTGCCTCTCGCGCGCCTTCTTGGTAGGGGCCAGCGAGCCGTACCCGACCGGGGTGAACCGCGCCGTCTTCAGCTCGTTGTCCGCCTTGAGGCGATCGAGCATGCCCAGCTCGGGCAACTGGGCGGGCTTGATGCCCGGGATGGGCTTGCTGAACATGACCACGGCCATGTCGTGGAACTCGGACTCTTCCCTGAATCGCGGGTCCGGCACGTAGCGGCCGGTGTAGAGCGTGGCCCCGGGTTCGTACTGGGCGGCGAAGGTGACCTGGGCGGTCTTCTGCTTCGGTTTCCCGCAGTGGGCGGCCGTGAGGAAGACGGTGGGCGAGACGAGGGTGCCGGTGCAGTACGTCCACGTGCCGTCAGGGTGCGCCTTCTCGGCGACGAGGGCTCCGACTTCAGGGTGTGCGTTTCCGTCGGCGGAGCCATTGGTGATGGCCGTTGCGGGTGTGGCGGCACCCATGAGGAATGCAGCAACAATCACGACAAAAGGGACAAAACGCATTCCAGGAGTGTAGCCGTCTGTACCCTCCATATGACAAAACGGTGTAAAAGATCTACTCGACGGCTGTCAGATCGCCCGGCTACGCCGGTCGCGTCCCTCCCGGAGTCCTTGCTGCCGCCCATCCGGACGATCGCGGCGGTGGCGTCAGCCGTGGGCAGGCCGGCGATGGACTGACGCAACGCCGCTTTGTCGATCGGCGGGATCGGGCTGAATGACCGCCGGCGGGGGACAGGGGCTCGGCGTCGGCGTGGCCGCCTGGATCGCCGGTGCGACGGATTCGCACTCACTCCTGCGAGGGAGCGCCCGAATCGCTCGCACCGGCGATGTCCGCGCCCCCTCGGACAGCCGACGATTTACCCCATGAACCCCCGAATCGCCTTCATCGCCGCGCCTCTGCTCGTGCTCGCCTACGGTGTGATCCGCATCCTCGACGGTCTCGACGGCGGCCGGGGACCCGGCATCGCCTGGACCACCGGCCATCTCGCGTTCATCGCGGCCCTTGTCCTGTTCGTCCCCATCTTCTGGCGGATGCGGAGCATGGCGGGGCGCAACGCCCTGTCCACCGTGAGCGCGGTGGCCGGGACCGCCGGCATCGTGGCCCTTCTCGCGCAGTTCGGCATCGACATCGTCGTCGGGTTCCTGTCCGCGGACCGTGCCGGGATGGGCGTCCTGTTCGAGCGGATCCAGGACGTCCCCGGCGTGTCGATCGCGGTCTACGACGGCGGCCCGTTCCTGTTCTATCTGGGCCAGCTCGCCCTGGTCGTCCAGCTCGCCGTCATGCGCCGGGTCAAGGCGTGGACGCCGGTCCTGGTCCTGATCGACCTCGTCCTGCCGTTCGTGGACAAGGACCTCATTCCGGTCGGCGCGGTCTTCCTGCTGGTGTCGTTCGTGCCGCTCGCCCGCGAAGCCGCCGCCGTCCCGGCCAAGCCCGCCACCGTCCTCGCATGACACAGAGGGCAAGATTGGACCTCGTGTCCGATCTACCGTTCTTCGACCCGATTCGCCGGTGGTCGCGCACGCTGCCGCCGATCTGGCTGGACGCGGGGCTGGCGGCGCTGGCGCTGTTCGTGCAGCTGTGGCCGCTCCTCTCCCGCGAGAACCCGTACGGCGGGCCCTGGCACTGGTGGGGATACGTCGTCGTGGTCGCCGCCACGGTGCCGCTGATCTGGCGGCGCCGCGCGCCGGTGATCGTCCTGATGGCCACCCTCACCGCGACGGCCTGCTACGACGGCGTCGACGAGGTGGCCGCCCAGCCCATCTGGTACGGCGGCCTGGTGGCGCTCTACACCCTCGCCGCCTATTCCACCCGGTGGACCCGCGTGACCATGCTCCTCATCTCCGTCGGCGGCGGCCTGCTCCTGGTCGGCTCGTCGGAGACCGCGCTGCGCGGCGTCGTGCTCTTCGTCGCCGCCTACGCCATCGGCCGGGCGGCCGCCGCCTCCCGGGCCCACGCCGCCGCACTGGAGGAGCGGGCCGCTCAGCTGGCCCGTGAACGTCAGGCCGAGGCCGAACGGGCCGCCGAACGCGAGCGGGCCAGGATCGCCCGCGACATGCACGACATCCTGGCCCACGCCGTCAGCCTCATGGTGGTCCAGGCCGAGGCCGGGCCGGTGGTGGTCAGGAGCAACCCGGCCAGGGCGGAGGCCGCCTTCGACGCGATCGCCGCGGCCGGGCGCGACGCCATGGACCAGATCCGCCGCCTGCTGAACGTCCTCAAGGAGGACCAGGGCCCGCGAGCGCCCCAGCCCACCATCGCCGCGCTCCCCACCTTGGCCGATCAGGTCCGAGCCACCGGACTCAACGTGACATACTCCACCTCTGGCCGGCCGGGGCAGCTGTCTCCGGACACCGAGATCGCCGCCTACCGGATCACCCAGGAAGCCCTCACCAACATCGTCAAGCACGCGGGCGCCACCCGCGCCGACATCGTACTCACCTGGCAGGACGACGCTCTCATGATCGACATAACCGACGACGGCCGCGGTGGCGGTCCGGCCCTCCCCTCGGGCGGCAACGGCTTGATCGGCATCCGCGAGCGGGCCTCGGCCTGCGGCGGCACCGCCGCCATGGGCCGGCGCACCGACGGGCCGGGCTTCCGGGTTCTCGTACGGCTTCCGCTGCTCGGCCGGGTGGCGGCCGCATGACCGTGCGTGTCGTGATAGCCGACGACCAGGAGCTGGTACGCGCCGGGTTCAGCATGATCCTGGACGCCCAGCCGGACATCGAGGTCGTCGCCGAGGCGGGTGACGGCGCCCAAGCCATCGCGGCCGTCCGCGCGCACCGTCCCGACCTCCTCCTGCTCGACATCCGCATGCCCGTCATGGACGGCATCGAGGCGGCCCGCGTCGTCTGCGCGGACAGCGACTGCCGCGTGCTCATGCTGACCACGTTCGACCTGGACGACTACGTCTACGACGCGCTGCGCGCGGGGGCGAGCGGGTTCCTGCTCAAGGACGTCCGCCGGGACGACCTCGTCCACGCCGTACGGGTGGTCGCGGCCGGCCAGTCCCTCCTCTCGCCCTCGGTCACCACGAAGCTGATCGCCGAGTTCACCTCCAGAGCGATCGCCCGTCCCGCGGCACCGCCGTCGGAGCGGCTGGCCGTACTGACGGCGCGCGAACAGGAGACGCTGCGGATGATCGCGCGCGGCCTGTCCAACGCGGAGATCGCGCAGACCATGGTGGTCAGCGAGCACACCGTGAAGACGCACGTCAGCAACGTGCTGACCAAGCTGGGGCTACGCGACCGGGTCCAGGCCGTGATCGCCGCCTATGAGACCGGCCTGGCCGTCCCCGGAGACACGCACGGATAATCGCTTGCCGTCGTCAGTATGCTCATTCCGTTTATGGAGAGAGAGGCTGATCGTGGGCGTTGTGTGGGCGGCGCTGGCACCGGCGAACATTACTGAGATCGCGGACCTCGCGCACAAATGCATGACGCACGACGGCGGGCTCGAGGCCACCACATCGCAAGCCTTTCTGGCGCGTCGATACGCCGGCGCCGAGGTGACGGCAGTGGGCGCCTTCGACGACGGTCACCTGATCGCTTGCGGAGCGGTGCGCCCCGTGAAGGACGCCGCCGCGCTGGTCGGCCTCGTCGACCCGGACCACCGCGGGCGCGGCCTGGGCTCCAGACTTCTCGACCAGCTCATCGACGTGGGGAAGCAACGGTCGCGGCGCCTTCAGGTGGAGACCGAGTTGCTGACCCCGGAAGCCCACGAGCTTTTCGTGTCGCGGGGTTTCACGCAGGCATTCGCCGAAGACGTCTACCGTTGCGACCTGACGTTTTCCCTTCCGCCCTTTCCACTTCCGCAAGACATTCGGGTCGAAGAATGGACGGAAGGCAACCAGGGCGCTTTCTACGCGGCCTACCGGGCGTCTTTCGCGGATCGTCCCGGCTTTCCCGGCTGGTCACAGACCCAGTGGGCCGACTGGCTGGTCGACGACGAATTCCTGCCTCAGTGTTCCCTGGTGGCGCAGACCTCCGACGGGACGCCCGTCGGTTTCGTGGCCTGCGCGCAAGGCTTCCTGATCCAGGTCGGCGCCGTACCGGAATGGCGGCGGCGCGGCCTCGGACGAGCACTCGCCGTCGCCGCCCTCGAACGCATGCGTAAGAACGGCGACACGGAAGTCTTCCTGGACATCAACGTCAACAACCCCGCGTCCGCCGCCCTCTTCCAGGGGCTCGGATTCTCCGCGATCGCCCGCCGCGCCCGATACGAGCCCGCCTCGTAGGGGTCCCAAAGGGCCACCGTGCTCGTGGTGCTCGCGACCGTGCGCCTGTGGCGAGTCGCGCCCGTGACGGGCGAAGAGGTCCCCGCGGGCCGTGCGGCGTGAAAGTTTCAGCTTTGGTTGACGGGCGTGACGTCGCACCGCATGATCATGGTGCCTCCTGGTCGGGAGGGGGTGTCGACTGAATACCGCTACCCATGGCGAGGTGCGCCGATGCCGAAATCCCTCTTACGAGCCATGTCCGCCGTCCTGCTGACGCTGACCGTACTGACCGCCCCCGCGGCGTACGCCGACGAAGCCGCACCGGTCGCGGTGACCGTCAACGCCCGCGCCGCGCTCGCGAAAGTCCCCGAGACCGGCATTGGTACGAACCATGCGATCTGGGACACCTACCTGGGCACCGACGAGACCGCGGACCTGCTCAAGGACGCAGGCGTGAAGCTGCTGCGCTATCCCGGCGGCTCGTACTCCGACATCTACCACTGGGCCGACCACACCGCTCCGGGCGGCTACGTGGCTCCCAACACGGACTTCGACACCTTCATGGGCGGCGTGCGGCGCACGGGGGCGCAGGCCATGGTGACCGCCAACTACGGCACCGGCACCGCCGAGGAGGCCGCCGCCTGGGTGCGCCACGCCAACGTCACCAAGGGCTACGGAATCAAGTACTGGGAGATCGGCAACGAGAACTACGGCAACGGGCACTACGGCGCCGCCTGGGAGGCCGACAACCACGCCGACAAGAGCCCGGCCGAGTACGCCCGCCACGTCGTCGCCTACAGCGACGCGATGAAGGCGGTCGACCCGACCATCAAGATCGGCGCGGTGCTGACCACGCCGGCCAACTGGCCCGACGGGATCGTGGCCGAGGGCGACGACGGAACCTGGAACAAGGTCGTCCTCTCGACCGCCGGACCGAAGATCGACTTTGTGATCCTCCACTGGTACCCGGGCGCCTTCGACAAGGCCGGCCACGTACCCGACATGATCCACCTCACCCGCCAGCAGATCGCGAAGTACGCGGGATCCGGATCCGAGCGGATCGGCATCTCGATGACCGAGTTCAACACCGGTTCCAGCAACGGCGGCACGACCACGCAGCCGGGGGCGCTGGCCGCCGCCGACGCGTACGCGACGCTGCTGGCGAACGGGGTCTTCACGGTCGACTGGTGGAACGTGCGCAACGGCATCGGCAACGTCACGCAGGTCGCCGGGTACACCGACTACGGCGACTTCGGCCTGCTGTCCAGTGCGACCTGCACCTCGGACGGCAGCGTCTGCGAGCCGGTGCTGAACACCCCCTTCGCGCCGTACTACGCCCTGCAGATGGTGAGCAAGTTCGCCCGCCCCGGCGACCAGTTCATCAAGGCCGCGACCGACCAGGCCAAGGTCAGCGCGCACGCCGCCCGCCGCCCCAACGGCGACCTGGCCGTGCTGCTGATCAACACCTCGTCCGACACGTCCTACCCCGTCGCGCTCGACTACTCCGGCTTCCGCCCGGCGTCCGGGGCGCCCACCGTACTGACCCACACCAACGGCGCCACGAGCATCACCACCTCGACGACGGCCACCCCCACCCTGCCGCCGCTCTCCATGACGACGATCATCCTGCGCCCCGACACGGCCCAGACCGGGCTCCCGGGCGCGCCCGGCCAGCCGACCGCGGCCAACGTGACGGACAAGACCGCCACGATCTCCTGGCCCGCCGCGGCCGCCGGCGCCCGCCCGATCGCGAAGTACGAGGTCCACCGCCAGAACGGCGTCATCAGCGAGCAGTTGGGGGAGACCTCCGGCACCTCGCTCACCGTGGACAACCTGCAGCCAGGCACCCGCTACACCGTCAACGTGATCGCCCGCGACAGCGGCGGCGGCGTCTCGTGGGCCTCCCCGCCGCTGACGTTCACCACGGGCACCCCCGCCTCCAGCTCCTGCACCGTACGCCTGACCATCCAGTCCGACTGGGCGAGCGGCTACGTCGGCGCCATCGACATCACCAACAACGGCGCCCCGATCAACGGCTGGACCCTGAACTTCAACTGGCCGGCGACGTGGCAGAGCCTGGGCAGCGGCTGGAGCGCCGTCTGGTCGCAGAACGGATCGAACGTCAAGGTCGTCAACGACTCCGGCAACGGCTCGCTCCCCACAGGGGCGTCGACCACGATCGGCTTCGTCGGCAACTACTCCGGCCCGAACGTGCTTCCCAGCGTCTTCACCCTCAACGGAACCGTCTGCAGGACTCAGTAGTCATCGAAGGGCGGCCGGCCGAAGCGGCAGACGTAGCCCTCCGGCCGCCGCCTGGCCGTACTCACTCTCTTCCGGCCCCACCGCCCGGGGAGATCAGTCCAGTCTCGTAGGCGAGCACGACGGCCTGGACACGGTCCCTGAGGCCGAGTTTGGACAAGATACGCGCGACATGGGTCTTCACCGTCGTCGGGCTGAGAGTCAGCCGCTCGGCGAGCTCGGCGTTGCTCAGACCGGTGGCGAGCAGCCGCAGCACCTCGAGCTCCCGCGGCGTCAGCTCCGACAGATCACGATGGAGCGCGGCCTTCGCGTCGTCGCGGCGGGCGAAACGCTCGACCAGGCGGCGGGTGATCGTCGGTGCGAGGAGGGCGTCACCGGAACGCACCAGACGCACCGCGGTCACCAGGTGCTCGGGGGTGACGTCCTTGAGCAGGAAGCCGCTGGCGCCCGCGGTGAGGGCGGTGTAGACGTAGTGGTCGAGATCATAGGTGGTCAGGATGAGCACGCGGGTCTCGTCCGCTCCATCGGCCAGAATTCGCCGAGTGGCTTCGATGCCGTCCATCTGCGGCATTCTGATGTCCATGAGCACGACGTCGGGCCTGGTGCGCCGGACTGCCGTGACCGCCTCGGCTCCGTTGGCCGCCTCCGCCGTCACCTCGATGCCGTCGGCGGCGAGGATCATCCGGAAGCCGGTGCGTACCAGCGCCTGATCATCGGCGATCACCGCGCGCAGGGGCCGGCTCATGTGGCTCTCCACGGGACTCGCGCTTTGACCCGGTATCCGCCGCCGGGTCTCCGCCCGGCGTCCAAGGTGCCGCCGTAGACGGCGAGGCGCTCGCGCAGCCCGATCAGCCCACGACCGCCGCCGGTCCGCGAGGAGTTCCGCTGCGCTCCACCGGTGTCGGCGACCTCGATCTCCAGCCAATCACCGCTGTGGCCGATCGTGACGGACGCCTCCGCGTGGGCCGCGTGCTTGATCGTGTTGGTCAGGGCTTCCTGTACGACGCGGTAGGCAGTCAGGTCGACCCCGGGCGGCAGGGGATCAGGCGGCGGCGACATCGCGACACTGACCCCTATCCCGGCCGCGCGAACCCGATCGACCAGAGCGTCGAGCCGGTCGAGCCCGGGCTGCGGTTCGAGCCCTTCGCCCGAGCCGTCGGGGCGCCCGCTGTCTGAGCCGGAGAGCAGGCCCATGACATGGCGAAGTTCGCCCATGGCCGCTCGGCCGCTCGCTTCGATGGCGAGCAGGGCCCGCTTCGACTCCTCCGGCTCGGCGTCCATCACTTTGCGCGCGGCGCCGGCCTGGATCACCATCACACTCACGTTGTGGGTGACGATATCGTGCAGCTCGCCGGCCATCCGGGAGCGCTCCTCCTCCACAGCCCTGTGCATGGCATCCTCCTGATCCTGCTGCAGCTGAGTGAGCCGATCCCGGCCGGCTCTGAGCCGCCGCTGCCAGAAACGGACGAAGCCGGCGAGGCCACCGGCGCTCAGCAGTACGACGAACGGCCCCAGCCAACTCGGCAGCACCGGCGCGACGCCTCGGAAGATGGTGCCGGCCAGCACAGCCGCGGCCACCAGGCCGGCCATCGCCGGTGCCCGGTGGCGGCTGTGGGCGACCGCGCTGTAGGCGGCAATGGCGCAGGCGAGCACGGTGATCCACGTAGCGCCCTCGGACGTGGCCAGCGCTGCGAGCAACACCACCCAGAACGTGGTGAGCGGATAGCGGCGCCGGGCCGCCAACGGCAGGGTGGTCAGAATCACCAGGAGCGGGTGGGGGTCGTTGCTCGGGCGGTCGACGGATGTGTTTTGGGAAGGTGCGGTCGGGTCGGCCGGCCGTGCCGGCGGGGTGGGCCGGAGCTGCAACGATTCGACCAGGTGCGGTGGTCGCTCACCGGTGGACTGGTCACCGCCACGGAAGCTCGCCACCGCGGCCACCGCGGTGACGGTCAGTACGATCGCGAGCAGCACGTCGGTGACAAGCGCTCGGCGAGACGGCCGGGCGGTCTGCTCCTCGGGACGCAGCACGTCCAGCACGTACTGCCGCCAAAGCCGTCGTTCCTCTGCTGCCATCGGCACATTGTCCTGCCTGCGTGATTTGCCGCGCATCCTTCTCAGTGACCGGGGCGGTGGCCATCGGGAGTACATCTCAGGGATGACATCGCGGCCGGGTCGTTCGCAGGAGGTATCCGATGTCGGCGTGGCAGCCGACGCGCGTGAACATCGGCTCCGCCTAGCTTCGTTCCCGTCATCAGGTCGCACGGCGATTTCCCCGTCGAGACGGCCTCCCAACGGGAAGGACCAACGTTCATGGGTCATGTGATCGAGGCGCAAGGCGCTGGTGCGCCGACGTGGACTGCCAAGGAGGACGAGGCGGTCGCCGTGCCGACGCTCTCCGGCAGCGGAAGGCGGACGCCGTGGGCTCCGATCAAGCGGGGCAGCGCGGTCGCGGTCGTAGGACTGCTCGCCCTCGTGGCCTCTGCCTGTACGGCGTCCGCGTCCGCCTCCACCGCGTCCGCCGGCCGTTCGGCCGCGCCGACGAGCACGCTGTACCTGCCCAAGCCAACGGGTTCCCATCCGGTCGGCGCCACGTCCCTCCATCTGAAAGACGTCTCTCGCCACGACCCCTGGGTCCCCGAGGCGAAAGCGAGGGAGCTCATGGTCTCTCTGTGGTACCCGGCGAAGCCGCGGGGCGAGCGGCGAGCGCAGTACGTGACGCCAAAGGAGTCGGAGCTCCTGGTGAAGGACGCTCAGCTCCCCGGCGTGCCGTTCGACGTGCTGAGCAAGACGCGGACCAACGCCTTCAGCGACGCGAACCCGGCAGGGCGTAGCCGCAGCCTGCCACTCGTGGTGCTTTCCCCCGGCTTCAACTCGCACCGAAGCTCGCTCACGGCCCTGGCCGAGGATCTGGCGAGCAGAGGTTATGTGGTGGTCGGAATCGACCATACGTACGAGTCCGCCGCCACGGCCTTCCCCGATGGACGGGTCACCACCTGCGTCGCTTGCCAGGCCAAGGGCGAGGGATTCGGGGAGAAAGTGGTGGGAAGCCGGGCGCTCGATGTGTCCTTCGTGCTCGACCAGCTGACCCGGTCGCGCTCGCAGTGGAAGGGCGCCCGGCTGATCGACCCGTCCAGGATCGCGATGGCGGGCCAATCCGTGGGAGGTGCAAGCAGCATCGCCGCCATGCTGAAGGACTCCCGGGTGCGTGCGGGGATCAACATGGACGGCACCACGTTCGCCCCGATCCCGCCGAGCGGGTTGTCGCGGCCGTTCCTGTTCCTGGGCACGCAGGAGATGCACAGCCCTGGAGGCAAGGACAGCACGTGGGAGCGCGACTGGAAACGCCTGACCAGGTGGAAGCGCTGGCTCGTGGTGGCCGGCGCGGAGCACGCGTCCTTCACCGACGTTCCACTGCTGGCCGGACAACTCGGCATCGACCTCGGGGCCGGCCTGACCCCGGTTCGTTCTCTGGAAATCACCCGAAAGTACGTTGGCGCCTTCTTCGACCTGCACCTGGGTAAGAAGGCGCAGCCCTTGTTGGACAAGCCGTCGGCGCGCTATCCCGAGGTCAAACACTGCTCCGTGGAGACGGCGACCTGCCGGTAGCGGCCGGCTCGCCACGTGAGCTCTTCACGAGCCGCGGATGTCAGTCGGTTGCGAGACACTTTCGGCATGCGTATGAGTGCACGGGAGCTCAACCGAGCCACGCTGAGCCGGCAGTTGCTTCTTGGCAGGGAGGCACTCGATGTCAGGGACGCGGTCCGCCGCGTGGTCGCCCTGCAGGCGCAGCAGCCCGCCTCGCCCTATGTGGCGTTATGGAACCGGCTGACCGACTTCGACCCGGCCGACCTGGACACGGCCTTCAGCGACCGCATGCTGGTGAAGGCCACCCTGATGCGGATCACTTTGCACGTGGTGCACGCAGACGACCATCCGGTCATGCATGCCGCCATGCAGCCGACGCTGCGTGGCGCCAGGCTCGGCGACCCGCGCTTCACGGTGAGCGGGCTTTCCGCCACCGACGCCGACGCGCTGGTCCCGGAGCTGCTGGAGTTCGCAGACCGAGCCCGTACGGCGGCCGAGATCGAAGCCTGGCTCGGCGCGCGGCTGGGCGTCGTCCCGAAGAGCGTGTGGTGGGCGCTGCGGACGTTCGCGCCGCTGCGGCACGCCCCTACCGGCGCGCCGTGGTCGTTCGGTTCGCGGCCGTCGTTCATCACCGCCGGGACGCCGCCGACCCCGGGGACCGACGAGTGCCTGCAGAGTTTGGTCCTGCGCTATCTGGCGGGGTTCGGCCCGGCATCCGTGGCGGACGTGGCGCAGTTCGCCCTGGTTCAACGTTCCAGAGTGCGGGAGGCCATACGTGCTCTCTCCGGCGTGCTGGAGCGGCTGGAAGGCCCCGACGGCACGGACCTGTTCGACGTCCTCGGCGTACCGCGCCCGGCTGAGGACACACCGGCCCCGCCCAGGCTGATGGCCATGTGGGACAGCATCCTGCTCGCCTACTTCGACCGCAGCCGCGTCATCCCGCCCGACTACCGAAAGCTGGTCATCCGGTCGAACGGCGACGTGCTGCCGACGCTCCTCATCGACGGCTACGTCGCCGGGGTATGGCGCCCAGTCGAAGGCGGAATCGAGGCCACCGCGTTCCACCGGCTTCCGGAGGAGGCATGGGATGGACTCGCCGCCGAAGCCAAGACGCTCGTGGCGTTCCTGGCCGATCGCGAACCGCGGGTCTACCGCCGCTACGACCGCTGGTGGACCACCATGCCCAGCGCTGACGTTCGCGTGCTACCTGGTTAATGGAGAGGAAGCCTCCTATCGCGTCCGGGGGTTCGGCGCGGGGGAGGACCGTGGGGAAGGCGGCCCGGCGGGGGCGCCGAGAGACCAGCGCCGAACCGCCGGGGGCGCCGAGGGACCAGCGCCGAACCGCCGGGGCCGTGCCCGCCGCAAGCGCCTTTCTCCCGGGGCGCTCTTCCCGCCCGCCGGGGTCAGCGGAGCCGGGTGACCTCACCAGTGTCGATCGAGTAGTACGCGCCGATCACCTTGAGCTTGTCCTTGGCGATGAGGGGAGCGAACAGCTTGTCCTTCTTGAGCTGGTTCACCACGTCGATGGTGTTGATGCGGATCATCTTGTCGACGTCGCCGTCCGAGCGCTTGTAGGCCGAACGGAGGGAGGACTCGATCGTGCTCAGCTCGCCCGGCAGCTTCTTGTGGTCGTGCAGCGCCTCCGCGGCGGCCGTGACGGCCCCGCAGCGCTGGTGGCCGAGCACGACGACGAGCGGAGTGCCCATCTCTGCCGGACCGTACTCTGCGGAGCCCGTGACCAGCGGGTCAATGGTCTGTCCGGCGGTCCGTACCACGAACAGGTCGCCCAGCCCGGTGTCGAAGACCAGCTCTGGCGCGACCCGCGAGTCGATGCACGAGAAGACGACCGCGAACGGGTCCTGCTTCTCCGCCACCGCCTTGCGCCGCGCGGCGTCCTGGTGCGGGTGGGTGACGTCGCCGGTCACCCAGCGGCGGTTGCCCTCGCGCAGGGCCGCCCACGCCTGGTCGGGGGTGGCGGGACGCTGCTCTGGCGCGGTCCCGTCCAGCGGCTCCGCGGTCTGGGCGAATACTGCGGTGCCCGCGGATGCCGTACCGGCGAGGAGGCCTCCGACGACGAGGCCGGCGCGCAGGAGTCCCCGCCGGTCGATCACGTGATTTTGCATGGCCTGGAGTATGCGCCTCCCACGTGCCGCCAAGCTAGAAAATGTAACGGTCATCACATGTAACGCTGCACACAGTCATGTCCGACGCGATTCGCTCCTACTGTGCGGCCCCTGCAGAATGACGCGGCCGACGAGCTTCCCGCCGTCCAACGGAACGGCCAGGCAGTACGTTGCACTGTCGGTGCCGAGTGCTTCAGTGGGGCTATGCGTTACGGTATCGACGTCGCGATCCTCGGTGACCTCGCGGAGCCATCGCGCTTGGTGGCTTTGGCTCGGGAGGCCGAGGCCGCCGGATGGGACGCCGTGCTGGTCTGGGACCACCTTGCCTTCGCTTGGGGGACGCCATCGGCCGACCCGTGGGTGGTGCTGGCCGCCGCGGCTCAGGAAACCTCCCGTATCCGGCTGGGTACGGCGGTGACCGCCGTGGCCCGGCATCGTCCGGAGACGCTGGCTCACACCGTGGCCACGTTCGACAGGTTGAGCGGCGGCCGGGCGATTCTGGGGGCCGGGCTGGGCGGGGTGACCGCCGAGTTCACCGCTTTCGGCTCGCCTCGCCCCGGCGGTAACGTGCTCGACGAGGCGCTCGAAGTGATCTCCTCGCTCTGGTCCGGCGACGAAGTGCGCCATCGGGGCGCCCACTACACGGTCGATGGGGTACGGCTGTCGCCGCTGCCGCTACAGCGCCCCCGGGTCCCGGTGTGGGTGGGGGGCTCGGCTCCGGGCGCTCTTCGCCGTGCCGCTCGCTGGGACGGCTGGGTCGTCGCCGGCGACGACCAGGAGGGCCGCATGACGCTGTCGCCCGGCTCACTCGCCGCTCAGGTCGGCGAGGTGCGCCGGCACCGGCCTTCGGACGCAGATTTCGAGGTGGCGCTCATCGGGGTGAGCGAGCCCGGCTCCTCGGTAAGGGCATACGCCGACGCGGGCGCTACGTGGTGGCTGGAGCATCTCCACGGATATCGGGGTTCCACGGAGCAACTCGTGCAGCGCGTCAAGGCGGGTCCACCGCGTGCGGGTTAGCTGTCATTTGACCGCAGCCACGGGCTGACGTCGGCGACCAGCACGATCCACCAGCGTCTTGACCGGCCGCGGCGGTGCACAGCACCGCCGCGGCCGGCTTGACCACGCTCACCGGATCCTGCTGGTCGGGGTGAGCAGCCGTAGGGATCAGAAGTACCGCGGGCTGAGGTCCGTCGTCGGCCACGTCTTCACGGTGCCGATCGCCTCGCCGAGGATGGGGTCGATCGCGTCGAAGTCGGGCGTTCCCTCCTCCTCCCTGCGGTTGAAGATCGCGCAGTAGCTGACGCCGTTCTGGACCCGTGCGAGAAAGCTGAATGTTCCGGGCATTGAGCCGTTGTGCCAGGTGTTCAGCCCGCCGACGTTGTTGTTGCGTACGCTCCAGCCGAGGCCGTACCAGGAGCCGTTGGCGTTCACGCCGATCTCCGGCTTGGCGAACACCCGCGAGATCGACGTCGAGTTGAGCACCGGCCCGGCCGCGTCGAAGGCGAACCCCCACTTGACCATGTCGACGGCCGAGGCGAGCCAGCCGCCGTTGGCGTCCTGGTTCGGCATGTTGAACCCGCCGTACGGGTACGGCACGACCGCGCCGGACGCGTCCACGACGCTCTTGTGGGTGTACTTCGACGCGTAAGTCACCTCAGTGGAGAAGGCCTCGCTGCGGAGGCTGCGGCCGAGCCGCATCCGGGTGATCCCAAGGGGGGCGAGGAGCTTCTGCCTGAGATACGACTCGTAGCTCATGCCGGACACCTTCTCGATGACCCGGCCCGCCAGCATGTAGCCGTAGTTGCTGTAGACGTACTTGGTGCCCGGGTCGAAGTCGAGCTTGCGCGCGGTGACGTACTTGACGATGTCAGCGTGATCGATCGGCAGCGGCACGTCCAGCGACGCGGAGATCGTGTGGTCGTTCCAGAGCGGGTCCGGGGACACGCCACGGTCCCAGCCGCCGGTGTGCTGGAGCAGCCGCCACAGGGTGACGTTCGCGAGCCGAGGGTCGGCCGTGGTCGGCAACCCGAGCAGAGAGGCGACCTTGGTGCCCATGGCCAGCTTGCCGTCCTGGGCCAGCCGGGCGATCGCGGCTCCGGTGAGACTCTTGCTGAGACTTGCGATCCGGAACAGTGACGTCGGCTGCACGCGCACGATCGTGGCGCCCGGCTTGGAGTAGACCCCGTAGCCGCGGGCGAGCAGGATCTTGCCGTTCTTGGCGACCGCGAGTTGGGCGCAGGAGATGTTCCGCTCGGTGATGAACGCCTGCATCGCCTTGTCGAACCCGGCCAGCGCGCTCGGCACCACGCCGGTGGTCAGCACGTCGGCCGAGCCGGCCTGCGCGGGCCGCGCCCCGAGCGCGACCGCCGGCACGGTACCCACGCCCGCCTGGAGAAGCCGTCGCCGACTGAGCATTGTCACAGTGCCCCCGATTGCCACAGATGTACGTGTAGTGGTCTTTACTACCACAGTCAGTACACGTGTGATCGCTGTCGGGGTGCGCCGGGTTCATGTGCGCCTGCCGGGGGCTGCGACCCTTCTTCCAGACCGTTACGCGGGCGAGGCGACCGCTCAGCGATCCGTATCGCACTGCAGGGTTGAGACATGTCTCGTGGCATCAGTCGCGTCGTTGGCGACGGGAAGGATTTCCTCGGCGGCCAGCGCATACCCGCGGTTCGGATGATCTTTCGCCGCTGCGACAACCATCCCGGCGACCGTGCCGTCTTCCACTATCAGCGGGGCGCCGCTCACACCCGCGCCAATGTGGCCACCGTGGCGGTCACCTTCCCCACTGCATGACAGCAGTATCCACGTGAACCCAAAAGTCTGCCTCGGTCTGCGGCGCGGCGAACTTCCCGGCTCCGCTGGCAGGACGTTGATGTGGAGGCCGCCACCCTGGAGGTGATCCAAACCCTCCAGCGCGTCGGCGGTCGTCGCCAGTTCGTCCAGCCCAAGAGGGAGGACTCGGCGCGGACTGTTGTCCCATCATCCTCGACCGGCTGAGACAGGCTGGAACAGCTTGATCACGTCGTCCAGTCGTGCGGCTGCGAAGCCGAGGAAGGTTCCTGTGATCGCCGCGACCAGTATCGCGGCGGCCTCCCCCGGCGCATCACGGTCCGGCAGGAGGAGGCCGGTCGCGGCGACGACGGCGAGTACCCCGTTGCGGATCACATGCGCCATGCCCAGCGGTGTCGTGGACGAACCGAAACACCTGCACGGCACATGCTGCTTTCGCCGCAGTGACACCAGGATGGCGATGCTGAACGCGCCCAGCAGGCAGAACGCGAGAGCGAGCCCGGCCGGCGCAGCCACGGGGATGGCCAGGCACAGGAAGACGGCGCACTCGGCCGCCACGACGGTCAGCGAGGCCAGGTGCACCCACCTAGCGGGCAGCACGCGCATCTCTCGAAGCGACTGAACGAACAGTTGGAAGGCAACCAGCTTGGACATGACAGCGGCGATGAAGACTGTTCCGATCAGGAACTGGGCACCCAGGACGAGGTACTGCACGGTCAGCTCCGCGGGCGGGGGGATCGTGCGACGATGCTCGCTGGCTGTACGCCGGCCTTGGGAGTCTCCACCAGCACGACATTCGAAGGAGCACTCTTGGCAGAGGGGGCATACGGCAGGCGAGTCACGGCCACGCCGAGCAGGCCGTCGCCAGCGAAGTACCCGGATTGCCGGGAGTCGTGGCTGTGCGCTGGGTTGTCGCCCACGAGGACAAGCCGCCCCTCGGGCACGACGACGTCGCGCGAGGACCTCAATGACGGGATGGCCGCCTTCGGCACCGGATCGCCCGGCACGGCCAGCACTCGCTTGATGACCCACGGCGGCTGGGCGGTGTCGATCATATCGTTGGCCAGCACGACGACGTGGTCTCGACGTACCCGTCCCAGCGAGATCCGCCGCACCAGCAGATGGTCACCGTCGCTGAAGGTAGGGAACATGCTGGTGCCGCGCACGGTCACGATGACGAAATGTCTATGCAGCCACCACAAGGCAAGGCTGATCGCGATGAACCCCGCCACAGCGATGATCGTGATCATTTGGCCCTCTCACTGGGTTTGATAATCGACTGCTTGCAGAGCGAACATCTGGGCGTACTGCCCGGCGGAGGACATGAGCTCGGCGTGCCGGCCATGCTCCACGATGACGCCCTCATCGAGGACCACGATCATGTCGGCATCGCGCACCGACCCGAGGCGGTGCGAGATCAGCAAACTGGTCCGACCGTCGCCATAGGCGCGGATACTACGCTGGATCTCGTATTCCGCCTCGGCGTCGAGTCCCGAGCTCGGCTCATCCAGGATCGTCAGGTCTCGGCGCTCACGGATGAACGCCCGGGCTAATGCGAGCCGCTGCCATTGCCCGCCCGACAACACGACACCGGTTCGGGGGTCAGCCCTGTCCGCCTCGTCCAGGAACATGCGCGACAGCATGGTCTCGTATCCCTGAGGCAGCGCAGCGAGAGTTTCGTGGATGTCCGCCCGGCCGGCCGCGGCCGCTATGCGCGCCTGATCTGCGAGAGCGGATATGTCGCCGAGGGCGATGTTCTCTCCAGCGGTCAAGTCGTATTCCATGTAGTCCTGGAACACGGCGGCCACACGCTCTCGCAGCCGCTCCGGTGCCATCGAGCGGATGTCCACGCCGTCCCAGAGAATTGATCCACGCGTGGGGTCATAGAAGCGGCACAAGAGCTTGACGAGCGTACTTTTCCCGGCTCCGTTGCGGCCGACCAGGGCCACGGCTTGGCCGTACGGGATTCGGAGGTTGACGCCCCGGAGCGCCCACGGATGGTCCGCGCTGTAGCGGAACCACACGTCTCGCAGCTCGATGCTCTCCCGCAGCGGTCCGACGGGCGCAGGTGAAGGGGGCACGGGCAGGTCGGCGGGGGCGTTGACCACGGCGCGGTAGTGGCTGAAGAGCAGCAGCCCGTGGTGTCCCCGGGCGATTCCGCCGATCACCGCGCCGAGTGCCGTCTGGACACCGGCGATGGCGGCCACGAAGAGTGAGATGTCGCCGACCGTGAGATCACCACGCCAGGCCGCGAGGACCGCCCAGACCAGCCCGCCACCGGCTATCAGCGTGCCGAGCGCGCCAAGGACCATTTGCACCATCAGTTCCTTGCCGTCCATGCGGCGGCGGAGGGTGTCGACTGCGCGCCGCTCCCGGAGCATGCGCCCGCGCAGGAAGGCGCCGATCCCGAAAAGCCGGATCTCCTTTGCGGCGTCCACACTGCTGAGCAACTGGCTGTAGAAGAACTCCCGCCGCTCGGCCGGGCTCACGTCCACCGTCATCCGCGCACGACGCCGGGAGAGCGCCAACTCGGCGACCAGCGTCGGCACAACGGCCGTGAGTACCAGCGCGGTGACGGTCAAGCTGACGGAAAACAGCACGCCGATGAAGCCCGCGGCCATGAGCACTCCACGCACGATGCTCAGGCCCGCGTCGAGCAGGCGGCCGATGCTGCGTGCGCTCTGATCGGCCAGCCTCAATCGGTCGAGGAACTCCGGGTTCTCGAAACGGCTGAGACCGATGAAGCGCTCAACTGCCGCATATAGTTTGTCGAACGCGACTGCGCCGATGCGCCGATCCAGTTCCCCGTCGAAGAACTCCGTGACGTGCGGCAGGACGGCTGCCACCAGACCGGCGACGGCGATCGCGCAGGCAAGGATGAGAACGTTGCCTTGGTCGGAGGCGACGAGGATCCGATCCAAAACAATCTTGGTCAGCCAGGCGACCACGACAGGAGCGGTGGCCGAGGCGAGAGTGAGGGCCACCGGGATCAGGAGTGCGCCCCGCGCGCCCTGCCACGCCAACCGGACGGCGAACACGGCGTCGGCCACAGGGCCTTGCGCCGCCAACCGGTCACGCACGCTGCATCACAGTCCCCGCCGCCATCTCCATCACCAGCGGGCCGACAGCCGTCACGGTGCCGGTGCCGTCCAGTAAGGCGAATGACGGAAATCCCCGTACTTCGAACGCGGTGGCCATCGGTCCACCGTGAGGCTCCACGATCACGCGGCTGACCGGGGTGAGCTGCGCGATCATCTCGGTCGCCGCGTCCTCCTCCCCGGAGATGACCGTGAGAACCTGCCGGCGCCCACCGACCGCCTCACGCGCGTGGCGGACGAAATCGGGCAGGGTCTCCTTGCAAGGGCCGCAGGTGGGAGAGAGGAAGCCGACCAGCGTCTGGCCGGCCAGCACCTCCTTGGTGATGGGCTCGCCGTCCGTCGTGGTCGCGGCGAAGTCGGCGACCGTCGTCCCGACCGTGGCCATGGTGTCCGCGCCACGTGAGGACAGCAGGCCGGTGTGCTCCCGCAGCCTGCGAATCACGCCGAAGGTCAGGATGAGGTTGAGCAGCGTCAGCGTGCCCATCAAGGCAAGGAGCGAGAACAGGGTTGGCATGGGGCTCTCCCTAAGATCGATTCGCCTGACATGGTCGTTGCTCTCGTGTATCTCGCCACGAGGGTGTGCTCTCCAGGCATACGGCGGCGCATACGGCGTGCACGGCGGCGGAAGAGGGACGTATGCGCCGCGTGTGCGGGGCCCGCAACATCGAGCGGCCAGCATCACTCGTGTCCGAAACCCCCAGAAGGGAGAACGAACATGCGTTTCGTCGGAAAGCTGGCCGACCGAGCGTTGCGCCTGGTGGTCCCGCAGACGACCGCGGCGGCACGGTCGTGCTGGACGTGCAAGACGACGTGCGAAAACTGTGCCGGCTCTCGGTACCGTTTCTGCTACACGATCTGCTGCTCGGATGGCTACTGGGAGAAGCGGTGCACCGCCTGCAATAGCCCCTGCTGATCTCGCATCCGCGGCTCACCGCCTCCCGCCCGGAATCGGGAGGCGGCACCCGGCTTGTCGGCGATCTCGACACCACGCTCGACGGCGAAGATCGCCGCCAAAGAGCTGATGCGGTAACGGTCGCTGCCGGAGCTGTCCAGCAACCGTAGATCGACGAGGCGGTCCAGCGCCCGGTGGGGGAGGAGGCCGGGATCCGTGGTCGTCCGCGCCGGGCGTTCAGCGCTGACGAGCAACCTTCCTACCAGGGTGAAGAGGGCTACGGCGAGGCGGTCGAGCGGATTCTCGCTGTCCTCCAGCACGCGGAGGCTGGCCTGCAGCCGGGAGCGCAGGCTGAGATCCTCGAACTCCAGCTCGTCGAGCCGGCAAGGGCTGTTTCGCAGTCGTGCCGCGAAGTCGCCGAGGGAGTGGGCCGGACGGGTGGCCAGGCGCGCGCCGGCGATGCGGAGTGCCAGGGGGAGATGGTCACACAGCCGGGCCACCTCACGAGCGGCATCGGGCTCGGCCGCCACGCGCTGATCCCCCGCCAGATGGCCGAGCAGGCCGACGGCCTCCGTGGTCGGCAGCGGCTGAAGGTCGCAATGATAGGCGCCGTCGAGCGTTGCGAGCATGCGACGGCTGGTGACGATGCAGGCGCAGTGCGGCTGAGGCGGCAGCAGCGATCGCACCTGGTCGGCGTCGACTGCGTTGTCGATCACGAGGAGCACGCGGCGTCCGGCCAGCAGCGAGCGGAACCGGGCGACGGACTCCTCAGCCGAAGGGCTGTTTTCGTCGGGGCGGCGGGTCAGCGCACGCAGCGCGCCGTCCAGCGCCGCACGCCAGTCGGCGGGTGGCTGATCAGCCATGTTGCCGCGCAGGTCGAAGTAGAGATTACCGTCCGGGAACCTCTCACTGACGGCGTGCGCCAGTCGCAGGGCCAGTGCGGACTTCCCGACGCCGGCTGGACCGTGGATGGCGACGACCGGCGCACCGTGGGCCAGCAGTCTGGTTCGCAGATCCGACACCTGCCTCTCCCTGCCGACGAGATAGGTGACGTCACGGGGAAGCTGGCGAGGCACGACGTCAGGAGTCGCAGTCCACGGCGGAGAATCGCCGACCATCGTGAGCGGCTCCCGCCGGCTGTTCCCTGCGGCCGAATCGCGGCGCAGGATCGCCACCTGCAGATCACGCAGCTCCGGGCCGGGCTCCACGCCTAGGCGGTTGACGAACGTGGACCGCGCGTCGGCGAAGGCTCCGAGCGCCCCCGCCACGTCGCCGCAGCGGTAGAGCGAAAGCATGAGAAGGGCCCACGCGCGTTCCCGACACGGGTTGTCGGCCAGGAACGCGCGTGCCTCGGAGACCACGGTGGACAGTTCGCCTTTCGCGAGCAGGGCTTGCATCAGGTCTTCCGCGGCACCGAGCCTGCGCTCTTCCAGAGTGACCAGATGCGGTGCGAGGCCGGGCAGCCGTGGCACGTCTTGGGCGGCTGCACCTCGCCAGAGTCCGAGTGCCTCTTGGAGCAGGCAGACTGCGGGGTCGAGATCGCCGCGCCGCAAAGCGGCACTACCCTGTCGCGCGAGATCGTTGAAGGTGGCCGCGTCGACTTCACTAGCGGCGACCCGCAGGTTGTAGTGGCCATCCTGGACCTTGAGACGATCGCGCTCCCCGGGGCCCAGAGTGCGGCGCAGCTTGGAGGCGTAGCTGCGCAGGTTGGCCTTCGCCGAAGCCGGCGGTTCACCCTCCCACAGCGACTCGGCCAGGCGGTCAAAGGAGACCGGCCGATTGTGTAAGAGCAGAAGGGTGACCAGGAACGCGTTCGACCTGGCACCACCCAAAGTGATCGTTTGCGAGTCGTTGGCGATGCAAACTGGTCCCAATACCCGAAAGTGCACTTCTCCCCCAGTGGTCGAAGACTGGGGAAGCCTAGACCGGCCGGCTAAGGAGGTTCTGAAGCGGTGCCCAGCCGCTTGTCAGCGGGCCCGAACCGAAGTGTCGAGGAGGGCACACACGTCGGCCACCTCCGGTGCACCGCATGCGCGCAGCAAGCGGAGCGCCGCCTGCCACCGTAGCCGCGCACCAGCTTCATCCCCGAGTGCTTGCGCCGCTCGGCCCAGGCGCAGCAACGCGCGTCCCTCGCCGTACTGATCGTGGATCTCCCGCGTGATCGTCAGCGCTTGCTCGAGCACCGACGTGGCCTGCCAGGGTCGAGCCGCCTGCAGGTAGGTCTCCCCGAGTTCGCAGAGAAAGGCCACTTCCTTGTACCTCAGCCGCAGATCGCGCACCACCGCGAGGGCAGCTTCGTGAGCGACGATGGCGTCAGTGTGCCGCCCGGCGGATCTGTGAGTCTCCGCCAGATCGTCGAGGGCATCGGCCTCGCCCTGGCGATCGCCGATGTCGCGCAGGACAGAGATCGCTCTTGTGTCGCTGTCAAGGGCGGCTCTATGGTCTCCCCGGTCACGGTGAGCGGCGGCGAGGTTCATCAAGGCATAGGCCGCGGCGCGTGGATACGCTGCAGTCTCTGCCCGGTCCAGTGCGACCTCGTATCTCCGCACGGCCTCCGCCAGCTTGCCCATGCGATGGTGGATCACCCCGATGTTGATCTGCGCGCGGATCTCCCCCCTGATGTCCCTGCGCCTCCGATGCGCGTAGGCGCTCTCAAGGAGGTAGGGCAAGCTTCCGGTGTCATCGCCCTGGTGAAGGCGTAGATCCGCGAGCTGCGTGGTGAGCCGGGCGATGGCGGCGAAATCGGTGTGGGCGCGGGCCGCGTGCAGGGCGCGTACGGCGCCGGCCGCCCACTCTTCGAACTGGCCGTCCGCCCGGAACAGCCAGTAGAGCGCCGACACCAGCCTGCACGACAGAGGCCATGCTTCGGCTAGGTCGCCTCCCTGTCGCATGACTGCTAGAAGATTCTGCCGTTCGGTGCGAAACCAGCTGATCGCCTCCTCCGGCGTTGTGGGCTCCGGCAGGGCGACCTCGTCCATGGACGCCGGCGCGTCGCCCTCCGGTTGGATCAACTGGGCGACGTGCTGGGCGGCTGCGGCATACCAGCCCAACACCCGCGTCATCGCCAACCGCCGTTGCGGTTCCGGCTCTTCCTTCCTGGCGCGCTCCGCGGCGTACAGGCGAATGAGATCGTGCATGCGATAGCGGCCCGGTCCGGACTGAACGAGGAACTGCAGCCTGGTGAGCTGTGCCACGACATCCTCGGCTTCCTGCGCGGATGCGTCCACTACCCGGGCGATCACGCCGAGCGTCACCTCGTTGGCGTCGATCAGACCCAGCAGTCTGAACGCGCGCGCGGCAGCTCCATCCGCCTGCTCCCGCAGGAGCTGGTAACTCAGCCCAAAGCTGGCTCTGAGGGAGAGATCGGCGACCTCGAGTTCGGCCAGCCGCTGGTGCTGGTCGCGGAGGCGATCGGCGAAAACCGTGAGTGGCTGTCCAGCCAGGCAGGCGCGGGCGCCGGCGATACGGAGGGCCAGAGGTAGATGCCCGCAGTACCGAGCGACCTCTGCCGTATCGTCCGCCTCACGCGCGCTGGTGACGCGTGTGAGGAACGCGACGGATTCGGACTCGCTGAACACGCCGAGATTCACACGATGGGCGCCGGGGAGCGTGACCAGTGGATCCCGGCTGGTGACGAGGGTGGCGTTTTCGGGATCGCCCGGCAGCAGCGGCAGCACCTGGCGCACGTCGCGGGCGTTGTCCAGGAGGATGAGCAGTCGTCGGCCCGACACCAGTGTGCGGTACATCGCTGATCGCTCGGATTCCGAGCGTGGAAGATCCCTGTCGGCGACGCCGAAGGCCCGAAGGAAGCGGGCCAAGACTTCGATCGGGGGCATCGGGTTCGCCGTCGCACCCTGAAGATCGACATAGAGCAGCCCATCCGGATAGTCCCGGCGCATGAGGTGCGCCACGTGGACCGCCAGGGTCGTCTTTCCCACGCCTCCAGTACCAGTGATGACGCAAACGGGCGTAGCGGTCCCACGCCATTCGCCGAATTCGCCCATTACTCGCCGGATTTGCCCGACGTCCTGCGCCCGGCCGGTGAAGTCGGCGATGTCTGCCGGTAGTTGCACCGGAACTGTGACTATGCGTGGCTCATCGGTTACGGGAACACTCGCCAGGATGCGCTCGTACAGCTGGCGCAGCGCCGGGCCGGGCTCCGCGCCGAGTTCCTCGTCCAGGAGTAGCCGAGTCTCATGAAACACCTCGATGGCCGCACTCTGCCGGCCGTCGAGATAGAGCGCTGTCATGAGCTGTTCCCGGAAACGCTCCCGAAACGGGTGCTCGGTCACGAGGCGGGGTAGCCGCTCAAGCGGTTCGAGACGGCCGAGCTTGAGTTGGGCGTCGAAGCACTCCTCCAACACCGACAGGTGCACCTCCGCGAGGAGGGCGCGCTCCGTTTCCACGAAGGGCCCACCGAGTCCGCTGAGCGCCTCGCCGTGCCAGTGCTCCAACGCCTGGGTGAAGCAGGCAACCGCGGTATCGAGGTCGCCATGTGCCCGGGCGCGGCGAGCGGCGGCCACGCCCGCGCGGAATGCATCAAGATCGAGGTCATATGTCCCCGGTGCGAGCTGGTAGCCGGTCCGTCCCGATAAGATGATCTTTCTGGTCTTCTGGTCCAGCACCCGCCGCAAGCCGGAGACATAAGTGTGCACCGCGGCAGCGGCTCGTCTGGGCATCCGGTCGCCCCATACGGCGGTGATAATTTCGTCGCGGGTCACGGCGCGCTCCCGCCGGAGTAGCAGAACGGCGAGCACGCACCGCGGCTGAAAGGCGCCTAACTCGATCTCCTTCTCTCCTCTCCATGCCCGCACGGGGCCGAGGACGGAGAATCTGAGCACATTGTCGTCTGCCATGAAGCTCTCCTCGCGAGCCGTCGACGAGGTGGAACATCGGATGTCCAGTGCGGAAGATCATTAAGGCCAGTCTGGCACAAGCGCTTCACGTCAATTGCTCCGCAAACAGCCCACGCTGTCGGCCGCCTAGCGAACCCGAGGAGACGTTCCTCGCGCTCGGCCCGGCCGCCTTGGCCGCCTCGGACAACACCCGGCTGGCCGCCGGAGCGGCATCCCGGAACCGAACATGGCCACCGAACTGGCCGAGCGGGGCCGCACCCCCGTCCTGATCCTGGACGAAGCCCACCTCCTGGCCCCACGACCAGCTCGGCCACACGCTCCCAGCGCACCCATGTCCGCAACGCATACTGCGGGCGCCGCCGTTGTCGTCAGCGCTGTCGTCAGAACAACTAGAACAATGATCGCTTCGGAGGTATCTTGGCTGGTCAATGCTGGTGACTGACTGTCCCGGTCACTCTCGTCCCGATCGGCAGGGCTTGACGCGTCGCGGTCCAGGCATCGCGCACCCGTTTCCCGAATTCAGGACCCTCGTCGGGCCACACGTACTCAGACACACTCGGATCTTAGAAGTGCAGACTAGGGAAAGACCGAACGGCGACGTTGCCGCCAACACCACGAAAAGCGCCGATTTTCGAGCCGTATGTAGCAATCAGCCTGTTGGTAGGCCGTGACCAGGAGGTAGGGGCGGTACCTGTCAATTTGATCAAGGCAGTTGAGCTGGGCTAATTATGTGTCGACTTCTCTGTGGCGTCCTCGTTCTGTGTTTCGGTTTTGGGCTTGTTGATCCAGGCGGGGCCGGGCAGGGCGGGTGGGGTGGGAGTACCGCCGCTGGCGAACCGTTCGGGGTGCGTGGTTTGGGCGACGGCCAGGACGGCGGCACGTCGGTCGCGGACGGCGGCGGCGCGGCCGTAGTGCACGTCGACGGGATGGTGGTAGCCGATCCCGGAGTGATAGTGGTTGTGGTTGTACCAGGTGTAGAAGCTCTGGCAGAAGGCGCGGGCGTCCTGGATCGAGCCGAACCGGCCGGGGAAGTCCGGGCAGTACTTGAGGGTCTTGTAGCTGGCCTCGACGTGTGGGTTGTCGTTGGAGGTCTTGGGCCGGGAGTGGGACTTGGCCACGCCCAGGTCGATGAGGAGTTCGGCGACGGTCTTGGACTTCATCGAGCTGCCGCGGTCGGCGTGCAGGGTGAGGGTGCCTTCGTCGATGTGATGTTTGCGCGCGGTCTGGCCGATGAGGTGTTTGGCCAGGTCGGCGGACTCACGGGAGGCGATCATCCAGCCGACGACGTAGCGGCTGTAGATGTCGATGATCGTGTAGAGCGAGTACCAGACGCCCTTGTCCGGGCCGCGGAGCTTGGTGATGTCCCAGGCCCACACGCGGTTGGGGGCATCGGCGAACAGTTCGGGGATGGTCTTGGGCGGGTGGGTGGCCTGACGTCGCCGATCCCGGCCGACCTCGTCGTGCTGGCGCAGGATCCGGTACATCGTTGATTGCGAGGCCAGGTAGAGGCCCTCATCCAGCAGACAGAAGTACGCCGTCGCCGGGGAGGCGTCGGCGAAGCGCTCGTTCAGCACCGCGCGGACGTGGTCGTGCTCGGCCTGCGACAGTGCGGCCGGGTGCGGCTTTCGGGGCGTGACGGGTCGGACCGGGGCGGGGCTCTGGCGGTTCTTGCGATACCAGGTGGCCTGCGACACCCCGACCGCCGCGCATGCGTTGCGACGCCCGAGCAGCGGGGCCAGTTCGGTGATTGCCTCAGCCTGGGCCGTCTGGATGACCCTGGTCACTGCTCGCCCCGATCCGGCGGGGTCTCGCTGCTGGTGGCGAGCTGATCCAGCAACGCGAAGAGCTTTCCCTGCACCTCGATCACCTGGCGGGTCTTGCCGAGCTCGGCGCGTAGCCGCTCGACCTCCGCCTGCAGCGTGTCGATCTTCTTGTCTCGCGGGTCGGCCTTCGGGCGGCCGGCCGGGCGGGCCAGTGCCTCGGCGGCGCCGTGGTCCCGCGCGGTCCGCCAACTGGAGATCAGTGAGGAGTGCAGGCCTTCCCGGCGCATCAACGCGCCCTTGCCGGCCTTGTTCAGCCGGTCATACTCCTCCAGGATCCGGGCCTTATAGGCGGCGGTGTAGCGGCGAGCGCCGGCTCGCTCGCGTACGTGTGGGTCAGGGATCTCGGGATCCTGGTCACTTGCTCCCACGAAGGGATGTCTCCTTCCCCGGCCCTCAGCACAGAGTTTTGTACCTGTTTGCTACCTCTGTCTATTTTGGCAGGGAGGGGGGCGCCTGCGGTGCCTTCCGTGTAGGACTGGTGGCTGACGTTGCCGTCAGCGTTGCCGTCGACATTCAGCGGGGGACCACCTGAGCGCGGACGCCTGGAAGGTTATCGAATGCGGCCGAGGCGTCCATCGTGATCACTGTTCTCGCGGTGGCCGCGGCCGTCGCCGCAATCAGGAGATCGTACGCGCCACGAGACTTACCTTCTCGTCGGACATGCGCCATAAGACGAGCATGGACTCTGGCGACGTCTGTCGTGTACTCCTCGACTGGAATCAACGCCAGGACTTCATCCACGAAGGCCTGCCGATTGGGCCGGCGAGCCGCATCGGCCATTTCCACACCGACGAGCAGCTCCGCCACAGTGATCGCCGCGATCGCCACATCATCGGCGTCTTCGATCACCGCGTCCACAGACGCCTTGCCCCGTTCGGCTGCGATGAGCACACCCGTGTCCAGGATCAGGCGTCGGGCCACGTGCCCCTCATCTCGTCGTCGATCGCCTCGCGGGCCGCCGCCACATCAGCCTCGAAATTCGTGTCCAGCGTCCCCGCGCTCCTGGCCAGAAACGCCTTGACCATACGCCCTGGTGCGGTGGGTGCGGGGCCGATCACGGCGATTTGCTTCCCGCCACGAGTCACCACAATGGTCTCCCCGCGCTCCGCCTCGTCTAGGACGGTGGCGAAGCTCCGAGACGCTTCAGTGGCAGTCATCACCTTCATGGAATCAGATTATCTGATGTGGTCGGCTCCTGCGCGGTGAGTCGAAGCGTGCCCCTTGCTCTCATGAAGCTCACTGACTTCAGCCAAGAAGGGATCAAGCGGTCACATGGCGATGCATAGGTGCGGTCACCCGATGCGGGGCCCTCCATCGGGCCCGGCGTTGACCCCTTGGCTGCAGCCGGTGAGTAGCGGGCATCTCCCGCAAGAGGGCCGCCGCAGGCAGCGCAAGCCCCGCTTTCCCTCGCTGAACCGAGGCGGGATGCTGGGGTTCGCCGGCCGGACGGATGCTACTTCTCGTAGTGATAGCGGCAGGCGGCGATCATGATGGTGTCGTCGTTGACGCGGTAGACAATCCGACGAGCCGGTCGCGGATCCACATCGCCGGCGTTCCTGCAGGATTGGCCGCTCGCGTCGCACAGACCGTCTCCGTCGGGATCACTCACCCGATGTCGCTGCTTATTGACACCCGCATAGCTCTACAACCTCATTGGGACACGGCCGAGATCCCTATCGAGGAGGCCAAGGCTGACGTGCTGCTGGTGGCAGGAGGGGACGATGCGATGTGGCCGTCTCTTCCGTTCGCTGAGCGACTTGTCGTCCGTCGCCGCACTGCTGGTCGTACAGCTCGTCTGATCAGCCGGGCCGAAGCCGGCCATCGTCCGCGTCTTCCAGGGGAGGGTCCCGCATCGCCGCGCGGATCCGGCTTTCACGCCTGTGTGGTGAGCAGGGCATCGGCGAGGCCGGTGCGGGCGTAGAGCACCGAGCGGCCCGCTCGGTGGGTGCTGGTCAGGCCGGCGGCCCGCAGTGCGGTGAGGTGTTGGGACACGCCCGCCGCGGAAAGGCCCGACCGCTGGGCGAGCTCGGTGGTCGAGGCGGGTGAGTCCAGCTCGGCAAGGATCAGCGCGCGGGATCGGCCGATCACGGCGGCGAGGGCGTCCATGCGCTCATGTGTCCGACGCTCCCACAACGTACCGATCCCGCGCGCCGGGTAGGCCAGCTGAGGTGATTCCGAGACGACGGACCGGGTCAGCACTCGCGGCCAGGCGAAGACAGACGGCACCAAGAGCAGCCCGGCACCGGTCTCGATCCTGGTGATGGCGCAGTGCCGCTGAACCAGGTGGAGGCCCCCGCTGGCCCAACGCACCGTGTGGTGTAGCTCGTCGAGCGCCTGGGCCGTACCCTGCTCGGCCACCTGGCGGCCCCGGTGGAAGACGTCTGCCTCCAGCACCGAGCGGATCCTGGCCCAGTAAGGCGCTATCGCAAGCCGCCAGTAGTCCTCGATCTCCCCGACGATCCGAGGCAGGTAGGTCCAAGGGGTCCGGTGAAGGCTCCGCAGCCGGGAGGACAACCGGCCGTCGCGCTCGGCGGCCAGGCAGTCGAGGTCTCGCCGTACCTGCTCGGGGTCGGTGGCCTCGATGGCGGCCAACTCGTCGGAAAGGTCGGGGGATGCGGTCGCCGGCGCCGGGTTGAGAAAGTCGGGGAGGTGCCCGATGGGCGGAATCATGTCGGCCAGCCAACCGCGATCGAGACCCGCGGCTGCGAGCCGAGGGCGTACCTGGTCGGCCCATCCGCGATGTGGGTCCGGCACCGCAGCGGCCGCCAGCGCTCTGCAGCTGGTGACGACTTCCCACATAGGCGAGACGGCGAACCGGGTCTCGGCCAGATCGTTCACCGAGAAGGTCAGTCGCGCCTTCATACCGCCTCCGCTGCTTCCACGATTCGGTCCGAGCTTAATCAATGGACGCTCGCTTCCCCGCCCGGCAGCATCCCGTGAGCAGGTGCCCACGAGGCAGGGTGCCGGGAAGCAGAACAACGCGAAGGCGGTCACGCACATGTCTGTTGACATCTCCCCCTCCACTGATGCCGCGACCAAGAGGAAGGCCCGGCTGTTCCGCACCCTGAGCACCGAGTCCGTGCTGGTGCTGCCCAACGCCTGGGACGCCGCCAGTGCGACTGTGATCGCCGCAGCTGGCGCCACGGCGATTGCCACGACCAGCGGTGGCGTGTCGTGGTCCCTGGGCTGCGGGGACGGACAACGGCTAACCCGGGGCGAGATGGTGGAGGCCGCCCGGCGCATCGTGGACTCCGTCGACTTGCCGGTGACGGTCGACGTGGAGGGAGGGTACGGACCGGCCCCGGCGGATGTCGCCGCGACCGTGCGGGCGGTGATTGAGGCCGGTGCGGTGGGCGTCAATCTGGAAGACTCCACGGCCGCCGGTGGTCCTCTGTTCGACGTCGCCGAGCAGAGCGCCAGGCTGGGCGCCGCCAAGAACGCCGCAGCGGCGGCCGGTCTGCCGGAACTGTTCATCAACGCACGCACCGACATCTTCCTGTTCGCGATCGGGCCATCCGATGCCAGACTGGGCGAGGTGCTGGCGCGCACGGCGGCATACGCCAAGGCGGGAGCCGACAGCATCTTCGTCCCCGGCCTGCTCGATCTGGACGTGCTGAACACTCTCTGTGCCGAGTCGCCGCTGCCGGTCAACGCGATGGTCGTCGCCGGTGGACCGAGTGTCACCGAACTCGCGCAGGCCGGAGTGCGCAGGATCAGCCTGGGCACCGGGCTGGCCCAGGCCGCCTACACCGCAGCCCGCAGAGCCGCCGCGGAACTGCTCGGCACGGGAGGTCTCACGGCGCTGGACGGCTCACTAGACTTCAGCGAACTCGACGTCCTGTTCCGTCATTGATTGAGGCCAGGAGGACGGCTCTGCAGGCAACTGAGGACGGCATCCGGCACTATCGAGGGAACGATCCGGAAGAAGCCTTCACGACAGTTGCTGACGCCAGCCAAGAAGCAATCATGGAGATGATCTCGGCTGCCTGGCCCGTGCACGATCTGGACCTGCACGCAATGTTGGAACACAGAGGGCGGATAACGATGCGGGAGCGTCACAACCCACACAGTCGCTCCGGTGGGCAACTCTCTCCTTTGCGCCGTCAGCTGTCGGGTGCGTTCACACTCCATCTGGATGACCGTCCGCCGCGCCTATTGCCGTCACCGGACACGAAAACGCCCCGGAGCGATCTTCGCTTCGGGGCATCTTGGCTGTTCAAGACTAGTGGTCAGGGGCAGGGTCGAACTGCCGACCTTCCGCTTTTCAGGCGGACGCTCGTACCAACTGAGCTACCTGACCCAGAGCGGTCCTGACGGGACTTGAACCCGCGACCTCCACCTTGACAGGGTGGCGAGCACTCCAAACTGCTCTACAGGACCTTGCGTTTCTTGCTGTTTGCGCTCGCTTAGCTTACCAGCTCTTCGGTGGTCTTCGACCAGCCGTTTTCCGGTGCGCCAAACGCTCGCAGTGCCCCCAACGGGATTCGAACCCGTGCCGCCGCCTTGAAAGGGCGGTGTCCTAGGCCGCTAGACGATGGGGGCTCAGGATTCCCTGTCGCCTTCCGCTGGAGACCTCTGAAGCATAGGGGACGATTGCCCCTGATGCCAAAGTGGCGGACCGGCGGTCGGTGTTGCCGTGCCAGTGACCGGTCCCGTTGGCGACGGGGCGTTCGTTGGCTCTGGGGAAATCATACGTTGTGGGTCGGGCTCCATGTGACGCTGGATGTACACCGATTGCTCCCCGAGTCCGCCCAGCGTGATGTCGTCCCAGGCCTGCAGGCGCTTGGTCTGCTTGTCGAAGTACAGGACCGAGGCCTGAACCGGGGTGGGTTTGTCGTGTTCGAGGGCGCGCAGTCCCGCGCCGCCCGTGGAGCCCTGGATGAGCATGCGGGTGCCCGACGGGAGCATGGTCGTCTTGCGGTCGTGGGTGTGGCCGGTGAGGATCATGGGGGTCGCGCCGCTGAAGCCCTTGGCGATGTCCGGGTCGTGGACGGCGATCACGTCCGGCTTGTTGACGCGATTGAGGTGGGAACGGGCGAATTGCGCGAGTGTCGCTGGATCCGAGTCGACCTGGACCGACCTGTCCGGGGTGAAGCGGGGATCGCCCAGGCCGTAGATGGTCAGGCCGGCCACCGTTCGGGTCTGGTTGTCGAGGACCACGGCGTTCTTCTGGCTCGCGACGGCCTTCTGGGTGGTCATGGAGTCGTGGTTGCCGCGTACGTACACGTACGGGACGCCGAGGCGGCCGATCTCGTCGACGAACTTGTTCTCGGCCTTGGTGCCGTGGTCGGAAATGTCGCCCGAGTCGACGATCAGGTCCACGGCGAACTGGTCCTTGAGGGAGCGGATGACGTTCCAGGCGAGCGGATTGATGTGGATGTCGGCGACGTGGAGGACGCGGATGGTTTTGGGGTCGGCGTCGTACAGCGGGAGGGTGGAGACGGTGTCGTACAGCTTCGAGACGTTCGTGACGAGCTTGGTGAGCTGGGACCGGTACGACTCGAAGCGCGTCACGATCGACTCCGCGCTGCCCACGAGGGAGGGCGCGGCGGCGATCAGGCCCGAGTAGCGGGGCTCGACGAGCGAGTTCGGGCGGAAGGTGAGGGCGGCGAGCGCTCCCGTGCCGGCGAGCGCCACGGAGGCTGCCAGAAGCCCCAGAAGGGCCGTACGCGGGCGTCTGAAGACCATCAGGGCCGCGATCAGCGCCCCCGCCCCCGCGCACAGGAGCGAGCGGATGACGAGCGCGCGCACTCCGTCGACCAGGTCGCTCTCGATGAGCTGGGGGAGCCGGTCGGCCAGGCGCGGGTCCTCGAGGAATGCCCTGGCCCGCTCCTGGTCGACGTTCTCGAGCGTGATGCGGAGCCGCAGCGGCGCGTCGTGCGTACGGAACGTGAGCGTGCCGAGCGGGCTGGCATCCACGACGGTCTCGCCGTTCCAGGCCGGCCGCAATGACATGCCGGTCTCGACGGGACCCACCTGAGCTCGTACGGTGCCGCTGAGGAAGATGCCCAGCCAGGCGCCCACGGCTGCGACGAGCAGCACAGCAGCCACCCTCGCCGCGCGTGATCGGATTATTGCCGTTGACCTGTGGAGGAACTTCATACGGTTTCTTGCTCACCCGGGAGAAGAGGCAGAATGACAAGCGTGATCGAGGTAGCGCGGGACAAATTCGAGGAACTCGTGGCCGAGGCTTTGGACACGATCCCCCCCGACCTCACGCGTGTCATGAATAACGTCGTCGTCGTTGTCGTCGATGATCCGCCGGAGCCCCACCTGCTCGGCTTGTACACCGGTATCCCCCTCACCGAACGCGGCGACTGGTACTCAGGGGTCCTGCCCGACCGCATCGAGATCTACCGCAATCCGATCTGCCAGATTTGCGATACGGAGGAGGACGTGATCGACGAGGTCCGCATCACGGTCGTCCATGAGGTCGGGCATCACTTCGGGATCGACGACGCCCGGCTTCACGAGCTGGGCTGGTAACCCTTTGCTTTTGGTTGACCTCTTTGGGTTGCGGCTTGCCAAGTGATCGGGCACCTTAGGTGACATAGCGAACACCCTGAGTCAGGCACAGCGGAGTCCTATGGGGGCCATGCGGGCGCGCCGGCCGCCGGGACGGCATCGACGTGCGGAAGCACAGCAAGCCACATATCGGGAAGTCATCGCCATCAAGGAGTTCCGCGCGCTCTGGTATGGGCAGAGCCTGTCGCTCCTCGGCGACCAGCTCGCGCAGGTGGCGCTCGCGGTGCTCGTCTACGACCGCACCGGCTCGGCGCTGGCCACGGCGGCGGTTTACGCGCTGACGTACCTCCCGTCGATCGTCGGCGGGCCGCTGCTGGCGGGGCTGGCGGACCGGTTCGCGCGCCGGGGCGTCATGCTGACCTGTGATCTGATCAGGGCCGTGCTGGTGGCCGCGATGGCGGTGCCGGGCATGCCGTTCTGGGCTCTGTGCTCGCTGGTGTTCCTCGTGGTGCTGCTCAGCGCGCCGTTCTCGGCCGCGCGGGCGGCGCTGCTGCCCGAGGTGCTCCAAGGCGACACGTACGTCATCGGCTCGGCGTTGCAGAACATGACGAACCAGGCCGTCCAGATGCTCGGTTTCGCGGTGGGCGGAGCGTTGATCGCCACCATGGGCCCGTACCGCGCGCTGGCCCTCGACGCGGCGACCTTCCTCGGATCCGCGCTGATCCTGATGTCGGGCGTACGCCGCCGCCCGGCCGCGCACGGGGACGGCTCCAAGCCGTCCATGTGGACGATGACCAGGACCGGAGCCCGGCTCGTCTTCGGGTCGCCGAAGCTGCGGACGCTGGTGCTGTTCGCCTGGCTGTGCGGCTTTTATGTGCTCCCCGAGGGCATCGCGGCGCCGTACGCGGCGAAGCTCGCCACCGACACGCCGCTGCCGGTTCCCGTGATCACCGGGCTGCTGATGGCGGCGATGCCGACCGGGACGGTGGTGGGGGCGTTCCTTTTCGGCAGGTTCGTCGCGCCGCCGCGGCGCCTGCGGCTCATGGGCTGGATGGCCATGCTGAGTTGCGCGCCCCTGGTCGTGACGGCGCTGCGCCCGCCGCTGGCCGTGGTGCTGGCGGCGTGGGTTCTGTCGGGGATCGGCGGGGCTTACCAGCTCGCCGCGAATGCGGCCTTCGTTCAGTGCGTGCCGGCCGAACGTCGCGCGCAGGCGTTCGGCCTCGTGCAGTCGGGGCTGATGGCCGTACAGGGGATCGGGATCCTGGTGGGCGGGTTCGCGGCGGAGAGACTCGGTCCGGAGCCGGTGGTCGCGTTGTCCGGGATCACAGGGGTGACCTGCGCGGCCGTGCTCGCCATGATCTGGACCGAGTCTCGGGGTGACAAGGCCGCCCGGGTGCGGGCCCGGGCCACCGCCTGATCACGGCTGAGGCTTGTGCTCGCCGCTCCAGTCCGTCGGCGTACTGCTGCGGTCCTGCTGCTTGCTGATCAGGTCCTGGACGATCGAGGTGTCGCTGCTCTCGTCGGGCATGAGGAGCCAGCCGATCGCGTACACGCCGATGCCCAGACCGCCGAACAGCGTCGCGATCGCCAGCGCGATCCGCACCAGGTTCGCGTCGATCCCGACGTACTCGCCGATGCCGGAGCTGACGCCCGCGACGATCCTGCCTTTGTGGGTCCGACGAAGTTTCTTGACGTTGTATTCGCTCATGCCTCAAGACTGCCCTGGCGCCCGGTATTCGCACATCAGGATTCCCCCTGGTAGAACCCTGGTAGCCCCTTATTTGACGAAGGGATCCACGATGGACGACCTGCTGCGCCTGGACGACCGCCTCAACGCCGACCAGCGACTGATCCGCGACACGGTCAGATCCTTCGTCTCCGACCGCATCCTCCCGCATGTGGGGGATTGGTTCGAGGAGGCCACCTTCCCGGCGCGTGAGCTCGCGCCCGCGCTGGGCTCGCTCGGCCTGCTCGGGATGCACCTGGAGGGGTACGGCTGCGCCGGGACGGACGCGATCTCGTACGGGGTCGCGTGCCGCGAGCTGGAGGCGGGCGATTCCGGGCTGCGTTCGTTCGTGTCCGTCCAGGGTTCGCTGGCCATGTTCCCGATCTGGCGGTATGGCTCGGATGAGCAGAAGGAGGAGTGGCTGCCCCGGATGTCCGCCGGCGAGGCGATCGGCTGCTTCGGCCTGACGGAGCCGGATCACGGGTCCGATCCCGCTGGCATGCGGACTTATGCCAAGAAAGATGGATCCGACTGGATCCTCAACGGCGCCAAAATGTGGATCACCAATGGCTCGATCGCCGACGTGGCCGTCGTCTGGGCGCAGACCGACGAGGGCATCCGCGGCTTCGTCGTACCCACCTCCACGCCCGGCTTCTCCGCCCCTGAGATCCGCAAGAAGCTGTCCCTTAGGGCTTCCATCACCTCCTCCCTCTATTTCGACGACGTACGCCTACCTGCGTCCGCTGTGCTCCCTGGGGTCGTCGGCCTGAAGGGTCCGCTGTCGTGCCTGTCGGAGGCCCGCTTCGGCATCATCTGGGGCGTCGTGGGCGCCGCCCGCGCGTGCCTGGAGGCCGCCGTCGAATACGCGAAGAGGCGCGTGCAGTTCGACAAGCCGATCGGCGCCTTCCAGCTGACGCAGGAGAAGCTGGCCTGGATGTACGTCGGCGCGGCCCAGGCCGGCCTCACCGCGCTGCACCTGGGGGAGCTGAAGGACGCGGGGCGGCTGGAGCCCCGGCAGATCAGCTTCGGCAAACTGGCCAACGTACGCGCTGCGCTGGACATCGCCCGCCAGGCGCGTTCCATCTTGGGCGGGAACGGGATCACACTGGAATACCCGGTCATCAGGCACATGAACAACCTCGAAAGCGTCCTGACCTACGAGGGAACCCAGGAAATCCACACGCTCGTGCTCGGCGAGGCGCTCACCGGGATCGCCGCCTATCGTTGATCTGGTCGAGGTGCCCACACCCCGGGCGGCCCGTACCTTCGCGTCCCCACCCCCGGCCCGATCCACCTGGGCCTCCGCGCGGAAAAGGTCTCCATCAGCACCTCGCCCGGCGGCCTACGGGGCCAGGTCGTGGTCGTCGAGCACTTGGGCACCGAACCGTCGTGGCCTTCACCTTGGGCGATTCCCTGAGACCTCCACTACGCCCGCATGTCAGGGGATGTCTTTCTTGATCCAGGGGCCTACTGCCGGGTGGACCTGGATCTGAGCGCCGTGTCCTGGTTCGACCAGGAAACCGGGGGGCGCCTCGATCCGTTAGTGTGAGGGACGAGAACCGCGTCGCGTACTGGACGGTAATCTCTGTACCCTTGCTGTACATGGGGGCGTTAGCTCAATTGGCAGAGCTGCGGACTTTTAATCCGTAGGTTCCGGGTTCGAGCCCCGGGCGCCCTACCAGGCAAACCACCTCCTCTCGATCTTGTTGGATGGGGTCGTACAGCCAGCTTTTACAGCCAAGAGGGCCGGAATCCCGCTGGTGGGAGTCCGGCCCTTGGTCGTGCTGAAGGTCATCCGAAGAGCTGCTTGGCGACCGCGTCGACCGCCGCCCGTTCGATGTCGGGAAGCACATGGGCGTACGTGTTCATGGTCAGCGCGTTCTGGCTGTGGCCGAGCGTCTTCATGACTGTTCGAGGTGAGGCACCGCAGGCCAGACCTATAGACCTCGGATCCCTTGCCGATGCGGTTTCGGCCGCCAAGCGAAACTACGCCACGCCGACCGTGGTACCCGCCGCACCGATAATCCGTAGGTTCCGGGTTCAAGTCCCGGGTGCCCTACCATTCCTCAGCCTTTTGACCAGGGGGTTTGCCTCTCTCCCGGAATCCGCGGGGCCGCCTGATCATCCGATTCCAGCGCCATCATCGCCGTCATCAACGGTGAGCCCGAGGCCATCCGCTTTGCCCACGCCATCGCCGCAGCCGTGTGTCGTATTTCGGCTGTCAACTACGTCGAAGCGGCCATCGTGGCCGACAACCGAGGCGAGACCATGCGTAACGCCTTGGACACGCTCGTCAACGAGATGGGTCTCGTCGTCGAGCCCGTATCCCGAAGATGATCGCAGGGGTCCTCGGCATGCTCCCAGAGGCCGAACTGGGCGGCGTCGAGTTGGTCGGTCTGTAGCCGGATATACAAGGGACGGGAAGCTGCCCCGCCTAGGGATCCGTCACCGGAGAAAGTACCCTTGGCTGGTGTTCTCGCCTCAAGGCCCGTCGCTGCGTGAACTGGTGGTCCAGGCGCTGTCCTCGGTCGAGCGCGGCTACGACCTGCTTGCCCCGAAGTTCGAGCACACGCCTTTTCGCACCCCCGATAGCGTTCTTGACGCGACCGCCGACGCTCTGCGTCCGCTCGGGCCGTTCGGGCAGGGACTGGACGTGTGCTGCGGCACCGGCGCGGGCATGCGGATGCTCAAACCCCTGTGCCAGGGACGGATCACGGGCGTCGACTTCAGCACCGGCATGCTCGCGCAGGCGCGCCGAGCACACCCGGACGCCGAGTGGGTACAGGCCGACGTTCTAGCCCTGCCCTTTGCCGAGGGCTTCGACCTCGCGGTCAGCTTCGGCGCGCTCGGGCACTTCCTGCCTGCCGAACGGCCCACGCTCTTCGCCGGGGTGTACCGCGCGTTACGGCCTGGCGGGCTCTTCGCCTTCCCGATCGGCGCGCCGCCGCCCATCACGTCGGGCTGGTACTGGGCGCTGCTCGGATTCGACCTGGCCATGCAGGTACGGAATGCCGTCTGGCGTCCCCCCTTCGTCATGTACTACGGCACTTGCCCGCTGCACGCGGTCCGCACCGACCTGATAGCGGCCGGATTCAGCGTGACGACAGTCCCCTTGACGGCCCTGGGCCGACGCGAAGACGGCAGCCCGCGGTGCCGGCTTGTCCTCGCGCGCAGGACTTAGATCTAAGCCGATAGCCGCAACGAGCGTTCCGTTTTCGCCATCGTCCTCTGTCAGATTGTCGAGGGCGGTCGGTTCCTCGCGTAACGCCCGAGCTCAAACACTGCGAAGGACCGAGACCACGATGCCCAGCACCACGGCGCCGTCGCCGTCGATGATGTCGTAGACGGGATTGCGCGGTTCGAGGAAGACGTGCCCATTGCGCCGGCGAAACACCTTGACGGTGGCCTCACCGTCGATCATCGCGGCGACGATCTGGCCCGAGTACGCCTCGGGCTGCTGCCGTACCACGACGATGTCGCCGTCGCAGATCGCCGCGTCGATCATTGAGTCGCCCCGTACCCGGAGGCCGAACACATTGCCGCGCCCGGTGAGGTCGCGGGGCAGGGTCAGCGTGCCGTCCACGTGCTCGTCGGCCGGGATGGGAATGCCCGCGGCGATGTCCCCGACCACGGGCACGGTCACCACGTCGCCGGCCGGTTCCGGCGCCGAGGCTCGCAGGAACTGACGCACATCGATCGGCCGGGTCACCGACGTGCCCCGGCGGAGGAAACCCTTCTCCTCCAGGTTCTTGAGGTGTTTCGCCACCGATGAGGACGACCGGAGCCCGACCGCACGGCCGATCTCGCGTGTGCTCGGCGGATACCCGTACCTGACCACCCAGTCCCGGATCGTGGCCAGGATGCGCTGCTGGCGCTGCGGCAGAGCGGAGAAGTCCAGATACTCGAACGCGTCAGGATCGCCGTAGGTGGTCACGTGCGACATGCTAAAGGTCGGCCGGTGCAGGCCGCTGATGAGAACTGGCCGCGAACGCTGCCCGCGCTCCGCTGGACGGCCACAAAACGATCATCTTTCCGCGATAGGCCCCACGAGCATCGGGCGGCCGAGCATGTCCGGCGTGAACGGCACCCCGGTGACCTTCGCCGCCAGGGCGAAGCCCCTTGGCACGGCGGTGTCGTAGTTGTCCTCCCACGCGGCCGCGTCCTCCGGCTTGTCCAGCCCCATGCCCAGCTCCAGCATGAAGGCGTTGAGCCGGTCAGGGTCGGAGCCGGGATCCTCGCCGCGGCTGAAGCGGCGCACCACCTCCGTGGGGTCGAGCCCGCGGAAGAAGGCCACGCTGAAGATCACGCCCAGTGGGCCGCCGCCCTCGCTCTCGGACACGTTGAGCCACCGGAACGGGGCCAAGGGATCGGTTGTCGTCCTGGGGGACATGGTGGCGGGCCGCACCGACAATCAGCCGAGCTCGGCCGCCACCGACTGAGAGCTAGGCGGGCTGGTGCGGCGGATCCGGCGCTGCTACTGTCAATAGCGGAGCGCCGGGAAGCCTGGTCGGCAACGTCTTATCGGACCGGCTAGGGAGGTGCCCATGGCGGGCAACCCCGCGGTGCTCATCAGCGGACTCACCAAGACTTTCGGCCCCGTGCGGGCTCTGGACGGGCTCGACCTGACCGTCGACGCCGGCGAGGTCCACGGGTTCCTCGGTCCCAACGGGGCCGGCAAAACCACGACGCTGCGCATCCTGCTCGGGCTGCTGCGCGCCGATGGAGGGCATACCGAACTGCTGGGCGCCAACCCCTGGCGCGACGCGGTGGAGCTGCACCGGCGTCTGGCCTACGTGCCGGGCGATGTGGTGCTGTGGCCGACGCTGTCCGGCGGCGAGGCCATCGACCTGCTCGGACGGTTGCGCGGCGGCCTCGACGCGGGCCGCAAGAAGGCGCTGCTGGAACGCTTCGATCTCGACCCGACGAAGAAGGGCCGAGCCTATTCCAAGGGCAACCGGCAGAAGGTCGCGTTGATCGCGGCGCTGTCGTCGAACGTGGAACTGCTGCTGCTCGACGAGCCGACCTCCGGTCTGGACCCGCTGATGGAGGCCATCTTCCGCGAGTGCGTCAACGAGGAGCGGGGCAACGGCAGGACCGTCCTGCTGTCGAGTCACATCCTGTCCGAGGTAGAGGCGCTGTGCGACCAGGTCACCATCATCCGCGACGGCCGGGCCGTGGAGAGCGGGACGTTGGCCCAGCTGCGCCACCTGACCCGCACCTCGGTCACCGCCGACCTCGAGCGGGTCCCTGAGCTGCCGGGCGTGCACGGGTTGACCGCCAACGGCTCCCGCGTGAGCTTCGAAGTCGACGCCGAACGGCTGGGCGAGACGTTACGCCTGCTCACCGAAGCGGGCGTACACGGGCTCACCTGCCGGCCGCCCACCCTCGAAGAGCTGTTCCTGCGCCACTACCAGAGCACGCCATGACCGGGACCCTCCAGCTGGTGCGGCTGGCACTGCGCCGGGACCGGCTGCTGCTGCCAGTGTGGATCATCGTCATCACGGGAGCCGTGGCCGGCACGGCCTCAGCCATCGCCGAGCTCTATCCAGGGATGGAGCAGCGGGTGGCGCTGGGCGTCACGATCGGCTCCGCGCCCGCGCTGCAGGCGCTCACCGGCCCGGTGTTCGACCCCGCCTCGATCGGCGGGCTGACCGCCTGGCGGGCCACCACCGTGGCCACCGTCCTGGCCGCGATGGTGAGCGTCCTGGTGGTCACCCGGCACACCCGCGCGGAGGAGGAGAGCGGGCGGGCTGAGCTGATCGGGTCATGCGCGGTCGGCCGCCACGCCGTCGGCTCGGCCGCCGTCCTCGTGGCAGGTGGAGCGAACCTGCTCATCGCCCTGCTGCTCTCCGTCGCTCTGGCTGGACAGGGATTGCCGGTTGCAGGCTCGCTGGCCTTCGGGCTGGCCGTGGCCGGGGTGGGGTGGGCGTTCACCGGGGTGGCCGTGGTGGCGGCGCAGCTGACCGAGCACGCCCGCACCGCCAATGGGCTGAGCTTCGCGGCGCTGGGGCTGGCCTTTCTGCTACGGGCCGCGGGTGACGCGGCCGGAGTCGAGGCGCTGTCGTGGCTGTCGCCGCTGGGCTGGGCACAGCGCGTACGGGCTTTTGCCGGCGAACGCTGGTGGGTCATAGGGCTGTTCGCGCTGACCGGGCTGGCGCTCGTCGGGCTGGCCGTGTTGCTGGCCAGACGGCGTGACCTGGGCGCCGGGCTGCTGCAGCCGCGGATGGGGCCGGCCGATGCCGGACGGCACCTGTCCAGCCCCCTGATGCTGGCGTGGCGTCTTCAACGGGGTGCGCTGCTCGGCTGGTCGGCGGGGTTCGCCATCGGCGGGGCGATGCTCGGTGCGCTGGCCGACAGCGTGAGCGACGTCGTCGGCGACAATCCGCAGCTCGCCGCGATCCTGGCCAGGATGGGCGGAGCGGGCGCGCTCGTCGATACCTTCCTCGCCGCGGAGATCGGACTGCTCGGACTGGTCGCCGGCGGCTACGCCGTCCAGGCCACACTGCGGCTGCAGGGCGAGGAGTCGGCTCTGCGCGCCGAGGCGGTGCTGGCCACAGCCGTCTCGCGCGTGCGATGGACACTCAGCCACCTCCTCCTGGCCTTGGGCGGCACCGCGGCGGTCATGACCGCGGGCGGGCTGGCGGCGGGGATCGCCCACGGCATCCGCTCCGGCGATCCCGGCGGGCAGTTCGTACGGCTGGTGGCAGCCGCCTGGGTCCAGGTTCCCGCGGCGTGGGTGCTCGCCGGGATCGCGATGCTGCTGGTCGGCATGGCGCCGAGGCTGACCGCGCTGGCCTGGGCCGCCCTCGTGGGCTTCGCCCTGCTCGGCCAGCTCGGCGAGGTGCTGCGGCTGGAGGATTGGCTGCAGGGCCTGTCACCCTATGCGCACCTGCCGCAGGTGCCTGGCGGTGACGTGAGCGCGTTCCCGCTCATCTGGCTCACTGCCGTGGCCGCGCTGCTCACCGTGGCCGGCATCGGCGCCTTCCGGCGGCGAGATCTGGCGGGCAACTGACCCCGGCCTGACCACGTGCGTCCGGCATGGGCTTGCTGAGCGGTACGAGGACGAGGCCGACCGCCGCGTTCGCAGCACCCGGGAGATCGCGTTCCCTCTGTGAAGATCCAAGCGAAAGCCGCGAGGAGGACAAGAGATGAAACTGATCCAGCTGTCTGAGATCGACTCCTCCATGATCGATCTGGTGGGCGGCAAGGCCACCGGGCTCGGCGAGATGATCAAGGCAGGTGAGCGCGTCCCGGACGGCTTCTGCCTGACCGTCGAGTCCTACAAGTCCCGGTATCTGCCGGAGAAAGAGCTGATCGACGCCTACGAGCGGCTCGGCGGCGGACGCGTGGCCGTCCGTTCCAGCGCCACCGCCGAGGACCTGCCGGACGCCAGCTTCGCCGGCCAGCAGGACACCTACCTCAATGTCGAGGGTGCCGGCCCGCTCATCGATGCGGTCCGCAAGTGCTGGGACTCCCTGTACACCGAGCGCGCCGTGGCCTACCGCGCCGCCGTGGGCATCGACGACGCCGCCATGGCCGTGGTGGTCCAGCGCATGATCGACCCCGCGGTCGCCGGTGTCATGTTCACTGCCAACCCGATCACCGGCTGCCGCACCGAGATGGTCGTCGACGCCGCCCCCGGGCTGGGGACCGCCGTCGTCGACGGCACCGTCGTCCCCGACCACTACGTCGTCGGCCACCAGGCGCCGGCCGTGCGGAACGGCGACGGGTGCCTCGGCAAGGAGCAGCTCGAAGGGTTACGGGACGCCGGGCGGCGGCTGCAGGAGCACTTCGGGTCGCCGCAGGACATCGAGTGGGCGATCGATGCGGACGGAACGCTGTGGCTGCTGCAGTCCCGGCCGGTCACCACCCTGTTCCCGGCTCCGCCGGACACCGGCGACACCCGGATCTATCTCGAGTTCGGCCACATTCAAGGGATGCTCCGGCCGACTACACCGATGGGGGTGTCGTTGCTCAAGACGGGTTCGGGCATGTGGTTCAAAGCGATGGGTGCCAGGATCGATCCGCGCGATCCGTTGCCTCGGCTGGTCCCCATCGGCGGGCGGCTCTACTTCGATCTGACCGATTTCGCCCGCAACAAGTCCATGCGCAAGCGGCTGCGGACTTCTCTGGAGGTGTACGGGCCGCGGGTGCAGGGCGCCGTCGAGCGCATGCTGGACGATCCGCGGTTCGCTCCGCGGCGCGGCCTGCCCTTCCGCCCCGGCAATGCCGCGAAGATGACGCTACGGCTGGCGCCGGGTGCGGTCTTCGGCCTCGTCCGGAGTCTGGCCAGGCCGGACGATGCCCGGGTCATGGCCTATCGCGCCCTGGACGAGATCAGGCGCCAGACCGCGCCGCCGACCGAGCCGGCCACGTCGGCGGAGCGGCTGCGCTGGGTGATCGAGGACTCCCATGCGGCTGTCATGGGTCCCGCCATGATGCGGCTCGTGTGGCCGCTGCTGACCGGGATGCTCGTCGGCGTGGCGCCGTCCGGGCTGCTCAAAGGCGTCGCCGCCGAGGACGAGCTGGACATCGTCCTGGGCGGGATGCCGCACAACGTGACCACGGAGATGGACCTCGCGCTCTGGAGGCTCGCGGTGAACGCACGGGAACACGGCGACCTGTTCCTCACCACTCCGCTGGAGGAACTCGCCGGGAAGCATCGCGCGGGCGAACTTCCCGATATCGGGATGGCTGACTTCCTCGACAGATACGGCATGCGGGCGGCCGCCGAGATCGACGTCGGCATGCCCCGCTGGGAGGAGGACCCGGCACCCCTCTTCGCCGCGATCGCCAACTACCTTCGCGTGGACGACCCCGAGCAGGCGCCTGACCGGCGGTTCGAGCAGGCCGCCGACAAGGCGGAGAAAATGATCGAGACGCTGTCGCGGCGAGCGCGGCGCACCAGACCGGTCCGTGGCCGGCTGGCGACGTTCTTCATGCGCCGCTCGCGCAAGCTCACGGGGCTCCGGGAGATCGGGAAGTTCGCCTGGCTGCCGGCGCTCCAGGCGGCGCGCCGTCAACTCCTGCTGACAGGAGACGATCTGGCCTCTCGCGGCCTGCTGGAGCGCGCCGACGACATCATGTTCCTCGATCTCTTCGAGGCCCGGTCCGCCGTACACGACGGAGTCGACCATCGGAACCTGGTCGCTGCGCGCCGCGCCGAATACGAGCGGGAGCTGCGACGGCCCGCCGTCCCCGGCGCTCTCCTATCCGACGGGACCGATGTGGAGGCGCTCGCCCCGCAGGAACCCATGGAAGACGGGGTGCTGACAGGGATGGCAGGGGCCGCCGGGCGGGCGACCGGCAGGGCGCGGGTCATCCGCGACCCGGCCGGCGCGCACATCGAGCCGGGCGAGATCCTCGTAGCCCCTACGACGGATCCCGGCTGGACCCCGTTGTTCATGACGACGGCGGGGCTGGTGACCGAGACCGGATCGCCGGTGGCACACGGCCCCACCGTTGCCCGCGAGTACGGCATCCCGGCCGTCATCTGCGTCCGGAACGCCACGCACCGGATCAAGACCGGGCAGCTGATCACGATCGACGGGACCGCAGGCACGGTGCGGGTGGAGGAGGACGGCTGAGACTTTCCGGGCACCAGGCCTCCTCAGGGCAGTTCGGCAAAGCGCTCGAGTTGCTCGGGCCGGCCGGAAACGACCAGGTGGGCGACGCGCTCGCCCATGTCGTGTTCAGGAAAGACGACGTGCTGAACGCCGATGCGGGTGAGAATCCGGCCGTGCCGCCTGCTGATCGCTTTCGCCCAGGTGTCGTCGATCCCCAGCCCGAGCACGACGACCGCGTCGCTCTTCTTGGTGTCAGCCAACGATGACGCGCTCCTCGGGTAGTTCGTAATGACGGGCGCGTTCCTTGAGCGCGAGCGCGGAGCCCAGGGTCAGCGGACCGATCCGGCCGACGAACATGAGCAGCACCAGCAGCAGGTGCCCGGCTGGTGTGGCGTCGGCGGTGATGCCGGTGGACAGCCCGACGGTGCCGAATGCGGAGACCACCTCGAACAGCACCTGGTCCAGGCTGTGCGGGGTGAGCGCCAGCAGCACGTAGGTGGCGATCCCGACAAGGCCGACGCTGATCGCAGTGATCGAGATGACCTGCCGCTGCGCGTTTTCGGCCAGGCGGCGGTGGCCGATGTTGACGCGGGGCTCGCCGCGCATCTCGGCCCAGATGATGAAGGCCAGCAGCCCGAACGTGGTGACCTTGATGCCGCCCGCGGTGCCCGCGCTGCCACCGCCGATGAACATCAGCACATCGGTGGCGAGCAGGCTGGTGGGATACAGCTGGGCGATGTCCAGGCTGTTGAACCCGGCCGTGCGCGGCATCACCCCGGTGAAGAAGGCGGCCAGCAGCTTGCCGGGCTCATCCAGCCTGCCCAACGTCGCGGGGTTGCGCCACTCGGTGGCCAGGAAGACCAGCGTGCCGACCACCAGCAGGACCAGCGTTACCCCGACTGTGATCCTGGTGAGAACCGTCCAGCGGCTGGGGTGCCGCCACGAGCGGGCCAGCTCGAAGACCACAGGGAAGCCGAGTCCGCCGACGATGACCGCGGCGGCGATGGGCAGGCAGATCCACGGGTCGGTGACGAACCTCATCAGGTTGTCGGGCCAGAGGGCGAATCCGGCGTTGTTGAACGCCGACACCGCATGGAACCCGCCGAGATAGACGGCGCGGCCGAACGGCTCGCCATACCCGGTCAGGAAACGGATGGTGAGCACCACGGCCACCACGGCCTCGCAGAGCAGGCTGAACACGACCACATTGCGCACGACTCGCCGTACATCGGACATGTTCAGCGTCTTGGTCTCGGCTTGGGCGAATATGCGGGCACGCAAGCCGAGCCGACCGGCCACCAGCACGGTGAACAGCGTGGCCAGCGTCATGATGCCCAGCCCGCCGACCTGGATCAGGGCGGCGATCACCACCTCGCCGAACACCGACCAGTGCCCCGCGGTGTCCACCACGACCAGGCCGGTCACGCACACCGCCGAGGTCGCAGTGAACAGAGCCGTGATCCAATCGGCCGGCTCACCCGAGGCGGTGGCCAGCGGCGAGGCCAGCAAAGCGGTGCCCAGCAGTATTGCGGCCCCGAAGCTGGTCGCGATCACCTGTGCCGGATGCTGGAAGCGATCGAATAGGGCCGAGGCCCATCGGCTGCGCCTCATCGACACCTCTGGCGGCTGTGCCCGTCCGCAGGCCGGTGAGCACGGCCGCGCCTGACGCAGAGGCCGCGCTCATCGTCGAACCGGCCGGCCGTGACGATCATGTTGGATCAGTCCTTCCCCGGGGTGAGGCCTGCGGTGATGATGTCGATCAGCAGGTCGAGGATCTTGAGGTGGAGGGCGGGATCGCCGAGCCGTTCGGCGAACATCGGCACCAGCAGCACGCACTGCAGCACACCGATGATCACGGCGGGTTCGGCCGCGATCAGTTCCCCTCCCTCTGCCTTGGCGGTGACGATCTCGCTCAATGCGGTGACGGGGTTGTCCGCCGCGGCGGTGACCCTGGTGGGATCCAGCTTACGGGCCACCGCCTGCATCTCCTCCGGATGGGTCATCAGTCGGCGCCACAGCGGGTTGGCCGACAACTCGGCGAGGGTGGCGTGCAGGAAGCGGCGCAGCCCCTCGCGGGTGTCGCCGGTGCTCAGCAGGGCACCGTCGACCACCCTGCGCTTCACCTCGCCGCTCTGGTGCAGCATCAACTTCAGATAAAGCGCCTCCTTGGAGTCGAAGAACACATAAAACACCAGGATCGGCGCGAGCCCGGCCATCCGGGTCCACACGCTCCACGCGTTGGCGTGCCGCTTCCAGGACTCGTCGTTGAGTCCGAACATCGCCGCGGCGGCCTGGGTGAGCTTCATGGTTGCTCCTTGGTGGAGGGAGGAGACCGCACATGCTTGACCATTTGGTTAGGATACTGAGCATGCGGTCAGTAGATGACGATCTTACGGCGCGGGCCAGGATCAGGAACGCGGCGCTGGAACTGTTCGGCGCCGAGGGCGTCAACCGGGTGAGCCTGCGGGCGGTCGCCGCGCGCGCCGGTGTGTCGCACGCCCTGGTCCTGCACCATTTCGGCACCAAGGAAGGCCTGCGCAAGGAGTGCGACGCCTATGTGATCTCGCTGGTGCGCGGTGGCCCGGAAGCCGATCTGGAGGACACCGCAGGGCTGACGGCGATGCTGGAGGCCGGCGCCCCGGTGCGGCTGTACCTGGGCCGGGCGTTCCTGGACGGCACGCCGGAGGCGGCGGCGCTGTTCGACGAGATCGTCGAGGCCAGCGGGCGGTGGCTGGAGCAGGGCGTGGGAGAAGGGTGGGCGCATCCCAGCGAGGACCCGCGCGCCCGCGCCGCGATCTACGTGACCTGGCTGCTCGCGCCGCTGGCCTTCGGCGCCCACCTGTCCAGGGTGCTGGGCGTGCCGGACCTGCACGACATGGACACCATGATGCGGTACTCGCGAGCCGCCATCGAGATCTTCACCAACGGGGTGTTCGCCGACGATCGTGCCCTGACGGCATGGGACGCGGTCAGGAAGGAACGACGGTCGCGATGAGGGTGCTCATCCTGACCCACGGGACGCGTGGGGACGTGCAGCCGTACGCAGGGCTCGCCCTGGCCCTGCGGCAGGCGGGTCACGAGGCGGTCCTGGGCGCGCCCGCCGCGCTGGCCTCGATCGCACGAGGGCACGGCATCCCGTTCGCTCCGCTGGACGATGGGCCCAACAAGCTGATCGATGACCCTGGGATCCGGGAGGCCATCGAGACCAACTATCGAGGGCTGCGCGGCAAGAAGGTCGCGCTGCAGGTGATGCGGCGCAGCAAGCCGCTGATGGCGAAGGTGTTCGACGACATGGCCACCGTGGCGGAGGCGGGGGCCGACCTGGTGGTGCACCCGCCGGGCATCCCCGCTCACCACTTCGCTGAGCGGCTGGGTGTTCCTGCGGTGCCTGCCGCGCTGCAGCCGGTATGGGTGCCGACCGCCGCCTTCCGCAACCCGATGTTGCCACTGCCGCTGCCCAAGGCGCTCAACCGGGTCTCCTACCTCTCCATCAAGCTGATGCTGCGCTTGTTCGGCGGCGTCACCGACCGGCTGCGCAAGGAGCGGCTGGGTCTGCCGCTGCGGCGCGGGCGCCACGACTTCCTGCGCCAGCCGGACGGCAGCCCGGCCACCGTGCTGCAAGGCTTCAGCCGGCACGTGCTCCCGGACGGCCTGGACTACCCGGCCTGGGTGCACACCACCGGCTTCTGGTTCCTGCCCGCCCCGCCGGGCTGGGCTCCGTCCGCCGAACTGGCCGCCTTCTTGGAGGCCGGGGACGCGCCGGTGTACATCGGGTTCGGCAGCATGGCCGGCACCGATCCCGCGCGGGTCGGCCGCGTCGTGGTCGAGTCCGTGCGGCGGGCAGGAGTGCGGGCGGTGCTGGCCTCCGGCTGGGGCGGCCTCCGCGTGAACGACCTGCCCGACACCGTCTTCATGCTCGATCAGGCGCCGCATGACTGGCTGTTCCCGCGGATGGCCGCGATCGTCCACCACGGCGGCAGCGGTACCACCGGCGCCGCGCTGAGGGCCGGGCGGCCACAGGTGGTCTGCCCCTTCGTCGCCGACCAACCGTTCTGGGCCGCCCGCATGCACGCGGCCGGTGTCGCCCCGCCACCTCAGCCGCAGCGCCGCCTCACCGCCGACGGGCTCGCCGCCGCCATCCGCCGAGCCACCACCGACCCCGCCATCACTCGCGCTGCCGAAAGCCTGGGGCACCTCATCCGCGCCGAAAACGGCGCCGATCGCGCCGTGAAGATTCTGGAGTCGCTGTTATGAGCGTCGTCGGCCGCATCCTCGCCCGCCAGGCCAAGCTCCCGCCCGCCGAGACCCGCACCGTCACAGTGGAGAAGGACCTGCCCATCACCACGCCGGACGGCGTGGTCCTGCTGGCCGATCACTACGCGCCGCAGGGCATCGGCGCGCGGCCCACGGTCATGACCCGCTCGGTCTACACCGACCGCACCAAGGGCTTCTTCATGTCCGAGCTGATCGCCGAGCGAGGATTTCATGTGCTGGTCGTCAGCGGCCGGGGCACGTGCGGGTCGGGCGGCGAGCTGGACCCGTTCGTCAGCGAACGCGACGACGGGCTGGCGGTGCTGGCCTGGCTGAAGCGGCAGCCGTGGTTCAACGGCGTGCTCGGCACCACCGGCGCCAGCTACCTCGGCTACACCCAATGGGCCATCGCCGCCCAGGCCGGGCCGATGCTGCGGGCCATGTCCACCCAGCTGACCAGCTCCGACTTTCGCAGCATGGTCTATCCGGGCGACGCGCTCTCGCTGGAGATCTTCCTGGGCTGGATCGGCATGGTCCACCACCAGGAACGCCCGATGCTGTCGTACCTGTCCGCCCTGGTCCGCGGCACGCGCAGGCGTACGGCGGCGGCGCGGCGCCTCCCGGTCGCCGAGGCCGACGAGGTCGCGCTCGGTACGGTGGTGCCGCACTGGCGGGAATGGCTGGCCCACGAGCGAGCCGATGACCCTTGGTGGGTGCGCGGCGACCACAGCGCCACGGTCGCGGCGGTCACCGCGCCGAACCACCTGGTCGGCGGCTGGCGCGACTTCATGCTGCCAGCTCTGATCCGCGACTATCGGGAGCTGCGCCGCGCCGGACGAGAGCCGTACCTGACGATCGGCCCGTGGAGCCACTGGGATACCGAAGCGTCGCTCACCAGCACCCGGGAAGGACTGCTCTGGCTGCGTGCGCACCTGCTCGGCGACCGGACCGGACTACGTGAGGCGCCCGTCCGCATCCACCTCGGTGGCGCCGGTGAGTGGCTCGACCTGGACCGCTACCCGCCGCCCGGAGTTCAACCGCAGTCGCTGCGCCTGCAGCCGGGCGGTGCGCTCGCGCCCGCCATGCCGCCGGAGTCCGAGCCCGACCGCCTCAGCTACGACCCCGCCGACCCCACCCCCGACCCCCAGCCGCCACCGCAAGTGATCGGCATCAGACGAGCACACGGCGAACGGGTCCTGCGCAACCGCGCCGACGTGCTCACCTATTCCGGCGAGCCGCTGCCGGAAGACCTCGACGTCATCGGTGTCCCGCGGGCGCTGCTGCACGTCTCGTCCGAAGCTCCGAGCGCCGATTTCTACGTGCGGGTGTGCGACCTGGCGCCGTCCGGCAAAGCCACGCACGTGTCCGACGGGCTCCAGCGGTTCACCCCGCTACCGGCATCCGCGGAGTTCGGGTTGTGGCCGACCGCGTACCGGTTCAGACGCGGCCACCGCATCCGCGTGCAGATCACCGCAGGCGCATTCCCTCGCTGGGACCGCAACCCGGCAGCCGGCGTACGCCTCGTCCACCACGACCCCGCACGGCCCTCAGCCGTTCTCCTCCCCGTTCTGGAGCCCTGACCATGACCAACATCATCGGCTTGCTGACGGCCTCCGACCGGGACGCATTCCTGGCCGGCCTGGCAAAGGACGGGCCGGTCAGCCGCGGCCAGTACGTGGACGGCACCCCCATCTGGCTCATCACCGGCTATCCCGAAAGCGTTGCCGTGCTGACCGATCCGCGCTTCAGCAGCGACGTCACCAAGCAGTCCAAGATCGACGTAGCCGCGGCCGCCGGGCTGCCCGAGGACGTGGCGCCGTACCTGATGCACACCCTGGGTGCCTACGACCCGCCGGACCACACCCGGCTGCGCCGGCTGGTCTCGCGCGAGTTCACCGCCCGCCGGGTGGAACGGCTGCGTCCGCGCATCCAGCAGATCGTCGACGAGCTCCTGTCCGGCCTGCCGGAGGAGTTCGACCTGATCGAGCGGTTCGCCTACCCGCTGCCGATCCAGGTGATCTGCGAGCTGCTCGGCGTACCGGAGCAGGACCGCGACATCTGGCGCACCTGGGCCGCCGACCTTGGCGCGGGCGACCTGGACCGGATCGCTTCGGGGGCCCGGGGACTGGTCGGCTACATGGCCGATCTGATCGGGGTCAAGCGGGCCGCTCCGGCCGACGATCTCCTGTCGGACCTGGTCAGGGTCCAGGAGGACGACGGCGACCGGCTCAGTGACCAGGAGCTGATCGCGCTGTCGATCAGCATTCTGATCGCGGGACACGAGACCACCGTCGGTCTCATCAGCCAGAGCGTCTGGCTCCTGCTCACGCGCCCGCACGAGCTGGGCGACGTCGCGGACGCGGTCGAGGAATTCCTGCGCTACACCGGGCCCGCCGAGATCGCCGTCATGCGCTACGCGCTGGAGCCCGTGGAGATCGCCGGTGTCACCATCCCGGCGGGGGACGCCGTCCAGGTCGTGTACGCCGCGGCGAACCGGGACCCGCGCCGCTTCGTCCAACCCGACCTGCTCGACCTCCACCGCCCGGACATCGCCCACCTCGGCTTCGGCCACGGCATCCACTACTGCCTGGGCGCCGCCCTGGCCAGAGCCGAGACCCAGATCGCGCTCACCAGCCTTCTCCGCCGCTTCCCCAGGCTTGCGCCGGCAGTGCCCGCCCCCGAGATCGGCTGGCAGCCCGGCATGAAGCGGGCGCTGACGCGCCTGCCGGTCCGCACCTGCGCCGCCACGCCCCTCTGAGCCGCCGCTCACTCGCAATCAGGCGAAGCCGCACCAGCGGCCGTTGGCTGGACACACCCGCGATGCGAACAGCCGAAGGTTCGGTGACCTGCGCGGCGAACGGGTCCGACGACAAGGTCTGGTGCGCGTGCGGGTTCAAAGGGCGATGGGGCCGAGGTCGCGGGCGGTCTCGGCGAAGGCCCGGATCAGGTTGGTCTCGGTGGCGGTGCGCCAGATGAGCGCCCAGCGGCCCAGGGGAGCGTCGCGGATGGGCACGTAGATGTGGTCGGGCCGGGCGTAGTAGCGGATGGAGTGGGCGAAACACGGTGAGACGGCCTCGCCGTTCGCGACGAGGGGGATCATTTCGGCGGAGTTGGCGACGATGGGTCCGACCCGGATCGGGCGGCCGCTGGGGGTGTGGGTGGGTACGAGCCAGTTTCGCCAGTAGTCCGGCCGGGCTCCGCCGAAGACGACCTCGTCTCCGAGGTCTTCGTACGACACCGATTCCCGGCCGGCCAGCCGGTGGTCGGGGCCGACCACGAGGACGACCGGCTCGGTGCAGACGATGGGGCCCACGGTGAGGTCGGGCTCCCTGACCGGTAACCAGGCGATCAGCAGGTCGATGTCTCCGGACCGCAGCAGCCTGAAGGGATCGGCGAAGCCGGCGTAGCGGAGCTGGAGGTCGCATTCGGGCTGACGGCTCTTGAAGGTGTCGAACAGCGGGCGCAGGTCCTGGGGATTCTCGTTGACCATGCCCAGGCGCAGCACGTTCGTCGTCCCGCGGGCGGCCAGGACGGCGCGCTCGATGCCCGCGTGCAGCCCGCGGTACATCGGCTGGAGGTCGTCGAAGAGCTGCTGCCCGATGGGGGTCAGCGCGACGCGGCGGTTGTCGCGTTCGAACAGGGCGGCGCCGATGCGGCGTTCCTGCTTCTTGATCGCCTGGCTCACGCGGGCCGGCGTGACGTGCAGCCGTTCCGCGGTGCGGCCGAAGTGCAGCTCTTCGGCGAGAGTCAGGAAGATCTCGATGTCGCGAAGTTCCACGCGGTCCCGTTCGTCGTTTAGCGAGAGGTTAAGGCACGCTACCGGATCCGGCGTTGTCCACCCGGGCGGCCTCCGGGCACGCTGATGGCGTGAACATCATCGCTTCCGCGGTGACGCTGAACGTCGACGACGTGGCGGCGTCCAGCAACTTCTTCATCGATCACCTCGGGTTCCACGAGTCCGTGGCGGGCGGGGACTACGCCTGCCTCGTCCGCCCGGACGCCGCCAGTGACATCGTGCTGCAACTGCGAGGCGCCGGAGAGCGGCCGGCGACCGGGGTGGTGGTGACCTTCACTGTCACCGACGTCGCCGCCGAGTACGAAAGGCTTGTGCGGGAGGGGGCTCCCATCAGCATGCCGCTACGCGAGGAGCCGTGGGCGGAGCGGCTGTTCCAGCTGACCGATCCCAGCGGGATCGTGGTCCGGCTCGTGGAATGGACGGCGCCCGCCGGCGCCTGAGCGACATCGCGCTTTCTCGTGCACTTTGACATCTCCCTTGCGTACAGCGTTCGCATCATGCGTACAATGTGCGCAACGCGCTAAGGAGGAAACATGACATTGACCGCTAGCCGGACAGTTGCGGTTCCGCAGAAGGGCAAGGCCCGAAACGTGTGGCGGCGTGTCGCCCGCATCCTGGCCTGGGCCATGTGCGTGCTGGTCGGCGTCTTGGGGGTGGCGTTCTTCGCGCCGCGCCTCCCCATGGGCCCGGTGCAGGACACGCTCGGCATGATCGCCTTGTTCGTGCCCTGGCTGACCGGGTTCCTGATCGTCTGCGCGCTCGGTGCCGCCGCGACCGCGGTGGCGGCGTGGCGCTCCGGCCGCCGTGCCCTGTTCGGCGCCGGCGTGCTGGCAGGCCTGCTGGCCGTGCTCATGGTCGCCGTGCCTTGGGCGGCGGCCGTCCGTACCGGCGAGGTCTCCTGGTCTGCGTACTTCGCCTCACCGGCCGCGGCGACCCCCACCTCGACCGAGACCTACGCCACCCTCGACGGCCAGGACCTCAAGGTCGACGTGTACCGGCCGGGGACGCTCGCCGCGAGCAAGCCCGCGCTGCTCTACGTCCACGGCGGCTCATGGAACTCCGGCACCCGCGCCGACAGCGCCCCCTGGCTGCGCTGGATGGCCGACCAGGGCGTCACCGTCTTCTCCGTCGACTACCGGCTGGCTCCGCCGCCGCGTTGGCAGGACGCGGTGGGAGACGTCAAATGCGCGCTCGGCTGGATCCGCGCCAAGGCCGGCGAGTACGGCATCGCACCGTCCAACGTCTCGATCGCCGGCGACTCCGCCGGCGGCCAGCTCGCCATGATCGCCGCGTACACCGCCGACGACCCTCAGTTCCCGCCCTCCTGCCAGGTGCCCCAGGCGCCGGTGAAGTCCGTCATGGGCTGGTACGCGCCCACCGACCTGCCCCGTCTGCTGGAGGAGACCGGCCTGCCCGGCGTGGCGGCCAGTGCCGTCGGCGACTACCTCGGCGGCGGCATCGAGGCCCACCGCGCCCGCTACGAGGCCTCCTCCCCGGTCACGCACGCCCGGCCCGGTCTTCCGCCGACCCTGCTCATCCAGGGCGACCGCGACCACATGATCCCCGCCACCCAGGCCGCCGACCTGGCCGTCAAACTCCAGGCCGCCGGCGTGCCGGCCACCGCCGTGACCGTCCCCTGGGCCGAGCACAACTTCACCGGCCAGTGGGGCAGCTGGGGCTCGCAGATCATGCGACCCCACGTCCGCCGATTCCTCCAGGAACACGTGATCAACGGCTGAGGTGTCAGACCGGCTCGGCGACCACCGGGTGGCCGAGCCTGAGCGCGTCTACGCAGGCGAACCCCACGTTGGCACGCGGCTCGTCGGATGAGAAAGCGGCGGTCTGCACCTTCCCGCCTGCCGTGGCGTGCCTGGTTCGGTGCCGGCGGTTCGCTCTGCTCGTCAGGATCTGGACCACATCTCGGGATGATCGCGGCCGGCTGGACGCCGTACTCCATCAGGTCTCACCGCACAGCCCTGGACCCCGCGTTTCCGAGCGGGAGTCGGGGAACGCGGCGGCCCGGTGGGCCGCCGCGTTCTGGAGGGGTACGGGGTTCATACGGCGGGGGCGGCCTTCTTCTCGTCGCGGGGGAAGAAGGGAAGCTCGATGTAGACCCGGCCGGCGGCGGCGAGGATCTTCGAGGCGTCGTCGACCGGCGGGTGGATGTGCTGGTTGATCCGCTTCTTGACGGCCGCGCCGTCGGCGCCCGAGGCCATCACCCTGCGGTCCCAGCCCCGGGTGAAGATCGCGCCGGCGCCGCCCAGGTCCAGGCAGGTGACGTACGGGCCGGGAGTGAAGTCGCGCAGCGGCACGTCGAGCAGGTCGGCCGCCGCGTTGTACCCGGCGACCTTGCCGAGCGGAGTGGCGTGCTGGCAAGCCTGCATGACCGTGTGCTCGGCGTCGAACGCCGCCGCGGCCGCATCCCCGGCGACGAACACCTCGGGAAGGGCGCGCAGCCGTTGGTCCACCGGCACCCGGCCGAGGTGGTCGAGTTCGTCGGAGATCTGCCGGGTGAGCTCGCTGGCCATGATCCCCACGGACCAGACCACCGCGTCCGCCTCGACCTCGGTGCCGTCGGAGAGGAGGGCGTATCCGTCGCCGACCTCCGTCACCGTGGTCCCGAGGCGGCGTTCGACGCCCAGTTCGTCCAGCGCCGCCTCGATCTCTTCGCGCGGGCCCGGACCGAGCTGGTCTGCGACCACCTCCGACCGGTCCACCAGCAGCACCCGGCCCCGGGCCGCCAGTGCGGTCGCGGCCTCCAGTCCGACGAACCCGGCGCCGACGACCACGGCGGCATAGTCCTCCCGGTCGCGCAGATGGCCGGTGAGCCGCCGGGCCCCGTCCAGGGTGTCGATGTCGAAGAGCCGTTCAGCGCCCGGCAGGCCCTGGGGCTGAACGAGCTTGCTGCCCGCCGCCAGCACCAGGCGGTCATAGCCGATCTCCGCGCCGTCGGCCACCACCACGCGGCGGTCGATGTCGATCGTGCTCACCGAGGCTCGCAGGTGCTCGACGCCGATCGGCTCGAGGATCCTGCTGAGCTCCACCTTGGCCAGGTCCGGATCCGGCTCGTACAGGCGCGGGCGCAGCACCAGGTGATCGTTCGGCGCGATGAGCGTGATGCGCAGGTCCGCGTCTCCGCGTGCCAGCGCCGCTCCCGCCGCGCTTCACACGCCCGCGAAACCGCCTCCGATGATCACAACGTGTGCCATCGTCTCGTCCTCTCTCAGCCTCGCCCCGGGGGATCGGGGGATTCGGCAGGGAGACAAGATGGCGGGTTCAGATGTGACCGATGTGGGCGAACTTCTCGGGATTGGCCAGTCTCCTGAACGCCGTGATCCGCCCGTCGGCGATCTCCACGGTGTCGAGCCAGACCAGCTCGCCGCCGCGGTAGGTCGCCAGGGCCGGCTGCCCGTTCACCTCGATGATCTGGAACGCGTCGGGGCGCCTGAGCTGGATCTGCCTGACCGCCAGCAGGGCGACCGGCTCGGCGCCCAGGACCGGCCTGCGCGCGGCGGTCACCTTGCCGCCGCCGTCGGCGACATAGACGGCCTCGGGGTGCAGCAGCTCGACGAGCGCGGCCATGTCGCCCGCGTCGGCGGCTGCCTTGAACGCCTTGAGCACGCGTTCGGTCTCGACCTTGGACGCCCGGGGCCGCTCCTTGACCGCGGCGACCCGCGCCCGCGCGCGGGAGGCGTGCTTTCGGCTGGCGGTGGGTGTGCCGCCGAGCACCTGGGCGATCCGGCTGAACGGGAAGTCGAAGACGTCGTGCAGCACCAGCGCGACGCGTTCGGCGGGGGAGAGCGTCTCCATGACCACCAGCATCGCGGTGCTCACCGACTCGTCCATGAGCACCTGGGCGGCGGCGTCGGGCCCGGTCAGCAGCGGTTCGGGCAGCCAGGGGCCGACATAGGACTCGCGCCGGACGCGCGCCGACTTCAGCACGTTGTAGGACGTCCGGGCGGCCAGGGTCACCAGCCAGGCCCGCAGATCTTGCACCTCGGACAGGTCGGCGGCGGCGGCGCGCAACCAGACCTCCTGCGTCACGTCCTCGGCCTCGGCCACGGTGCCGAGAATTCGGTAGGCCGCCCCGAAAACCGCGGGGCGATGCGCTTCCCAGTCGGCCGTCGCCAACGTGCCGGGCAGCTCCACCCTCGGCCTCCTACCGCCCTCGGATCAGGACCTGATGAATCTTAGTGAATACCGTCGGCAACGCCTCTGGCGGTGTGTGGACGGTTGAGTACCGGGCGACGGCGCCACCAACAACCTCATCCGCCAGGTTCAAGGCGGTCATCGATCCCTCTTCGAACCGCAGATCCCGATAGCCGCTCTCCAGTTGAACGTGGTTGACCGCCGAACGCCCTCCGGCCGGTGGCAGGCGCCCCCAGTAAAGTGCGGTGCCGCCAAGTGCCGAGAGATGAGGGTGAACATGGACGCGCAAGAACTGACCGAGCCGTGGGAAGGCGTCTTGATCACCCCGGGGCCCGGCAGCCACACAGGCGTCCTTGTCCTGGCGGGGTCGAGCGGTCGTATCGAACGGGAGAGGGCTCGCATCCTCGCTCGGGAGGGGATGACCGCGATGTCGATTCGATGGTTCGGCGGTCCGGGACAGTCACCGGGCATTTGCGAGATCCCTCTGGAGACTTTCACGTCCGCCATCGATCTGCTCGAGTCCACCGGAGTACGCCGCATTTGCCTGCTGGGGTCTTCCAAAGGGGCGGAGGCCGCCCTGCTCACCTCCGTCCATGACCCGCGTGTTGACGGCGTCGTGGCGATGTCGCCCACCTCGGTGGTATGGGGCAATGCCGGCCCAGGGCGAGATGGGCAGCATCGCCCGTACAGGTCGTCCTGGACATGGAAGGGACAGCCGCTGCCCTTCGTCCCCTACGACGATGACTGGACGGCTGCCGAACCTGCGGGCGGTCCGAAAGCTATCCGCGGCTGGTACGAGCGCAGCGAACGGACGTTCGCCGACATGTTCCTCGCCGCCGAGATCCCTATCGAGGAGACGAGGGCTGACGTGCTGCTGGTGGCAGGAGGGGACGATGCGATGTGGCCGTCCCTGCCGTTCGCCGAGCGACTTGCCGCCCGTCGCCGCACCGCCGGCCGTACAGCTCGCCTGATCAGCAGCGCCGAAGCCGGCCATCGCCCGCGTCTCCCAGGGGAAGGGCCCGCCCCCGCATCCCCGCACTTCGTTTACGGGGGTGACGCTGTCGCCGACGCCGAACTCGGAGCTGCCGCCTGGCCGCACATCCTCGACCTGCTTCGCGGCTGACACGATCGGCGTCTGGCGGCCCCAGGTGACGGTCGGGCAGGCCTCCGTTGAATCCCTGTGATGACGATGCTCTACTGCACTTCGACGGGCGGACCCCCTCAGCTGTGGCCCCGGTGCGGCGGTCAGGGGTGCATGCCGATGTCTGGCCCGCGTGGATCGGTGAACGCGCCAACGCCCTGATCGCCGTCACGTTCGAGGCCCTGCGCCGGGCCAGTGTCGGCCCCAGGCGCGTCGGGAAGATCGTCCAGGCGGCGCTGGTCCTGCTCTGCCGCGAGAACGATTGGACCCTGTCGTCATCACACAACGCGATCTTCGGTTACTGAGAACAACTCAGCGAGAAGTGATCTATTAGCCTCGACACGAACCTTACTGCTGAGGTCTCCATCAAAGTCAGTGTGGTTCATCCTGCTGTCTTGACTTCGAACCCTCCGCCGACAAGGAGTCATGTGCTCAATCCCGATGGCGTGGCCCTCGGTCTAGACTCGGCCGCCGTCCTTGATGGACACGATCGAAGCGGTCTGGAACTTCTTGTGCCCCTTGCCGTCGGCCTTGACGATCGCCGTATAGCTCTTGGTGGTCCAGCCCAGGCTGTACTTGATGTACAGCTTGCGCTTGTTGCCGCACCGGTTGTGCCAGTACACCGTCACGGACGTGTTGCCGTCCCCCCAGGACCAGGCGAAACACCCGGCGACACCGCGGTGGACGTCCGCCGACGCCGGAGTGGCGCTGACGCCGATGCCCAGACCGGCGGTGACGACGGCGGAAGCGGCGACGACGGCCGCACGGGTACGCAGGCTCGCCCTACGAGTAATCGTGGACATGAACGGTTCCTTTCCAAGGTGAGCAGTTCGCCTCGCCGAGCTGGGATTCGGCCCGCAGGACCGGCATGTTCGGGGACGTCGATGGCAGGGACGACGCCCCCGATGGCCGCGATGACGGCCGGCCGTCCGAATGATCCCCCGTTGGGAGTCCCTTCGCAGAGCGAGGGCGCGACGCCGTGACCGTGGACGTCACCTCGGGAATCCCGGCGGGTGCCAGCCGGCGATATTTACCCTGCCATCGGATGGCCGCCAATCCCAGCCATCTTTGTCCAGGCTCCGTCCAAGGACCGGGTTCGGTCATTGGACGGAGTCAATGGGAGGAAGAGGGAGGCGCCGGCAACGAGCCACCAGTAGTCGACACACGAGGAAGGCAGGCAGGACGTGGACACTCGGGATCGCAGGAAGCGACGAGGACGGCAGCCCACGCTGCCCGATCCCCATTCGGGGCCGGCGGGGGCGTTCGCGGACAAGCTGGTGCGGCTGAAGCAGGAGGCCGGCGACCCGTCATACGCGGAGATGGCGTCCCGGCTCGGCGCGGCGGCCTCGAAGTCGTCCCTGGCCAGCGCCGCCCAAGGACGCAAGCTTCCAACGTGGGAGACGACCTGGGAGTACGTCCGGGTCCTGGCAGTCGACCGCCTGGGCGGCGATCCGGACAAGACCCGGCAGGAGTGGCGGGACCGCTGGGAGCGCGCCAGGGCGGACGGTTCTCCTGCCGGCATAGGCGCCGCCGACGGAACGCAGGAAGACACGTCGCCGCTTGACGCGGTGACGGATCCGGCTCCCTCACCCCGGCCTGCGCAGGGCCGCCGTGGCCTTTTCTATGTGGTGGCCGCGGCCGCGATGGCGGTGGCTGGAGCGGTGTTCTTCGTCCTGGGCACGAAGGCGGACCGTAACGATCTCCCGCCTTCCGGGCCGACGATGAGCCCGGCTCCGGTGGACAATTCCGAATTCGTGGGCGACGTCACGTACCCGGACGGTTCGAAAGTACGGCCGGGCTCTTCCTTCAAGAAAGTATGGAGGATTCGCAACACGGGAACGGTCGCCTGGGAGGGCAGGTTTCTGGCGCGTGTCAACAAGGCCCCGTGCCGGTCACCGGAAAAGGTGACCGTACCGTCGACGGCGCCGGGCCAGACCGTGGACATCGCAGTGCGGGTCAAGGCTCCGGAGAAACCTGGGAACTGCCGCATCTACTGGAAGATGACCGATGTGCAGGGCCGAGTGCTGTTCCCCCTCAAGCGCGCGGTGTTCCTCGATGTCCAAGTGGACCAGCCCTGACCTGCGGTTTCATTTGTCCAACGGCCAGAGCGCCGCTTTGGGGCAGGTCTGGACAAAGATTCCTTGGTCGGCTGGAGGGCCGCGTGCCAGCATGGCGATCGAGGCGCGGTACGACGCCTTTTCCGTTCGGGCACACGAATATCCGACCATGGGGGAAACAAAAGTGACCAGGATGATGCGTTCGCTGGCCATCGGCGTCGGCGCGATTTCCGTACTGGTGTCGATCGGCGGCGGCGTCGCCCAGGCGGCGGCCTCCTCCGCGTTCACGGAAAGCGGAGCGGTGGTGCGATGCAATGCCCCCGGCACCGGCAACACGACCGTCTGGGGAAAGTGCTGGAACAACGGGAACAAGACCGGTCAGGCACGCCTGGTGTACTGGTGCAAGAATATGATGGGTAATGGTTCGCGGCAGCAGAGCACCGGCTGGAAGAACATCAAGCCCGGCAAGACGGTCAAGTTCGTGGGCGAGTGCACGTTCAAGGCCCGCAACCCCGACTTCCACGTCCGCTGACCACACGCGGGTCCCGATTCGCTGCGGCCGCGGCCGCGGGCGCGTTGGCAGCGTTGCGCGGCCGGCGCGGCGCCGGTGGCGTGGATCAGCAGCATGATCCCCGCACCGCCCAGTGCCGCCGCGACCCGGTGGATCTTCTCGGTGGCGATCAGCACGTAGGCGGACAGGAACACCGCCACGCTCACCCAGGAGAGCACGCTCATGCCGCGAGCATCCGGTCCAGCAGCGCCTGCAGGGTCACCGCTCCTTGCAGCCGCCCGTCGCCGACGATGGCGACCAGCGGGCTGCGGGTGCGGGCCATCAGTGCGGCCAGTTCCAGCACGGTGGCGTCCGGGTCGGTGATCGGCAGCTCGCGCTGCCGCTTCGGCAGCGCCTCCCGCACGGTACGACGGTCCAGCGCGTTCAGGAAGGTGTCGGCGTGGGCCTCATCCACCACCCGGGCCAGCGCCGGATCGTCCTGGCAGTAGGCGGGCACGGCGAGCCGCAGCACCTCGGTCCCGGGCAGAATGGTGAACGGCGTGCCGTCGTCGCCGACGACGATGATGCCGGGCAGATCCTGGTCGGCGAGCATTCTGGCCGCGTCGATCACAGGGGAGTCGAGGCCGACTGTGGGAAAGTCGGCAAGCAGGTCTCGGGCGCGCACAAGCACATCCTTCTGGTCGGAAAAGGACAAAGGACCGCCGACCAGACTTCCCGGCACACCTGTAGACAACGTAGCAGCAACCGCCAAGATCACGCCGAGGGGCGGCCGGTCCTTCATGCGCACCGCCCGACGGCATGGGCTGTCATTCTCGGTGGGTGTCGAGCCGGTCGAGGAGGGCGGTCAGCAGCGCGGGATCTTCGTGAGGTCCCAGGTGCCCCACCCCCGGCAGGGCGATGGCTTCGGTGCCCAGCAGGGCGCGAGCGGAGCCGGCGATGCGAGCGAGTGGGTAGAAGCAGTCCTGGGTGCCGGTTGCCACGAGCACCGGTGTGCCGGCCCAGCGACGCAGCAGGGGGCCCGGCAGTGGGGGCGGGGCCAGGCTGGTACGAGTGTGCCGGGCGACGAGTGTCATCCACTCCACCAGGTTCTGGTCCGTGCCCGCGGAATGGGGAGCCTGGCCGCTCATCAGGTTGAGCAGGGCCCGGCTGCGCGCCGGGGAAGGGGCTGCGATCCACGGCAGGGTCGCCCGGAGCACGGCCGGGGTCAGGCGGGCACGACTCAGCCCCGCCGGGGACACCAGCACGAGGCCGGCTAGATGCGGCCCCGGCGTGGTCGCCAGAGCCACGGCCGCTCCCAGGGAATGCCCAACCAGCACGGCCGGCCCGGAAACCGCCTTCTTCATGACCTCCTCGGTCCAGCGTCCATAAGCCGTCACGCGCTCCCGGCGAGGCCGCTGAGAGCTGCTCAGACCCGGCTGCCCTGGCAGGTCGGCCAGGATCACCTGTCGCGTCGGCGCCAGCGCGTCGGCCACCTCAAGCATGGTCGCCGCGCAGAAGTTCGTGCCCGCCAGCAGCACGACCGCAGGGCCCTGCCCCGCGGTGACCACCGTGGTCACTCCCAGCGACGTCTCCAGCGTGCTCACCTCGTGTGGGGTGGCCCACGCGCTCAGGCGGTCCCGGCACCACTGACGTACGTGCTGCTCGCCGCCGTGGGAGGTGTAGATCGATTGGAGAGCCACAGGCGAAATTCCTTTGCAGTAGTCGAGGGAAGCAACGCCACGATCATGGCCGCAGTGATGATTGCGTCGCCAACCCGTATGGGGTTTACCGGGTCGTTGCTGTTACGGTGAGCGCGGTGCGCCGGGAAGTCTGGTCGGCAGGGATCGTGTCCGTTCCGCCTGTCCGAAAGGCTTCTCCCGTCGTGTTGCTAACCACGTTCGCCTGCGTGCTGTTGCTGGCCGTCCTGCTGTCCAGCCTCGCCCATCGCACGATCCTGTCGACAGCGGCGCTGTTCCTGGTCGCGGGTTTCGTGCTGGGCGACGGTGTGCTCGGCGTGGTCTCGCTGAGCGCGGGCGATCCTCTCGTCGCCACCCTGGCCGAGCTGGCGCTGTTCGCGGTGCTGTTCAGCGATGGCATGCGGGTCGGCTGGCAGGATCTGCGCGGCGCGTGGCGGCTGCCGGGCCGAGCCCTGGGCTGGGGGTTGCCGCTCACCCTGGTCATCACGGCCGTGGGCGCGCACTACCTGCTCGGTCTGGGCTGGATTGAGGCGCTCCTCATCGGTGCCATCCTGGCGCCCACCGACCCGGTGTTCGCCGCCGCTCTGGTCGGCAACGAGAAGGTGCCGCCACGGCTGCGGCAGTTGCTCAATGTGGAGTCGGGCGTCAACGACGGGCTGGCGCTGCCGTTCGTCATCCTCTTCCTGGCCATCGCCTCCGGCTCCGAGGACCTGCATCTCGGCGAGCTGGGGCTGGAGCTCGGCCTCGGGATCCTGATCGGCGTGACCGTGCCGTGGGTGGCGATCAAGCTCGAGCAGACCCGCTGGTTCTCCGCCTCCACCCAGTACGAGCCGCTCAACGCCCTGGCCATCGGCCTGCTGGTGCTCGCACTCGGCAAGGCCACGCACGGCAACCTGTTCCTGGCCGCCTTCTCCGCCGGGATCACCGTGGCCACCTTCGGGCCGCGCCAGCGCGAGTCGTTCGAGCACTTCGGCGAGCTCATCGCCGAACTGTTCAAGCTCGCCGCGCTGCTCGTCTTCGGCGCGCTCATCACCCCCGCGCTGCTGGGATCGGTCGGCTGGGCGGGATGGCTGTTCGCCATCGGGGCCCTGTTCCTGGCCCGGCCCATCGCCATCTGGCTGTCCTTCCTGCGCTCCGGCCTGTCGATGCGCGAGCAGGCCGCGGTGGCCTGGTTCGGGCCCAAGGGCTTCGCCTCCGTCGTGTACGGCCTGCTCGTGCTCGGCTCCGGCATCGCCGCCGCCCAGCAGGTGTTCCAGATCGTCGCCGTCACCATCGTGCTGTCCATCCTGCTGCATTCGTCCACCGACATCGTGGTGGCCCGTGGCTTCGACGACGAACGTGAGGTTCCGGCCTGGTACGGCATCACCCGGCGACTGCGCAGGGGCGAGAAAGGAGAGCCGACACCATAAGGCGCACCTCCCTGCTCGCCGGCTCAAGGGCGCGTAGCCGGCGACGGCAGGCGCGGTGGCCGCCACCGCCAGGTGGCGTTGCCGTCGGCCGCGATGCCCTTGCGCCACCAACGCGCGGGCATCATCCGGATCATGGTCACCATCGCCCGGTGGGCGGCCTTGGAGATGATTCGGTCGCCGTCCTTGCGGGCGCCCCGGGCGGTGGCCTGGGTGCGGGGGCGGCGGTCGGCGTCGTAGCGGCGCAGCGCAGCGTCGACCGTGTGCTCGCCGGCGAGGGCGGCGGCGAGCACGACGGCGTCCTCGATCGACTGTCCGGCGCCTTGGCCGCGGTCGGGGCTCATCGCGTGCGCGGCATCGCCGAGCAGCGCAACCCGGCCGCGGACGTAGGCCGGCAGCGGATCCAGGTCGCAGATGTCGATATGGATCACCGCCTCTCCTGGGGTGGCCTCGACCAGCGCCGGGATCGGATCGTGCCAGGTCCCGACCCGGCGGGCCACCTCGGTCTTCTCCTGGTCGTAGCGGACGCCCGGCGCGTCGGCGGTGGTGACGTAGGCCCAGTACGCACGACCGCGCGCGATGGGGTGGATGAGGAAGTAGCCGCCCGGGCCCATGGTCATGCTGCCGGGCAGGCCGGGGACCTGGGCGATGCCCAGCCAGGCGGTCCGGCCCAGGAAGCGCGGCGGCGGCGCGTCCGGCCACAGCAGCCGGCGAACGGTGCTGCGGATGCCGTCGGCGGCGATGACCAGGTCGGCCGTCAATTCGCCGCCGCCGAATCCGACGGTCACGCCGTCGGCGTTCTGCCGGATGGCGGTGACCTCCGCGTCCGGGCGTATCCAGCCGGTGGGCACCGCCTCCAGCAACACCCGGTGCAGGTCGGCGCGAGCGAAGGCGAGCAGCGCGGTCGCATCCCCCGGCCGCGCTTGTTGCAGGTGGCGGCCGTCCGGCGTGCGCAGGTTGCCAGAGGAATAGGTGGGCGCCCCAACCGCGCGGGCCTGCTCCTCCACGCCGAGCTCGGCCAACGCGCGCAGAGCGTTGGGCGCCTGGGACATGCCGGCACCGATCTCGCCCAGCTCGGCCGCCCGCTCCAGCACCGTGGCCTGCCAGCCGATCCGGCGTAGAGCCAGCGCCGTGGCCAGCCCGCCGATGCCGCCGCCGACCACGATGGCGTGTCTCCTCATGATGTCTCCTCGTCGTCGAGGGCCTCGGCGCTATTGGGGCCGTCAGCCTGCAGGGGTGGCGCGTTGTCGAAGACCTTGGCCATCCACTCGAAGGTGGCGTGCGCCTGGCGGACGCGAGAGGCACGCTCTTCGTCCGGGCCGACCAGGTCCACGCCGTCGCGGGTGATGTCCATGAAGGAGGTGATGGCGGCGACCTGGCGACGCACCACGACCGCCCAGGCGTCCTCGGCCATCCGGTAGTAGACGGTGCGCTCGCCCGGCCGGGTCCGCCAGGTGAGAAACCCCATGCTCGTCAGCAGCCGCAGGTTCGAGGTGAGCGACGCGCGGCTGGCGCCGATCGCCGTACTGATCTGCCCGGCGGACTGCTCGGGCGGATCGCAGACCATGAGCCAGCCCAGCACCCGCCCGGCAATCGGCGGCACCCCGTCACGCGCCAGGTACATGGCGACGCGCTCCACCCACTCCAGCAACTGATCCTGTTCGGTCACGCCTAGCTCCTTTTACAGTTATTTCAGTATGAGCTAGCATATCTGTATTGATCAAGCATGCGTCCCGTCAAGGGGCGTTCCGTTGGAGAGCCGGGAAGTCTGGTCGGCCCGTGACCCCCTTGCGGTCACGGAGAACAAGGAGGACTTCCCGATGACCACCCGCATCCTCAAGCCGCTGCTCGGCAGCGGCGTTGCCGCCGGTGTTCTGGTGCCGGTGCTGTTGTGGGCCGACGGCGCCACCCGGCCCGGCTACAGCCTGTGGCACCACGGCGCCAGCCAGCTCGGCACCGGCGAGCGTGCCTGGCTGCAGACGGTGAACTTCGTGCTCGGCGGGTTGCTCTTACTGGCCTTCGCGGCCGGGCTGCGCCGAGTCCTGCGCGGTGGCCGCGGCGCGACCTGGGGGCCGGTCCTGCTCGCGGCCGCGGCGGCCGGGCTCATTGTGGCCGGGCTGGTACCCACCGACCCGGCGCTGGGCTACCCGCCCGGACAACCGACCGGGGTCACCACCGGCGGCCTCATCCACCAGGTGGCCGGCTTCGCACTGTTCGCCGGGCTGAGCGCCGTCGCCTTCGTACTGGCCCGGCGCCTACGTGAAGCAAGCCGGGGCTGGGCCGCCTATTCACGCCTGTCCGGCGCCCTGATCATCGCCTTCGCCTTCGCCGCAGGCATCGCCTACCGCCTTGACGTCCTGGGCGTCTGGCGACCGGCCCCCGCAGGCCTGCTCGAACACCTCTCCCTGCTGACCGGCTTCTGCTGGATCATCGCCGTGGGCGTTCATCTCCTGCGTGGGCACGTCCCCGGGGGGCTCAAGCACACCTCCGGCGGGTAGCCAAGGACACCTGGGAAGTCGACGGCTTTGAGAGTGCAGGCGTCAACACAAAGCACGTGGCGCGACGGTCAGCGCACCGGCACTCTTGCCGGTGCCAGGGAGTGATGGAACACCCGCCGGCCGGCGGCGACCCGCCCGGGTTCGGGTACGTGGCGGGCGGCCTGCTCGCGGGCATGGAGCCGGATCAAATCGGGCATGCGGTAGCGACCAGGCCCAGCGGATTCGAGGAGGTGGGCGTCCAAGAGACGGTTGAGCGCGGCTTCCGCCCTGTGCTCCGGCCAGCCGGTGAGAGCGCATGCGGCAGCCGCTGTGTAGCCGGGGGTTTCCAGGAGGCCGAGCAGGAGGAGCACGTGGGCGGCGTCGCGGCCCGCGGGTTCTTGCTGGAGGTGCTGAAGGCTGACCGCGATGCTGGTGCGGATGCTCAGGTCGGCGTGTTCGAGAGCATCGAGGCGGTGGGCGGGATCGGTGAGCTGATCGGCCAGATGGGACAACGTCCAGTCGGGACGGGCGACCAGGCGTGCCGCCGAGATGCGGAGCGCGAGGGGGAGGCCGCTGCATTGCAGGACGATCTGCTGCGCCGCCTCTGGCTCGGCATGGACGCGGCCGGGATCCACGAGGCGGGCGAACAGGGCGATGGCGTCGGCGTGGTCGAGCTCGGTCAGGTGCAGAGGGCTCGCACTGTCGAGCGTGGCAATGATCTGGCGGCTGGTGACGATGACCGCACAGGCGGGCCCGGCGGGGACGAGGTGCCGGACCTGGTCGGCGTCGAGCGCGTTGTCGAGGACGATGAGGAGGTTGCGTGTCAGGGTGAGGGAGCGGTAGAGGACGGCGGCCTCCTCCAAGCTGGGCGGTATGGCGGTGCCGTCAACGCCGAGCGAGCGCAGTAGCCGGCTCAGGGCCTCGAACGGCGACACCGGCCGGCGCCCGGCGGTGGCGGCATGCAGGTCGACGTAGAGGACGCCGTCGGCGAAGCGGTCGGCGACGGCGTGCGCGGCGTGGACGGCCAACGCGGATTTGCCGATCCCGCCGGGACCGTCGATCGCGGCGACTGCGGGCAGCCCGGGCGCGGTGCCGGTGAGCGTGTCGTGCAGCCACGCGACCTCCGCGGCGCGGGCGGTGAATGCCCGGGTGCCGGCGGGGAGTTCGGCCGGGATGGCGGGCTCGGTGAGCGTGGTTCGCTGCGCCGCCGAGGCGAGCTCGAGTGCGGGATCCCGCCGGAGCACCGCCTGCTGCAGCCGACGCAGCGCCGCTCCCGGTTCGATGCCCAGCTCGTCGACCATGAGGCGGCGAGTCTCCTGGTACGCCGCGAGAGCTTCGGACGATCGGGAGGCCCGGTACAGCGCCAGCATCAACTGGGCGCGAGGACGTTCTCGCAGCGGGTGGGCCTCGGTATGGGCGGTGAGCGTCGGCACCACCGCGTGATGATCACCGGCCGCCAGGCGGAGGTCGAAGTGGTCCTCCAGTGCGGTGAGGCGCTCCTCTTGCAAACGGGCGGACTCGATCTCCGCCCAAGGGGCGGTCACGCCGGCCAGTGCGTCACCCCGCCACAGCGCCAGAGCCTGCCGGAACAGCCTGTCCGCCGTCGCGAGCTCGCCCTGGGACCGTGCGGCGCCTGCCTGGCGGGCCAGGAGCGTGAACAGGTGGGCGTCGATGCTCTCGCGGTCGAGGTTCAGCTGGTATCCGCCGGAAACGGTCTCGATGATCTCGTCGTCCTGGTGCGGTGAAAGCAGGTCGCGAAGCTTCGACACTACGATGTGCAGTTGCTTGCCCGGTGTAGCCACCGTGCTCTGGCCCCACACATCGGCGAGGAGTTGCTCCGCGGGGACCGCCCGGCCGACGCTCAGTGCCAGCCTGGCCAGGAGCCCAACCCGCCGCTCACCGGTCAGCCTCACCGGCTCACCGTTCGCCGTGACCTCCCATGATCCCAGGAGTTTGATCTCCAGTCCCATCGGGGCTCTCCCTGTCGTATCGCGTAGAGGCGGCAAACCGACACAAAATCTGCGCTGGGGCGGGGAAGGAGGCATGCGCTCCTGAGAGCAGCACAGTCAGGCCCGCAATCGGGGACGTCGGCGCAGAGCGCGAACGCCTCAAGTGCCGCTTCTGCCACTCCGAATGATTGTGCTGGCCCTTGGACGCTGCCAGGGGAAAGGGCGTCATCACCCATCCCGCCGTCGGCTACTCCGTGACCGCCCCCGTCAAGTGGCCACGAGGCCCGGACTGCGACGCCGCCACATCGGACGGACCGAATCGACTCACTTCACTCGCAAGTCCTCACTGAATCCGCGAGTGACCGTGAACGTGCCCGTCGCGAAGATCAACGACAAAGACGAGAACCCCCTATGGCCTTCACATTCTTTCCCGAGGCGGATATCCACGACTGACCGCCACTCTAGGAAGGCACAGGGCACGCCGGTGTCCGGTGAACGCCCTACAACGAGGTTTCCGCTTCGTTGAGCTCAGTGAGCGTGATGATCCCGTCGTCGAGGGCGCGGCCGACGAGTCCGCTCTTGGTACCGGCGGCCCGTCCCACGTTGGCGTATTTCACGCGGACTCGCGCGATGTAAGTGTCAACAGTCTTGACGGTGATGTTGAGCTTCGCAGCGACGAGCTCCTTGGACGAGGAGACGAACCACGCCCGCAGTACCTCGGTTTCGCGCTGGGACAGGCGCGGCCGGTCCGGCGCGTCGTTGGAGACGAGCGCCCCGGACAGCGACGGCGCGGTGTAGGGCTCGCCCTGCGCGGCCGCCCGGATGGCGGGCACCAGGTGCTCCGGTCCCTCCCGCTTGGTCAGGTAGGCGAGCGCGCCGAGGTCGACGCATTTGATCGCGGTCGCATCGTCGGCGTGCTGTGAATACACGATCACGCGCCTGCCGCTGTCGACGAGCCGACGGAGCTCTCCGAATTCGGGTCTCCCCGGCACCAGCTCCAAATCGAAGATCACCACGTCGGCGTCGGCGCCGGGTCCGGTCCATACACCGGCGAGCCGGTCCCCGGCGTCGATGAGTTCGATCGGTGGCACGGCCTGGGAGCACCAGTAGCGGACGCCAGCCGCGATGGCCGCGTGATCGTCGACGATCACCACGGTGATCAGCTCGTCGGCTGCCATTGGGCCTCCATCCAGATCGTGTCGTCGTTGCGCAACGCCTCGACTCGTACGCCGGGTGTCGCCGGGCTCGGCACGTTCACCTCGCCGCAGTCCGCGACGACGCTGACCGACACCAGGTCCGCGGTGCCCACAACGGTGACCCGCGCTCGGGACGCGGCGGTGGCGAGTACGGTGAGCACCGCCTCGGTGAGATCGCGCCGGACGGCCACAGGCGGCGCGGGCCATTGGCCACGCGCGTCCAGTTCCACCACGACGCCCTTGCGGTCCGCCACATCGGCGCAGTGGCGCAGCTCGTGCAGCAGGGGATTCGAGACGGTGTCGGCCTCGGCGAACAGCCGCCGCATCCGGGCGGCCTCGATGGCGCAGTGCCGCTGGACCACCGGGTCCTCGGGGCGCAGCGAACCGTCGGCGAGCCCCTCCAGCAGCGGAATCGTGGTCGCCGACAGCTCGGCGTACCGCTCCTGCCTGCGGCGGTGTGACTCGGCCGCGACGGCCTCGGCGACGCGCACCCGCTCGATCTCCCGCTGGGAGACCGCTGCCGCCGCGCTGAGGCCGTGCAGGACGGCCGCCGCCACCGCCACACACAGCGGGAAGCCGAACACGGTCACCGAGCCCGTGGCGAACCGGGCCAGCGCCTGCCGGCTGGGCTCGTCGAACAGCAGCAGGTGCACCAGGGCCGTGAGCTCGTGGGCGAGCAGGAACGCCGCCGAGCTCCGCAAGGGACGGTCCAGCAGCACGACGACACCCACCCAGTTGGCGGCGCCGAAAATCCAGTCCGGGCCGGTCGACGTGCGCCCATCCGGCAGCGTCGCGTACGACAGCGCGGACGCGACCAGCACGACGGCGATGGCGGCCCAGCGAAGCCGCCCCCACGACCGCCGCCGCACGAGCAGCGTGGCCTCCCCGGCGAGCACGGCCCCCAGCGCCGTGAGGGCGGCCACCTGCGCCAGCGCCGGCTCGTAGGAGTCCAGGTGACGCAGCATGTTGGCCAGCCCGAGCCCGAACACGATCGCCACGGCGACGAGCAGCGTCGCGATCCGCAGGCCGTGCCGTAACTGCGCCCGCGTCCGCTCCTCGACGGCGTCACTCATCACCGGCCCGCCATTCCAGCCGTACGACGGTGCCCTTGCCCTCGGCGGAGGTGATCGTGGCTGTGCCGCCGATGCGGCCCATCCTGCCGCGCACGGACTCGCGCAGGCCGCGCCGGGTGTCCGGCACCTCCGCGGGCGAGAATCCCTTCCCCTGATCGGCGATGTCGAGCCACAGCGCCCGGGCGTCTCCACGCAGCCGGACGGTCGCCCGCGTCGTGCCCGCGTGGCGGCGTACGTTGGTGAGGGCCTCCCCTGCCGCGTCGGCGATGGCCCTGGCGACGTCGAACGGGAGCACCAGCCGCGAGGGCGCGTCGAACTCCACGCTCAGATGCGTCGCGTCGAGGTCGTCGCGCAGCAGGCCGGCGAGGTCGGCGTGCCGGGGCGCCCGCCCGCTGTCGGAGCGCAGCCGGTCCAGGTCGCGGCGGGCCTGCGGGGCCAGCCAGTCCGCCTCGGAGCGCACCTGGCCGATGCCGACCATCAGCAGGGTCGTGGCCGCGGTGTCGTGCAGGGAGTTGACGAGCTCGCGTTCCTCGGCGCGCACGGCCGCGGCCACCAGCGACTCGCCGCGCGCCCGCGCGGCCTCGGCGGCCATCCGGTCGGCCCGTTCCGCGGCGTGGTGGACGAGCACCCAGGCCGCTCTGGACAGCGCGGCCGCCGGCAGTGCCCACACCTGCCCTCTGATCAAGCTCCCGTCCACTTCCGCCGCTCCCGCAGCGGCGAGGAGCGCCACCGGCCCGCCCCCGGCCACAAGCGCCGCCACGCCGCCTGCCAGCGGTGAGGTGTGCCACTGGCACGTCACGCAGGCGAAGACGACCAGCAGCCGCAGCCACCCGGTGTTGCGGTCCTCGACGGCGTCGGTCCAGAAGACGCTGGCGAACAAGCCCAGCAGGACGGCCACGTCGAGGGCGACCGGCCCGGTCCCCTGGCCCGCGCGCAGCCACCATACGTAGCCGCAGGTCCAGGCCGCCGCGACGGCGACCACGGAAGCGGTGGACGCCAGGTGCTCGGGAGGCGCCCGGAACAGGGCGATCGCACAGATCGGAACCAGCGTCGCCAGACGCACAGCGGCCGCGTACCGGCGGCCGAACCGCACCAGCAGCCGCGCCGCTTCTCCCGCCACTCCATCACCTCGCTGTGACGCAGCTTAACTACTCGACCCGCGCTGGGTCGGAACGTCTTGTTGGATAGGCCGATGCATCAGTGGCGTAGCACTGTCAGGTTTGTCGCGGTGTCGGTGATGGTGAGCCGGCCCTGGCCCCCGATCGGGAAGGTGGCCAAGGGGTAGGTATGGCCGACGTCGATGTTGGCCAGGACGGGGATGCCGGTCAGTGCCGGTTGGGAGCCGACGATCTGTTCCAGCAGTGGGCGAGACATGCGACTGGCGTGCTGGAACCGTCCGATCGCCAGTCCGCGGATTCCCGGAGCGTCGGGAAGCTGCAGCAGCGAGGTCAGGCCGCGGGCGAAAGTCGCCGGATGTGACTCCAAGTCGTCCTCGACGATCACTATCGCGCCATCGAGGGATGGCATGTAGGGGGTGCCTTGCAGCAGGTTCAGCGTGCTGAGATTACCGCCGACGAGGTGTCCCTCGGCGGTGCCGGGCCGAATCGACCACCATCCGTCGTTGGGGATGAGCACGCGCTTGTCCTGGTCGAGGAACCAGAGATCGTCGCTCCATCGCGCCGCCGGCGCCAGAGTGATCGGAGCGGTGTCGAACATGACCGAGGTGAACCAGCGCAGGGTCTGCTCGAAATGGTCTCTCATCCCGAACGTCGACCAATGAGGGCCGGAGTAGGTGACCAGCCCGGTTCGCGTGAGGATGGCGTTCTGCAGGGCGGTGATGTCGGAGTATCCGCACAAGATCTTCGGGTTGGCGCGAATCAGCTCCCAGTCCAGGAACGGCAGGAGCTCGTTGCAGTTGTAGCCGCCGATGACCGTCAGGATCGCCGCCACCGACGGGTCCGCGAAGGCCTCGTGCAGGTCGGCGACCCGTGAGGCGACGCTGGAGGAGTCGAGCGCGTCTCGCTCGTCGACATGGCTGCCATAGGAGAGCGTCAGGCCCAGCTCGGCGAACCGAGACCTGATGATGTCAGTGTGGTCGTGCTCCATCACCATCGCGCGGGACCTGGCCGGCGCCACCACTCGTACGACGTCGCCCTCGTTCAGTTTGAGAGGGAAGATCACATCCATCACTGCCGCAGCCTAACGGGCGAAGGCAGGCCGAACGGGATCTTTTACTCCGTAGGTTCCGGGTCCGAGCCCCTGATCCACTTTCCCGGCCGGCGTCGGCGTGCCGCCCGCATGGCGGCGCGCATGGACGGACGTTGATCGGGTAGACCGGGCACCATGTCCGATTCGCGTTACCAGGGCTGGTTACTGAGCGGCCGCTACCGGCTGCTGTCCGAGCTCGGCCGGGGCGGCATGGGCCGAGTCTGGCATGCCCACGACGAACTGCTGGATCGCCCGGTCGCGGTCAAGGAGGTCACCCTGGACCACCGGCCGCAGCCCGAACGCGAGGCGCTGCTCGGCCGGACCATGCGCGAAGCGCGACTGGCCGCCCGGCTGAGCCACCCGCACATCGCCGCCGTCTACGACGTGGTGGTGGCTGACGAGCGGCCATGGATCATCCTGCAACTCGTCTCCGCCCCCACCCTGGCCGACGTCCTCGCCGAACAGGGGCCGCTGCCCCCCGCCACCGTGGCCCGGATCGGCCTGCAGGTGCTGGACGCACTGCAGGCCGCGCACGCCGCCGGGATCGTGCACCGCGACGTCAAACCCGCCAACATCCTGCTGGACGCCGACCACCACGCGGTGCTGACAGACTTCGGGCTGGCCACCAGCCTGCAGGAATCCACCGACCTCACCCAGGCGGGCACGGTCGTCGGCACCCCGGCCTACATCGCTCCCGAACGCGTCCAGGGCGGCCCGCCCACCCCGCAGGCCGACCTGTGGTCGCTGGGCATCACGCTGTACACCGCCGTCGAAGGCCACACTCCGTTCGATCAGGGCAGCTTCCTGGCCACCCTCAGCGCGGTGCTCGCCACCGACCCCGCCCCCTTCGAACGCGCCGGCCCTCTGGCCCCGCTCATCACCGGCCTGCTGGCCAAAGACCCCGACCGCCGCACCGACAGCGACGACGCCGGCCGGCACCTTCACCGCATCAGCGCCCCGCACCCCGAGCACCTCCCGGACACCCAGGACCTCCCGCACACCTACACCCTCGCGCTCCAGCCGGCCACGGCGGCAACCACCTCACCGCCATCCCACCCGGCCGACCCCTCTTCCGCCAGGCGCCCAGCCCCTGCCCGGTCCGACGACCGCCCATCGGCCCACCGCACGTCCCCCAAGCCGGCCGGACACCGGCGGCCGGGCACGTACGCGCGGCAGGCCGCGACCGTGGCGGCGCTGATCATCAGCGTTCTGGCCACCACCTCCTGGCCGAACGAGCCACTCAGCCAGCCGCCCGCCGATCGGCGGCCCGATGCCGGCGCGCCCGCCACGTCGCCGCCCATCGGCATCTTGCAGGCCCAGCCGGTGACCATCAGGCGCAGCACCCCTGCCACCCGACACCCTGCCGATCCGCCTGCCGCAGGCACAGATGCAGCGTCCCTGCCACCGGGCCAGGCCAAGAAGACCGCCGTCAAGGGGGGACAGGCCAAACGCGGGCACAAGCCACTGCCCCCAGGCAAGGGCTACAAGTGACCAGGTCCCGAGCCGCGGCGGACGGGAAAGTCCGATGCGTTGGGGTGCGGCGGAGGCGGTGACGCTCATGTTCAGGGGGTCTTTCAGCTGATGATGGGGGAGGCGATGACGACGGTGACGTCGGCCGCCTCGGGGCCGGTGCGGTAGACGTGCGGGGCATCTCCCGCGAAGGCGAGCAGGTCGCCGGGGTGCAGGTCGGTGGGGGCGTCGGCGGGTCCGGCGGTGAGGCGTCCGGAAGAGACGAGCAGGTGCTCGATAGTGCCGGTCGCGTGCGGAACGCCGTCCAGGTGCGTGCCGGGGGGCATGCGCAGCCGCCAGATTTCCAGGCTGTTGCCGCTGCTGATACGACGCAGCAGCTCTCGTCCCACTTCGCCGTCGGCCAGGTCGGTGCCGGGCACGTACACCGGTCCGGGATCGATGTCGCGGGCCAGAAGGTCGGTCAGCGGGATGCGCAGGGCGATCGCGAGGGCGTCGAGGGTCTCAATGGTCGGGTTGCCCCGTCCGGCCTCCAACTGCGACAGCGTCGCCTTGCTCAAGCCGGCCCGGCGGGCCAGCTCGGCACTGCTCATGCCACGCTGCTCGCGGCGCTGGCGGATCTGCGCCCCGACCGCGATCGCGGTGCTGCTGGCGGGCCTACGCTCGCCTGACAGCGGAGTCATGACCGCTCCCGGTGGGCGGTGCTGTAGGAGACGCGGATCCGGCCCTTCTTGACCTTCAGCGTCGGCAGCACGACGCCCGAAGCCGGTGACTCTGCGAAGCTCCGCCCACAGATGGTGCGGGCACTGCGAGGCGGCGATCACGGCCGGGGTTCCATGTCGTCGACGCGGCCAATCGGCGCCGAGTGGTTGTTGACCGTCATCGGTGCCATGCCCCACGTTGGCGGGGTTCTGTCGCCTCATGGTGGCGTCTGAGATCTCGCATCCGCCGGTGGTACGGCGTGTGCCCACGCCTTCTGGCCCACTACCAGGAGAAACCGACTGTTGACAGGGTGCCCGCGGCGCTATCAGTATCCCTTCAATGGTTGCGCAACCATCACATCCCTTTCTCCATCCCCGTGAACCCCCCACCTTGAAGGAGAACGTATGCGCATGGCTGCGCTGACACGCGGGCTGATCCCGCGTGCGGTAGCAGCGGCCGTCCTGCTGGCGAGCCCCCTTATCGCGGTGCTCGCCCAGCCGGCCGCTGCAAATCCCCTGGCAACGAGCGACTTCCGCGGGGTGAACTGGGCCGATCCGCGGGACAACTACGCGGCCGACCCGGTCGTGCCGACCGGCCTGTCCACCTCCGACGGCTACACCGCCACCCACGCCAAGGCGAAGCGGATCGTCTCAGGATTCCGGTCCGTCCTGGGCGCCAACACCGTACGGATGCCGATCAATCCCTCAAGCGTGGGGACCTCCTGGTGGTCCTCCTATACCGGCGCGATCGATGCCGCGCTCGGCCATGGCATGAAGGTCATCCTCAGCTACTGGGAGGCCAACAGCAGCAAGGACGGCAAAATTGACGACATGGCGGCGTGGAACGCCATGTGGGACACCGTCGTCCGCAAATACGGCAAGAACCCCCGCGTCTACTTCGAGCCGATGAACGAGCCGTTCGGCTACAGCCTGGACCAGTGGGTCACGATCAACGTCGACTGGCTGGCCGCGCACCGCCACGTGCCACGCGGACGGCTCATCGTCAGCGGCACCGGCTACAACGACAACGTCACCGGAGTCGGCGCCGCACCCGAGCTCCAGGGCACACTGCTGTCACTGCACTTCTACGGTTTCTGGGCCAGTCACACCACCGAGGCCGAGTGGAAGGCCAACCTGGCCCCGCGAATCGGCGAGTACGCCCACCGCACCCTCATCGACGAGGCCGGCGCTCCGATGACCACCGGGCTCAACTACGGCGCGTGGAACGGCAACGTCTACACCTCCTACTTCGCCGCCGTGACGAACACGGCCCGGGACAATCGGATGGGCCTGGTCTACTGGCCCGGACTCCGTGCCGGGGACGCCTACTCGCTGCTCTCCCAGGAGGCCGACGGCCGTCTGGTGCCCAACAGCGCCACCGGTCTCGCCCAGTTGAAGTGGGGCTGGGGCATCGGGGACGAGCCGCCGGTCAACGACGATCCGCCCGCCCCGCCCGGCGAGGTACTCAGGGGAGTCGGCTCGAACCGATGCGTCGACGTGCCCGGATGGAGCACCGCCAACGGCACCCAGCTCGACCTGTGGGACTGCAACGACGGCGCCAACCAATCCTGGAACCACTCCGCCGACGGCACGTTCATGGTCTACGGCAACAAGTGCATGGAGATCGGCGGCGACGGCGTCTCACCGGGCAGTCCCGTACAGATCAACGACTGCGCCGGCACGCCTGTCCAGAAATGGGTGATCAACGCCGACCTGACCATCACCAACCCGGCGACCAACCTGTGCCTGCAGGCCGCCGGCGCCGGAACGGGCAACGGCACGCTGATCGACGTGGGGCAGTGCAGCGGCGCTGCCAACCAGCAGTGGAGGCGTTCGTAAGCGTCCATACCGCGTGACACGGAGGCGAGACCAGATGACCGGTCTCGCCACCGCGTCATGCGGGAGGTGGAGGCGCGGTGCTCTGCCGGACGACCAAGGAGGTCGGCACGATGTGGGTGCGCAGCGCACCAGTGTGGTGGCGGATCGCGTCCAGCAGACTGTCCACGCAGAGCCGCCCGATCTCGTCGAAGTCCTGGCGGACGGTGGTCAGCGGTGGCCAGAACGAGGCCGAGTCCTCCATGTCGTCGAAGCCGACCACGCTGACTTCGCCCGGAATGGACCGGCCGGCCTCGTGCAGGGCCCGCATCGCCCCGAGCGCCATCTGGTCGTTCGCGGCGAAGATCGCCGTGACCGACGGGTCCGCGGCCAGTGTCTTGCCGTGCAGGTAGCCGGACTGAGTGCTCCAGTCGCCGGCGAGCATGTGCGGCGCGCGGATACCCGCCGCACGCAAGGTCTCCTTCCACGCCTTCGCCCGCGCGGCGGCCGCGAACGACCGCATCGGACCGGCGATGTGCCAGACATGGCGATGCCCCAGCGACAGCAGATGCTCGGTGGCCAGCCGCGCGCCGCCCGCCTGATCGCTGTCCACCACACAGAATTCCGACGCCCCGCCCGAGTCGGCCACCACGATCGGGATGCCGGGCGGGAGGGACAGCTGCTCGCCGCCGAGCAGCCGCGCTTCCATGATCACGATGACGCCGTCGACGGCCTGCATCTTCAACCTGGCGACGGCGCTGTGCACCTCGTCCTGGCTGGTAGAGGGGGCGGTCAGCAACGTCACCGCTTGGCCCTGCCGTTCGGCCGCCGCGACGGTCGCCGCGACGGTGCGGGCGTTGCCGTACGTCGCCATCGTGAACGTTATGACGCCGATCGTGCCGAAGCGGCCAGTGGCCAGGGCACGTGCTGCGGTGTTGGGCTGGTAGCCCACCTGGGCCATGGCGTCGAGCACCTTCTTGCGGGTGGACTCTCGTACCTTGTCCTGGGCGTTGGCCACGCGGGAGACGGTGATCGGGGCAACGCCCGCGACGCGTGCCACGTCGATCAGCGATGGCCGCTTTCGCGGCCCCATCGGCTTCTCGCTCAACGCCGGCTTCTCCTGCGGGGTCTGGGTGAGGCGCCAGGTAACCGATCAAGTGGCGTAGCACCGACCTGAATGGTAACGGAAACGAAACCCATGATTCGCGGGCGCAAGGTGCGTAGTGATGGGAGCTCCATACCTGCATCTGGGACGGCGGCGTACTCGCGGATCGTCGCGGGGGCGAATTCCACGACTTGCCTGATTGCTTATCGATATCGCAGGCCTGCGTATGGCGTCGGCGGGTAGGCGTTACCGGACACCCGACAGCAAGGAGGTCGACATGACCTACACCGAGAAGATGCTGGACGCCTATCCGGCCCAGATCAACCTCGACCACAGGCAGTTGGCTGCCGTCATCGACGCGCTCGAATCCTGCGCCCAGGCATGTACGGCCTGCGCCGACGCGTGCCTGTCGGAGCCCGCCGACCGGTTGGCGATGCTCAGCCGATGCATTCGTGACAACCTCGACTGCGCCGCCATCTGCTCGACCACGGCGGCGGTCCTGTCGCGGCACACCGGCTACGACGCCAACCTTTCCCGGGCACAGGTGCAGGCCGCGATCCAGGCGACAAAGAGCTGCGGCGACTCCTGCGCCGAGCACAGCAGCCGGCACGAGCACTGCCGCATCTGCGCCGAGGCCTGCCGGGAAACCGAGCAGGCGCTCAACGCCCTGCTGCCCCAGCTGGAGCCGACATCGGCGACCGGTCCGCCCAGCCAGAGCCGCCCGCAGCAACAGCAGCAGCAGTCGCGCTAGGGCGCACGTACTGGACGAACTCTGCGCCAGCAGGGGGTGAATACGCCACTGGCACCCAACGGGAGGCCTGCGCATGACGCAGGTCTCCCTTCGGTATTCCAAAGTGCAGTGCGTCAACCCGGGTTGACCCCGATTGGTTTCGTCAACTATGGTTGCCGCCATGTCGCTGCGGACAGATCGCCATTTCTCCCAAGCCCGGTGATCGTCTACCGCGCTGGGAGTCCTGAGACGTCTGGCCGATCGGATGGGGGGGCGTCGCTGTCGAGCCGGCGATCCGCGACGGCGCCACGTGTCGACAGTCAAGAGACCCCTCCCGACGAGAAGAATCGATGAGAGCTCTGAAGATCCCGAGCGCGACGTCCGCCTACCTGTTGTGTGGCGCGATTGGCGGCCCCTTGTTCGTCATCGCCTTCCTCCTCGAAGGTGCCACCCGGGCCGACTACGATCCGCTCCGGCATCCAGTCAGCTCTCTGGCGCTGGGGCCGTATGGGTGGACGCAGGTCGCCAACTTCGTCATCACCGGCCTGCTGATGTTCTTGTTCGCCATCGGCCTGCGCCGAGGTCTTCACGCTGTCGGGCGACGCTCGACCTGGGGGCCGCTGCTGGTGGGGGCGTACGCGATGGGACTTGTCGGTGCCGGCGTCTTCGTGACCGATCCGGTCAGCGGCTACCCGCGTGGTACGCCCGCCCAAGGCGTGCACACCTGGCACGGCATCCTGCACGACTTCCCCTTCTCGCTGCTGGTCTTCGCCGCGCTGACCGGCGCGTGCTTCGTCTTCGCCCGGCGCTTCGCCGGTTGGGGCGAACGCGGGTGGGCGCTCTACTCGGCCGCCACGGGCGCCCTGGTCGCGATCGGCTTCTTCCTGTCCGGTCAGGCCTTTGCCCAGGTTGCAGGTCTCGCCGAGATCGGCGGGCTGCTTCAGCGACTGACCATCGCCGTCGGCTGGGCGTGGCTGGCCCTGCTCGCCGTCCATCTGCGCAACGCCGGCAGTCCAGCCCTCGCTCCTGCCGTGTAGCCCCACCGCCGGGTGGCCGACGACGTCAAATGACCGACGCCTGAGCTCACCGAGTTAGTTATCCAACTCACTATGGACACAAGCGGGAGGGGGTCGCTATGGTTGCGGAGTCAGTCAGACAACTAACTAACTGCACGGGATGGAACGATGATCGTAGTAACGGGTGCCACCGGCAATGTCGGGCGCGAGCTGGTCAGCCTGCTCACCGCCGCAGGCGAGCAGGTGACCGCGGTTTCCCGCCGGCCCGCCCCGCTTCCGGAAGGGGCCCGGCTCGGCCAGGCCGATCTGGCCGAGCCCGACGGGTTGAAGGCCGCCTTCGATGGGGCCGACGCATTGTTCCTGCTGGTCGCCGGGCCGGACGCGCAGGCCATCCTCGATGCGGCCAAGGCGGGCGGGATCCGCCGCGTTGTGCTGCTCTCCTCCCAGGGCGCCGGAACCCGGCCCCATGTCTACCCCCACCCCGTCGCCTTCGAGGAGGCGGTGCGCGGCTCGGGGCTGGACTGGACGATCCTGCGGCCGGGCGGTTTCGACTCCAACGCCTTCGCCTGGGCCGAGCCGATCCGCGCACACGGCATCGCCGCCGCGCCGTTCGGCGACGTCGGCTTGCCGACCATCGACCCGGCCGACATCGCCGCGGTCGCGGCCGCGGTGCTGCGCGAGGACGGGCACTCAGGGCGTACGTACGAACTCACCGGGCCGCAGGCGGTCACCCCCCGCGAGCGCGCGGCCGCGATCGGCGAGGCGCTGGGTACGGAGGTGCGCTTCGTCGAGCAGACCCGCGAGGAGGCCCGGGCGCAGATGCTGCAATTCATGCCCGAACCGGTCGTCGAGGGCACCCTGGCCATCCTCGGTACGCCGACCGCCGCCGAGCAGCAGGTCAGCCCCGACGTGGAGCGGATTCTGGGCCGCGCGCCGCGTGCGTTCGCCGACTGGGCCGCTCGCAACATCGCCGCCTTCCGGTGAGCAGGCCGTCCGGCTCAGTCGAGTCATTCCTGGCCGAGCCCCACGTGGCCACCCTGACCACCTTGCGACCCGACGGCAGTCCGCACGTGGTGGCCGTGCGCTTCACCTGGGACGCCGACGCGGCGATCGCCCGCGTACTGACCGTCTCCACCTCGCGTAAGGCCCGCAATCTGGCCGCGCCGGGCCGAACCGCGCTCTGCCAGGTCGAGGGGTTCCGCTGGGTCACCCTCGAAGGCGCCGCCACGGTGTCCGACGATCCCCGGCAGGTGGCCGAGGCCGCCCGCCGCTACACCGAACGCTACGGTTCACCGCCGCCGAACCCGCCCGGCCGGGTCGTGATCGAGATCGCGGTGGACCGGACCATGACGCTCAACACCTGAAACGGAACCCCACCATGCCCATCCAGAACGTGCTCGACTCCACGATGTCCTACCAGGAACTCGGTGCGGGCGCGCCGATCGTCCGTCGGCGTGGGCCGCCGCCTGGCCCCCGACCTGATCGGCATGGGGGAGTCGGGCAAGCCCGCCATCGACTACACCTTCGCCGACCACGCCCGCTATCTGGACGCCTGGTTCGACGCGCTCGACCTCGACGACGTGGTGCTCGTCGGCCACGACTGGGGCGGGGCGCTGGCCTTCGACTGGGCCGCCCGCCACCCCGGCCGGGTGCGTGGCATCGCCGTCAACGAGACCATCGTCAAGCCGATGTCCTGGGAGGAGTTCCCCGAGGGCGGCCGCCCGATCTTCGAGGCGATCAAGACCGAGGGCGTGGGGGAGTCCCTGATCCTCGACGACAACGCCTTCATCGAGCAGACCCTGCCCGGCACCGTCGCCACCCCGCTCGCCGAGGAGGACATCGCGGCCTACCTGCGGCCGTACCCCACCAGGGAGAGCCGCCTGCCGCTGCTGCGGTGGGCGCGTTCGATGCCGCTGGGCGGGACGCCCGCCGACGTCGTGGCCAGGGTCGAGGCGTACGACCGATGGCTGGCCACCAGCGTGGAGGTGCCGAAGCTGCTGATCACCTTCCAGCCCGGCCCCGGCGCGATGATGGGTCCCGAGCTCGTCGCGTGGTGCGCGGCCAACATGGCCGGCCTCGAGATCGCGCACCATGAGGCCGTCGCCGGGCACCACTCCCCGGAAGACCATCCCCAGGCCATCGCGGCGGCCATCGCGGACTGGATGGCCAAGCACCGGCTCGCCTGAGCCCACCAGGTTCGGATGGCGGCGATGACCACGGCCTCCAGCTGGGCTGCGTTGGTCAAGTTGTCAAGCAAACGCTTGGTAAGGTCAGGTTGTGCTGCTGGATGGCAAGGTAGCGGTCGTCACCGGGGCGGGTCCCGGGCTGGGGCGGACTCTGGCGCGGCTGCTGAGCGAGGAGGGCGCCAGGGTCGTCGTGGCCGCCCGCACCGCGGCCACCGTGGAGAGGACCGCCGCCGAGGTGCCGGGCGTGCTGGCCGTACCCGCCGACGTGACCGGAATCGATGACGTACAGCGGCTCGCCGACACCGTGATCGAGCGGTTCGGCCGGGTGGACGTGCTGGTCAACGCCGCCTTCCCGGGATCGCACCGCAGGAACGTGCTCGACATGTCCGCCGACGACCTGGAGACCTGGCGCAGGGCCGTCGAGACGGGTGGCTACGGCACGCTGCTGGCCTGCAGGTTCATCGCGCCGCACATGGTGGCCCAGGGCTCCGGCTCGATCGTCAACATCACCTCCATGTCATCCCGCAAGGGCTACGCGGGGCGCAGCGACTACGCAGCGGGCAAGGCCGCCGCGCACCTGTTGTCGCACTGCCTCGCCGACGAGCTCGGGCCGTACGGGGTGCGGGTGAACTGCGTCGCGCCCGGCTGGATCGCCAGCGAGGTGCTGGATGAGTGGATGCGCACCCGAGCCGCGGCGGAAGGCGTGACCTTCGAGGAGATCCACGCGCGTGACGTCTCGGCGATGGCGCTGCGCCGCATCGCCACGGAGGAGGACGTCGCCCGCGCCGTCGTCTACCTCGCCTCCGATCACGCCAAGGCCGTCACGGGCGCCACCATCGACGTCAACGGCGGTCAGCTGTTCACGTGACCGGAACGGGTTTTCGGCTCTTGCCGACGAGCGGACCTGCCGCGGCGCGATCCGCGCAGTGGCGGGCGGGTACGTGCCGAAGGGCGGCAAGTGCACCCTGGTGGGCACCCGGATCGACGGCGGCAACAAGGAAGACCAGCGCAGTGTCCGGATTATGACGAGGTCATGGTCAGCCCGTGAGCGACTCTCTGGTTTGCCGGCGGGCTGATCGGCAGGCTTGCAGGCATGACGGACGTTGTGCGGTTGGACGCGGTGAGCAAGGTGTACGGCAAGGGTCAGGGCGCGGTCGCGGCCCTGCGTGAGGTGTCGGTGAGCATCGGCGGCGGGTCCTTCACCGCCGTGATGGGGCCTTCCGGATCGGGTAAGAGCACGTTCCTGCACTGCGCGGCCGGGCTGGACGTGCCCTCCTCCGGCTCGGTCCGGCTCGGCGGCACCGAGCTGGCGAACATGTCCGAAACGCAGCTGACCGAGCTACGACGCCAGCGCGTCGGCTTCGTCTTCCAGGCCTTCAACCTGGTGTCGTCGCTGACCGTGGCAGAGAACATCACACTGCCGCTGCGCCTGGCCGGCACCAAGGCGGACCCCGCCTGGATGGCCGAGATCGTGGACCGGGTCGGTCTGACAGGCCGTACCGAGCGGCGGCCGGCCCAGCTGTCGGGCGGTCAGCAGCAGCGGGTGGCGATCGCCCGGGCGCTGGTCACCCGGCCCGAGGTGGTCTTCGGTGACGAGCCGACCGGCGCCCTCGACACGATGACCGCCCGCGACGTGCTGAAACTGCTGCGCGAAGTAGTCGACACCCTGAGACAGACGGTGGTGATGGTCACCCATGATCCGGTGGCCGCCTCCTACGCCGACAGTGTGTTGTTCCTGGCGGACGGCCGGATCGTGGATGCGATGAGCGCGCCGAGCGCGGAGAAGATCGCCGAGCGGATGACCAGGCTGGGGGCGTGGAAGTGATCGCCTGGAAGATGATTCGGCACCGCAAGGCCGCCTTCGCGGGCGCGTTCGTGGCGCTGCTGTGCGCGGCGGCGCTGGTGTGCGCGTGCTTGATGCTGCTGGAGACCGGGTTGCGCGGCAGCGTGGCACCGGAACGGTACGCGGGGGCACCGCTGATCGTGGCCGGCGACCAGTTCGTACGCGAAACGGAGGTGAAGTCCAGCGGCAAGACGAAGTCCAAGGCCAAGACGCTGTCGGAGCGCAGGTGGATTCCGGCAGAACTGGCCGAGCGGCTCCGCCGGACGCCCGGGGTCGCCAGGGTGGTGCCGGAGGTGAGCTTCCCGATCGCGGGACGTTTCCTCGGGCATGGGTGGGAGTCGGCGGAACTGACGCCGTTCACCATCGCCCAAGGCCGCGAGCCCAAGGCCGATGACGAGGTCGTCGTCGATGCCCGCAACGCTCACGCGCTCGGCACCAAGCTGGCCGGCTACCAGGTGGTGGGGGTGACCGCGCAGGCGCTGCCCAGCCAGGACACCCTGTTCTTCTCCACCGCTCAAGCCCGCAAGCTCGCCGGACGTCCCGGTCAGGTCACCGCCATCGGCGTCTTTCCCCTGATGGACGTCCGCGTCGACGGCGCCCTCACCTACACCGGTGATGAGCGTGGCGCGGTGGAGTTCCTGGGTGCGGAGAATGCCCGGATCAAGCTGATCAGTCTGGGCGGCGCGCTGGCCGCCACCTCGCTCCTGGTCGCCATTCTGGTCGTGGTCGGCACTTTCGCCCTGTCCATCCAGCAACGCCAGCGCGAACTCGCCCTGCTGCGGGCGGTCGCCGCCACCCCCAAGCAGATTCGCAAGCTGCTCGGCGGCGAAGCCCTCACCCTCAGCGTGGCCGCCGGGCTGCTCGGCTCAGCCGCCGGGATCGGACTGGGCTTCTGGCTACGTTCCCGCTTCGTGGAACTGGGCGCGATGCCCGCCAACCTCGACCTGGTCGTCAGCCCGTTCCCCGCGTTGGGCGCGCTGACCGCCACGGTGGCCGCCGCGTGGGCGGCAGCCCGCGTCTCAGCCCGCCGCACCAACCGCATCCGGCCGGTCGAAGCCCTGGGTGAGGCAGCGCTGGAACGCACCGGCCTGCCCGTGGGCCGGCTGATCGCGGGGCTGGTCTGTGTGGCAGGCGGCGTCGCGTTGACGATCCTGCTGTCGTTCCTCGACACCGAGGCCGCCTCCAGTCCGGTGACCCTGCTCACCGCGCTGGTGTGGACCACCGCCGTTACCCTGCTGGGCCCGTTGGCGGCCCGCGCCGCGCTGGCGCTCCTGGCCCTGCCCTTGGCCGCCTCCCGCGTCGGCGGCTACCTGGCGACGCGCAACCTGCGCTCCGGAACCAAACGCATGGCCTCGGTCATCTCCCCGCTCACGCTGATGGTGGCGCTCACGTGCACGATCTTGTTCGTGCAGACCACGATGGGCCACGCCGCCGAGCAGCAGGCCGCCGCCGGCGCCCGGGCGGATCACGTGGTCACCGGCGTCAGTGCGGCCGCGGTCCGTGACGTGCCCGGCGTGGTCGCGGTCAGCCAGGTGCTGCGCACGTCGGTCCGGGTCGGGCTGACCAAGTACGGCGCCCAAGCCGCCGACGTCGACCCGCGCACCATGGACCTGGGCATCACCGCAGGTTCGATCAAGGATTTCGGCAGGAACTCGGTCGCCCTCAGCCAGACGGCCGCCTCCCGGCTCGGCAAGAACGTCGGTGACGAGCTCAAGCTGACCCTCGGGGATGGCACCCCCGCCACGCTCAAGGTGGCCGCGATCTACGCGCGGGGTCTCGGCTTCGGCGAGCTCACGCTCGCCCGCACGCTCGTGGCGGGGCACGTGGACGATCCGTCCGGGACGCTGCTGGTGGCCGGCGGCACCGCCGACGCCCTGCGCAGGGCGCTGCCCGCCGCCACCATCCTGGCCCAGGCGCAGGCGGCCGAACTGAGCGCGCCCAACGCCGAGGTCAACTACGTTGCGATGGGCCTGATCATCGCGTTCACCGCGATCGCCGTGGTGAACACGCTGGCCATGGCCATTGCCGACCGCACCCGCGAGCTGGCGCTGCTGCGCCTGGTGGGCGCCACCAAGCGGCAGATTCTGCGCATGCTGCGCCTGGAGACCCTCACCTCGGTCCTCATCGCGGTGGTGGCCGGGACCGCGATCTCTCTGGCCACGCTGTCGGCCTTCGGCACCGGGATGACCGGTTCCGCGCTGCCGTACGTACCTCTGAGCACGTATGCGGCGGTGATCGCCGCAGCGACGGCGCTGGCGCTGCTGGCGACCGCGCTGCCGGCCAGGCTGGCGCTCAGGCAACACCCAGCCGAGGCGATCGGCGCACGTGACTAGGCTCTCGCATCGCGCTGCCGGGTATCCCCTACTCGCGCCGGAGCGCGGCGGCGCGGTCGAGGAACAGGGTGCGCTCGCGCGTGTTGTGGGTCAGCCCGGCGGCGCGTTCGAACTCGGTGGCGGCCTCCTCGGCCCGGCGCAGCTTCGCCAGCAGGTCCCCCCGGACCGCGGGCAGCTGCGCGTAGCCACGCAGCGCGCGCTCGTCCAGAAGGGCGTCGGCGATCTCCAGCCCGCGTACGGGGCCGTAGGCCATGCCGACCGCGACCGCGCGGTTCAGCTCGACGATCGGCGAGGGGGCGAGGTGGGCGAGCAGCCGGTACAGAGCGGCGATCCGTTCCCAGTCGGTGGCCTCAGGGGTCAGCGCGCGGGCGTGGCAGGCGGCGATGGCGGCCTGCAGCCCGTACGGCCCGAGCGTGCCCAGCGCCTCGGCGCGGCCCAGCGCCTCCAGGCCGCGGCGCACGAGCAGCCGGTCCCAGCGGCTGCGGTCCTGGTCGAGGAGCAGGATGGGGGTGCCGTCCGGCGCCGTCCTGGCCGGGATGCGCGAGGCCTGGATTTCCATGAGCGCCAGCAGACCGTGCACCTCGGGCTCGGCGGGCACGAGCCCGGCCAGGACCCGGCCCAGGCGCATGGCCTCCTCGCAAAGCGACGGGCGGGTCCAGTCGTCGCCCGCGGTCGCCGCGTACCCTTCGTTGAAGATCAGGTAGATGACCTCCAGGACGGAGGCCAGCCGGCCGGGCAGTTCGGCCGGCGGCGGCAGCTCGATAGCGATCTTCTTGTCGGTGAGGGTGCGCTTGGCGCGGAAGATCCGCTGGCCCACGGTCGGCTCCGGAACGAGGAACGCCCGCGCGATCTCCTCGGTGCTGAGCCCACCGAGCAGGCGGAGGGTGAGCGCGAGCCGGCCCTCCGCCGGCAGCACCGGGTGGCAGGCCGTGAAGATCAGCCGCAGCAGGTCGTCGCCGATGTGGTCGTCCAGTACGTCGTCGAGTTCGGCTTCGGCCGACTCCTGTCGCAGCTCCATATCGCGCCCCACCTCCTGCAGCTTGCGTTCGTAGACGTCGCGGCGGCGGAATTGGTCGATGGCGCGGTGCTTGGCGGTCAGCATCAGCCAGGCACCCGGATTGTCGGGTACGCCGTTGCGCGGCCATTCGTCGAGGGCGGCGACGAGCGCGTCCTGCGCGAGCTCCTCGGCCAGTCCGATGTCGTGCACCATACGGGCGAGAGCGGCGATGATCCGGGCGGACTCGATCCGCCACACCGCCTCCACCGCCCGGCGGGAGTCCGCTAGCGTCATGCGTCCTGGATACAGCATCCGGCCGCGGGCCGCGTGCGCGGTCCGCGGCCGGGGGGCGGCGGGTCAGGCGGGAGGGGCGAAGTCCTCGGGCCCGAACAGCCGCAGCACGTCCGCCTCGCCCTCCCAGCCCGTCCACAGGTCACGGTGCAACTTGAGGAAGCGGGAGCCCCACTCCACGGCCTCCTCCTTGGTCTTGACCTGGTAGAGGGCGTAGCTGATCAGTTCTTTGGCCTCGGCGAACGGGCCGTCGGTGACGGTCAGCCGGCCGCCGCTCAACTGGATCCTCGCCCCTTCGGAACTGGGCGCCAGGCCGCTGTTGTCGAGCAGGGCCCCGGCCTCGGTGGCCTCCTGGCCGAGCTTGAAGATGGCCTCCATGAGCTCGGCCGGCGGCGGCCCGTCGGGCTGGGAGACGATTTTGAGAGTGATCAGGTAACGCATCGTGTTCTCCTTGGTGAGCAGTGACTTGGTGATCGGTGAAACGACAGGTCAGGCGTCGTCGCGGAAGAGCTTCAGCGACACGAGGGACAGCCAGCTCCAGATCGCCAGGATGCCGGCGACGAACGCGAGATTGGCCCACGCGACGCCGCCGCCGCTGGCGATGCCGACGAAGGCGCCCAGGAACAGCGTGCCCGTGACGCGGGAGTAGCCGGCCCAGCCCCTGCGGCCCTCGCCGGCGAACCGGGAGGCCATGACGTAGCAGGCCGCGACCATGCACAGGAATCCGACGCCGCCGATGGCCAGGTGCAGGATGCCGGAGAGGGTGATCGCACCCGGGCCTTCGGGCGTCCCGGCCGGGAAGCCCATCGCGGGGTCGGCGGGGAAGATCGCGGCGCCGATCATACCGGCGCCGAACGCGCCGACCAGGCGGGGCGCCCACTGTGCGCCCCGCCCCGGGGACAGGCTACGGCGCAGCCCGGCGGCGCAGGCGATGGTCGCCAGGGCGGTGACGACGAAGTTCGCGGTCTGGATCCAGCCCAGGTCGCCGTTGGCCAGGAAGCTCCAGGGGTGGCGGGTCAGGTCGAACCCCTCCCGGGTGAACGCCTGGGCCAGGGCGACGCTCACGTACAGCGGGCCCGCGACGACGCCGAAGCCCAGCAGCGGGCGCTTGATGGAGATCGGGCGGGCGGCGGGGCGGGGGAGCTGCTGGGTCATGGTCATCGTCCTTCGCGTGTGGGCCGGCTTCATCCGGCTCTCTGCGTACGCTGCGAACGGGAAGACCCTGATTCGACACTCGCCCAGAAGTTTTTTCAAGATTTTTCAGCCGGGATTCCCGCCTAGATCCAGCCCGCCTCGGACGCGATGCGGGCGGCATCCGTGCGGTTGCGGGCGTTGAGCTTGGCGACGATCGTGGTGATGTAGTTGCGTACGGTCCCCGCGCTCAGGAAGAGCTGACCGGCGATCTCGGTCGCCTCGGCGCCCGCCGCGACCAGCCGCAGAACATCGGCCTCGCGGGGCGTGAGGGGGTTGTCGGCCAGGTCCCACGCGGTGCTGGCGAGCGAGGGGTCGAGGACGCGTTCGCCCCGTGCCACCTTTCTGATCGCGGCCGTCAGTTCCTCCGGTGAGGCGGTCTTCAGCATGAAGCCGTCCACCTGGGAGGCGAGCGCGCGGCGGAGATGGCCCGGTTTGCCGTGGCCGGTGAGAATGAGCGTGCGGCATTCCGGCAGCCTGGCGCGCAGCTCGCCGGCGGCGGCGAGGCCGTCGATCCCGCCGGGCATGTCGATGTCCAGCACGGCCACGTCCGGCCGGTGGACCAGAGCGGCGGCGACCACCGCGTCCCCCGACTCGACCGCCTCGACGACCTCGATGTCGGGCTCGAGCCCGAGCAGGGTCACCAGCGCTTCCCTGATGACGTGCTGGTCTTCGGCCAGGAGCATGCGGATCATTTGACCATTATGTCTAGATCACGATGAGGCCATGACGGGATCGTGATCGCCTTGTCGGCCGGCGTGGCAGGCTGTCAGCGTGCGAATTGCAATGCTTGGTCCGGTGCAGGTTCACGCCGATGATGCGAGGCCGATCGACGTCGCCGGCGCTCGGTTGCGCATGTTGCTGGCCAGGCTCGCCCTTGAGGCGGGCCGTCCGGTATCCGCCGACTCGCTCATCGATGATCTGTGGGGTGCCGAAGCGCCCTCTGGGGCCTCCGCCGCGCTGCAGGGGCTGGTGTCCCGGTTGCGCAAGGCGCTGTCCGGGGCGGGAACGGTGGAGCTGGTGGCGGGAGGCTACCGGCTGTCAGTGCGCGCCGAGGACGTGGACGTACATCGGTTCGAGGACCTGGCCGGGCAGGGCAGGCGGGAGCTGGCGGCGGGCCGTTTCCAAGAAGCCGCTTCTCTGTCCGGCGCTGCCGTCGATCTGTGGCGGGGCGCGGCGCTGGCGGATGTGCTCGAGGCCCCGTTCGCCCGCAACACCGCCACGAGGTTGGACGAGCTGCGGGTCGCGGCCCTTGAGGACCGCTTCGACGCCGAGCTGCGGCTGGGCCGGCACGCCGAGGTCCTGGCCGACCTTGGTACGGCGGGCGCCGCACATCCGCTGCGCGAACGCCTGGCCGAGCTACGGATGCGCGCGCTGTCGGCGGCGGGACGCCAGTCGGACGCGCTGGCGGTGTATGAGGAGATCCGCGGCACGCTGAGCGCGGAGCTGGGCATCGATCCGTCGCCCGAGCTGCAGGAGGTCCATCTCGCGCTGCTCCGCGGCGAGCTGGACCGGCCGGTGGCACAACCGCAGGCGGCATCGAGCCGGCTTCCGGCGCGGCTGACCAGCTTCATCGGCAGGGAGGGCGAGCTCGGCCGGCTCGCCGAGCTGATGGCCGCCTCCCGGCTGGTCACGATCGTCGGACCTGGAGGCGCGGGCAAGACCAGGCTGTCGCTGGAGGCGGTGACCCGTGACCGGGCTTATCAGCGTGGCCGGGTGTGGTTCGTGCCGCTGGCCAGTGTGAGCGCACCGGAACAGCTGACCGACGCGGTCCTCGGTGCTCTCGGCGGCCTGTTCGGCGCCGGGCAGCCGCAGCAGGCCGCCCCGATGGATCGGGTGGTCGAGCGGCTCGACGTCGGCGACGCCGTACTGCTGCTGGACAACTGCGAGCATCTGGTCGAAGCGGCCGCGGAACTCGCCGAGCAACTGCTCGACCGGTTACCCCAGCTCAGGATCCTGGCCACCAGCAGGGAACCTCTGGCGATCAACGGGGAGGCATTGTGCCACCTCGGCCCGCTCGATGTGCCCGCGGGAGAGCCGGAGCTCGCCGCGGCGGCCGGGGCGGCCGCGGTACGCCTGTTCGTCGACCGGGCCGCGAGTGTCCGGCCGGATTTCACGCTGGACGATTCCACGGTGGACGCCGTGGTGGAGATCTGCCGACGGCTCGACGGGGTGCCGCTGGCCTTGGAACTCGCCGCGGCCAAGCTGCGCTCCATGAGCGTGGAGCAGATCGCGCGGCGGCTGGATGACCGGTTCCGGCTGCTGACCTCGGGCAGCAGGACCGCGTTGCCGCGCCAGCGCACGCTGCTGGCCATGGTCGAGTGGAGCTGGGACCTCCTGGACGAGTCCGAGCGGGTGCTGGCCCGCAGGTTATCGGTGTTTCCCGGCGCGGCGAGCCTGGCCGCGTTGGAAGCGGTCTGCTCGGACGAGTCCCTGCCGGCAGAGGACGTGCTCTACGTGGCCGGCTCCCTGGTCGAGAAATCCATCGTCCAGCAGACCGACGATCGGTATCGCATGCTGGAGACGATCAGGGCCTACGCGGCTTCCCAGCTCGCCGCGTCAGGCGACGAGGTCTCCGCGCGGTTCGCCGGCTATTTCCTGGCGCTGGCTGAGGAGCACGAGCCGCTGCTGCGCACCGGAGACCAACTGCGCGCGATCGCCGTCTTCGACACCGAGTACGACAACCTGGCCTTGGGGCTGCGGGCGGCCTTGGACGCCGGGGACGCGCCCACGGCGTCCAGGTTCGTCAGGTCGCTGTTCTGGTATTGGGGGCTCAGAGGGATGAGCACCCAATTCTCGACGTCCGTGGAGGAGGTGCTCAAGTTCGGCGACGCACTGCCCGACCAGGTGCGTACCGCCTTCGGTGTGGTGCAGGGCGCTGCCGGCCCGTTGTTCACCAGCAGGAAGATCACGGATGCGGACGCGACGGCGACGATGGGGTTCCATCCCGCGCTGCCGATGCTGCGGATGGCGCAGCTCGGCTCCCTCGAGGACGACTCCGATCTCATACGACGCCAGCTCGGGCAGGCGTTGAGCTCTCCGGACCCCTGGGTACGGGCCAGCGTGCTGTGGACGCAAGACCATATCCGCGTGGAACAAGGCGACCTGACGACAGGTGCTCAGACACGGCAGGAGGCGTTGCGCGGCTTCGAGGCGGTCGGCGACCGGTGGGGGATGGTGATGAGCCTGCTCCGCATCAGCCGCGATCATTCTCTGCGGGCCGAGCACGACCAGTCCATCGCCGTCGCGCAGCGAGCAGTCGCGATCAGCTCTGAGCTCGGCACGGAAATGCATCTGTATTGGACCAAGACCAGGCTCGCGAGGGAGCGGATGAACAGCGGCGACCTGGACGGCGCCCTGCGGGACATCCACGCGGCTCTGCACCAGGCCAAAGAGCGTGGCCACCGGCGTATTGAGACCAACATGCTGTCCTCCCTGTCCACCGCGCACCGCCTCGCGAAAGACCTGGAACAGGCTGACGAGAGCCTGGACAGGATGGAGGCGCTCGCTCGGCGGCTGCCGTCCTTCGAGGGACTGCCGAGCGACGCGGTCGCGGGTTTCAGGATGGCCAATCGGCTCGTCGAAGGAGCGGCAGGGCCGGCGCGCGAGCTGCTTCCCAGCGTCATCCGTGTGGCGTTCACCCACGGCCAGGCGAACGGTCTGGCCTGGCCTGCGGAGCTGCTGGCCTGGTTGCTGGCGCTGGAAGACGATCCGGCCGGCGCGGCCACGGCGATGGGGATGAGTCAGGTCATCCGCGGCTGGTTCGACGAGGGCGACCCGGAGCTGCGCGCGCTGGCCGCCGAACTCACCGGTCGGCTGGGCGAGGACGGATACCGGGACGCCTACCGCAAGGGCGCCGAGATGCGCAGGCAGGACGCGCTGGACCGGCTGGCCGCGCTCGGCGGTCATCCGGTCACGTCATGAACGCTCAGGCGGCGTTCTTGCGGTAGGCGCGCATCGCCAGCGGGAAGAACACCGCCACCACGCCGGCCATCCACGCCAGGCTGCCCAGCAGCGGCCCGGCGACGGCTCCGCCGTTCATCAGCCCGCGCAGGGTCTCCGCCATCAGGCTGACCGGGTTGACCTCCGACCAGGCCTGCAGCCAGCCCGGCATGGTCTGCGAAGGGACGAACACGTTGCTGGCGAAGGTGAGCGGCAGGACCATGATCGTGCTGATGCCCTGCACCGAGCCGGGCGTCTTCAGCAGCATCCCGAGGTAGACGGAGATCCAGCTGAAGCTCAGGCCGAACGCGAGCAGCAGCCCGACCCCGGCCAGCGTGGCGGCGACACCGGTCTGGACCCGGTAGCCCATCACTGTCGCGAGCGCCAGCAGGATGGCAAGCGACACGACATAGCGGACCAGATCGGCGAGCACGGCGCCGACCAACGGCGCGGAGCGGGCGATCGGCATGCTGCGGAAGCGGTCGAAAACGCCGGTGCTCGCGTCGGCGTTCAGCGAGACGCCGATGCCGATGCTGGCCTGGAACACGGTCATCACCATGATCCCGGGGACGATCGTCTGCAGGTAGCCGTCGACGTCGCCACCGCCGATGGCGCCGCCGAACAGGTAGACGAACATCAGCAGGAACACGATCGGCGTCAGGATGACGTCGACGAGGTGCACGGGGGACTTGCGTACTTTGGCGATGCCCCGCCCTGCCAGGGCGATTCCGTGCCCGAGGGCTCTGGCCGGGCTGATGCGCAGCGGGGTCGTCTCCGCGTACGGGGTGCTCATGCGACGTTCCTCTCAGCAACGGTGTTCTGCCTGGTCAGCGCCAGAAAGACCTCATCCAGGCTGGGTAGGCGCAAACCCAGCTCATCAGCGGTGATGCCGGTCCCATCCAGTCTTCTGACCAGCGCGGACACCAGCATCGGGTCGTCGGCGGGCACGGTGAGCAGACCGGTGTTCCGATCACGGATCGGAGCGGCACCAGTCAGCTCGGTCAAGATCCAGGCCACCTTCTCCGCGTCGGTCGCGACCGTCGGGCGTACGTAAAGGATCTGACCGCCGACCCGCCGCTTCAGCTCACCCGGCCTGCCCTCGGCGACCACCCGGCCCTCGTCGATCACGGTGATGCGATCGGCGAGCTGGTCGGCCTCCTCCAGGTACTGCGTGGTGAGCAGGACCGTGGAACCGTCGAGCACCAGCCCTCGGACCACCTCCCACACCTCGTTGCGGGTGTGCGGGTCGAGCCCAGTGGTCGGCTCGTCCAGGAACAACACCTGCGGCCTGCCGACCAGGCTCGCCGCGAGGTCGAGCCGGCGCCGCATACCCCCAGAGAAGGTGCTGATCGGACGGGTGGCGGCGTCGGTGAGCTCGAACCGCTCCAGCAACTCGGCTGCCCGCGCTCTGGCCTGCCGCTTCGACAGATCGAGCAGCCGGCCCAGCAGCACCAGATTCTCGACACCTGACAGGCTCTCGTCCACCGATGCGTACTGCCCGGTGAGCCCGATCAGGGCGCGGACTCGCACCGGGTCCTTCACCACGTCGTGGCCACCGACCGCGGCGCGGCCCGCATCGGGCCGCATCAGCGTCGACAGGATCCGCACGGTGGTGGTCTTGCCGGCCCCGTTGGGGCCGAGCACGCCGATCACCTTGCCCGTCGGCACCTCCAGGTCGACCCCGTTCAGCGCGAGCTTGTCCCCGTACCGTTTGACCAGACCCTCGGCCCGGATCGCGTACGACATCGTTGCTCCTGTTCAGCCTTCGCCGTCCTTGATGAGGGCAACGATGCCGACCGCCGCTGATGGCGGGCAGATCGTGCGCTGACACGGGACCGGCACCCGCTATCAGCGTGTCCGGCTTGGCTATGGTTAGGGGGTCTTACTCCTTGGCGCCGCTTTCAAGCAGGTGACACGCGATTCTCGATGAGAAACGGCCAGATGGCCTGACACATCCCCCGGCGAGTGAAAGCGATGCTAAGGAGCGCTGATGAGGCAAGACGTGCGCATTCCGCTGCCAGACGGCGGCTCACTGGCGGCGACGGTGGCGCTGCCGGAGGGGATCACACCCGCGGCCGGATGGCCAGGGGCGTTGGTCGTGCACGAGGTCTACGGCGTCGAGCCGGACATGCTGGATGTGGTGGACCTGTTCGCCGAACATGGATACGCGGCGGTCCTGCCTGATCTGTACAGCCACGGCACCAGAATCGGGTGCCTGACGCGAGCCATGCACCAGCTCGCGACCGGTAAGCCAGGTCGGCCGGCCGCCGACATCGACGCAACCCGGCAATGGCTGGCCGGCCGCGAAGACGTCGACGGGGACCGGCTCGGTGTGATCGGATTCTGCATGGGCGGCGGGTTCGCCCTCGCATACGCGGCGAGTACGCCGCCCGGCGTGCGAGCCGCATCGGTGAATTACGGCGCGGTCTCGCGGGACAAGGAAGAACTGCGGTCGGTGTGCCCGGTCGTAGGCTCCTACGGCGGTCGCGACCAAGGCTTCAGGCCGCACGGCGCACGGCTGCAGGAGCATATGCGGGCGCTCGGCATCGAGCACGACGTCGAGATCTATCCGGCCGCCGGGCATTCCTTCATGACCGACGGCCATCACCCCATCGCGAAACTCGCGCTGTTCCCGCTGCGTCACGGCCTGGTCCGCCCAGCAGCGGACGACGCATGGCGGCGTACCTTCGCCTTCTTCGACAAACACGTCGCGAAGCACGAGTAACGCCGGATCCCGGGGGTCCCCGCACGTCAGGTGCTCCCGAACCAGCCGGTCGAAGGGAGCCGGCGAACGGGGTTGAAGAACCTTCACGAGAACCCAGGCGTCGAACAAGCCATGGACGTGTTGATCGACGGGGATCCCCAGCGGCTGGGCGACTACTGGCTGGCCGGGCGCCTCGGCGCGGGCGGGCAGGGCGTCGTGTACGAGGCCTATGCCGAGAGCGGTCAGCGGGTGGCCATCAAGGTGCTGCACGGGGACCAGGCGGCCCAACTGGCCAGGGAGGCGGCTGCGGCGCAGCGGGTGGCCTCGTTCTGCACGGCCACGGTGATCGAGACGCAGCTGGAGGGGCCCAGGCCGTACATCGTCAGCGAATACGTGGAAGGCCCCAGCCTGCGCAAGGCCGTCACCGGCGGGCGCCGCTTCACCGGCGGTGACCTGCATCGGCTGGCGACGGCCGTGGCGACGGCGCTGACCGCGATCCACGACGCCGGGGTGATCCACCGCGACATGAAGCCCGACAACGTGCTGCTCGGCCCGGACGGCCCACGCGTGATCGACTTCGGCATCGCGCGGACCGCGGAGATGTCGCTGACCGCGACCGGCCTGGTCACGGGCACGCCCACGTATATGGCGCCCGAGGTGTTCAGCGGGCACCGGGCCGGGATGCCCGCCGACGTGTTCGCGTGGGGCGGGATCATGCTGTACGCGGCCACCGGCGAGGACCCGTTCCAGGCCGAGAGCCTGGGCGGGGTGATGCACCGGGTGTTGTCCGACAATCCCGATCTCAGCGTTCTGCCGTCCTCGCTGCACCCGCTGGTGGCCGCCGCCCTGGCCAAGGAGCCGCTGCACCGGCCGACCGCCAGGCAGCTCCTGCTCGCCCTGGTCAGCGGCGACGCGCGGGCCGAGACGGCGTACCTGCTCGCGCAGGGTGGCAAGGAGGCCGCGCACATCAGTGTGGCCGCCGACGATCCGGCGCTGGGGAAGCTGGCCGAGGACGCCTTCGGACTGCTCGGCGCCGAGGAGCGCGAGCTGGTGGCGGAGGTGTTCCTGCGGCTGGTGACCGTGGACGAACAGGGTCGCCTGTCGGGCCGGCGTGCCGCCGTGTCCGAGCTGGTGGAGGGCAGGCCGCTGCCCGAGGTCTCGGCGATCACCCGGATCCTGGAGGTGTTCGCGTACCTGCTGGGCCGGCAGGGCGAGGAGATCTGGCTGCTGCGTCCCGCGCTGCCGCATGCCTGGCCGCGGTTCCGGCGGTGGGTGGACGCCAACCGGGACGGTCTGGCCGTGCACAAGCAGATCCTTTCCGGGGCGCGGCGGTGGCAGCAGGCCGGACGCAGGGACGGCGATCTGCTCCAGGGCGACAGCCTGGAGAACGCGCTGCAGTGGGCGGCCACCGCGCGCCGGAACATCACGCTGTCACCGCCCGAGCGGGACTTCCTGGCCGCCGGCGCGGCATTGACCAGGCGCCGGGCCAGGCGGAACCGCCTGGTGGCGCTCAGCCTGACCGGCCTGCTGGTGATCTCGCTGGTCGCCGGTGGTCTGGCCGTGCAACAGAGCATGCTCGCCGACGAGCGCGCCGACCGGATCGCGGCGCAGCGAGACCAGGCCGAGGCGGCGCGGATCGCCGCTCTCGCGGACACCCTGCGGAACACCGATCCGCCGCTGGCGATGCTGCTCAGCACGGCCGCCTGGCGACTGGACCGGACCCCGCAGACCAGGGCCGCGCTGACCGCCTCACTCCACAGACGCGAGACGACGATGTTCAGGGACCCCGCGACCGCCGCGGACACCGTGCGGACGCTCAGCGCGGACGGACGCACGCTGGTGAGCGTGAGCGAGGACGCGGCGCTGGTGCGGGACGTGCGGACCGGCAAGCAGACCGGCAAGATCGGCAAGCTGGGAATCTCCGGAGAGCAGATGGCGAGCGTGGCGTTCGCCCCCACGGGCCGCACCCTCATCGTGCTGACCGACAAGAGAGCGCGGGCCTGGGATCTGCGCAGCGGCAAGGTGGCCAGGACGTGGACCTTCGGCCGCCCGCTGGACCTGCGCAGCGGCTCCGCTCTGGCGTCCTTCGGCGCCACCGACCGCCTCGCGGTGGTCACCGTACGCGGCAAGGACTACGTATGGGACCTGGCCACCGGTCGCCGAACCCAGGTGCCGGCCCGAGCCGGCGTCATGGCGCCCACCGGGAACTCGATCTTCGTGATGACGGAAAAGGGGAGAGTGGAGCGCTGGAGCCTGCCGGGGCTGACCTTCCAGCGGCGGCTCAGGGTGGAGGGCGACGCCGGCTGCGAGAACTGCGGACCCCCCGAGGCGGTGAGCCCGGACGGGAAGTGGCTGGCGCAGTCTCTGGAGAAGGTCCTGCACCTGACCGACCTCGCGAACGGCACCGTCGACTTCATCGGCGACCGTGACGGGGCGGGGCAGCAGGGAGACTGGAACCAGGGCGTCGTGACGTTCAGCGGGGACGGACGGCTCCTCGCCTCGGTGACCGACAAAAGCGTCCAGTTTTGGCGGACGGCCGACACCCAGCTCCTCACCACAGTAACGGTGATGGGCAACAGCGACAGCATCCCCTCATCCGGCTTTGATCCCGACGGCCGCACGTTCCGGTACCTCGTCGAGGACCAGGTGTTCTCGGTGGACATCGCCGATCTGGTCACCGTCCCCCATGAGGACGTCGTGGACGTGGCCGCGTTCGGCCCGGACGGCCGGCTGATGACGGTGTCGAATTCCACCACAGGCACCCGCCTCCAGGACTGGCGCAGCGGGAAGCGGCTCGGCACGATCACCGGCAAGCGCGACGTGACGAGCGTCTCCTTCAGCACGACGAACGGCCTGGCCGCGATCGGCCACCCAGGCAAGATCACGATCATGGACGCTGGCTCGCGGGCCGTGATTGGCGAGATCGTCCCCGGTGAGGGAGATCTCGAGCCGGTCTCCACCGTCTTCAGCCCCGACGGAACCCGCCTCGCGGTCGTTCTGCGGAGCCCGGACGACGGGCGCGCCGTCATCGACCATGCGACCCAGCTGTGGGATTGGGCGGCCGGTCGCCGGCTCTGGACCGCCACCCTGGGCGAGGTGACGGACCTGGCCTTCTCTCCCGATGGGAAGACGCTTGCCGTCGCGGGCGGTGAAGAGCGCCTCCTCGACGCCGCCACCGGAAAGTCCAGCGGAAAGTCCTTTGGCAGCAGTGGAATGGACACCTCCGGCGCCAAGGTGTTCTTCACCCATTCGGGACGGTCGGTGGTCGTACTGGACTCGCGCGGCCGCATGACTCTCTGGGACGCCGTCACCCGCCGCCGTGGCCCGGTATCGCACGGAACGCCCGGCATCTTGCCGGCCGCCGCCTACTCGCCCCGCGAGGACCTCGTCGCGGTGGGTGTGACGGACGGACGGGTGCAGCTGTTCGACCCTTCCAGTGGTACGACCCTTGGCACGCTCGTGGACACGGGGGGAGGCCAAGTGCCTGCGGCCGCCCAGCTCCAGTCGGTGGCCTTCACGCCTGACGGATCGGCAGTCGTCACCGTCGCCCTGAACGGCGCCGTCCACCAGCACCTGATCGACCCGGAGCGCATGGCGAAGGAGGCCTGCACCCGGGCGGGCAGAACGCTCACGGCGCAGGAGTGGAACACCTATCTTCCGTCCGTACCGCACTTCGACGTGTGCCGACGTTGACCGGTGATGCGAGAACGGCTATCGCTTGAGCTCGGGGGATGACCGTGCCCAGCTGGTGACCATCGCTTACGAGACGGGGCTGGTCCGTCCGCGGTCGCGGTAGCCGGCGCGGGCGCGTACCACGTTCGCAGCAGTCCCTGACCCTCCCCGAGGGGGAGGTTCGCGCAGGTGAGGGCCGCGACGCTAGAAGCGTGACCGACACGATGCTCGCCGTGGCCGCCTGCGTGGCCTCGTCGTTGTGCTACGCCCAGGGGGCGATCGCACAGCGGCGCATCGCCATGGCCGGGCGCGAGGGCCGGGCCGGGTGGGCGTATGCGCTGGGCATGAATCTGGCCGGTGGTGCCCTGCACGTGGTGGCGCTGGTGTTCGGGCCGGTCACGATGGTCCAGCCGCTGGGTGCCCTGACCTTGGTCGTGGCCGTGTGGCTGCGCCGCCGTACGGCGGTGGTCACGCGGATGGAGTGGATCGGGGCGGCGCTGACCGTTTTGGCGCTGGCGGGCCTGGTCTGGCTGACCCTGCCCGTCGCGGCTTCCCGCGCGCTCACCGGCACCGAGATGGTCACCGTCAGCGTAGTGAGCGCAGCCGCGCTTGCCACGCTGACGGCCGGGGCGCTGGCGCCTGCCCGGGTGATCCGTTCGGCGGCTTGGAGTGGGAGCGCCGGAGTGGCCTTTGGCACCACGCCTGCTCGGGTGATCCGTTCGGCGGCTTGGGCCGGGAGCGCTGGAGTCGCCTTCGGCACCGCATCAGCCCTGGTGCCCGCGGTGGCGGGGGCAGGTGGCGAGGGGATGCTGCTCGTCGGCGCTGTGGTCGGCTGCTTCGCGGTGGCTGGGACGGCGTTGTCGCAGGCCTCCTACCGCGACTTCGGACTGGCGCTGCCGCTGGCCGTGCAGAACGTCGCCAACCCGCTGGCGGCCGCGGCGATCGGGATCACCGTGTTGGGCGAGCAGTTCCGGCCCGGGACAGTGGGGCTCGCCGCGGTCGCGGCCGCCGGGCTGGTGTGCGGCGTGGTGCTGCTCGCCCGCGGTGAACAGGCCCGGACCGGCTCCGCATCCGAGGTCCCGCTCACGCCCCCTATCGGCTCCTCGCCCGAGGTCCCGCTCAGCTCAGCACCCCAGGTCCGGCTCAGCTCGGCACCCGTCGGCGGCCGTCCGTCCGTGTGGCCGGTCACCTCACCCCCAATAGGAAGTAGATCATGACATTTCTGGCTAGATTGAGCCTCGCCAACCGGGGGCTCGTGGCGCTTGTCACTCTGGTGGTGGCGGCCTTGGGCGTGTTCGCCGTCCCGTCGTTGAAACAGCAGCTTCTGCCTTCCCTGGCCTTTCCTCAGGTGTCGGTTGTGGCCTCCTACGCCGGTGCCGCACCGCAGATCGTCGAGGACCAGGTGACCGTACCGATGGAGGAGGGGCTGCGCGGGTTGGCCGGGGTCACCGAGATGACCTCGACCTCACGTGAGTCGAGTTCGACCGTCCAGGTGGCCTTCGAGTTCGGCACCGACCTCGACGACGCCCAGGGCAAGGTCCAGCAGGCCCTCGACCGGGTCCCCCTGCCTGACGGGGTGGAGCAGCAGACGATGGTGGGCAGCACCGACGACCTGCCGGTGCTGCAGATCGCGGTGGCCTCCGATCAGGACCAGCAGCAGCTGGCCGACAAGCTGTCCACCCAGGTCGTGCCGACCATGTCCGGTATCGAGGGGGTCAAGGAGGCGTCGGTCACCGGCGTACGCGACCAGGTGATCACCATCACGCCCGACGCCGACGAGCTCGCCGAGCACGGGCTGGACGCCTCAGCGATCTCCACTGCCATCCGCAACGCCGGCAACCCCCTGCCCGCGGGCTCGTTCACCCAATCGGACACCACGTTGAGCGTCCAGGTCGGCAGCCGCTTCGGCTCCATCGACGACCTGAAGGACCTCTACCTGACCCCCTCCGCAAGCCAGCCGCAAGCCGGTCAGCCGCAGGCCGGTCAGCCGCAGGCCGGTCAGCAGACGGGTCAGCCTGTGCCCGGGCAGCCCGCGGCTGAGCCCGCCGACCCGCCCGAGCCGGTCCGCCTGGGCGACGTCGCCGAGGTGAAACTGGGCCAGGCCAAGGCCAGCACTCTGACCCGCACCAACGGCAAGCCGAGCCTGGGCATCTCCATCACGATGAAGCCCGACGGCAACGCCGTGTCCATCTCCAATGACGTACGCGCCGCGCTGCCCGATCTGGCCAAGGCGCTGGGCGGCGCGGCGACGCTCACGATCGTCTTCGACCAGGCGCCGGGGGTGACCGAGTCCATCGAAAGCCTGACCACCGAGGGACTGCTCGGCCTGGCCATGGCGGTCCTGGTCATCCTGGTGTTCCTGTTCTCCATCCGCTCCACGCTGGTGACCGCGGTGTCCATCCCGCTGTCGGTGCTGATCGCGTTGATCGCGCTGTGGGGCTGGGACTACTCGCTCAACATGCTCACCCTGGGCGCGTTGACCATCGCGATCGGGCGCGTGGTGGACGACTCGATCGTGGTGCTGGAGAACATCAAGCGCCACCTGTCCTACGGCGAACGCAAACGCCAGGCCATCGAGAACGGGGTACGCGAGGTCGCCGGCGCGGTGACCGCCTCCACGCTGACCACGGTCGCGGTGTTCCTGCCGATCGCGTTCGTCGGCGGGTTCGTCGGCGAGCTGTTCGGCCCGTTCTCCATCACCGTGACCGTCGCGCTGCTGGCCTCCCTGCTGGTGTCGCTGACCGTCATCCCGGTGCTGAGCTACTGGTTCCTCAAGGCGCCCAAGCAGAGCGACCGCCAGCAGGTCGAACAGCACGAACGCGACGGGCTGCTGCAGCGGGCCTACGTCCCCGTGATCCGCTTCGCCACCCGGCGCAGGATGTCCACGCTGGCCGCCGCGCTGGCCATTTTCATCGGCACGCTCGCCCTGATCCCGCGCCTGGAGACCAGCTTCATCGACAACGGTGACTCGGACTCGGTCAGCGTCACTCAGACCTTCCCGGCCGGCACTTCCCTGGCCAGCGCCGACGCCCATGCCAAGGAGGCCGAAAAGATCCTGACCGAGCTCGACGCCATCGAGTCCTACCAGGTCACCGTGGGCGGCGGCAGCGGTGTCGGCTTCGGCGGGGCCGCCCAGGGCGGCGGCGGCGGTGACACCGCGCGCGCCAGCTACTCCCTCACCTTGCGCGAGGGCAGCGACGCCGCGGCCGTCGAGAACCGGCTGCGCGAGCGGCTCGGCACGCTCGCCGACGCCGGAGAATTCACCATCGGCGCGAGCGGCGGCTTCGGCGGCGACAGCCTGGAGGTGCTCGTCAAGGCAGCCGACACCGACGTGCTGCGCCAAGCGACCCAGAGCGTGCAGCAGGCCATGGCGTCCATCTCCGGCATCACCGAGGTGACCAGCAGCATCGCCGACACCGCCCCCAGGGTCGACGTCACCGTCGACCGCGAGAAGGCCGCCGAACACGGCCTGACGGAGAGCGGCATCGGCCAGGCGGTCACGCAGGCCTTCACCGGCACCACTGTCACCCAGCTCTCCTTCGACGGCACCACCGCCGACGTCGTGCTCTCCCAGGGCGACGCGCCCACGTCCCTCACGAAGCTGCGCGACCTGGAGCTGGCCGAGAACGTCCAACTGCGGGATGTGGCCACCGTCAAGCAGGTCAACGGACCGTCAGCGGTCACCCGAGTCGACGGCGAGCGCACCGCGAGCGTCACCGGGAAGAACACCGGATCCGACCTCGGCACCGCCAGCACCGCCCTGGACAGCAAGCTCGCCACCCTGACCCTGCCCGCCGGCGCGAGCTACTCCATCGGCGGCGCCAGCGCCGACCAGGCCGAGGCGTTCACCAGTTTGGGCCTGGCCCTGGTCGCGGCCGTGGCGCTGGTGTTCCTCGTCATGGTCGCCGCCTTCCGCAGCCTGATCCAGCCGCTGATCCTGCTGGTGTCGATCCCGTTCGCCGCCACCGGCGCCATCGGGTTGCTGCTGATCACCGGCACCCCGCTCGGGCTGGCCGCGATGATCGGCCTGCTGATGCTGATCGGCATCGTCGTCACCAACGCCATCGTGCTGCTGGACCTGATCAACCAATACCGCCGGCAGGGCATGCCACTGCAGGAGGCGGTGATCGAGGGCGGACGCAAGCGCCTGCGCCCCATCCTGATGACCGCCCTGGCCACGATCTTCGCCCTGCTGCCGATGGCACTGGGCATCACCGGTGGTGGCGCGTTCATCTCCACGCCGCTGGCCGTGGTAGTCATCGGCGGGCTGATCAGCTCCACCCTGCTGACCCTCATCCTGGTCCCGACCCTCTACACCATGGTGGAAAACCGCAAGGAAAAGCGCCGCGCCAAGCGAGACGGCCGGCGCGCCGCCCCCGCCGACGCCCACCCGCAGCCCGAACCGGTGGCCAGCGGCACCTCCTGAACCGCCTGCCGTAGACACATCGATTCCGAACCGCCACCGCGCCGTCCAACACGGGCCCGTTTGGACGACGCGGTGGCCCTCGGCACGACGGCGGATGTAAAAGATTCTAGACATCGCGTCAAAGACTCGTTACATTGGTGATGTCGAAAAAGTTTTACATCCCGAGGCGCTCGTGGCCTTCGCCCCATCTCGTCGTGGGGCTCGATGCTGCCGTCGCCACGTCGATCGGAGTCGAACCTGCTCCTGACCGCCATTCTGGACGTGATCGCGGCCTGGGCGCTCATGGTCTTCTTCAAGCCGGTGCACGAAGGCATCGCCACGCTCGCGGCCTGGCCCAGGGTGGTGTACGCGGGCGTGTTCATCGTTGCGATCGCCCAACTCGCCGGAGCGCTGCCCCTCGTCGGGAATGCCGAGTACCCAGGCGCATACACCGCACATCAGCTCCACGGTGAGGCGTTGCTGAAGATCAACGCCTTCCAGGACATCTGGCACGCCGGTCTCAGCCTTTTCGGTCCTCACCTGCTGCTGCTCGGATACTTGGCGTACCAGTCGGGTTACGTGCCCAAGTCGGTCGGTGTCCTGCTCGCGATCGCCGGGCTCGGTTATCTCGTGGACGAGCTCGGCGTTCTCCTGGTCCCGGGCTACTCGCTCGAGGCCGCCACATTCACCTTCGTGGGCGAGGTCGTGCTCATGATCTGGCTCCTGGTCAAAGGCAGGAGAATTCGTACACCGTTTCATGCCGCATAGCGGTAGCGGAGGGCGCCATGCCGGTCATCAAGGAAATGCAGGCGGGAATGACCGCTCGCGCCCATTCGATACGGCACGGCGGGGAGACCATTTTTAAGGCTTGATATTTACCAAGGCTTGTCCGCTCGGCGGGAAGCGGCACGCCCCGGCTGATGCGCTTCGGCAGGCCTGGCCATGGGCGGGTCTCCCGCGCGTACGCGGACTGACCTGGGCATACGGATGCGGTGTGGCTCCGGCCCTAGAACCGGGCGGGTAGCCTGGGAGGAAGGGTTACAGTGCGTTCTCTCACGAACTTCGTGAGTCAGGATGAACCAGGTTGTGGTGCTATGGGGGCCATGGCGCAACCGTGCGCGGGGAATCTGCCATTTGAGCTCACTAGTTTCGTCGGCCGCAGGCACGAAATAGCCGAGGGCAAGCGCTTGCTCTCGGGTGGCCGGATGCTGACCCTCACCGGTGTCGGCGGCGTGGGCAAGACGCGATTGGCGCGGCGGATCGCCGCGGAGATGGCACGGGAGTTCCCGGACGGCGTCTGGCTGATCGATCTGGCGCCGCTGATGGCAGGGGACCTGCTGGCTGAGACGGTCGCCGGCACCGTCGGATGCCCTTGGCCGGATATGGCCTCCCTTGCCGAATACCTGCGCGACAAGAAGTTGCTGTTGGTCCTGGACAACTGTGAGCACCTCCCCGTCCAGTGTGCGGTCCTGGCGGGCGACCTGCTGGCCGCGGTCCCCGAGCTGCGCATCCTGGCCACCAGCCGGCAGCCGCTGCACCTCGCGGACGAGGCGATTCTCGATGTCCCACCGTTGACGGTGCCGGAGGCGGCTGAGGGGTCCATGGACGGCGCCCTGCAGAACGAGGCGGTGAGGCTGTTCGAGGACCGTGCCGCGTCCGCCGTGCACGAGTTCAGGGTCAACGACGCCAACAGCATGGCGGTGGTGCAACTGTGCCGGCGACTGGACGGCATCCCGCTGGCCATCGAGCTCGCGGCGGTGCGCGTACTGGTTCTGTCCGTGGAGCAGATCCTCGAGCGCCTCGACGACCGATTCCGGCTGCTGACGAAAGGGCCCTCCAACGTACCGCCGCGTCAGAAGACGCTACGAGGGCTGCTGGATTGGAGTTATGACCTCTGTTCCGCTGAGGAGCAGCTGCTGTGGGAACGTTTGTCGGTCTTCTCCGGCGGTTGTGACCTCGAAGCGATCGAGCACGTGTGCTCAGGGGACGAGGTGGTCTCGGGAAAAGTGCCGCACTTGCTGGCTCAGCTGGAGGACAAGTCGATTCTGCAGCACCGTGAGCAGGGCTCTGCCGTGCGTTTCGAGATGCTGGATACGCTGCGCGAATACGGATGGGAGCGGCTCGTCGCGTCCGGCCAGGACAAGGCCATACGGCTGCGGCATCGCGACTGGTGTCGCAGCCTGGCGGCGCGGTCCGAGGCGGAATGGTTCAGCGAGCATCAGATGGACTGGCTCGGGCGCCTCACCCAGGAGCAGGGGAACGTGCGGTCCGCGCTGGAGTTCTGCCTGAGCGAGCCGGGCGAGGCATGGGCCGCGCTCGAGATCGCCGCCGCCATGTGGAGTCATCGGCTCTCCTGGAGTTCCCCGAGTGAAGGACACCATTGGCTGGAGCGGGCGCTGGCCCAGGACCACGAGCCCAGCACCATACGGGCCAAAGCCTTGTGGGTCGACGCGTGGCTCGTGCTCCTGCGAGGCGACGCGGATGCCGCGAAGCCGTTGCTGGAAGAGTGCCGGACACTGGCGGAGCGGCACGGAGATGAGGCTCAACTGGCCGGGGCGGCCCACATCACCGGGTTCTCCGCGTTGCTGGCCGGAGATTTCGCCCAAGCCTTCGCGCTCCTGGAAGAGGCCCTGGCCCGGCGCCGCGCCCTCGGCAATCGGGGTCATGCGTGGGTGGTCATCTTCCAACTGGCCATGACCGCGGTTCTCATGGACGATCCGCGTTCCTCGGCGCTCTGCGAAGAAGTACTGGAAACATCCAGCAGCGCGAAGGCCGAGTGGTCGGTCTCCTACGCGCTGTGGGTAACGGCCCTCGACCGATGGCGGCGGGGCGATCTTCGCAGCGCCGGGACCATGATGCGGGACGCCGTGCGGCTGAAGTTGCGCTGCAACGACCATCTGGGCCTCGCTCAGAGCATCGAGGGACTGGCCTGGATTCTGGCCGGTGACGAGCACCACGAGCAGGCCGCCCAAACGCTGGGTGCGGCCCACGTGGTCTGGCGGTCGATCGGAACGTCCCTTTCGGGGCTCCGGCATCTGGCGGATGCTCACGACCGGTGCGAGTCCGAGCTCCGGCGACACCTCGGAGACGAGACGTTCGAGGCGGCCTTCATCCGCGGTTCGGAGTTCACTCTTGAGCAGGCCGCCGCCTACGCACTGGATGAGAAGCTCGTACGCGGCGCGGCAAGCCCTCGGCCCGAATCCGACGTGACGTCCGTCCTGACCCGCAGGGAACGGGAGATCGCCGAACTCGTCGCGAAGGGTTTGAGCAACAAGCAGATCGCCGATGCCCTGGTCATTTCGCAACGCACCGCGGACTGCCATGTCGGGAACATCCTCCGCAAGCTGAACTTCACGTCGAGGGCACAGATCGTCAAATCCTGGGCCCCGCGCCGGGAGTGACGTCGAAGGAATGTCGCGGCAAGCCTTTGACCATTGATTCTGTACGATGAAACGGATATCTGGCGAGCTCAAGGAGCCGGTCCGCCGGGGTGGTGAATTCCCGCGGAGGCAGTTGTGCACGACGACATCTGGAGTCACCGCCCGGCCAGGCCGGGATCAGCGACCGGCCCCGATCCGCTTGTCCGGATCCGTGGGCTCCGTAAGGACTTCGGCGGCATCCACGCGCTACGGGGAGTGGACCTCGACCTCCACCGCGGCCACATCCTCGCCCTGCTCGGCGCGAACGGTGCCGGTAAATCGACGCTGATCAAGATCTTGGCCGGAATCCATCATGCCGACGGAGGAGAGGTCGTCGTGGCCGGCCACCCACTGGGAAGCCGGGCCGCCTCCGCCGACATGGCGTTCATCCATCAGGACCTCGGCCTCGTGGAGTGGATGACCATCGCGGAGAACATCGCCCTCGGCATGGGATACGCCCGGCGCGGCGGCCTCATCTCCTGGCGCGCGGTGCGTCACCGCTGCACGGATGCCCTCCAGAGGGTCGCCTGCCGCCTCGACCCGGACGCGCCGATCGCGCGGCTGACGCGGGCGGAGCGCTCGCTCGTCGCCATCGCCCGCGCGCTGGCCACAGAAGCGAAAATCCTCGTTTTCGACGAGCCGACCGCCGCCCTGCCCGCTGCCGACTGCGTCGTCCTTTTCGACCTCCTGCGTACGCTCCGTGACCGGGGCCACGCGATCCTGTACGTCACTCACCGCCTCGACGAGGTCTACCGGGTCGCCGACAGCGTGGCCGTTCTTCGCGACGGGCGCCTCGTCAGCCGGGGGCCGCTCGCCGGTCGCCGGCCGGCCGGTCTCGTGCGCGACATCGTCGGCCGGGAGCCCAAGGTCCACCGGCACCGGCTCCGCAGACCAGGAGAGGTCATCCTGTGCCTGGCCGGCGTGCGTACCGGCCAGACGGGCCCGGTCGGGTTCGCCCTCCGCTCCGGCGAGATGCTCGGCCTCGTCGGACTCGCGGGCGCCGGGCACGTGGATCTCGGCCGGGCGCTGGCCGGCGCGAGCCCCGTCCTGTCGGGCCGGGTGCTCCTCGACGGCCGGCCGTACCGGCCGTCCTCGGTCGCGGCCGCCGTCGGCGCGGGCGTCGGTCTCGTGACCGGCAACCGGCAGGAAGAAGCCGCGGCCGGGGAGCTGACCGTGCGGGAGAACCTCCTGGCGAACCCCGCGACCCGCGGCCGATCGCCGCTGAGCCTGACGGGACCGCTTCGGGAGCGCGCGGAAACGGCGACGGTCATCACGCGCCTGCAGGTTCACCCCGCCGACACAGAAGCGCCTTTCGCCGCTCTGTCGGGCGGAAACCAGCAGAAGGTGCTGATCGGGCGCTGGCTCGGGGCCCGCAGCCGTCTCCTGATCCTCGAGGAGCCCACGGCCGGCGTCGACGTCGGCGCCAAGGTCGAGATCTACCGGCTGCTCGGCGAGGCGCTGGCGACCGGGCTGGCCGCCCTCCTCGTCTCGGCCGACTTCGAGGAAGTCGTGAACATGTGTGACCGCGCGCTGGTGTTCGCTCGCGGAGCGGTGATCGCCGAGCTGAGCGGTGACGCCCTCACCGTCGCCGCCCTCACCCACGCGGCCACGGCCACGCCACCACCTGCCGGGCGGACCGTTGCTGATCAGTGAGCTCGTGCGGCGGCGGCTCTCCGCAGGCCATCTCATCGGCGGCTACGGGCTGCCGGCGCTGGCCCTCGTCCTGTTCGTCGTGTTCGCGCTCGCCCTGCCGGACACGTTTCCCACGATGGCCAACCTGACGGCGATCATTTCCGCCTATTCGATCACCGCGATCCTGGCGCAGGGCGCGATGATCCCCATCGTCACGGGGAACTTCGACCTGTCCATCGGCTACGGCCTCGGCCTCGGCCACGTCATGACGCTGCTCCTCATCGTCAACCTGGGATGGCCGTGGCCCCAGGCCTGCCTGGCCGTGCTCGCCGGCGGGATCGCGGTCGGCATGATCAACGGTTTTCTCGTGGAGTACGCGCGCATCGACTCGTTCATCGCCACTCTCGGCACCGGCAGCGTCATGTACGCCGTCACGGGCTGGGTGACCCACGGCGCCCGGATCTTCCCCGGCCCGCAAGGTCTGCCCGCGGGCCTCACCGACCTGTACGACTCGACGTTCCTCAACCTGCCGATACCCGCGTTCTACGTGCTCGTCCTGGCCGCCGTGCTGTGGGTCGCGCTCGAGCGCCTTGCGCTGGGCCGCTATCTCTACGTCATCGGGTCGAACCCGCGGGCGGCGGAACTCGTCGGGATCCCCGTCCGCCGGTACGTCATCCTCGCCTTCGCGGTCTCCGGCCTGGTGACCGGCTTCGCGGGAATCCTGCTCGCCGCCCAGCAGCACATCGGCAACCCGAGCGTCGGGCTGGAGCACCTGCTACCGGCGTTCGTCGCCGCCCTGCTCGGCTCCACCACGATCAAGCCGGGGCGGGCCAACCCCTGGGGCACCCTCGTCGCCATCGCCGTCCTCGCCATCGGGCTGTCCGGCATCAGCCAGCTCGGGGCGGATTTCTGGGTGGCACCCCTGTTCAACGGTGTCACCCTGCTCATCGCGGTCGGGCTGGCCGGCTACTCCGCCCGGCGCCGGACGCGCGCCGGCGCTGCCACCACCTCCTCGGCAGGGAACCGGGCATGAACCTCACCCGCCTCTCGCGTGGCGTGACGGCGCTGGTGCTGGCCGCCGTGGTCGCCGGCGGCTGCTCGCGCGGCGCACCCGGACCGGCGCCGGACCGCGCTCCAGGCCGGGACGGGGCGACGAGCCTGTGCCCCGACGTGGCGAACACGGCCAAGCGGGCGGTCGCGCGGGCCGAAGCGGTGAACACCCCTTGGGACGGTCCCACGAGCGGGCCACGCGCCGTTCCCGGCAAGAGCGTCGTCTTCGTCGCTTCGACCATGACGAACCCCGGCGTGGCCGGCACCGCCAAAGGGGTGCGGGAGGCCGCGCAGTCCATAGGATGGCGCGTCCGCGTGATCGACGGCCAAGGCACGCCCGCCGGCATACAAGGGGCCGTGGGCCAGGCGATCGCCCTCCGGCCGTCCGGGATCGTCATCGGCGGCTTCGACCCGGCCTCCGTGGCTCAGCAGATCGAGCAGGCCAACGACGCGGGCATCCCGCTCGTCGGCTGGCACGCGACCACGTCGCCGGGCCCCAGCACGAATCCCAAGCTCTTCACCAATGTCACGAGCCGGGTGGAGGACGTCGCGCGGATCAGCGCGTACTGGATCATCGCCAGGTCGAACGGCGACGCCGGCGTCGTGATCTTCACAGACTCCTCGATCCCCTTCGCGGAGAACAAGTCCCGGCTGATCAAGAAGGCCCTGTTGAGCTGCGCCGGCGTCGAGCTTCTTTCGTACGAGAACATCCCGCTTCCCGACACAGGCAGCCGCACCCCGCAGGCGGTCTCCGCCCTGCTGTCACGCTTCCAAGACCGATGGACGTACTCCGTCGCCATCAACGACGTCTATTTCGCCGACGCCGCTCCGGCAATGCGCGCCGCCGGCAGAAAAGGGGAGGGGCCTCCCTACTCCATCGGCGCCGGGGACGGTGATCCATCGGCGTTCCAGCGAATCCGGGACCGGCAGTTCCAGCAGGCGACCGTCCCAGAGCCGTTGAACGCTCAGGGCAGCCAGATCATCGACGAACTCAACCGCGCGTTCGCCGGCCGGCCGCCGAGCGGCTATGTGACGCCGGTGCACCTGACCACGGCGGAAAACGTGCACGACACCACATCATGGGAACCGCGCGGCTACCGCGAGGCCTACCGACGTATTTGGCGCGGCTAGCAGGGTAGCGGCCGTGCGTTCGGGGTGGGCGGCGGCGATATGGCGCATGGCGGTCGTATCGCCGCGAGACGATACGGTCAACGTCTACGTGTGACGCCACTGCGGAGGGCCGCCACGATGGCATCGTCCCATCAGCATTCGCGTGAACACCGCGGAGAGGCAGGCGCACCCACATGAACGTCACTGGGCCATTCCGGCGATCCGCCAAGGGATTGGCGGCCGGCTGGCGGCGGACCCGCAGCCGGCACGGCTGGATGGACCACCTGGTACGCGCCGTGACACGCTATGACCAGGCCGATGGCGGCAGACTGTCGGCCGCGCTCACCTATTACGCCTTCTTCGCCACGTTCGCCTTGGGACTGCTGGCCTTCGCCATCCTGGGCCGCGTTCTCGACGACCCGACCGTGCTCGCCACGGTGCAGCACTACCTGAGCGAGAACTTCCCGCGCCTGGACGTCCAGGCGTTGCGGGACGCCCGGGGAACCGCCGGCCTGGTGGCCTTCGTCGCGTTGCCGCTGACGGGCTTGTTCTGGATGGACACGCTGCGCTCGGCCAGCAGAGCGATCTGGCGGCTGGAGGAGTATCCGGGCAACTTCTTCATGCGCCAGCTCATCGATCTCGGCGTGGTGGTCGGCCTCGGACTGCTGCTGGGTCTGTCGCTCGCCGTCGCCTTCGCCGCGGAGCGGCTGCTGACCTGGCTCCTCGTGCTCACCGTGGGCGTGGACGCCCTCCCTGCCCAATGGGTGCTCACCGCCGCGGTCGTCGTGCTCGGCTTCGGCGTCAATACGTTGCTGGCCATGGCGTTGCTCGCCGCGCCGCCCCGGTTACGGCTGCCACTGCGCCGCGTGCTCGGGCCGGCCCTCGTCATCGCCTTCGGCCTGGAGATCCTCAAAACCCTCGGCCAGGCCTACGTCAACCTGACCGCGGCCAACCCCGCCTACCAAGTCGTCGCGGGCGCCGCCGGCATGCTCCTGTTCCTCAAAATCCTCAACCAGCTCATCCTGTTCGCCACGGCCCTGGCCGCTACGAGCACAACCGGACAGGTCACCGACCTGGCCGCCCGGCCGGGCTCCCGATAGGCCGCCGACGGGCTGCCACCCCGCCCGCGACGTCGTGCCCGCGACGGGCGCGCACCGGTGCCTTGACGGGGTGGGCGCCGAGCGAGGTGGACAGGCCGGCGATCACCAGCCCAGTTCGTCGCACCCGTTGTGGTCGGCGGGTTCGACCTGGAGGGTGGCATGGGCGACGCCGTGGCGCTGGCGGAGCAGGTCGCGGGCCCGGTCCAGGACGGCGTGGTTGTTGCTCTGGTCGCCGGTGACGAGGTGGGCGGTGGCGACGTTCATGCCGGAGGTCAGGGTCCACAGGTGCAGGTCGTGGACGTCCCGTACGCCATCGATGGCGGCCAGGTCGCTCGCGACGGCGACGGCGTCGATGCCTTCCGGGACGTGCTGGCCCAGCACGGCGAAGACCTGGCGGCCGAGCGAGACCGCGCGTACGGCGACGAACGCCCCGATGCCCAGGGCGATGAGCGTGTCCCAGAACGTTTGCCCGGTCGAGGCGACGAGCCAACCGGCCACGATGACGCCCACCGACCCCGCGGTGTCGGCCACGACCTCGAGGTAGGCCCCCTTGACGTTGAGGCTCTCGCTGGCGCCGGAGCGCAGCAGGAGCAGGGCGACCAGGTTGACGACCAGGCCGATGGCGCCGACGACGAGCATCGGTCCCGAAGAGACCTCGGCGGGGCCGCCGATGCGGCCGATGGCCTCGGCCACCACATAGACCGAGACGCCGAGCATGAGCACCACGGCCAGCAGGGACGCGAACACCTCGGCCCGGTACGAACCATAGCTGCGGCGGCCGGTGGTGTCGGGACGGGTGGCGATCCGGGTGGCGACCAGCGCCGCGCCCAGAGTGACCACGTCCGCGGCCATGTGCCCGGCGTCCGACAGCAGCGCGAGGGAGCCCGACAGCAGGCCGTAGACGAGCTCGACCACGAAGTACACGCCGATCAGGGCGAACGAGACCGCCAGCCGCCAGCGGTGGCGGCTGCCCGCGTGCCCGTGCCCGTGGCCGTGCCCATGTCCGTGACCGGCGCCCATCAGCCGTTCCCGTCGCGTTCTGGGTGCAGGGCCTCGGTGTGCTCGGTGTGGGCCAGCGCCAGGTCGAGCAGCATCCGTACGTGCGGGTCTTCCAACCGGTAGTAGGCCATCCGGCCGGAGCGGCGCGCGGCGACGATGCGATGCGCGCGCAGCAGCCGCAGGGCATGGGAGACGGCCGATTCGCTCTGGCCGGTCACCGCCGCCAGGTCGCACACGCACAGCTCACCGTCCAGCAGGGCGACCAGCAGCCGCAGCCGGTTCGGATCGGAGAGCAGGCCGAAGACGTCGGCCGTGTCCGTCAGATCCTGGGCGGATGGCATCCGCTCGTGCACGGCGGCGACCCGATCGGCGTCGACCACCCGGGCAGCGCAACTGTCCAGCGCCAACACACGGTCATCTGAAGAGCTATTCATATGAGCAAGATAGTGAGATGCCCGGGTGGCGTGTCAAGACCGCGGGGAGACGTCGGATGAAGAAGCCGGCGGTTAGTCCCAAAGGCCGAAAAGTTAAGAATATCGGCGATATAGCTCCGATCTAAGGCATTGACGCCGACCTCTCCGCAAGGTCAGATCGGTTGTAACACCCTAGGGAAGGCAGGTACGCATGTCCCAGCCGAACGATCAGGGCAAGAAGCAACCCCCCAGGACCCACGAGAAGAAGGTCAGGGGCCGTGGCGAGGAAACGACCTGGCACAAGCCCGACTACCAGGTCGTCGAGGCATCGATGGAGATGACCGCGTACTTCCTGGCCTCCAGGTAACCGGGCGTCGCCATGCGACTGCAGGTGCTCGGCACCGCGGCCGGTGGCGGCGTGCCCCAGTGGAACTGCGCGTGCCCCGGCTGCTCCGGGGCGCGCGCCCATCCGGGCCGCCGCCGACGTCATGCCAGCTTGGCCGTCCAGCTCGACGACGGCGGTTACGTCGTCAACGCCACCCCCGACATCGCCGACCAGATCGAGTCGTGCGCGTGGCTGCGGCCAGGCCCTGGCCCTCGCGAGTCGCCGCTCAAGGGCGTGATTCTCACCGACGCCGAGCTCGACCACACGATCGGCCTGCTCAGGCTCAGGGAGGCCGACGCGCTGGAGGTGCGTTCCACCCCGGTCGTACGGCACGCGCTCCGCCCCTTCGCCGACCTTCTGGGTCCCTACCTCCAGCTGACCTGGGCCGACGCCGACACGATCCCGGTGTCGGGGAAGCGGCCCCGGTACGCCGCCGATTCCCCCGAGGCCACGGGCTGGGTGTCCGCGTTGCGCCTCGGGCCGCTGGTGTACGCGCCAGCCATGGGGGTGTGGCCGGACGCACTGGACGAGGCATTCGAACAAGCCGCGTGCGTGATCGTCGACGGCACGTTCTGGGACGACGAGGAGCCGCGCCGCACCGGTATCTCCACCAAGACCGCCACCCAGATGGGCCACCTGCCGATCGAGGCGACCATGGAACGGCTCTCCCGGCTGCCCGGCCGCCGTCTGTACACCCACCTCAACAACACCAACCCCCTCGTGGACCCGGCGGCCGAGCAGCACAAGGCGCTCGCCGAGCTGGGGATCGAGGTGGCCGCCGACGGGATGGTGATCGACCTGTGAACGGCTTCGAGGCCGAGCTGCGCGCCGTACCGGAGAAGCGCTATCACCACCTGCACCCCTTCAACCAGCGCATGCACGCGGGCGAGCTGACCCGTGACGAGCTGCGGGGCTGGATACTCAACCGCTTCCACTACCAGCGGCACATTCCGATCAAGGACGCGCTCATCCTCGCCAAGCTGACCACGCCAGAGCTGCGCAGGATGTGGTTGAGGAGGATCCAGGACCACGACGGCGCCGCGCCCGGCGAGGGCGGCATCGACCGGTGGCTGCGCTTGGGCGAGGCGGCCGGCCTGGAGCGGTCGCTGCTGCTGTCGGGCGAGGGCGTGCTGCCCGGCGTGCGGCTGGCCGTCGATGGCTACGTGAACCTGTGCCGCAACGGCTCCGCGCTGGAAGCCGTCGCGGCGTCGCTGACCGAGCTGTTCGCGCCGGACCTCATGCGTACGAGGATCGCGGCCTTCGAACGGCACTACCCATGGATAGACCCGGAGGGACTGCGATATTTCCAGGTACGCGTCTCCCAGGGTCGCCAGGACAGCGGCGAGGCCCTGGCCCTGGTGCTCGACTGGGCCGGAACCCGGGCCGACCAGGAACAGGCCATCGCCGCGCTCACCTACAAGTGCGACCTGCTGTGGGCCCTGCTCGACGCGGTGGACGGGGCGTACCGATGAGTGGGCCGACCTGGCGCCCGGCGCTGTCCCGATCGGTCATGCTCCGCCACGACCCCGTACGGCAGGCGGACCTGCTGATCGTGCCCGAGCGGATCGTCGTGCTGAACGAGGAGGCGGCGGCCATCGTCGCCCTGTGCGACGGCGCGCGGACCGTGGCGGACATCGTCGCCGAGCTGCCCGAGGGCGTCGGGTCCGACGTGGTGGAGTTCCTCGAGCGGGTCCGAGCGGAAGGATGGCTCCGGTGAATGGCGCAGGAACAGGGGCGGTGAGCGCCCCCTGGGCCATGCTGGCCGAGCTCACGCACGCCTGCCCGCTGCGCTGCCCGTACTGCTCCAACCCGACCGAGCTGGCGGCCAGGTCGAGCGAGCTGAGCACCGACGAGTGGCGGCGGATACTCGAGGAGGCGGCGGCACTCGGCATCGTGCACACGCATCTGTCCGGTGGCGAGCCCCTGCTGAGACCCGATCTGGCGGAGATCGTGGCGGCGGCCGACCGCGCAGGCGTCTACACGCAGCTGGTCACCAGCGGTGTCGGGCTGACCGAGCGCAGGATGAACGAGCTCGCGGCGGCGGGGTTGCGCAGCGTCCAGTTGTCGGTCCAGTCGGCCACCGCGGGGGAGTCGGACCGGATCGCCGGGATCGCGTCGTTCGAGAGGAAGGAGCGGGCCGCCGCGGTGGTGGCCGCGAGCGGGCTGCCGCTCGGGCTCAACGTGGTGCTGCACCGGGCCAACCTCGACGCCGTCGGCGAGATCATCGAGCTCGGGCTGGCGTGGGGCGTGGAGCGCATCGAGCTGGCCAACACCCAGTTCTACGGATGGGGGCTGCTCAACAGGTCCGCGTTGCTGCCGACCAGGGATCAGCTCGCCCGAGCCGAGGCCATGGTGCGGAAATATCGGGAAGCCACGAATGTCGAGCTGATCTGGGTGATCCCTGACTACTTCGACGGCGTGCCCAAGCCCTGCATGGGCGGCTGGGGCGCGATCTCGATCACCATCGCGCCCGACGGCCGCGTGCTGCCCTGCCCGGCGGCGTACGACCTGCCCCTGGAGCTGCCCAACGCGCGCGATCACCGGCTCGGCTGGATCTGGGAGCACTCGCCCGCCTTCAACGCCTACCGGGGCACCGGCTGGATGCGCGAGCCGTGCGCGAGCTGCCCGCGCAAGGAGCTCGACTTCGGCGGCTGCCGCTGCCAGGCGTACGCGCTGACCGGCGACGCGAGCCGCACCGACCCCGCCTGCGGGCTCTCACCCGATCACCGTCTCATCGCGGAGCTGTCGGCGGGCGGCACCTGGACGTTCAGGCGGCCGGCGCCTTCGGCCGGCACCCGTGCGGGTCGCGGCGGCGAACCATCACAGATTCCCTGAGGTCAGGCTCGCCGGCGTTCCGAACTCGTCGGCGATCCCGGCGCGCAGGGCCTCCAGCAGGTGCCGCCGGGCGCGTAGCTTGGTTGCCGCGTGCGCCCGCAGGTCAAGCTTGGCCAGCGTCTCGGCGGTCTCCATGGCGACGTCGTGCACTCGCGCCGGCTCGACCACCCGGTCCAGGAACCCGGCCGTGACCGCATCGCCGGGCGCGAAGGTCTCGGCCAGTATCACGGCGCGGGTGAAGTGGGCGGGCGTGAGCCGATGCCGGAGGATCTCCACCGCCGCGTACGGCATCGTGATGCCGATCGCCACCTCGTTGGCGGCCAGCCGGTACGGCCCGGCCGCCCCCACCCGGTAGTCGCCCGCCACCAGCAGGAACGTTCCCATCGCCACCGCGTGCCCGGTGCAGGCCACGACCACCGGGGTCGGGAACGACAGCAGCCGCGCGGACAGCTCGAACCCGCCCCGCACCATCTCGATGGCCTCGTCGCCGCCCGCACTGAGCGTTCCCAGGTCGAACCCGGCCGAGAAGGTCCCCTCCCGGCCGCGGAGCAGCACGACGGCCGAGTCGGCGGCGGCGCGGTCGAGGGCGGCGTTCAGTTCAGTGATCATCTGGAGCGAGATCACGTTGACCTTGCCGTCGTCCATGGTGATCGTGGCGACGGAGTCCTTGAGCTGATAGGTGACGAGGGTCCCCATGCGGCCCCTTCCGTGGTAGCGGCGGCACCTAGAATAATGTTCGGGTGGTCTTGGAGGCCAGCCCGTTTGCGCGGGCGGCTGGTCGCGGGGGAGTGACGCACGAGAGCGCCTGATCAGCGCGGAAAATCGCCGCTGATCGGCGCGCCGCCGGCCAAGGCGGCGAAGAGCTCCTCCCACAGAGGCATCACCACGGCGGGCGTGAAATCGTGGGCCGTCTCGGCCGCGGCCGCGCCCATGCGGCGGCGCAGCTCCGGGTCGCCCATCAGCCGGCCGAGCGCCTCGCCCAGCGCCTCGACGTCGCGCGGCGGCACCAGCAGCCCGTTCTTGCCGGGCGTCAGCACATCGGCGGGCCCGGTGGGGCAGTCGAAGGCGACGATCGGCAGGGCGTGGCCCATCGCCTCGATCATCGCCATCGGCAGCCCCTCGATCCGGGAGCTGAGCGCGTAGATCGACGCCTTGGCCAGCTCCTCGTGGATGTGGTCGCTGCGGCCCATGAGCCGGATGCGCTCGCCCATGCCGTGCTCGTCGATCCGCTCCTGCAGGCGGTCCTTGGACGGGCCGGTGCCGAAGATCCGCAGCCGCCAGTCCGGGAACGCCTCCGCGACCGCGGCGAAGGCCGGGATGAGCAGGTCATAGCCCTTCTGCGGCACCAGCCGGCCCGCCGCGATCACGATCGGGTTGCTCTGGTCGGAGTGCTTGCGATCGTCCATGTGCACGGCGTTGGGGATGCGCACGATCGGCGTACGGTCCAGCAGGGCGTGGTATTCGGCCCGGCTGGTCTCGGTCAGCACCGCGATCGCGTCGAAGCGGCCGTAGTGGCGGGCGATCTGCTCGCGCACCGCCGGGTGGTAGGCGGCCACGTTCATGTGCTCCTGCGCCACCCGGATCACGCCCTTGCCCGCGCGGCGGGCCGAGATCAGGTTCAGTGCCGGGCGGGTGGTGACGAGGATGCCGTCGTCCAGCGCGGACACGTAGTCGATGACCGCCGCCTCCACCCGTTCGGTGAAGTAGTCGGCGGCGAACTCCCCGTACGGCACGATCTTGCCGCGGGCCCGGCGCCACACCTTGCGGACCAGTGAGTCGGCCGCGACGCCGGTCCGCTGGTCCACCAGCGCCGACAGGCGCACCCGCGGGTCGATGGCGAACTGCGGCTCTTTGCGCCGCCGTACCACGCTGACGATCTCGACCTCGTGACCCGCCTCGGCCATCGCGTTGGCCTGGTTGACCACCGTGCGGATGGTGCCGCCCATGCCGTAGGCGTGCAGGAGCATGTACCGGATCTTCATGTGACGTACTCCCAGGTCCGGCACATGTCCCGGAGCACCTCCGGGACCTCCTCCGGCCGGGGCAGATCACGGCCCGGCTGCACGCTGCCCGAGCGGATCTTGTCCTTCCAGTCGCCGAGCCCCTTGGTCACCACGTCCGGGGTGCCGTAGGAGAGCATCTCGGGCGCCCACGCCAGAGCGAGGAACTCGCAGATGCCGCGCAGGGTCTTCTCCGGCTCGGCGGTCAGCTCCTCATAGCGCACGGTCAGGCCCGGCAGCGCCGCCTTGGCGCGCTCCACCGCCTTCATGTAGCGCAACGCGTCGGCCGCCGCCTCCTGCGGCGTGCGCTTGTCCGGGCTGGCCTCGTGCCAGGAGGCCGCGATCGAGGCCGGGTGGCGCAGCAGGAACACGAACCGGGCGTCGGGCCAGCACGCCGCGATCCGCTCGTAGGCGAAGGCGTTGGCCGGGGTCTTGTCCACGATGAACCGCTTGCCTGAGCGCACCAGTTCGCGGTGCAGCACCCGGTCCCACAGCAGATGCTCCAGATCGGCCTGGTTGTGCCCGAGCGCGGCCATCGCCTTCTCCGCCAGGTTGGTGCCGAACTCCACGCCCAGCCGGCGCACGTGCAGCTCGTGCGGGGCGTGCAGGTCCGGGTGGGCGTTCAGCATCGCCCGCAACAGCGTCGAGCCGGACCGGACGGGGGAGATGACGAACACGGGGGCCGACAGCAGGCGATCGACCTCGGGATCGGCGGGCGGCCTGAACGGTACATCGGCGGCCTTTTTCGGTCTCTCGGCCACTTTCCGGGATTTTCTGGTGCTTTCGATGCGGATCCCGGCATACCTTGCCAGCGCGCCGTTGAACTTACGCTGCCACATCATGGTGCGGGAGACTACCGGCCTTTTCTGGGAATTTACTGTGAGCCGAATCCGCTGGTGGGGTCCGCCTTGAACGTAAGCCCCGAAGCGGATGAACCGGTCGATCACATCACCCGTGCGGCGGATGCCGAAGCCGGAGCGGGTCGCGTTCAATAGAACGGTTCAGCATGAAGCCGCTGAGTTCGACGACCCTGCCCACTTTGCGTGCGGCGAATTGAGCAATGCTGCATAAACATCGCCAGCGTCCGCCTTCATCATGGGCGATGCCACGTCCCCCGGCACTGGAGACCTCCAATGGTAGATACCTCGAAGAATGCGAAACTTCCAAAGGCAGCCAATTCGATCGAACTCGACACCGGGCCCAAGGCCACGTCCCTGTTCGTGAGCGGTCACTTCCCCAGGCGCCGGGCGCTCGTCGTCGGGCTCAGCGCGCTGGCCGGGTTCCTGCTGACGGTCATCTGGTCCGCGGAGTTCGTCGACGGCGTCATCGGTGACAACGTGGCCAACACGCTGCTCGGCCACGACGCCAAGGAGACGCCCATCGCCGGGATCGCGGCGGGCATCGCGTTCGCTCTGGTCTCCGGGATCGCCGGGACGTTCACCGCCTGCAACATCGCGGCGTTCGGCGCGCTGGCTCCTCTGGTCGGCGGCGCGCACTCGATTCGCGCCCGGATCGCGCACATGCTCAAGCCGCTCGGCTGGATGTCGGCCGGGATGCTCGTGGTGTCAGGCGTGTACGGGGTGATCGTCGCACTGGTCGGCACGAGCATGCCCCAGTTCTCCACGGCGCCGAGCGTCGCGGGTCAGCTGTCCGCCCGCACCGTGCAGACCATGGTCATTTATGGTCTGATCGGACTCGTCATGATCTATCTGGGGCTGGCCGCCGCAGGCGTCGTCAAGGACCCGCTGGCGCGGATCTCGGCCCGCTTCCCGAACGCCCCGATGATTCTCATGGGCGCGCTCATCGGCGCGTTCCTGATCGGCCGTCCGTTCCCGCTGTTCCGGCAGATGTTCCGGGACGCGGCCGAGAGCGGCAACATCCTGTACGGAGCCGCGGCCTTCATGCTGCAGTCCATCGGCAACATCGCGGTCATCACGATCCTCTTCGTCGTGTTCGGCCTGATGATGGGCGGCCGGGTGCAGCGGTGGATCAGTGCCAAGCCGAGCCGGTCCGCGGTCATCATCGCCGCCGGGTTCATCGTGGCCGGCGTGTTCATGGTGCTCTACTGGGACGTTCGCGTCCTCGCCCGCCGGGAGATCATCCCCTGGTACCCGATGGCGCCCTGGGCATGACACCGGCCGGTCATACGGCACCGAGCGCTATCGGGGGAGCGCGTCGCCGGGGCGGACCAGTCCGGTCTCGTAGGCGATGATGACCAACTGGGCGCGGTCACGGACGCCGAGTTTGGTCATCGCCCGGTTGACGTGGGTCTTCGCGGTCAGCGGAGAAACGTACAGCCGGGCCGCGATCTCGTCGTTGGACAGTCCGACGGCCACGAGCCCGAGGACTTCCCGCTCGCGATCGGTCAGGACCTCCAGCGCCGGTCGCGCGGAGCGCTCCGCGGGCGGTTCGGGCTCGTTGAGGAAGCGGGTGATGAGGGTGCGGGTGGCGCCCGGCGACAGCAACGCCTCTCCGGCCGCGACGGTCCGGATGGCGTCGAGGAGCGCGCCGGGGTCCACGCCCTTGTTCAGGAATCCGCTGGCGCCCGCGCGCAGCGCCCGCAGCACGTTCTCGTCCATCTCGAAGGTGGTGAGGATGAGGACGCGTACCCCGGCGAGGGAGTCGTCAGCGGTGATTTGACGGGTGGCCTCCAGACCGTCCGTCCCCGGCATCCGGATGTCCATCAGCACGACGTCGGCACGGGTGCCGCGGACCAGGTCCACGGCCTCCTGTCCGTTCCCTGCCTCACCGACGACCTCCAGATCGTCCGCCGACTCGATCAAGGCTCGGAACCCTGCCCGGATGAGGGCCTGGTCGTCGGCCAGCACCACCCGAATCGTCATGGCTGTTCTCCAGGTCGGCTCGGCGCCGGCACGAAGGCGTGCACGGCGAAGGTGTCCGACGGTCGCGGACCGGCCCGTAGCGTTCCGCCGACCGCGGCGGCGCGCTCCCGCATGCCGATCAACCCATGTCCGGTGCCGACCCCGGCGCCGGACTCCGCTGCGTGGGCCGGGTTGGTCACCTCGATGGTCAGACCGTCGTCGGTGTAGGTGAGGCGCAGGTCCGCGATCTCGCCGGTGCCATGCTTGTGGGCGTTGGTGAGCGACTCCTGGATGATCCGGTACGCGGCCAGGTCGGCCGCCGCGGGCAGCACCCGCACCGGTCCGACGTGCCGGCAGCGCACCTGGAGCCCGACGGCCCCGACGGTGTCCAGCAACGCGGGCAAGGCGGTCAGGCCGGGGACCGGCTCGGTGGTCTTCTCCGGGTCGCCATCTTGGCGCAGCACGCTGAGGACGGTGCCGAGCTCCGCGACCGCGGTGTTGGCGGCCTTCCGGACGTGCTCCAGCGCCGCGGCGGCCTGCTCCGGCCGGCTCTGCATCAGGTGGCCGGCCACCCCCGCCTGCACGCTGATCAGCGCGAGGTTGTGCGCCACGACGTCGTGCAACTCCCGCGCGATGCGGAGCCGTTCCTCGATCACCCGCCGGCGGGCCTCCTCCTCGCGGGAGTCCTCGGCCCGGCGCGCCCGTTCCTCCACCTCCGCCAGGTACGCCCGCCGGGTGCGGATGGCGTCGCCCACCGCCACGGCCATCCCCACCGCGGCCAGGACGGCGATGTTGCCCCGATCCCACCAGGCGGTCCCAGGCAATGCCGGACCCGGCCACATCATGCCCGCCCCGTACAGCAGCACCGCCGCCGAGGCCCCGGCCGTCCACGCGAACCGCCGGGTGCTGACCGTGGCCAGCGTGTACGCCCCGATCACCGCCGCGGGGATCCCCGCCGCCCGCGGCTCACCGAGCACCATGCTCGCCATGGACGTCGCCACCGCCAGACCGAGCACCGCCAGCGGCCATCGCCGCCGCACAGCGATCAGCACGAACGTGACGGCCGCCATCACGACGTCCAGAGTGCTCAGCTCACGGGCGAAAAAAGGGCGCGCGCCGATCGAGAGCAGATACCCCGCCGCGATGAACGCGGCGAGGCCCAGGTCGACGGCCTGCCGATGCCGGGCCGCCAGACGCACGACACAAAACAGCGACATATCCGAAACCGCCATGAATAGAGACGTTATGCGACCTCCCGCCCAGGTCGCGTCGTCCAGTGGCGGTAGGTGGCCCACCGCTCCGGCTACCACGGTCATGGTATGCGGCCAGCGGCTGGTCAGTGGCTGATGCGTGCCCGGGCCCGGAGCAAGGCGGCCACGATCGCCTCCTCACGCTCGGGGCTGAGGCGGACGACGGGGACGGAGCAGCTGAGCGCCTCGTTGGGGGTGGTCCCGAAGTCGAGCGCGACGGCGAAGCAGCGCAGGCCGATGGTCGACTCCTGCTCGTCGACGGCGTGGCCGCGGCGCCGGATCTCCTCGAACTCGGCGCGTAGCGCCGCCCGGTCGGTGATCGTATAGGCGGTGCGCGGCTCCAGGGTCTCCGGCAGGAGCTCGTCCACCTCCTCCCAGGGCCGGTGGGCGAGGATCGCCTTGCCGAGCCCGGTCGCCCAGGACGGCAGGCGCCGGCCGGGCCGGGAGACGACGGCGAGGGAATGCCGGGAGATGTTGGTGGCCAGGTAGACGACCTCGGCGCCGTCGAGACGGGCCAGGTGCACGGTCTCGCCGAGATCGTTGTTCAGTTCGTTCATCATCGGCTGTGCCCGCTGGACCACGTCGTCCCGCTCGACGTACGCGGCCCCGGCACGGAGCGCGCGGATGCCGATCTGGTAACGGCCGGCGCCGTCGGTCTCGACCCAGCCCGTGTTCACCAGCGTCGTGAGCAGCGCATAACCGCTGGCCCGAGGCAGGCCCAAGGTGGTGGCCACCTCGCGTAGCGAGCAGGCCCGCGTGGCGGAGCTCAGGTATTCGAGCACCGCGATGGTCCGCTCGGCCGATTTGACGCTGCGGACGCCGCCACCGGTCTCGGCGGGCGGCGCGGGTAGGTCCGGGGCGTGTTGCGTCATCAACCACCTCTTGACGTTTACCGAAACACCATCTTAATGTCTCGGCTACAAATATAGATACAGTCTCCATATGTAGACAAGAGGTTGCCGTTGATGTCTCCCACCGCTTCGCGAGTCGTCGCCGCCCTGTCCGGTGTCCTCGCCTTCCCCGTCACTCCGTTCACGGAATCGGGGGACGTGGATCTGTCCCGTTTCAGGGCGCACCTCACCGACGTGCTCGCCGCCAAGCCCGGCGCGATCTTCGTCGCCTGCGGGACCGGGGAGATGGCGTCGCTGACGGCAACCGAGCACCAGACGGTGGTCAGGGCCGCCGTCGAGCGCGTCGCCGGAGCGGTCCCCGTGCTCGCCGGCGTCGGTGGAGGCACCCGGACGACCGCGGAGTTCGCCAGGGCCGCGCAGGCGGCAGGAGCCGACGGGCTGCTGGCGCTCCCGCCGTACCTGCAGGTCGGCCCGTCGGCCGGGCTCGTGTCGCACTACCGTGAGGTGGCCGCCGCCACGGATCTGGACGTGATCCTCTACCAGCGCGGCACGGCGATCTTCTCCCCTGAGGCGGTGGCCGAGCTCGCCGAGGTGGACAACATCGTCGCGCTGAAGGACGGGCACGGCGACATGGAGCTGCTGCAGCTCATTCGGACCGCCACCGGCGGACGGCTCCCGCTGTTGAACGGCATGCCGACCGCCGAGGTCTTCGCCCGCTCCTACGCCGGCCTCGGCGCCCGCGCCTACTCTTCGGCGGTGCTGGCCTTCGTCCCGGAGGTCGCCGTCGCGTTCTTCCAGGCGTTCGAGAACGACGACGACGCGACCCAGGAACTCCTGCTGCGCGAGTTCTACGCCCCACTCGCGGAGCTGCGCCAGACGACCCCCGGCTACGCCGTCTCCCTCGTCAAGGCCGGGCTGGACATCCGCGGCCGCTCCGCCGGCCCCGTCCGCGCGCCGCTGGCGGAGGTCACCCCGGAGCACCGCGAGCAGCTCGCCCGCATCATCGAGCGCGGCCTGGCCGCTCTCAACGTGACGCCTGTCGCATAGCACCTGGCCTGCCCGGCACCGGGACCAGGCGATTTCGGAGGAACCATGATCACCAATACCCCCCGCCGCCGCCAGGCGGCCTCCGCCCTCTTGGCGCTCACCGCCATGCTGTCAGCAGGCGCCTGCTCGGTCGCGAACAGCGGCCCGGAAGCCTCGTCCGGGGCCGTGAACACCGTCCGCATCGTGCTGCCCGAGGAGCCGCCGACGCTGGAGCCGTGCGACGCCTCCCTCACCGCGACCGGGCGCGTCACCCGGGCCAACATCACCGAGGCGCTCACGGAGCGCGACCCCGGAACCGGTCAGCTCCAACCGGCGCTGGCCACGGAGTGGAAGCAGGACTCGCCGACCGAGTGGACCTTCACCCTCCGCAAGGGCGTGAAGTTCCACGACGGCACCGCGTTCGACGCCAAGGCGGCCGCCTTCTCCATCGACCGCACGGTCGGCTCCAAGATCGACTGCAACGTGGACGGCTACGTCTTCGGCGGCGTCGAGCTCACGGCGACGGCCGTGGACGAGACGACCCTCAAGGTGAAGTCGGCCAAGCCGGATCCGATCCTGCCGCTGCGGCTGTCCTTCGTCGAGATCGTGCCGACCACCACGAGCACGACCGGCAAGGTCCGCGAGCCCGTCGGCACCGGCCCGTACAAGATCGCCAAGTGGGACGCCGGCCGCAGCCTGCGCTTGGAACGGTTCACCGGGTACTGGGGGAAGGCGCCGGACTTCGCCGCGGCGGAATACGTCTGGCGCGGCGAGGGCAGCATCCGCGCGGCCATGATCAAGAGCGACGAGGCGGACGTCGCCATCGGCCTCGCCCCTGAGGACGGCGCCGGCGACGCCGCCGTCGAGTTCCCCAACAACGAGACCTCCTACCTGCGCATCGACGCCGCCAAGCCGCCGCTCGACGACCTCCGCGTGCGCCAGGCGATCAACTACGCCATCGACAAGGACGGGCTCATCGCCTCCGTCTTCGCCGGGCTCGGCAAGCCGGCGGGCCAGCTCGTCCCTGAAGGCGTGACCGGTCACAGCTCCGCCGTCCAGCCCTGGCCGTACGACATGGCGCAGGCCAAGAAGCTGATCGCGGAAGCCAAGGCGGCCGGCGTCCCCACGGACACCCCCATCAAGATCATTGGACGGAACGGGATCTACCCCAAGGCCGCCGAGGCGATGGAGGTCGTGCAGAACTCGCTGATCGAGGCGGGGCTGTCGGTGAAGATCGAAATGCTCGACGTGAACGCCTGGCTGGAGTACCTGCTGGCCCCGTTCCCCAAGAACGTCGGCCCCACCTTGCTGCAGGCCCAGCACGGCAACCAGGCCGGTGACGCGGCCTTCACGATGGGCCAGATCTACGGCAGCAAGGGCGCGCAGAGCAGCTTCGGCACCAAGGAACTCGACGACCTGATCGCCGCCGCCGAGGAGGCCTCGGGTGACGAACGCCAGGCGGCGTTCGCCAAGGCGCTGGAGTACCAGAACAAGGACGTCGTACGGGACGCGGTCATGGCGCACATGACGGGCATCCTCGCTCTGTCCAAGAAGGTCACGTACAAGCCCAACGCCGCCACGAACGACGAGATGCGCCTCGCCGAGATGCACCCGGCCGGCTGAGAGGAGTAGGAGTGCTGACCTTCCTGCGGCGTCGCATCACCTCCAGTGCGATCCCGCTGGTCGTCGTGGTCCTCGGGGTGTTCTGCCTGGCGCGGCTCACCGGCGACCCGGCGAATCTCTACCTGCCTCTCAGCGCCACTCCGGAGATGCGGGCCGAGTTCGCCGCCCGGCACGGGTTCGACCAGCCGTTGCTCGTCCAATTCGGTGACTACCTGGCCCAGGTCGTCCAGCTGGACTTCGGCGAGTCGCTGCGGACCGCCGAACCCGCCGCCGCGGCCGTGTTGCGGGCGTTCCCGGCGACGCTGCAGCTGGCCGGCGCCACCATGATCCTCGCGATCCTCGGCGCTGTCGTCGTCGGGAGCTGGGCGGCCTACCGCCCGAACTCCCTGGCCGACCGGGTCGCCAGCTTCACCTCGACCACCGCGGCGAGCATGCCGGACTTCTGGTTCGCCATCATGGGCGTGCTGGTCTTCGCCGTGGCCCTCGGCTGGCTGCCCACCTCGGGTACGGAGGGCGCGGCGGCGTGGGTGCTGCCGGTGGTCACCCTGCTGATCCGGCCGTTCGGCGTGCTCGTACAGGTGGTGCGCGGGGCGATGGTCACCGCGCTGTCCGCCCCTTACATCAAGGTCGCCCGGAGCAAGGGCGCGGGGGAGCTGCGGGTGGTCTTCGGCCACGCGCTGCGCAACGCCGCGCCGCCGGCGCTCACCGTGGCGGGCGACCTCACGGTCGGGCTGGTCAACGGGGCCGTGGTCGTCGAGACGATCTTCGGCTGGCCGGGCATCGGCAAGCTGATGATCACCTCGATCCTGCAGCGCGACTTCGCGGTGCTGCAGGCCGCCGTCCTGGTGACGGCGATCACCATCTTCGCGCTCAACATCGTCATCGACGCCTGTTACGCGCTCCTGGACTCCCGGGTCCGTCAGGGGGTGACGGCATGACCTCGACTCAGGCCATCCGGCGAACCACCTGGTGGCAGTTGCTGCTGCGGGACCGGTTCGCCTGCCTGGCGGTGGTGATCCTGCTGGTCGTGGCACTCTCCGCCATCGTGGGGCCGATACTGCTCGGCGATCTGGCCGTGAAGCAGAACCTGCGAGCGGCCAACCGGCCGCCGTTCAGCTTCGACGACGGCTGGGCGTTCGCGCTCGGCAGCGACTCGCTCGGGCGCAGCCTGCTGGCCAGGCTCGTCGTGGCGAGCCGCACGACGCTCTCCGTCGCGATCCCGGCCGTCGTGGTCTCCCTCGTCATCGGGTCGATCTGGGGAATGTGGGCGGGCTATCACCGAGGCTGGCGGGAGAACGTCTCCATGCGGATCGCCGACGTCATCCTCAGCTTCCCCTCGCTGCTGCTGGCCGTGGTCGTGCTGTACGTCTTCTCCCCCAGTGCCGGGAACATCATCCTGGTCCTGGCGATCGCGCGGATCCCGATCTACCTGCGAGCCGCGCGGGCGGAGTCGGCCGAGTTGCAGAGCCGCCTTTTCGTCGACGCGGCACGCACGTTCGGCACCAAGAGCTGGGCGATCATCGGCCGGCACGTGGCGCCGACCGTGCTGCCCACCCTGTTCACCGTCGCGACCCTGGACTTCTGTTTCGTGATGCTGACCGAATCGTCACTGAGCTTCCTGGGCATCGGCATCCAGCCCCCGGACATGAGCTGGGGCCTGATGGTCGCGCAAGGGCGGCAGGTGCTGCAGAGCGCCTGGTGGATCGCCGTCTTCCCGGGGCTCGCCATCGTGGTGACCACCGTGTCGGCGACCATCCTCGCGTCCTGGGCGCGCCTGGCCATGGACCCCGGCCAGCGGTGGCGGCTCACCCTGCCCCGTTCCCGCCGCGGCAAGAAGGAGGTGCGGTCATGAGCGAGTCCCCGGCGCTCGAAGTGGATCAGCTGGCGGTCGACATCCGGACCCCCTCGGGGACGGTGCGCGCCGTACGCGAGGTCAGCTTCTCCGTCCACTCCGGTGAGACGCTGGCGCTCCTCGGCGAGTCGGGCTGCGGCAAGAGCATGACGGCGCAGGCCATCGTCGGCCTCCTCGACCCGGTGGCGCACGTGGCCGGCGGCGCCGTACGCCTGGACGGGACCGACATCCTCACCCTGTCACCGTCGCAGCGCCGGCGGCTGGCCGGTCCTGGCCTGTCCATCGTGTTCCAGGACGCGCTCACCGCGCTGAACCCCGTCCAGACGGTCGGCGCCCAGCTCGCCGAGCCGTTCCGGATCCACGAGCGCCTGTCGCGCCGCGCGGCGCGGCAGCGGGCCATCGAGCTGATGGAACGGGTCGGCATCCCCGAGCCGGCCGCCCGCGTCGGCGCCTATCCCCACCAGTTCTCCGGCGGCATGCGGCAGCGGCTGCTCATCGCGCTGGCGGTGGCCCTGCACCCCAAGGTGCTGCTCGCCGACGAGCCCACCACCGCCCTCGACGTCACCGTGCAGGCCCAGATCATGGAGCTGCTGCGGGAGCTGCGCACCGAGCAGCAGACGGCGCTGATCCTGATCACCCACGACCTCGCGGTCGTGGCCGAGCAGGCCGATCACGTGGCCGTCATGTACGCGGGCAGCATCGTCGAGACCGGCCGGGTGTCGGACGTGTTCGCCCGGCCCCGCCACCCGTACACCCGCGGGCTGCTCGACTCGGTGCCGGCCGAAGTGGCGCGCGGCACCAACCTCAAGTCCATCCCGGGCAGCCCGCCCGATCTGCACTCGGTGCCCTCGGGCTGCGCCTTCCGCGCACGCTGCCCGATCGCCCGCGACGTGTGCGCGGAGCAGCGCCCGGTCCTCGTCGAGTCCGGACCGGGACGCCTGTCCGCGTGTCACCACTGGAGGGAGCTGACCGATGACTGAGCCGGCCACGCCGACGCTCGCCACGCAGGAGGCCGCGGTGCCCCTGCTGGACGTGGCAGGGGTGAGCAAGACCTTCCACGTGGCCGGCCGCGGTCGCCTGCGCGCGCTGGACGGAGTCGACCTGCGGCTGGCGCAGGGGGAGACGCTGGGCCTGGTGGGGGAGTCCGGTTGCGGCAAGTCCACCCTCGCCCGGGTGCTGCTCATGCTGGAGCGCCCGGACCAGGGCCACGTCAGGTTCGAGGGCACGGACCCGTTCGCCCTGCGCGGCAAGGAGCTGCTCAGGTGGCGCCGCCGGGTCCAGATGGTGTTCCAGGACCCGTTCGCGTCACTGAACGCCCGGTTGTGCGCCGAGGACATCGTCTCCGAGCCGTGGCGTACGCACCGTGACCTGGTGCCGGCGAAGGAGCGCGGCAAGCGGGTGGCCGAGCTCCTCGAGATGGTGGGGCTGCGGGCGAGCGACGCCCGCCGGTACCCCCAGGAGTTCTCCGGCGGTCAGCGCCAGCGGCTGGGCATCGCCCGCGCGCTCGCCCTCGAACCGGACGTCATCGTGTGCGACGAGCCCGTCTCCGCGCTCGACCTGTCGGTCCAGGCGCAGGTGCTCAACCTGCTCACCGACCTGCAGGCCAGGCTGGGCGTGTCGTACGTGTTCATCTCCCACGACCTGTCCGTCGTCCGGCACGTCGCCGACCGCGTCTCGGTCATGTACCTCGGCAAGATCGTCGAAACGGGCCCGACGAAGCAGGTGTTCGACCACCCGCGCCATCCCTACACCGCCGCGCTGATGTCCGCGGCGCCGGTGCTCGACGTCACCCCGGGAGCGCGGCGCGAACGGATCCTGCTCAAGGGCGAGGTGCCCTCGCCGCTCGACCCGCCGTCGGGGTGCCGGTTCCGCACCCGCTGCTGGCAGGCTCAGGACGTCTGCGCCCAGGAGGTGCCGCCTCTGGAGCCGTCCGGTGACGAGCCCCTGCACGCGGCCGCCTGCCACTTCCCGCTCCAGGAGGCCGTTGGCAGGTGAGGCGATGCTCCGAGGCCGTGTTCGAGGTCACTGGCCGACCGCTCGCTTGTACAGCCGGGTGGCCGGCGGCACGAACACGACCAGGAGCAGGACCGACCACGTGCCAGGGGAAAGCGGTATTTGAGTAGCCCCATGCTCATGTGGGACGGTCATCGCGTCGCGCACGCTGTGCACATGAAGCCAACGGAAAAAAGGACCACGCGCAAGATCGGCAAGATGGCGAGCGTGACCGCGGCCACGGCAGCCGTGATCATGGGCCTGTCTCTCGCCACCGCGGGCACCGCCCAGGCACAGACGCCCAAGGTCTTCACCTGGAAATACGACATGAGGACCGGCGACTGCACGATGTTCGCCGGCGCGAAATGGACGCTGTACCCGGACGGCACCGCGGAATTCGTCGCCACGGTCACCAGCGGCGCCAACAACGACGCCTGGTTGATGTGGGCGCGCCTCATGAACTCCAACGGCGCCGTGATGGGCGCACTGGCCAACGCCGACATCCAGGACCCGACCGACCGGGCCAAGTTCGTCAAGAACCTGCCCAGCCGGCGGTATCAATACGAGTGGACCGCCTCCGGCGAGTTCAACTACCGCAAGTTCTCCTCCATCAAGCGCATATCGCTGAGCAAGCACTGCTGAGCCGGCGGCCTCCCGCACCGAGCAGCAGGACGCCCGCTTCCGTCCAGATGGGGGCGGGCGTCCGGCCGTGGGTTCGGGGGCGGTCACCGTTTTGATTTGAGGTTGGTGCCAGGCGCCTGGTAGCGTCTGGCCTCATGTTGGTCAGTCGATTTTGGCGTTATGTGCAGGCTCCGGATGGGGCCGAGGGTCACATGCGCTGACTGATTGATCATCCGGAGCCACAAAGCAGAGACGATCCCGTCTCTGCTTTTCGTCGTTTGGCGGGCGGCTCCGGATAACTGGGCGTGGGCCGTACCGCCGTCTAACACAAAGGACACGAGCCCATGACCACGACCAGCGACCTGCGCATCACCTCGTTCGAAGCCCTGCCGACACCAACCGAGCTGCGTACGGAACAACCGCTTGGGGAGGAACGCGCGGCCCTGGTGGCCGCGAGCCGCCGCGCCGTACGCGATGTCCTCGCCGGTGATGACGATCGGCTGCTGCTCATCATCGGCCCGTGCTCGGTTCACGACCCGGAGGCGGCGCTCGACTACGCCCGCCGTCTCGCCGAGGCGACCCGCGACCACGGCGACGCCTTGTGTGTGGTGATGCGCGTCTACTTCGAGAAGCCGCGTACGACCATCGGCTGGAAAGGGCTGATCAACGACCCCGACATCGACGGCGGCCATGACGTGCGACGGGGGCTGCGCATGGCCCGTACCGTGCTCCTCGACGTGCTGAGCACGGGCCTGCCGGTCGGCTGCGAGTTCTTGGAGCCCACCAGCCCGCAGTACATCGCCGACGCCGTCACCTGGGGCGCGATCGGCGCGCGCACGCCGGAGAGCCAGGTCCACCGCCAGCTGACCTCGGGTCTGTCCATGCCGGTCGGGTTCAAGAACGCCACGGACGGCGACGTACAGGTCGCGATCGACGGCGTGCTCGCCTCCTCCCACCCGCAGGTCTTCTTCGGCATCGACGACGAAGGCCGCGCTTCGGTGGTCACCACGACGGGTAACCCGGACTGCCACATAATTCTGCGCGGCGGTCGCCGCGGCCCGAACTACGACCCGGACTCCGTCCGCGACGCCCTCGCCCTGCTGCGCAAGGCGCAGCGCCCGGAGCGGCTGATCGTGGATGCCAGCCACGGCAACAGCGGCAAGGACCATGTACGGCAGGCGGCGGTGACCCGGGAGGTGGCCGCTCGCATCGCCGAGGGTGACACCGGGATCGCCGGGCTCATGGTGGAGAGCTTCCTCGTGCCGGGCCGGCAGGAGCCTGCCCCCCGGGAGAGCCTGACCTACGGGCAGAGCATCACCGACGCCTGCGTCGGCTGGGACGAGACGGAAAGCTTGCTCGGCGTCCTGGCGGAGGCCGTGCGTTCCCGGCGGAAGAACCAAAGGTAAGCCGGTCGCTGGGACTTAAGAGACGCGTCCCCGGTTGACCGACCGGGGACTGAACGCCGGTTCGGAGGAGGTCGTGGTGCAGCATGGCAGGTAGGTCCGTACGGGCCGAGCAGGTCAGCGCCACCCGGGCGCAGATTCTGACGGCGGCCGAGCGGCTGTTCGCCGAGCACGGTGTGTTCGCCGTGTCCAACCGGCAGGTCAGCGAGGCCGCCGGGCAGGGCAACAACGCCGCGGTCGGCTACCACTTCGGCACGAAAACGGACCTGATTCGCGCGATCATGCGTAAACACGCCGAGCAGGTCGAGCGGCTCAGCGAAGAGATGCTGGCCGAGACCGGCGATTCGGACGAGATCCGGGACTGGGTGTCCTGCCTGGTACGCCCGCTCACCGACCACCTGGACGCCATGGGCAACCCCACCTGGTACGCCCGGTTCACCGCCCAGGTGATGACCGATCCGGCACTGCGCGGCATCGTGGTCGAGGAAACCCTTACCTCGCCCACGCTCCTGCGGATCGTCGACGGGCTCAACCGATGCCGCCCCGAGCTGCCGGCCGAAGTCCGGGCCGAGCGCGACGACATGGCACGTCAGCTGATCATCCACATGTGCGCCGAACGCGAACGCGCTCTCGCCGACGGCATCCCCACCCCGCGCGCCAACTGGCACGATGCCGCGACCGGACTGATCGACGCGATCGTCGCACTGTGGCTGGCACCCGCCAACGGATGAGAGAGGAGGCGGGCCAGATCCCCGTCCGGCCGTCCAGCCGCACGCCCGCGTGACTCAGTGTGCTGAGGGGCATGCTCAGCGCAGGGGAGTTCGGCCGGGGGGCTGCTGGGGTGGGTTGGGTTGGATCGGCAGGTTGACGGCGTGCCGCGCCGCATCCGGCTCGCGGGGTGCGGCCGGTGGACGGCGCGGCACACGCTGTTCGGGGTGATGCTGGCCGCGGCGATCGTGCTGCGGGCGGTCGCCGCCGCGGGCTATCCCTCGATGCTGTGGACCGGCGACTCGGTCGTCTACGTCCGGGCGGCGTTGACGCTGACGCCCGCGGCACACCACCCCGGCGGATATCCCATCCTGTTGTGGCTGCTGCGGCCGTTCCACGGCTTCACCGCCGTGGTGGCCGCGCAGGCGGTGCTGGGCCTCCTGACCGGGGCCATGGTGTACGCGCTGGTGTGGCGGACGGCCCGCGCCCGGTGGCCGCGCCGGTGGTGGCTGCCTCAGGTGCTGGGCTGCGCGGTGGCGGCACCGGTGCTGTTCGATGGCGACCGCCTCCAACTGGAGCATCTGCTGGTCGCCGACGAGCTGTTCGGGTTCCTGGTGATGGCGGCGGTGACCGCGCTGCTGTGGCGGCGGCCCGTGACCCTGTGGACGGCCGGGCTCGCCGCGTTCCTGGTGGGGTGCGCGGCGGTGACCCGGGCGGCCGGCCTTCCGCTGATCCTGATCATCCTGGCCGGGATCGCGGGAGGCGGTGCCCCGTCGGTGCCCTGGCGCAGGCGGGGAGCGGGGATCATCGTGGCGGTCGTGGCGTTCCTGGCGCCGGTCACCGCGTACGTGATGTGGTTCCACAGTCACTACGGCGAGTTCGGTTTCAACCGGCATGGCGCGGTCTGGCTGTACGGGCGGACCGCCGCCTTCGCCGACTGCGCGCGCATCAAGCCCGGCCCCGACCTCGTCGTGCTGTGCCCCAAGTGGCCGCCGAGCGATCGGCGGGTCGCCTCGCCGGTGTACGCGGCCATGTTCTCCAAGGACTCGCCGTTCCGCCGCGTCGGCGGCATCTACGGGCCGCGCTCCAACGACCTGGCCCGCCGGTTCGCCACGGCCGCGATCAAGGCTCAGCCGGCCGACTATCTGCGCGTGGTCGTCCGCGACACCCTGCGCGCGTTCGCGCCCGGCCACCCTCCGTACCCCACCACCTGGACCGCGGCCAAATACCGCTTCCCCAAACGTGCCCGTGGAGCGCTCAACACCGCCGCCGCCGTCGGCCGGACCCGGCTGGCCGCCGCCTATGGGGGCGACACCGGTCGTACCCGCGTCGTGCCGCCCTACGCCCGCTGGGTCCGCGCCTACCAGGCCCGCTGCTATCTGCCCGGCCCCGCCCTGGGCGCGCTGATGGTCGCCGGGGCGATCGGCATCGCGGCCGGCGCCGTGGCCGCGATCCGGCGGCGTCGCGGGCAGGGACGACATGGAGCCTCGCCGGTGCCGTGGCTCATGGCCCTCGCGTTGCTGGTGATCCCGGCCGCGACCGCCGACTACGACCCTCGCTATGTGCTGCCCGCGATACCCCTGGCCTGCCTGGCCGCCGGCCTGGCGATCATCCCCCGCGCCCCCGAGCCGGAGGCGGGTGACGCCGGTACGCGAAAGCGCCCGGCCTGATGTCGAGCCGCGGTGGCGCAGACAGTAATGGAGTAGCCTCCGGACTCGACGAGTATTTCCTTACGGCCGTACACAAGGACGACATGGCCTTCAACCACAACGACCACTACCACCGCGCGATGCTGCGCCGGGTCCCCGCGGGCTGCAAGACCGCCCTGGACGTCGGCTGCGGCACCGGCCGATTCGCGCACCGGCTCGCGGCTCGCGGGATCGAGGTCGACGCGGTCGACCCGGCCGCCGAGGTGATCGAAGCCGCCGTCGCGGCCTCCGGCGGCGCGGGTCCGCGCTTCCTCCACGCCGACATCACGCGGATGGAGCTGCGTGCCGGCCACTACGACTACATCTCCTGCCTGGCGAGCATCCACCACGTGCCGTTCGGCACCGTCGCCGCGCTGCGTGACGCGCTGGCGCCCGGGGGAGTCCTGGCGATTCTCGGCTGCTACCCGGAGCGGACGCCCATGGACTACGCGTGGAGCCTGGCTGCCGTGCCGGTCAACGCCCTCGCCCGCCTCGCCACCGCGGGGACGTCCGCGGATGCCGTCGAAGCACCGGTCAAGCCGCCCCAGCTCGCGTTGCCGGAGGTCCGGCGGGAGGCGGACGTCCTGCTGCCCGGATCCACCATCCGCAGGCTGCTGTTCTGGCGCTACCTGCTGGTCTACCGTAAGCGCTGATGAACCTCCTTCTCGTACGCCTCCGCGAAGCCGGATTCGACGCCGTGTCCACGGAGCCGGCCACCGGCGGCGTCGTCGCCACGGCCGCCATGGTGACCCTGCGCGACGGCTCCCGCGTGTTCGCCAAGACCCTGCGCGCCGCGGGGACCGGCCTTTTCGAGATCGAGGCGGAGGGGCTGCGCACGCTCCGCGACCTCGGCGGCGTCACCACCCCCGAGGTGCTGGCGGTGACGGCCGACCTGCTCGTGCTGGAGCCGCTGTGCCCGCGCCGCGACGACGACGAGCGGTTCTGGGAGGACCTCGCCCGCGGCGTGGCAGCCCTGCACGCGGCCACGGCGAGCGACCGCTTCGGCTGGCACCGGGACGGCTGGCTCGGCCGCCTGCGCCAGGACAACACCTGGGACACCGACGGGCACGCCTTCTTCGCCCAGCGCCGGATCCTGCGCTGGCTCACCGAGCCGCTGGTGGAGGCAGCCTTCGACGGCGAGGAGCGGCGAGCGCTCGAACGCCTTTGCGCCGCACTGCCCGAGCTCATGCCGCCCCAGCCGCCCGTGCTGACGCACGGCGACCTGTGGCGCGAGAACATCCTCGCCGACCGGGCCGGCGGCCCCGCACTGATCGATCCCGCCGTCTCCTACAGCTGGGCCGAGGCCGACCTCAGCATGCTCTATTACTCGCCGCGCCCGCCCGCCGCCGACCGCTTCTTCGCCGCGTACGCCGAAGCCGCGCCCCTGGCCCCCGGCTGGCGGGATCGCATGCGGGTGTTCCATCTGCGGGAGCTGCTGAGTGACATCGCCCACAACGATGACGGCTGGGGCGCGGCCGCGGCCGTACGCGAGATCATCGCGCCTTTCCGCAAGTCCTAGTGGTACTTGTACAGCGTCTCTGATCAGCTTAGCGATCCCATGTCAGGCGTTGTGTCTGGCATGGGTGGTGCCCACCGTGGCGCGGTGGCGTGGGCGTGCAGGTGGAAGCCTGCGCCTAATGCTGCCCCGCGTGGCCGGTGCCGTTGGGTGGGTGTGCTGATCGTCGTCCCGTCCTGGTGCCGGTGGGCTGCGCGGGGCAGCCTCATCCGGTCCGTTGCCCGCCCGCCACCAAGACCCGCCGGACGGACCGGTCCAAGACCGGGCCCACCCGGCGCCGTCGCCTGGTTCTTGGCCGGGACGGTCACCACCGCGATGCCTGCCTCGGCGGCCAGATGCCGGATACGGACGGCGATCTGGCCGCGCACCTGCTGCGACAGCCGGGTGTTCAGGGTGCGGCCCATCCCACGGGCTTCCAGCGAGCGCAGGTCCTCCAGATAGATCACCGTGGCCTTGGCGGCGATGGCTTGATCGACCACCCAGCGGCCGGCCGCACAGGCCAGGGCATCGTTGAGGTTCGTGCGGCGCTCGCAGATGTGCCGGATCTCCTCGCTCAGCAGCGCCTGCTTGCCTGGCAGGGCCGGATGGGGTGCTCGTCCGTCGAGCAGGTGCTGGTAGTGGCCGGTCTTGGCGTGCAGCTGCTCGCCCAGACGACGCAGCCGGTGCTGTTTGGCCAGCACGCCGGCGGCGCGGAACTGGGCGCCGGCGCCGAGGGTGGTGATCCGGCCGTCGCCGTGCAGGCGCACCGCGCCGGCCGACAGCAGGGTGCTCAGCCCCCAGTCCACGCCCAGCGCGACAGTGTGGCCGGCGCGCCGGGCCGCGGGGACGGGATGGGTGAAGGCCAGATCGGCGCGCACGCTCCCGCCGTGGACGCGCAGGGTGGGCAGGTGCAGCACCGCATCGGCCGGGACGGTGGGGGGCAGGGGGATCGGGCAGGCCACCCACCTCCAGTCGGCATAGGAGCGTGGGTCGGGGCGGGTGGGCAGTTGCAGCCGCAACAATGCCCGCTGCGGGTCGTTCTCGCTGCGCTGGATGGTGGCCTGCTGCCGGTCGCAGGCGGCCAGCAGCAGCATCCGCGTCGCGCTCGGCGCGTTCTCCAGCTCGAACACATCGGCCGGCAGCCGCCCCTTGTCCCGCAGGAAGGTGGCGATCTGCCGGGTGCGCGCCTTGATCACAGCGGACGGAAGGTCTCGCCCGCCGGGAATCGCAGCACGCACGGCATCCCACTCCCCGGCCGTACGCTTGCCCGGGTCGGCAGGCCAGGTGGCCAGCACCGCGGCGGCGAGCTCGGCCCGCCAGTGCGCCGAGCGCAGCAGCCGTCCGGCCTGCTCCTGAGCCATGCGCACGATCCGGTCGTTGACCGTGATGCCCTCGGGCGCGCCGCCCGTCCAGCCCAGCCGCCTCAACGCCATCCACGCGCTCGACGGCAGCCCGCGCCCGCCCGTATCCACCCCAGAAGCCAGCAGAGCGACATCGGCCATGGTCCAATGCGCGCCCAGCAAACTGGCCGTCATCCCGCAGACCAGCTCGGCACACCAGCCGGCCCGCTCGGCCAGCACCGCCGCGGACACCACCTCACCCGTCTGCTCCTCCACCCCACCGCGCAGCAACACCCGGGCACACGCCATCCGGGCACTCTGACCTGCGGCCAGCGTCAGCCCTCGCCTCACCGGCAACCCCCGCTCTCGCGGCATCGGCCGCCCCCGGCGGGCACGCGACAGCGAGCATCGGCCGACATCGCCGCCAGACCCCTGGCAGGCTTCACCTGCGCGAGCCCTGGGTGCGCAGGCGGTGCGCCCGCCCGGCGCGGTGCCGGATCAACAGCCAACCGGCGCGCCCGCACGACCTGCACCCCCAACCACCTCCAGGCCATCACTCTCAGCGACCGAAAGATTACCAGCCTTCGGCCCTGCCGGGTAGAACGTATGAGCGATGCATGAACGCTTCCAGGACTCACCGACCCCCATACCTCCTCAGCCCTTGCAGCCGAAGAACTGCCGCTGTCACCAAGCCACTACGATCCTTGAGGATCCCTAATGAAGCCGTGAGCCTGGTGGCAATCCGGCGGTCGTCGTCGAACACCGAGGCCCGGTACATACTGATGGCCAGATCGCCGTGCTCGGCCTTGCCGCAGGTGCCCACCCCGGCGAGCTGGTGGATCTCGAATCGGGCGGACGGGTCGCCGGCCACGAAGTATTCGGCGCGGGCCTGATATTTTGATATTCGTCGGCGCTGGTGTCGCAGGCGAAGATGTACGTGGTGCGCCCGCCGAAGCACGTCAGGGCGGCGCCCTTGGTGGAGGTGCAGACCTTAGCGCGGGCGCGGGCGGCGGCCGGGGTGACCCGTGTTTCCCGCTTCACCGGATATGTTTGTCGGCGTTCACGAGCCGTTCACGGCTCGTGTCTTCGAGGTCAGGGTGGCCAGCAGGAGGAGGAGCGCGCTCTGGGCCAGCATGCCGGGCGCGAGCGGCGGCGCCTGACCGACCGACTTGGTGAGCGCGGACCACCATTGGGACAGCATGGAAAGCGTGTCCCAGTTCGGGTCGAACGCACCCGCGCTGTAGTTGACCGACACATGCATGTAGACGCCGAACGCCGCCGTGAGCAGCACGACCAGCGCCAGCCAGCGGACCGCGGCGACCGCCCGGGGGGAGTCGCCCAGGGCGAGGATCGCCAGCGCGATGCCGAGGAACGCCAGCGCCGCCCAGGGGACCAGCTGCGCGGGGCCACCCCAGTGGCGTTCGGCGGCGAGCTCGAAGGCGGCGCCTCCGATGCCGATCGCGACCAGACCCAAGAGGCCGGTGCGCAGCGTGATGGGGCTTGCTTGGGCAAGCCGGCGGCGTTGCGCCGGCCTCTCCGAGGTTGAGGTCATATCCGGAACCTTCTCCGCGCAGCCTCAGAGAATTCTGTGCGGAATCTGAAGATCTGGTGAGAGTCGGCTCAGACTTCCGGCCGCCGGCGCCCCAGAACCCCCTCGAACACCTGCGCAAGCTCGGCGGCGTCCTCCCCGGCGTGATGCGTGTGCGGCACTCCTTCGAGCCCCAGCTCGTGCTTGATGGCCCCCTTGCGCGACTCGGCCCACTCGCAGCCGGTCAGCCCCATCCAATAGCTGCGCAGGTCGACCCCGGAACCGGTCGCCCCGAACGGGCTCTTGCCGGTGAACCGCAGGAAATACCAGTGCACGAACATCCCGTCCCACACGGCGGGCGCGGCCAGGAACACGGGCCGCCCGATCCTGCGCAGCCCGTTGACCCACCGGGCGGCGGCCGCCATCGCCTCCTCCGGCGCGGGGGCCTCGCGGAGCAGCCGGTCGCGGTCGAGGCCGGAGACGGCCAGCGCCGCGGGCACGTATTCGTCCGAGATCGGCCGCAGCTCCGTGTAGAACGTCAGCTCCGCCCGCCCGGCCACGGCCATGCCAAGGGAGATCATGCTGTACGGGCCGGGAATGGGCCCGTCCGCCTCCACGTCGACGGCGACGTACAGCTCGGGAAGTCGGGACACGGCCCACAAGAATAGCTGCACGACATCTGCACGACATCCGCACACCGGCCTGCTGGACCGGCCGGGGCCGGGCGGGGTGTGCTCGAAGGGCGTCCAATTCCGCCATGGAGGTCCCGTGCGAGCATCGATCCGTCTGCTCCTCACCCTCAGCCCGCCGGCATATCCGCCCATCCGGACCGTGGCGCGGTGAAGGAGATGCCGGCGATGGGAGGCTGGATCGACGAGCCGATCGTGGATCCCGCCATTCCGAAGCGCGACCGCTCGCGGCTGATGGGCGCGGCCTCGCCGTTGCTCGGCCGCCCGGACCAGGAGCCGCCGCGCTGGGTGCGCTGGCTCTTCGGCGCCGGCGCGGCCGTCACCGGCGGGGGCGGGGCGCTGTTCGCCGCGGCCGCCTTCCACACCGACCACGAGTCCGCCGGGCTCGCGGCCATGATGGTCTTCCTCATCACGGTGCTCTTCGTCGGTGTCGCCCGGCCCAGCGCGGGGCGGCTGGCCCGACGGTACGCCGGCCGCTACGTCCTCCCGGCGGAGCTGGACCCGGCCGGGCTGGACCTGCTGGCCAGGGCGCGGCAGGCCATCGAGGACGTGACCGGCTCCCGGGTGCACCGGCTCGGCCTCCTGGACGGCATCGCCAACGACGTCGTGCTCCCCGAGGTGCTGTGGGACATCGCCGACCTGCTGCGTACTCAGACGGCCCTGCGAGCCGAGCAGGCAGAGGCGCTGGCCGAGGTCATGACACCGGAGCTCGCCGCCGTGCTGGGGCCCCAAAGAGAGGCGCTCGGCCGGTCGGCGGCGGCCGTCGCGGGGCGAGTGCGGGAGCTGGAGGCGTACGCGCACCGCGTACGGGCCGCGGATTCGGCGCTGCGCGCCTGCGATCTGCAGCGCAGCAACGACACCTATCGGGACCTGCTGGCCAGGACCGGCGACACCGAGGGACTGCGGCAGCTGATCGACCAGGCCGACATGCTGACCGGCAGCCTGCGCGAGGCCATCGCCGCGAGCGACGGCTTCGCAGACCCGTCACCGTCGGGTGGCCGTGGCACCGTACGCCTGGAGTGATCGGTACGGTCCCGCCGTACCGATCACCCGAAGCTCACATGTTGATCATGTGTCCGGCGAGGCCGTGGATGGCCTCCTTGACCGCTTCGCCGAGCGTCGGGTGCGCGTGGACGTTCCGTGCGACCTCGTGCACGGTCAGATCCCACTGCTGCGCCAGCGTCAGCTCCGGCAGCAGCTCCGTGACCTCGGGCCCGATCAGGTGGGCGCCGAGCAGCTCGCCGTGTGTGTTGTCGCTGATGATCTTGACGAACCCGGCCGTGTCGCCCAGCCCGTGCGCCTTGCCGTTCGCGGTGAACGGGAACTTCGCCACCTTCACGTCATAGCCCAGGTCGCGGGCCTGCGTCTCGGTGTAGCCGAAGCTCGCCACCTGCGGCTGGCAGTACGTCGCCCGCGGGATCATCACATAGTCCAGCTCCATGGTCTCCGCGTCGGCGATCGTCTCGGCGGCGATGACACCCATGGATTCAGCGGCGTGCGCCAGCATCAGCTTCGCCGTGACGTCGCCGATGGCGTAGATGTGCGGCACGTTCGTCCGGCACCGCCCGTCCACCGCGATCGCGCCCCGGTCGGTCAGCGCCACGCCCGTCTTCTCCAGCCCGTAGCCGTCGACCCGCGGCTGGAACCCGATGGCCTGCAGGACCTTGTCGGCCTCCAGCACCTGCGTCTGGCCGTCCTTGGTGACGGTGACCTTGACGGAGGCGCCGGTGTCGTCGATGGCGTCCACGCGGGTAGAGGTCAGCACCTCGATGCCGAGCCGCTTGTAGCGCTTGGCCAGCTCGGCCGACACCTCTTCGTCCTCCAGCGGCACCACCCGGTCGAGGAACTCCACGATCGTCACCTTGACGCCGTAGTTGTGCAGCACGTACGCGAACTCCACGCCGATCGCGCCGGCGCCCGCGATGATGATGCTGCGCGGCAGCTCCTCGGTGAGGATCTGCTCCTCGTACGTCACCACCCGCTCCGACAGCTGCGTGCCCGGGATCAGCCTGGTGGTGGCCCCGGCCGCGATGATGCAGTTGGAGAACGTGATCGTCTCGCCGTTCACCTGGATCGTGTTGGCGTCCAGGAACGTGCCGCGCCCGTCGTACTCCGTGATGGCGTTCTTCTTCATCAGGTAGTGAACGCCCTTGACCCGCCCGTCGGCCACCTTGCGGCTGCGCTGGAAAGCCGCACTGTAGTCGAAGGTGACCTCGCCGCTGATGCCGAAGGTCTTGGCCTCGTTGTGGAAGATGTGGGCCAGCTCGGCGTTGCGCAGGAGCGCCTTGGACGGGATGCAGCCCACGTTCAGGCAGACGCCACCCCAGTATTTCTCCTCGACGACCGCGGCGCGCAGCCCCAACTGGGCGGCGCGGACCGCGGCCGTGTATCCTCCCGGTCCCGCGCCGAGAACGACGACGTCATAGTGAGTGCTCATGAGTCGGACCATACCGTCCGCCTCCAACTCGCCTTCGCTAGACCTCCACCTTGTACGACAGCGCGAGCTCATCGGCGGGAACTCCGCGGATGCCCCAGTTGACCTTGGGCATCTCGATGATCGTGAGCTCCAGGTCCGCGGAGTCGTGCGGCCACTCGGCGTAGATCTCCCGGATCAGCGCGCGCTTGGCGTCGTCGCTGCGCCCGGTGAAGCAGACCACCTCGATGATCAGATAGCGCTCGCTGCGCTGCGGGCACACGAAGTCGTCGGCGTCCAGCAGCAGGAACCGGTGGAACCGCTTGTCCTCCGGCAGGCCCCACGCGCTCACCAGGCACGACTGCACCAGGTCGGAGATCTCCCGCTGCCGCCCCGCCCACACGTCCCTGCGTCCGTACACCTTCACCTGTGCCATGTCCGTCACTATAGAGCGGTGATCCGGATTCTTCTCGCCGACGACGAAGCCATGATCCGCGCGGGGATACGGGCGATCCTCGCTTCGGACCCCGCACTGGAGGTGGTGGCCGAGGCGGGTGACGGCAGGCAGGCCGTCGACCTGGCCATCAGCCACAGCCCTGGCGTGGCGCTGCTCGACATCCGCATGCCCAGGCTCGACGGCCTGGCCGCGGCGGCCGAGATCCGCCGGGTCGCGCCGGAGACGGCCGTGGTGATGCTCACCACGTTCGGGGAGGACGACTACATCGCCAAGGCGCTCGACATCGGGGCCTCCGGCTTCCTGCTGAAGTCCGGCGACCCGCGTGAGCTGATCGCCGGGATCCACGCCGTGGCGGAAGGGGCGGCGTACCTGTCGCCGAAGGTCGCGCAGCGGGTCATCGCCCAGCTCTCGGGCGGCAGGATGGCCAGGGGAGCGCAGGCGCGCGACCGGATCGAGGCTCTCACCGACCGCGAACGCGAGGTGCTCGCCCTGCTCGGCGCCGGGCTGTCCAACGCGGAGATCGCCGCCAGGCTGTACATCGTGGAGGGCACGGTGAAGGCGTACGTGAGCGCCATCCTCACCCGGCTCGACGTACGCAACCGCGTACAGGCCGCGATCATCGCCCACGAGGCCGGCTTGATAGCCTGACGCGTGATGTATCGCCTCGTGTTCACGCAGGTCTTGCGGCGTTTCGACGCCGAGGCCGTGCACCATCTGACCGTGAGCGCCCTCGCGCTCCTCGCGCGGCTGCCGCTGATCAAGCGGCTGCTGCACCGGGCGCTCGCGCCGAACGACCCGGCTCTGCGGGTGACCGCGTTCGGCGTGCACTTCCCCGGGCCGCTCGGGCTGGCCGCCGGGTTCGACAAGGACGCCGCCTGCGCCGAGGCCGTCGCCGCGCTCGGCTTCGGGCACGTCGAGGTCGGCACCATCACGGCGCACGCCCAGCCGGGCAACCCGCGCCCGCGCCTGTTCCGTCTCGTCCGGCAGCACGCGGTGATCAACAGGATGGGGTTCAACAACGCCGGCGCCGTGGCCGCCGCCCGCCGGCTGCGCCGCCCCCGCGGCGTGCCGGTCGTGGTCGGCGTGAACATCGGCAAGACCAAGGTCGTGCCCGAGTCCCAGGCCACGGCCGACTACGTGGCCAGCGCCAAGGAGTTGGCCCCGCTGGCCGACTACCTGGTGGTCAATGTCAGCTCGCCCAACACTCCCGGGCTGCGCAACCTGCAGGCGGTCTCGCTGCTGAGGCCGCTGCTGACCGCGGTCAAGGAGGTCGCCGACAGCACGCCCCGTCGCGCCCCGCTGCTGGTGAAGATCGCCCCCGACCTCGCCGACGAGGACGTGGACGCGGTCGCGGACCTGGCGCTGGAGCTGGGACTCGACGGCATCATCGCGACCAACACCACGATCAGGCACGGCGGCGAGACCGGCGGCCTGTCCGGCCGGCCGCTCAAGGGCCGCTCCGTGGAGGTGCTGCGCCGCCTGCGCGCCCGCGTCGGCGACCGCCTCACGCTCGTGTCGGTGGGCGGCGTGGAGGACGCGGACGACGTCTGGGAGCGTCTCCTCGCCGGTGCGACCCTGGTGCAGGGCTACACGGGCTGGATCTACGGCGGTCCGCTCTGGGCCGCCCGCATCCACCGCCGGCTCGCCAGGCGCGTACGCCGCCACGGCATGAAATCCATCGCCGAGGCCATCGGCCGCACCGCATGAGCCCTATGGTGGGACCGTGATCGAACCGGTGCCTCTCGCCGACGGCGTCATCCTGCGGCCGGCCACCAAGCACGACGCGGAGCCCCTGCTGCGCGCCTACCTCCGCAACCGCGATCACCTGCGGCGCTGGGAGCCTCGCCGGTCGGAGGAGTTCTACACCCTGCGGGGCCAGGCGCACCGGCTCAAGGACCTGCTGGAGCAGCAGGCGGCCGGCCGGGCCGTGGCATGGGTGCTCGCCGACGGCGACGAGATCGTGGGCCGCATGACGCTCAACACCATCGTCCGTGGCCCGTGGCTGAGCGCCGACCTCGGCTATTGGATCGACGCCGGATACACCGGGCGCGGTCTGACCACCCAGGCCGTGCTGGAGGTGTGCCGGATCGCCGACCAGGACCTGGGCCTGCACAGGATCGCGGCGGGCACCCTGCTCGACAACGTCGCCTCGCAGAGCGTCCTGCGCAAAGCCGGTTTCGAGCTCTACGGCACCGCCCCGCGCTACCTGGAGATCGACGGCAGATGGCAGGACCACCGGCTGTTCCAGCGCATACTCAACGACCGTCCCGCCAGGTGACTCAGACGCTCGGCCGCGTCGACTCCGCGTCGTGTGTCATGGTGTCGAGGCGGTCCATCACGTCCGCCACCCGCACCACGCTCGGCCGGTGCGGGCGCCGCCGCTGCCACGGACGCGGCCCGGCGAGCGGCCGATATTCCACGCCCATCGCCTCCAGCCGCCCCAGGTGCTCCTCGAGCCGCTCCATGAAGCCCGCCTGCCCGGTGCCCGACCACGCCACCTCGGCCAGCGCGCAGGCCCGCGGCCACAGGCGGTAGTCCACCGTACGGGGGTCCGCCACCCGCTCGGTCCACAGCTGCGCCTGCGCTCCCACGATCCGCGCCCGCTCCTCGTCCTTCCACTCCTCTGGAGCGGTCCGGAACGCGGCCACGTCCTCCACCGTGATCGTGTCACCGATCGCCATCGGCTCGTCGGGTGAGGCGGCCTCGGCGTAGTCGAAGTAGAGCGGGAACACCGGCGTCGCGACCACGTCGTGCCCGGCCGCCGCGGCGCGCCGGCCGACCCCCATGCCGCGCCACGGCATGACGACCGTGTCCTGCCGCAGCCCGCCGCTGACGAACGCCTCGTCCCACACCACGGCCCGCGCCCCCCGTTCGGCCAGCAGGTCAGCGAGCCGCCGCAGGAACCACGCCTGCAGGTCGTTGGCGGTGGCCAGCCCCAGCGAGTCGCGGTATGCGCTGATCTCCGCCGACGCGGCCCAGTGGTCGAGCACCACCTCGTCGCCGCCGATGTGCACGTAAGGCGTCTCGCCCAGCGCCCCGATCAGCTCGTCGAAGATCGTGGTCAGGAACTCCACGGTCGGCGGCAGCGGCGACAGGATCGCGGGGGAGACGCCCCACCGGTCCAGCACGTCGTACCGCTCCCCGGTGGCCCCGAACTCCGGGTAGGCCGCCAGGATCGCCGACGCGTGCCCCGGCACGTCGATCTCGGGTACGATCGTGACGCAGCGCGCCCGGGCGTAGGCGCCGATCTCGGCCAGGTCGTCGAGCGTGTAGTAGCCGCCGTGCGGGACGTCGTCGTACGCCTCCGGCTCCCGGTAGTAGTTGATCGCCGTCCGCGGCCGGTGCGAGGCGACCTCGTGCAGCAGCGGGTACGCCCGGCTCTCCACCCGCCACCCCTGGTCGTCCACCAGGTGCAGGTGCAGCCGATTCAGCTTGTGCGCCGCCATCAGATCAACGAGGCGCAGGATCTCCCGCTTGGGAAAGAAGTGCCGGGCCACGTCCAGGTGCAGCCCGCGCCAGGAGAGCCGCGGCGCGTCCTCGATCCGCACCCCGGGCACCGGCCATGATGGTGCCGCCGCGGACCGGTAGGAGGCGTGGGGCAGCAACTGGTGCAGCGACTGCGCCGCGTAGAACGCGCCCGCCCGCCCGCCCGCCGCGATCTCAACGCCCCGCGAGCCGACCGTCAGCCGGTAGGCCTCCTCGCCCAGCTCCGGATCGCGCCGTACGTCGATCTCGCCGGAGTCACCCGGGCGCAGATCGAGTTGGGGGAGCGCGAGACGCACGGCGTCGACCAGGTCGCCGGACACGGTCGCGCCGGTGGTCAGCTCATAAGAGACGGAAAGATCATGGCGGAGCTCAGGACGTGGGATCATGCCTTGAGATAGTGCTGCAATCCGTCCGCCAGCGCCAATGCGATCTTCTGCCGGAACTTCGGATCCTGGAACCTGGCCGCCTCGACCGGGTTTTTCATGTTGCCGCACTCGATGAAGACCTTCGGCACGGTCGAGAGGTTGAGCCCGCCCAGGTCGTTGCGGTAGCTCAGGGCCTTGCTCCCGATGTAGGTGGAGTAGGGGAGGCCCGTGCCCGCGGCGAACGCGGCTCGTAAGGCCAGCCCCAGCCTGTTGGAGGAGCCCACGACCTTGTCCACGGGCCCGTTGATCTTCTTCGGGATGATGACGTGGAAGCCGCGCTCCTTGGTGGGAGCCCCGTCGGCGTGCACGGAGACCGCGGCGTTGGCCTTGGCCTTGTTGCCGATCGCGGCCCGCTCGGTGATGCAGGGGCCGACGCTGTTGTTGTCGGCCCTGGTCAGCTTGACCGTGGCGCCACGGGCCTCGAGGATCTTGGCCAGCCGGTTGGAGACGTCCCAGGTGAAGGCGGCCTCGCTGTAGCCGTTCGCGGTCTGGGTGCCTGTTGTGTCGCAGGCCTTCCGCTTGGTCAGCACATCGACTTGGCGGTTGATGGCCGCCGGGTCGCGATAGTTGCCGCCGTTGTGGCCGGGGTCGATGACGATGACCTTGCCGTCGAGCGGCTCGGCCTCCGGCGGCGCCTGCCTCGCGGGACTCTGCTGCGTCTCCTGCGTGGGACCCTGCTGGGTCGTGGTCGCAGGAGCGGCCTGACCTGCCGTGACGCCACCGGAACCGGTGCCGCCGCACGCTGAGGCGATCAGGCCGCAAACGGCGAGGACGGAGGCGGGGAGAGCACGCATGGCGTCCAACTTACGTCAAACCCGCTACGTGGACGCCCTTTATGCCCTACCAGACGTGCTCGCCGACCTCCTGCCGATCCAGCAGGGCGGCCAGCTCCCGCGCGTCCTCGGCGTCGAGTCCGAGGACGACGCGGGGGCGGCCCCACGGATGGTCGAGGGAGTGGGCGACATAGCTGGCGACCGATTCCGCGCCGCCGTCGGCGCCCCGTCCTCTGCCCGCGCGCCAGTGCCCCCAGGCGCGCTCGAGTTCGGCCGCCGCGCGCTGGGCGCAGGACACCAGTTCCGGATCACGCATGACTGTTCCCCCGGATCAGATCGTGACCGGATCGGATCCGGCCACAATTAGCATGACCCTGCCGAGTAAACCGCCGTGCGGCCGCGCCGCCACACGGCTTGACCCAGCTTTGGGCGTCTTTTAGGCGGGTCCCGTGCTCCGTCGCACGATCAACTCGGGGGGCACTTCACGTAGCCGCGAGACCTTGGCGGGGTCGCCGATCCTGTCGCTCAGCAGCGCGGCCGCCGACCTGCCCATGGTGCGCCTGGGCTGGTCGATCGAGGTCAGCGAGACGTGCCGGGAGGCCGACATCTGCGTGTTGTCGTACCCGACGACCGAGAGGTCCTCCGGCACGCGCAGGCCCAGGTCGCCGGCGGCGGCCAGCACGCCCAGCGCGACCACGTCGTTGGCGGCGAAGATCGCCGTGGGCCTGGGATCGCGGGTCAGCAGCGCGAGCGCCGCCTCCCTGCCGCTCTCCTCGGAGGAGTCCGCGGCCTCCACCATGATGAACGGCGCCAGCGAATGCCGGCGCATCGCCACGAGATACCCCTCGCAGCGCGAGGAGCGCGGACCCTCGATGTACGCGATCCGCTTGTGGCCCAGGTCGACCAGGTGGTCGATGGCCAGGCGGGCGCCGGTCTGGTCGTCGTCGACCACGATGTCGACGCCGCCGAGCTCGATGTCACGTTCCCCTACGACCACCGTCGGGGTGTAGGCGGTGGCCTCGATCAGCGTTTCGCTGGTGGGGGCGATGCCCAGCAGGACCAGCCCGTCGACCCTGAGCTCGAGGAAGGCCTCCACGGCCTCGTCCTCGAACGCGGGGTCCCACTGGCTGTTCCCGATCAGCATGCGCAGGCCGTCGCCGTGCAGGCTCTCCTGCAGGCCGTCGAGGAACTCGGCGTAGAACGGATTGTGCAGGTCGGCGACGAGCGCGCCCACCAGGTGGGTACGGCCTTCGACCAGGCTGCGCGCGACCGCGTTCGGCCGATAGCCGAGTTCGCGAGCGGCCTGCAGCACAGCTTGGCGCCGATGCTCGCTCACGTGCGGGGATCCGCGTAGCACGAGAGAGACCAGCGATTTCGAGACGCCGGCTCGCTCTGCGACGTTGCGGATGGTCGGTCTGGGCCGAGGCAGGGCGTCTACCTCCCTCAGCTCAGTGATGGTGGACGTGTTGACGGGCGGTCCTGACATGTGTCTCCCCCGCGATGCGGATATGGGCACCTGTCTCACCAAACGATCGAGTTCGCTGCAGGGTACGGCCTCGGTCACGGATTGACTGATCTCGCTCACGGCAAGTGCGACATTCGACCGGCATAATCACACGTCAGCTATTGGTCAGGCAGTCGGATACTGTGCAGGTGTGACACCCGGGAAGTCAGCCGATACGGCACGGCCGGCTCGGCGCAGGCTCAGCGTGGACCGCCGGCGCGAAGAGCTCATGGCGGCGGCGTTGGAGCTGTTCAGCACCCGCGACGCGGAGGACGTCTCGATCGACGACGTGGCCTCGGCGGCAGGTGCGTCGCGAGCCCTCGTCTATCACTACTTCGGCGGGAAGCAGGAGCTCTACGTGGCCGCGCTGAAGAGCGCGGCGGAGCAGTTGGAGTCCCGGCTGCGTCGCCCCCAGGAGGGCGGCACTCCGATCGAGGAGCTGGCCTCCGGGCTCCGGCGCTATTTCGACTTCGTCGAGGAGCACGCGGCCGGATTCGCGGCGCTGCTGCGTGGCGGCCCGGCCAACAGGACGGGCGAGGTCGGGGAGATCGTGGACGGCGTCAGGCAGCGCCTCTTCCGTCTCGTGCAGAAGCAGATGGGCGTTCCGGAGCCGAGCCCGGTGCTGCGCATGACGTTGCGGTCGTGGATCGCCACCGTGGAGACGGCCGGTCTCGACTGGCTCGAGCATCGCGACATCGAGCGTGCGGCGCTCGAGCGGATGCTCGTCGATCACATGGTGGCGCTGCTCGGGGTCGCCGCCGCCTACGACGACAATGTGACCGGGTTGCTCGAACGCCTGGTGTGAGGGGCCCGGAAGAGTGGCGCCGGGCGGGCGGCGCCAACTTCCATTGCGACGTCAAGTCGTCACCTTGGTGGACCGGGCCCCTGTGCTGGCCAGGTCCACCTATGCAACCCCCCTGAGGATCTGTGACGACCCTCTGATTACTCCGAGCGCTGCTGCGGAATCCCCGCGAGCAGTGCGCGGACCTCGGTCTCCCGGTAACGCCGATGACCTCCGAGGGTACGGATCGACGTCAACTTGCCCGCCTTGGCCCACCGCGTCACGGTCTTGGGGTCGACCCTGAACATGGTCGCGACCTCAGCGGGCGTAAGCAGTGGCTCGGCCTCGGGTGTACGAGCTGACATTTGTGCGGCCTCTCCTCCGTGTGGACCGGCTTCGCGATCCTGTGACTGCCTTTTGCGCGTGTCACGGATGTCCACCTATGGCGCAGAGCGTGCGGCTTTTCTGAACCATATGCGGCATCACCCGATGTGACCATACCGCCACGCAGAGCGATTGGCGAGCCCTTCTTCGACCCAACTGCGCGCCCCTGTGGCCATGTCACGCTCGGTGATTCTAGCGACACGTTTCGTGGTATCGCAGTGAAAACGGCAAACTACTCAGTTCGCAGAAGAGAGCAGCCGTGAGACGTGACCTACTCATGCAGGTCAGACACCCTTATTGGGGTTCAGTTGGCAGATTCCAGCTGTTGCATTGACTTCCACCGGAGGATGACCCTCTGGTACATGGCGTAGGCAAGTTCTTCTTGACCCGTGTCCAGGCCCGTCAGAGCGGCCGAGAGCTCCGCGACCGACTGGTCGGCCTGCAGCGCATCGTCGTCCATGAGGTGCACGAGCCCGCCGTAGTCGAGCTCGACCAGAGAGTGCGGGTGGAACTCCTCCAGCCACCTGGCGATGTCTTCCACGTCGAAGTTGGCCGCCACATCGCCCAGGTGCCTGCGCAGCACATTGAGCGCCCGCGCCGCGCGCCTCCTGGCCTGTGCCATGGAGGTGACGTAGATGAGGTTACGTCCGGTAGCGGTGGTCTTCACATCTTGTCCAGGAGTGGCCGAGCCGAGCACCAGCCAGCGCTCGTTTCCATCAAACGGCACGAACCACGATGGGGGCACGTGCCACGCCGTAGTGCGAATATGCGTCCGCAGGGCGGACGCGCCGGCCTTCCGCTTGAACCGATCGAAGTCGTCGGCGGTCTGCTCGGCGATGGTCTTGGGCACCATCTGATCCATCAGCTTCACGGGAGTGGCGCCACGCAGCCTTGAGAACGCCAGCCACGAGCGCAGCCTGGTCTGCCAAGGGCAAACGTACAGACGGTCCTCAACGCGCCGTAGATAGGCGTTGGGGCTCTCCTGAGCGGGAACGGGTTGAGGGGGCATGCCGAGAAGGCGCATGACCGACTCGCCGTGCTCCGCATTGAGCGCGTTCGCGCGGCGCGGGCGGTCTCGTGAGTCGGCGTAGTCGGCCCACACCTTGCGCTCGGACTCGGCGAACGCGGTCAGTGGCTCATAGACGCGGAGGTAGGCGGCATAGGGCAGCACGGTGGCATCGTGTCATGAAGCGACCCTGCGTGCACCGTTGTGGCTTACTACTGTGTAGGTGATCTCCGCCGCAACGGAGCGGCGGACCGGACAGGGAGTCACTACCGTGACCGACGTCTTCGGCTCGTCCCACAAGGACGTCCACGAGCAGGTCGTGTTCTGCGCCGACGAGCAGAGCGGCCTGCGTGCCATCATCGCCATCCACAACACAGCTCTCGGCCCCGCACTCGGGGGCACCCGGTTCTATCCGTACGAGAGCGAGCAGGCGGCTCTCGCCGACGTGCTCAATCTGGCCAAGGGCATGGCCTACAAGAACGCGCTGGCCGGTCTCGACCTGGGTGGCGGCAAGGCCGTCATCATCGGCGACCCGGCCAAGGACAAGAGCGAGGCGCTGCTGCGCGCGTACGGCAGGTTCGTCGAGTCGCTCGGCGGGCGCTACATCACCGCCTGCGACGTCGGCACCTACAGCGAGGACATGGACATCGTCGCCCGCGAGTCACGCTTCGTCACCGGCCGCACGCTGGCGAACGGCGGGGCGGGGGACTCCTCCATCCTCACGGCGTTCGGCGTCTTCCAGGGCATGCGCGCCTCGGCCGAGGTCGTGTACGGCACGCCGTCGCTGCACGGCAGGCGAATCGGCGTCGAAGGGGTCGGCAAGGTGGGTCACCGCCTGGTCGATCTCCTGCGCGAAGACGGCGCCGAGGTGGTGATCTGCGACGTCAGCCCCATGGCCGTCGAGCGCGTACGCCTGCGCCACCCGGAGGTCGAGGTCGTGGCCGACGCCCGCGCCCTGACCTCCGCCGACATCGACGTATTCGCTCCGTGCGCCCTCGGCGGCGCGCTCGACGACGACACCGTGGCCGTGCTGAAAGCGAAGATCGTTTGCGGCGCGGCCAACAACCAGCTCGCCCATCCCGGAGTCGAGAAACAACTGGCCGAGCGCGGGATCCTCTACGCGCCCGACTACGTGGTCAATTCGGGAGGCGTGATCCAGGTCGCGGACGAGATCCGGGGGTTCAGCATGGATCGGGCCAGATCCAAGGCCGCCCAGATCTACGACACGACTCTGAAGATCTTCGGGATCGCGGCCGATGAGGGCGTTCCTCCAGCCGTCGCAGCGGATAGGCTAGCTGAGCGCAGAATGTCGGAAGTCGGGCGTATTCGGGCGATTTGGCTGGGCCACTGACGCCCCACGCCCATACGACGTACCGAGCTGGGCACAAAACAGGTACGGTAATAGGCGAACGATAGGCTGACGCCCAAAGTCGGGCGGCGTCAGTGTGTGGTGCGTTAGCGACGAGGGGTCGGGGACGACCCCACACGAGGGGGTCGAGCCAATGGGGCGCGGCCGAGCAAAGGCCAAGCAGGTCAAGGTTGCTCGCCAGCTGAAGTACAACAGCGGTGGCACGGATCTTGACCGTCTTCGCGACGAACTCGGGGTCGGAGACTCCAGCAATGACGACGCCGACGACCTCAACGATGAGCTGGCGGATCGCTATGCCGATTACGCCGATGACTACGGCGCCGAGGACGACGATGATGGCCGTCCGTCCGGTCGTCGATAGCCGCACTCCTGGTTGACGTGGCCGAGGGCCCGGCTGCCCGCCGGCCCTCGCCACGCTCGTCGGGCCCCACGGGCAACCGTGGGGCTTTCGTCACGTTTGCCGCATTTTGGCAAGCGACATGTGCGCCATGCTGGGCACCCGTCTTGTGGCACCGTGCGGGTCTGCAGGCGGCGAAGCCCGGCGGCAACGCGTGCGGCGCCGGGCTCCGCGAAGAGACTCAGCGGTAGCGGGCCTGGCCGGTTCCGGGGACGATCTCGCCCAGGACCCAGGAGTGCAGCCCACGGCCACTCAGCACCCGGATGGCCTCGTCAGCCGCGTCCGCAGCCACCACGGCGGCCATTCCGACCCCGAGGTTGAACGTCCGGTCCATATCCTTCTGGGCGATCCGGCCGTATCCGGCCAGCACCCCGAAGACGGCAGGCGGCGTCCATGACGTCCGGTCCAGCACGGCGTCCAGCTGCCCCGGCAGCGACCGTGACAGGTTGCCCTCGATCCCCCCGCCGGTGATGTGCGCGAAAGCGTGGACCTCGACCGAGCGGGCCAGCTCCAGGCAGTCCAGCGAGTAGATCCGCGTGGGCTCCAGCAGCTCCTCGCCCAGGGCCCGCCCCAGCTCGGGCAGCTCGGCGTCGAGCGACAGCGAGGACTCGCGCAGCACGTGCCGCACCAGCGAGTAGCCGTTGGAGTGCACGCCGGAGGACGCCAGCCCCAGCACCACGTCACCCTCGCGGACGAGGGAGGGCCCGAGCATGGCGGACGCCTCCACGACGCCCGTGCCGGCCCCCGCCAGGTCGTATTCGTCCGGTCCCATCGCCCCCGGGTGCTCGGCCGTCTCGCCGCCCACCAGCGCGGCGCCGGCCAGGCGGCAGCCCTCGGCCACGCCGCCGACGATCTCGGCGATGCGCTCGGGCACCACCTTGCCGCAGGCGATGTAGTCGGTCATGAACAGCGGCTCGGCCCCGCACACCACGAGGTCGTCGAGGACCATGCCGACCAGGTCGATGCCGATCGTGTCGTGCTTGCCGTACTGCTGGGCGATCATGACCTTGGTGCCCACGCCGTCGGTGGAGGTGGCGAGCAGCGGCCGCTGGTAGCGCAGCAGCGCGGAGGCGTCGAACAGCCCCGCGAACCCGCTGGCGTCGTCCACCACCTCCGGCCGCCGCGAGCGCGCCACCTTGTCCTTCATCAGGTCGACGGCGCGCTCACCGGCCGCGATGTCGACGCCGGCGGCTTCATATGTGCTCACGCAGCCTCCTTCGTCGGCAGCGTGAGCACAGTACTGCTGTGTCTGTTTGTTCGCTCGCTACGCTCGTTCACGCCTTGCTCTCCAACACGAACTTGCCCACGTGATCCTCGTCGATGGGGATGGGGTAGGAGCCGTCGAAGCAGGCCATGCAGAGGCGGTCGGCGGGGATGGTGGTGGCCTTGGTCAGGCCCTCCAGGGAGATGTAGCCGAGCGAGTCGGCGCCGAGCGAGGCCCGGATCTCCTCCACCGTCAGCGAGCCCGCGATCAGCTCGGCGCGGGTGGCGAAGTCGATGCCGTAGAAGCACGGCCAGGCCACGGGCGGCGAGGAGATGCGTACGTGCACCTCGAGAGCGCCCGCCTCGCGCAGCATCTTGACGATGGCGCGCTGGGTGTTGCCGCGCACGATCGAGTCGTCCACGACCACCAGCCGCTTGCCCTCGACGATCTCGCGCAGCGGGTTGAGCTTCAGCCGGATGCCGAGCTGGCGGATGGTCTGCGAGGGCTGGATGAACGTGCGGCCGACATAGGAGTTCTTCACCAGGCCTTGCCCGTAGGGGATGCCGCTTTCCTGGGCGTAGCCGACGGCGGCCGGGGTGCCGGACTCCGGCGTGGGGATGACCAGGTCGGCCTCCACCGGGTGCTCACGGGCCAGCACGCGGCCGACCTCGACCCGGGTGACCTGGACGCCGCGGCCCGCGATCGTGGTGTCCGGGCGGGCGAGGTAGACGTATTCGAACAGGCAGCCCTTCGGCTCGGCCAGCGCGAAGCGGCGGGATCTGACGCCGCGCTCGTCGATGGTGAGCATCTCGCCCGGCTCGATCTCGCGGATGAACGTGGCGCCCACGATGTCGAGCGCGGCCGTCTCCGAGGCCACCGCCCAGCCGCGTTCGAGCCGGCCGAGCACCAGCGGGCGGATGCCCTGCGGGTCGCGGGCCGCGTAGAGCGTCTTCTCGTCCATGAACACCAGCGAGTAGGCGCCCTTGACCTGCGGCAGCAGCTCGGCGGCGGAGTCCTCGACGGAGCGGGTGCGGTCCTGGGCCAGCAGCGTCGTGAGGACCTCGGTGTCGGTGGTCGCCCTGGTGGTCCCCGGAGTCAGGCGCTGGGCCAGCACCGGAGTGTTGATCAGGTTGCCGTTGTGCGCGAGCGCGAGCCCACCGCCGTCGGTGGAGCTCAGCGTGGGCTGCGCGTTCTCCCACACGCTCGATCCGGTCGTGGAGTAGCGGCAGTGCCCGATGGCCAGGTGGCCGCGCAGGGTGCCGAGCACCGACTCGTCGAAGACCTGGGCGACCAGGCCCATGTCCTTGTAGACGAGAATGCGGCTCCCCTCGCTGACCGCGATGCCCGCGGACTCCTGCCCGCGGTGCTGCAACGCGTACAGCCCGTAGTAGGTGAGTTTGGAAACTTCCTCGCCTGGGGCCCAAACGCCGAAGACGCCACAGGCGTCTTTAGGTGCGCGGTCGTTGGGGTCCAGGTCATGGCCGAGCCGGCCGTCGCCCTTCAGCACATGACTCAGTCTAGGTTGAGCGCTTCTGTGCTCGCGCCCCGGGTCCGATGTCACGGTGCGTGGGATGACCTGCGCGCTTTGGCGCATAGTGACCGAAGCATGAGCGGCCTCTTACCGTGTCGGCGTGGTTTAGCCGTCGCCCTCCGCGAAAGGGTGAAGTATCCGGCATGCAGACCCGTCGGGAGACGCAGACGTGACCACATCTGGGGATCCGAACGAGCCCCGCCCGGGGCAGGACCCGCGCGAAGGCCGCAGGGAAGAGGGCGAGCACCCGCCCGAGTGGTGGAGCGAGGCCTCTCAGGAGGATGACCAGCAGGGGCGGGAAGAGCGCCCGCCCGAACCGCGGCCGTACGAGAGCGGGCCGACCGGAGGCGACGAGACCCGGCCGGAGTGGGCCCCAGGCGGCCCGCCCGGCACCGGGCCCACCGGCGGCACGGCGCCCGAGGAGGAGCCGGCCACCCCGGGCGAGAAGCCGCCCACCCCGGAAGAACCGCCGGAGGAGGAGCCGATCACTCCGGCGCCGCCCGTGGTGCCGCCCGCCGACGTGCCGCCCACGCACGAACCGCGGCCGGGCGAACCGCGGCCCGGCGAACCGCCCCATCCCGACCTGCCGACCGCGCCCGAGGTCCCGCCGCCGGCGGGCGACGACACCGAGACGACCCAGGTGCTCCCGGTCCCGGGCGCCACCCCGCCCTATCCGGGCTGGGAGAGCAAGCCGCCGGAGGAGGAGCCGCCGCCCAAGCCGACGCCGTCGCGCTATGAGCAGCCCACGGCTCAGCCCGGCGCCGCTGCCCACGAAGGCCCTGCGCCGTACGGCACGCACGGGCCTCCCGTCGTGCCCGGCACCACCCCGTCCAGCCCGTACGGCGGCCCGCCCGGCTACGGCCCGCCACCCGCGGGCTCGCCCTACGGCCCCTACCAGCAGGACCGGACCGGCAGCGGCCTGGCCACCGCCGCACTCGTCCTGGGGGTGGCCAGCCCTTTCCTGGTGTTCGTCTGTTTCATCGGCGTGATCACGGCCATCCTGTCGATCGTCTTCGGCTGCGTGGCGCTCGCCAAGCGCGCCGGCAAGGGCCGCGCCGTCGCGGGCATCGTGATCAGCGTCCTGTCCCTGATCCTCTTCGCGATCCTGGCCATCTGGTTCTGGAGCGTCGTCCAGGAATGCGCCCAACTGCCCGGTCAACTGGCCGACCGCTGCTTCCAGGAGAAATTCCCCTGGATGAACGGCGGTCTCCGAACCTAGAGCGGCAGGTGCTCTGACAGGTCGGCGCGCGCGCCGCTCGCCGACACAGCGCCTTTGGCCATGGCCTCGTCCCACGTCAGGCGGCCGAGCGCGAGCTCGATCCAGGTGCGGGCGTCGGTCTCGATCACGTTCGGCGGGGTGCCGCGGGTGTGGCGGGGCCCGGCGATCGCCTGGACGGCCGCGTACGGCGGCACGCGTATTTCGACGGTCCGGCCCGGCGCGGCGGTCGCCAGTTTGTCGAGCAGGTAGCGCACGGCCTGCCTGGCCGCGTCGCGTTCCGGCGGCAGGCCCCGGTCGTAGGCGGCCAGCACGGCCGTGACGAGAGCGTCGGGCAGGGCGGATGCGGGCCCGTCGTAGGCCGGCCGGTCGAGGGCGATGAGCTGGCCGTCGAGGGCCGATCTCAGCTTTTCCTGGTCCATCTTGCGTGGTGGCACCCCACCATTGTCTCCCGGGAAGCGTTCATCGATTCGGAGGTCGTCGTTCACCTCCGGTTTCGACGGCGACCGTAGCCTCCGGGCCGTACAACCGCGCACATAAATGGAGGACCTGTGGCGAACCCCACCGGGGCCGGACGGCTGCTGCCGTTGCTGTCCACCCCGCACAAAGGTGGCCGATCCGCGCTGACCTGTCAGTTCCGCTGCGGCAACGCGTGCGCGCATGACGTGGCCAACACGACGGACAACGTCTACTTCGGCGACGTGGTGAAGGAGGCGCTGTCGCGCCGCGGCATGCTGCGGGCGGGCGCGCTCGGTGCCCTCGTGGCGGGTGTGGGCGTGGCGGGGGCGGCGCCGGCGCTCGCCGACGAGCCGGAAGCGGAAGCCGCAGCCAAGGGCCGGCCCGGTGGCGGCGACCTCCGCTTCACCCCTATCGCGCCGAACAAGGACGACGCGTTGCGCGTTCCCGACGGCTACAGCTCCTCCGTGGTCGTGCGCTGGGGCGACCCGGTGTTGCCCGGCGCGCCGGCTTTCGACTTCGACAACCAGAGCGCCGACGCCCAGAGCAAGCAGTTCGGCTACAACTGCGACTACGTCACGCTGTTCCCGATGGGCCGCGACCGCGCGCTGCTCTGGGTGAACCACGAGTACTCCGACGAGAAGCTGATGTTCCGCGGCTACACCGGCGGCGCCGCCGCGACCGAGGAGCAGATCAAGATCGGGCTGGCCGCGCACGGCGGCTCCATCGTGGAGATCGAGCGTGCGGGCGGCTCCGGCGAGTGGAAGCTGATCACCAAGGGCCGCCGCCGCTACAACCGCCGCATCACCGCCCAGACCCCCATGAAGTTCAGCGGCCCGGCCGCGGGCAGCGACCTGCTCAAGACGGCCGCCGACCCCCAGGGGCGCACTCCCGTCGGCATGCTGAACAACTGCGCGGGCGGCACCACCCCGTGGGGCACGGTGCTGACCGCCGAGGAGAACTTCGACCAGTACTTCGTCAACGCCGACAAGGTGCCGGCGGAGCAGAAGCCGTACGCCGCCCGCTACACGCTCACGAACGGCACCCCGTCGGGCAACCGCCGGTTCGACCGTGTCGAGGAGCGCTTCGACCTGGCCAAGCACCCGAACGAGGCCAACAGGTTCGGCTGGATCGTGGAGATCGACCCGTTCGACCCCGACGCCACGCCTATCAAGCGCACCGCGCTGGGCCGTTTCAAGCACGAGGCCGCCACCACCACGCTGTCCCGCGACGGCCGCCTGGTCGCGTACATGGGTGACGACGCACGCTTCGAGTACGTCTACAAGTTCGTCTCCAAGAACCGCTACATCCCCGGATTCGACCGGCACAACCGGGCGCTTCTGGACGAGGGCACCCTGTACGTGGCCAAGTTCACCGGCGACAGCCCGAAGGCCGAGATCGACGGTTCCGGCAAGCTGCCCGCCGACGGCCTGTTCGACGGCTCCGGCGAGTGGATCCCGCTGGTGTCGGGCGACAAGTCGTTCGTGGAGGGCATGACCGCCGCCGAGGTGCTGGTCTACACCCGTACGGCCGCCGACAAGGTGGGCGCGACCAAGATGGACCGCCCCGAGGACGTCGAGCGCAACCCGGTCACCGGCGCCATCTACGTGGCGCTCACCAACAACAGCAACCGCACCGCGGCACAGGTGGACGAGGCCAACCCGCGCCCCTCCAACAAGCACGGCCAGGTTCTGGAGATCGTGGAGAAGCGGAACGACGCGGGCGAGAAGACGTTCGCCTGGTCGCTCCCGCTGGTCTGCGGTGACCCGAATGACGCGACGACGTACTTCGCCGGCTACGACAAGACCAAGGTCTCGCCGATCTCGTGCCCGGACAACCTCGCGTTCGACCGCGACGGCAACCTGTGGATCTCCACGGACGGCAACCAGCTCGGCAGCAACGACGGCCTGTTCGTGATGCCCGTACGCGGCAAGGAGCGCGGCCACCTGCGTCAGTTCCTCACCGTCCCCCTCGGCGCCGAGACCTGCGGCCCGCTGATCACGGAGGACCAGCGCAGCGTGTTCGTGGCGGTGCAGCACCCGGGCGAGACCGACGGAGCCAGCCCGGAGAACCCCTCCAGCCGCTGGCCCGACGGCGACCAGCCGCGCCCGTCGGTCGCCGTGGTGTGGCACGGCCAGGGCAAGAAGATCGGCTCTTGACCTCAACTTAACTTGAGGAAATAGCCTTCCATGCCATGAGCATGGAAGTGACCGCATGGCAACAGCTGTACTCGATGAACAACCGGCCGGAGCGTCGCCCCCTGTCCAGGGCGACGCTCCGGCGCATCGCCGGTTTCGCCCGTCCGCACCGCCGCAGGCTGGCGCTGTTCATGCTGCTCAGCGTGGTGCTGGCGGGCTTGGCCGTGGCCTCCCCGCTGCTCGCGGGCCGGGTCGTGGACGCGATCTTCAAGTCGGAGCCCGTCGACGTGGTCGTCGTGGTGGCGCTGCTGATCGCGGGCCTGGCCATCGCGGAGGCGGGGCTGGGGCTGGTGAACCGGTGGCTGTCCGCGGGTCTCGGCGAGAGCCTCATCCTCGACCTGCGTACGGCCGTCTTCGACCACGTGCAGCGGATGCCGATCGCGTTCTTCACCAGAACCCGCACCGGCGCGCTGGTCAGCCGGTTGAACAACGACGTGATCGGGGCGCAGCGGGCCTTCACCGACACGCTGTCCGGCGTGGTCGGCAACGTCGTGACCCTGATGCTGACGCTCACCGCGATGATCGGCATCTCCTGGCAGATCACACTGCTCGCGCTGCTGCTCCTGCCGGTGTTCATGCTGCCCGCCCGGCGGATGGGCACCAGGATCGCGAAGCTGCGCCGCGAGGCGGCCGACCACAACGCGGCCATGGGCACGCAGATGACCGAGCGCTTCTCCGCGCCGGGCGCGACGCTGGTGAAGCTGTTCGGCCGGCCCGCGCACGAGTCTGCCGAGTTCGCCACCCGGGCCAGGCGGGTGCGGGACATCGGTGTGCGCTCCGCCATGACCCAGTCGGCCTTCGTCACCGCGCTGACCCTGGTGTCGGCGCTGGCCCTGGCCCTGGTGTACGGCCTCGGCGGCTTCTACGCGCTGCGTGACCAGCTCGCGCCCGGCGCGCTCGTGTCGATGGCCATGCTCCTCACCCGCCTGTACGCCCCGCTGACCGCGCTCGCCAGCGCCCGCGTGGACGTGATGAGCGCGGTCGTCAGCTTCGAGCGCGTCTTCGAGGTGCTCGACCTCAAGCCCCTCATCCAGGAGCGCCCGGACGCCAGAGAGGTCCCCGACGGGCCGGTCTCGGTCGAGTTCGACGACGTGCGCTTCGCCTACCCGGCGGCCGACAAGGTCTCGCTCGCCTCCCTGGAGGAGGTGGCCGCGCTCGACTCCCGCGGCGGCGTCGAGGTGCTGCACGGCGTCTCGTTCCGGGCCGAGCCGGGCCAGATGGTGGCACTGGTCGGCTCCTCCGGCGCGGGCAAGTCCACGATCGCCCAGCTCCTGCCCAGGCTGTACGACGTCGACTCCGGCGCGGTCCGGCTCGGCGGCGTGGACGTACGCGACCTGACCTTCGACTCCATCCGCGACACGCTCGGCATGGTCACCCAGGACGGACACCTGTTCCACGAGACGATCAGGGCGAACCTGCTGCTGGCCCGGCCCACGGCCACCGAGGAGGAGCTGTGGGACGCGCTCACCAGGGCCAGGCTCGCCGCGCTGATCGAGTCGCTGCCCGACGGCCTCGACACGGTGGTGGGGGAGCGCGGCTACCGCCTGTCGGGCGGCGAGCGACAGCGGCTGACGATCGCCCGGCTGCTGCTGGCCCAGCCCAGGGTGGTCATCCTGGACGAGGCCACGGCGGCGCTGGACTCCACCTCGGAGGCCGCCGTGCAGGCGGCGCTCGGTGAGGCGCTGGAGGGCAGGACCGCCGTGGTGATCGCGCACCGGCTCTCCACGATCCGCGCCGCCGACCTCATCCTGGTGATCGAGGACGGGCAGGTGGTCGAGCGCGGCACGCACGCCGAGCTGCTCGCCGCCGGCGGCCGCTACGAGGAGCTCTACCGCACTCAGTTCGAGGACCCGACGCTGACGGGGGCGGCCGCCTGAGGGTCCTCGTCCTGAGGGGTGACGCGCAGGGAGTAGAGCGCGACCGGGATCGCCAGCAGCACCACGATCGCCGCGACGACCAGCGTGAACTGGTAGGCATCGAGGAACGCGAGCAGCGGCGCCCGGTCGCTGCCGCTCTGCTTGGCGCTCAGCACCGCGCCCAGCACGGTGATGCCGAGCAGGCCGAACACCTCCCGTGACACGTTGAGCACGCCCGAGGCCACGCCCGTCCTGCTCTTGGGCATCCCGCCGAGGACGGCGGCCGTCAAGGGGACCAGCATGCCGCCGCCCAGCCCGTACATCAGGAACCAGGGCGCCACGTCCGCGTAGTCGCCGTCGGCGCCCACCCCGGACAGCAGGAAGATCGCCGTCCCCATGAGCGCCATCCCGAGGGCCACCGTGCGGCCGATGCCGATTTTCCCGCTGATCCGCTGCGACAGGACCGCGATCACGGCCATGACCAGGGCCATCGGCACGAACGCCGCGCCCGCCTGGGTGGGGGAGAAGCCGAGCACGTTCTGCAGCCACAGGGCGCTGAAGAAGTAGATCCCGAACACCCCGAACGACCAGATGCCACTGGTGAGCAGCCCGCCGGTGAACACCCTGGACCTGAACAGCGACACCGCGATCATCGGCTCCGCGGCCCGCGACTCGGCCAGCGCGAACGCGACGGCCGCCGCCCCGAACACGCCGAACGCGGCCAGGATCTCCGGCGAGGTCCAACCCGCGACCTCGCCCTCGATGAGCGCATAAGTCAGGGCGAACAGGGCGATGGCGGACGTGGCCAGCCCCGGCAGGTCGAGGCTGTGCCGTACTTTCCTGAAGGCCGGCTTGATGGCCCACAGTCCCAGCCCGAACGTCACGAGCCCGATCGGGACGTTGATCAGATAGATCCAGCCCCAGTGCAGGTTCTCGCTGATGAAGCCGCCCGCGAACGGGCCGAGTGCCATGGAGAGCGCCCCTGCCGCGCTCCAGACCCCCACGGCCCGGCCGCGCTCGGCGGGGTCGGGAAAGATCTGGCTGATCAGCGTCAGCGCGGTGGGCGTGAGCAGCGCCGCCCCGACGCCCTGCACGGCTCGGGCGGCGATCAGCGTCGCCCCGCTGGTGGCCAGCCCGGCCACGAGCGAGGACAGCGTGAAGACGGCCAGCCCGCCGAGGAACACCCTGCGAGCCCCGAACACGTCCGCGAGCCGCCCGCCGGCCAGCATGAGGCCGGCGAAGACCAGGATGTACGAGCTCACGATCCACTCCAGCCCGGAGATCGTCAGCCCGAGGTCCCGCTGGATCGTCGGCAACGCGACGTTGCCCACGTTGTTGTCCAAGTAGGTCATGAAGGTGCCCAAAGTCACGGCACCCAGCGCCCACCATCGCATGAAATTTCCTCCTATACGCCGTACTTGTACGTCGTATAGTTGAACTTGTACGGCGTATAGTTGTCAACCGTGATGGGAAAACTGACCGCGAGGGCCATCGTCGAGCGGGCCCTGGAGATCGGCGACACCGAAGGGCTCGACGCCGTGACGATCAGGCGGTTGGCCACGGACCTGGGCGTGACCCCGATGGCCCTCTACTGGCACTTCAAGAACAAGGAACAGTTGCTGAGCGGCATGGCCGACCACCTGATCGCGGACTTCGCCCCCAAGCCCGCGGACGACAAGGCCTGGAACGAGCGGCTGCGTGACCTGGCCGAAGGGCTGATCCGCACGCTGCGCACCCACCCATGCGCCAGGAACGTGCTGGAGCAGGTGGACCAGACGTCGGTGCCCAACTTCCTCGCAGTCTGGGACCAGGCGCTCGGCCTGTGCCGCGAGGCCGGGTTCAGCGTGCAGGAGAGCTGCCTGATCACCAAATACGTGCTGCAGAGCGCCATCGCCATCGCCGACGCGCCGGTGCGCTTCGCCGGCGTGCACACTCCCGAGGAGATCTCCGAGATCACCAGGCAGAAGCGCCTCGGTCTCCAGTCGCTGCCTATCGAGAAATATCCGCATTTGGTGGATATGGCCGGGCCACTGGTGGAGGGGATGGACTCAGGGCTCTACGACACGTTCGGAGTCGATCTCGTGCTCAGCGGCATAGAGGCGCTGGCGGCCAGACGTTAGGGTCGTGCCCGTGACCTTCGAGCTGATCTGCGAGATCGAACCCCCGACCAAGCCCGATCTGAAGCACGTCAGGCACCAGATCGGCACGCTGGGCAAGATCGCCCACTCGTTCCTCATCCCCGACAACCACATCGGCCGGGCGACCGTGTCGAGCGTGGCCGTGGCGCACGAGGTGCAGGCCATGGGCGGGCGCGGCATCGCCTGCCTCAACTCCCGCGACCGCAACCTGCTGGGCTTCCGCCGCGACCTGCTGACGGCGGCGGCGTACGGCGTGGACCAGTTCCTCTTCGTCTACGGCGACAAGCCCATGAGCGGCAACCGCACCAGCGACCTGACGGTCCGCTCGATGATCGCGGAAGCGCGGGGGTTCTCGCCGGACGTGCGGGTCGGTGCCGCGGCGGGACTGCGCCCGCTGCCGTCCTGGAAGCGAGCCGCCGACTTCTTGTTCGCCCAGGTCAGCTTCTCGCTGGAGGCCCAGCTCCGCTGGCGCGAGGCCAACCCGGTGGACGTGCCCGTCTACGCGGGCGTCATGGTGCTGGCCAGCGAACGCCACGCCCGCACGCTGGCGGCCGCGATCCCGGACATCGACCTGCCGGAGGAGCTGATCGGCCGGGTGGCCGCGGACCGCATGGCGGGGGTCGAGGCGGCCTGCGAGCAGGTCCTCGCCCTGCGCGACTCCGGCGCCTTCGCCGGCGTCCACCTCATCCCGGTCACCCGCTACCGCGACGTGGAATCCAGGCTGGCCGCCGCCCTCTGACCCCTGGCCAGGGCCGCGAGCACGGCACCGGCCAGCGCGACCGCGAACAGCACCGCGTACGTCCGCTGGAACCCGTCCATCAGTTGCCCCACCGCCACCGGCGACAGCGTGGACAGCGTCCCGGCGTACACCTGGGCCCGCAGCGCAGGACCCACGGCGCTGGTCAGGACGCTGAGCGACAGGCCGACACTGATCACGATGCCTACGTTCATGACCATGACGCGGAACCCGTTCACCACCCCTAGGCTCCCGACCGGCAGCGCCCGCATGACCTGCGTGGTGTTGCCGGTGAGGAATGTTCCGCTGCCGCACCCGGCCACGAACAGGCCGATCCCGATCACCCAGTACGGCGTCGCGCGATCGGCCGTCAGCATCAGCGTGCCGAGCCCGAGAGCGCTCATCACCGCCCCGCCGATGGACAGCGCGTACGGCGACACCCTCCGCCCCAGCATGCCCACGATCGGCGAGGCCAGCCCGATCCCGACCGGCACCGGCAGCACGCTCAGCCCCGCCTCGAACGCGTCCAGCCCCCTGGCCGCCTGGAAATACAGCGCCACCACCAGGATCAGCGCCGAACGCGCCAGCGCGTTGCAGAACGAGGCCAGGTTCGCGCACGCCAGCAGCCGCCCGCCGAACAGCCGCAGATCCAGCACCGGGTTCGAGGAACGCCGCTCGGCCAGCACGATCAGCGGCACCAGCACCACGAACACCGCCGCGCCCGTCAGCACCACAGGGCTCGCCGGCCCGCTGGAGCCCGCCTCCGACAGCGCCAGCAGCAGCGCCGACAGCGCCGCGAACACCAGCACGTTGCCCAGCGCGTCCACCGGCTGCCGCGGCCCTCTGGGCACCTTGCGTAAGATCGCCGCGCCCCAGCCGAGCGCGATCAGCCCGGCGGGCACGTTGACCCAGAAGATCCACTGCCAGCCCGCGGTCTCCGCGATCAGCCCGCCGATCGTGGGCCCGGCCAGCTGCGCCACCGACAACGTGCCGATGTAGACGCCCATGCCCTGGCTGAGCCGTTCGGGCGGGAACGCGTCGGCGATGATCACGGTGCCGTTCGCCAGGATCATGGCCGCGCCGACCGCCTGCACCACCCGCATCGCGACCAGGAACCACACGTCCGGCGACAGCCCGGCCAGCAACGAGGCCACCGTGAACAAGGCGAACCCCGCCAGATAGACCTCCCGCCGGCCGAGCAGGTCGGCCACCCGGCCGAAGAACACCAGGCTCGCCGTGTTGACCAGCAGGAACGCCAGCAGGATCCAGCCGGATTCGAGCGCGCTGGCGTGGAAGTGCCGCACGACCGTCGGCAGCGCGACGTTCAGCGTGCTGCCGGCGATGCCGATGAGAATCAGGCCCAGGCTGGTGACCGAGCACACTCGCCAGGCGTAACGCAGGCGGCTGTCGTCTTCGGGGGTGACCGCGACCATGCCCTCCACTATGACGTACGGCGTACGTCGCCTTCTGGCGCAGGGGTCACCTGGCGCGCTTGCGCAACCCCTCCAGGTCGTGGATCGTCACGCGTCGCCTGCCGGTCTCGATCAGCCCGCGGTCGCGCAGCGTGCGCAGCGCCTTGCTGACGGCCTCCCGCGAGGCGCCGGTCCAGCCCGCCAGCTCGTCCTGCGACAACGGCAGCGCCACGCGTAGCCCGCTGTTGGTCTGCTCCCCGTACCGATCGGCCAGCTCCAGCAGCCGCGTCGCCACGCGCCCCGTGGTGTCGTACGCGCCGTACTCGATGCGCTTCCTGTCCGCGTCCCGCAGCTTGCCGCTGATGAGCTGCATGAGCAGTACGGCGATGCGCCCGTGGGACTCCAGGAAGGAGGGGAAGTCCCGCACCACGATGCCGGTGATCGGCTCCAGCGCCGTCACCGTGGCCGAGCGTGGCGACCCGTCGATGGCCGTCAGCTCGCCGAGCAGCCCGCCGGGGCCGCGAATGGCGAGCACCACCTCGGTTCCGCCGCTCGTGTGCGAGGACACCTTGACCCGGCCATCGAGCAGCACGAGGACCCAGTCGGACGTGTCGCCCTCGTTGATCACGGTCGTGCCCCGCTCCCACCGCCGGATCCGACCGGCCGCGCGCACGGCCGCCCTGTCCTCGTCGGTCAGCATGGACAGGAACTCGCCGGGGTCTGACTCCATGCGCCCGATTATGTCGGTACGGACACCAGGCTTCTACGGCAATTCCGTCAGAACATACGCGGCGACGAGCTCCTCCTTGCCCTTGAGGCTCAGCCGCCCCAGAGGCGTCACCGACGCGCCACCGCCCAATTGGCTGAACGTCGTCTCCCCGATGACGACCGTGCCCGGCTCGGCGATGCCCTCGAGCCGGGCGGCCACGTTCACACAGTCACCCATCGCGTTGAACCCGCGCAGCTCGGGACTTCCGATGTTGCCGACCAGGGCGGGACCCGTGTTGACGCCGATCCGGAACGTCGGCCACGGGACGTCGTCCACCCGCTTCCAGGCCATCTCCTCGGCCACCTCGGCCGCGGCCCGCTGCATCTCCAGCGCCGCCTTGCACGCGGCCCTGGCGTGCCCGGCCTGCGTGGCGGGGGCGTTGAACAGCGCCAGCATCGCGTCGCCGACGAACTGCACGACCGTGCCGCCGTTGTTCAGGATGCAGGGGACGGCGGCCGTGTGGTAGCGGTTGAGCATCTCGACGATCTCGGCGGGCGTGACCTTCTCCGAGAACGTCGTGAAGCCCTTGAGGTCGGCGAAGAGCGCGGTCAGCTCCCTCAGCTCGCCGCCCAGCGCCGCCTGCGCGGGGTCGGCCAGCAGCGCGTGCGCCACGTCGGGCGACATGTACTGGTGGAACAGCGTGTGCAGCTCTCGGTAGAGGCGGGCGTTCTCCAGGGAGAGGGACAGCTGCCCGGCCAGGGTGGCGGCCAGCGCCTCGTCGTGGCGGGTCCGCCCGACGGGCACCTCCAGCACGCCCGCCAGCTTGCCCTTCACGGTCAGGGGGAAGGCCAGCAGGTGGTCATGCCTGACCGGGTCGCCGCCGGTGAACCGGTAGACGCGCGAGCCGATCTCCGTCTTGCCGTCCGCGACGAGGGCGATCTTGACGTCGCCGTACGCCTGCCGCACCCGCTCCAGCGACGTGGCCAGGAGCTCCTGCTCGGCCAGGCCCACCTTGGTTTGGGCGCTCACGTCCACCAGCGCGGCCAGGCGTTCGGACAGCTCACGCTCGTTGGCCAGCGCCTCGCCGGCCCGGTCGAGCACCGCAGCCTGGCCCTCGTTGAGCCGGAACTTGCCCGACAGCCGGGCCGCGGCCAGCGGCTCGCCGCGGCGTACGTGCTCGACCAGCTCCTCCAGCGCCTGGTCGTAGTCCTGCTGGATGCGCCGCACGGTCGCCGACAGCGTCACCCCGTCGAACAGGCCCGCGCTCGACCCCTCCCGCCTGAACTGCAGGTAGGCGCTGTAGGCCACGAAGACGAAGGCCAGGGTGAGCAGGATGTGCCACTCCCACCACGACAGGTGCCAGTTGAGCTGCGACATTCCGGCGATCATGGACTCGGCCAGCAGCGCGTACGCGGTGATCAGGCTGATCAGCATGGCCGACGGGCGCCGCCGGTGCAGCAGGAACATCATCACGCTGGCCGTCCCGTACAGGAGCAGGCCCGGAATGGACCCCCAGACCAGCCAGGGGACCGGCGCCACCAGCGGCGGCACGCTGAGCGGCGTCAAATCCGGCACCAGCGACGCGACCCCCCAGATGATCAAGAAGCCGAGGAGTGCCGCGCGGATGAAGTGCTGTGAGCCCAGCACCCGCTTGGCCGCCTGCCCGCCCAGCGGAAGGGCGGAGGCGAAGGCGAACGCCGCCGCGACCGAGAGCCCCACCTGCTGGCCGATGTCGAAGCCCAGCGAGCCCTTCGGCAGGAGGAACTCGGGCGTGGCCAGGCCGTGCATGAAGAAGAACCCGGCGCTGCTCAGGAAGACCATGGACACCAGGAACAGCCGGGCGTCCTGGCGGCGCCGCGACGCCTCGCTGATCATCATGCCGAGCGCCACGTTGAGGCCGGCTACGGCGATGATCATCCAGAAGTGGCTGGGGTTGTGGTGCCACAGGACGTTGAAGTCCGGCTGGGCCAGCAGCACCCAGAGGCCCAGCAGCGGCAGGACCAGGTGGACGCCCCAGACCACGCCGCGCACCGGCTGGGTGGCCGGCGGCAGGTAGGGGGCGGGATTCGGGGTTGGCACAGACCGATTATCCACGGGAGATCGCCAACACCAATGCGTCCTTTTACACACCTAAGTCGCCAACAATCGGTCAAACCGTCAGTAACACTGTGTTTCGTGATGAATGCGTTATGTGACCCTTGCCAACTTTTGGAACGTTTGAAACGTGAATCTCATGCACAACACGAGCAACACATGTCCGCTGGAAGGAAAGCCGTGGCCATCAAGATCCGTGGTGGGCGTACGTTCACCCTCGCCGCTGTCGGAGCGCTCGCCGCCTCGCTCCTCACCGTCGGTGGCGTCGCCACCGCCTCGTCGGCGGGCAGTGAGGTGTACGCCTGCGTCCACAAGAAGACTCGGTACGCCCGCATCGTCAACCCGGCGACGAAGTGCCGGAAGACGGAGGAGCGGATCGTGATCGGCGGCGCCACCGAGTCGACGGCCGTCACCTCCGGCCCGAAGGGCGATCAGGGCGCACCGGGCAAGCCGGGCCCGATGGGCCCGCAGGGCCCCAAGGGCGAGACGGGCCCCGCGGGCCCCCAGGGCAAGCAGGGCGAGCAGGGCCTGCCCGGCAAGGACGGCAAGGACGGCGAGAAGGGCGCGACCGGTCCCGCCGGCCCCGCGGGACCGCAAGGTCCTCAGGGCAAGCCCGGCAACCCCGGCCCCCGCGGCTACCCGGGCAAGAACGGCAAGGACGGCAAGGACGGCGCCACCTACACCACCTACACCAAGACGGCGTCCCTGAACTCGATCGGCTCCGCGACGGCCTCCTGCGGTTACGGCGGCATGGTGACCGGCGGCGGCTTCTCCTTCAGCACCCTGAAGAACGCCATCGTCATGACCAGCATGCCGACGAACAGCAACGGCTGGACGGTGGACGTGGCCAAGGACGACAACGGCGGCGGCAACGACAACTTCAGCGCCGAGAGCCACAGCAAGCCCAGCCCCAGCCCCAGCGCGAGCCCCGGCGGCAACAACGGCACCGCGGTCAGCGGCACCGTCTACGTGGTCTGCATGAAGAAGGCCTTCTAGCAAGGCAGGAGGACCGGCACGGAACCCCGTGCCGGCCCTCCCCGCAACCCTTAGCCGAACAGCGCGGGAAGCGTCGCCGAGTGCGTTTCCCGCAGCTCCTCGACCGAGACCTCGAACACGTCCTCGACCACCAGCGAAGCGCCCCCGGTGCGCCCGAGCCCGTAGCACGGCACGTCGTGCCGCCCGCACAGCGAGGCGAACTCCTCGTAAGCCTCCGGCCGCACGACGACCAGCGCCCGCGAGGCCGACTCGCTGAACAGGTCGGTGAAGGGCTCGCCACTGAGCGCCACGGTGGCCCCGATGCCCCGCGCCAGGCACGACTCGGCCAGCGCGACGGCCAGCCCGCCGTCCGACAGGTCGTGGGACCCTTCGAGCAGCCCTCGCCGGGCGGCCTCCACCAGCACGGTGGCCAGCGCCCGCTCCGCCTCCAGGTTCGCGTGCGGCGGCAGCCCGCCCAGGTGACGGTGTGCGACGTTGGCCCACTCCGAGCCGCCGAACTCCGCGTGCGTGTCGCCGAGCAGCACGACGCGCAGGCCTTCCGCGACGAACCCGGACGGCACCCGCTTGGCCACGTCCTCGATGACCCCCAGCACGCCCACGACCGGCGTGGGATTGATGGCGGTCGCGCCGGTCTGGTTGTAGAAGGACACGTTTCCGCCGGTCACCGGCACGCCCAGCGTCTTGCAGGCGTCCGCGAGGCCGCGCACGGCCTCGGCGAACTGCCACATGACCTCCGGGTCCTCGGGGGAGCCGAAGTTGAGGCAGTTGGTGACGGCGAGCGGCTTGGCGCCGGTCACGGCCACGTTCCGGTACGCCTCCGCGAGCGCGAGCTGCGCCCCCGCGTACGGGTCGAGCTTGGCGTAACGGCCGTTGCCGTCGGTGGCCAGCGCGATGCCGCGGGTCGTCGGCTCGGCGCCGGCGATGGACTCGGAGATCCGCAGCATGCCCGCGTCCGCCGGCTGGGCGAGCACGGTGTTGGACCGGACGTAGCGGTCGTACTGGGAGGTCACCCACTCCTTGGAGGCCAGGTTGGGCGAGCCGAGCAGCTTGAGGAGGGTGGCCCGCAGATCGGTGGGCCGCTCCAGCCGGTCGGGAGTGTCGGCGTTGAGCGCGGCCTGCCCGGCCGGCTCGTGGAAGGGGCGCTCGTAGACGGGCCCGTCGTCAGCGGCGGTGCCCGGCGGGATGTCGACGATGACCTCGCCGTCCCACGTCATCACCAGTCGCCCTGTGTCGGTGACCTCGCCGATGACAGTGGCGGGCACGTCCCACTTCTCGCAGATCGCCATGAACGCCGCGATGTCGTCGGGCCGGACCACGGCCATCATGCGCTCCTGCGACTCGCTCATGAGGATTTCCTCGGGCCTGAGCGAGGGGTCGCGGAGCGGGACCCGGTTGAGGTCGACGTGCATGCCGCCGGTGCCCTTGGCGGCCAGCTCGGTGGTGGCGCAGGAGACGCCGGCCGCGCCGAGGTCCTGGATGCCGACGACCACGTCGGCGGCGTACAGCTCCAGGCAGCACTCGATGAGCAGCTTCTCCATGAACGGGTCGCCGACCTGCACGGCGGGCCGCTTGGCCTGCGATTCGTCCTCGAAGGTCGCCGACGCGAGCACCGAGGCGCCGCCGATGCCGTCCGGACCCGTGGACGCGCCGAACAGCACGACCTTGTTGCCCGGCCCGGGCGCGGTGGCCAGCTTGATCTGGTCCTTGCGGAGCAGGCCCACGCACAGGGCGTTGACCAGCGGGTTGCCGATGTAGCCGGGGTCGAAGACGACCTCGCCGCCGATGTTGGGCAGGCCCAGGCAGTTGCCGTAGTGGCTGATGCCCTCGACCACGCCGGGCAGCACCCGGCGCGTGTCCACGGCGTCGGCGCCGCCGAAGCGCAGGGAGTCCATGACCGCGATCGGGCGCGCGCCCATCGACATGATGTCGCGGACGATCCCGCCGACGCCGGTGGCCGCGCCCTGGTGCGGCTCGACGTATGACGGGTGGTTGTGCGACTCGATCTTGAATGTGGCCGCCCAGCCGTCGCCGATGTCGACCACGCCGGCGTTTTCGCCCATGCCCACCAGCAGCGCCTCGGACTTGGGCGCCTTGGTGGCGAACTGCTTGAGATGCACCTTGGACGACTTGTACGAGCAGTGCTCCGACCACATCACGCTGTAGATCGCCAGCTCGGAGCCGGTGGGACGACGACCGAGGATCTCCTTGACCCGGTCGTATTCGTCCTGCTTCATCCCCAGCTCGGCGAAGGGCATCGGCTCTTCGGGAGTCTCGGCCGCCCGCTTGACGCTGTCGGCGTGTTTGTTTGGTCGCTCGCTTCGCCCGCTCATGCGTTCACCAGCTTCTTGAGAATGGAGGTGAAGAAGCCGAGGCCGTCGGTGCTCGGGGCGCCGACCAGCTCCTCGACCGCGTGCTCGGGGTGCGGCATGAGGCCCACCACGTTGCCCGCCGCGTTGCTGATGCCCGCGATGTCGTTGAGCGAGCCGTTGGGATTGCCGAGGTAGCGCACCACCACCTGGCCGTTGGCCTCCAGCTCGGCCAGCGTGTCCGCGGAGGCGACGTAGCGGCCCTCGCCGTGCTTGATCGGCAGCACGATCTCCTGGCCCGGCTCGAACGAGTTGGTCCACGTGGTCGCGGTCTGCTCGATCCTGAGCATCTGGTCGCGGCAGACGTAGTGGAGCGAGCCGTTGCGGGTCAGCGCGCCCGGCAGCAGGTGCGCCTCGCACAGGATCTGGAACCCGTTGCAGGTGCCGAGCACCGGCAGTCCCGCCTGGGCGGCCGGGATGAGCTCATCCATGAGCGGCGCGAACCGCGAGATGGCGCCGCAACGCAAGTAGTCGCCATAGGAGAAGCCGCCGGGCAGGAACACGGCGTCCACTCCCTTCAGGTCGTGGTCGGCGTGCCACAACGGAACCGCCTCCGCACCCACGAGGCGTACGGCCCTGGCGGCGTCCTGGTCGTCGAGAGTTCCTGGAAACGTGACTACGCCCACACGGGCAGCGCTCATGACAGTCGTCCCCTCCGAACGCGCACGCGCCACCGTCTCTTCGGGGTCGGACGGCGGCGGTGTATTCAGGTTATCGGGTGCCGCCACGTGGTCCGCATCGGCTCATACGAGCAGCGTATAAGCAGGTCAGACGGCTGCGAGCTGGCGAGGACGGGCATCGGCCGCATCGTCGCGCTCGAGCTGCTTGCGCAGGTGGACCGTGGTGCCACGACCGGGCGTGACGCCGAAGGAGAGCTCGTCGACCACGGAGCGCATGATCAGCAGGCCACGGCCGTTCTCGGTGTCGGGAGGGGGGAAGTGCGGTGGGATCGACGGCAGGCCCGTGCCGTTGTCGGCCACGCGCACGTCGCACCGGCCGTAGCCGATCGACGCCGTCACCTCGTAGCGGTTGGCGGGTCCCCCGTGCCGCACCGCATTGGAACACGCCTCGGACACGGCGAGCAGCATGTCGGCGATGCAGGTCTCGCTCACGTTGAGCGACCGAAGAGCATCGCCTAGCACTCGCCTGACCATCGGTATGCCGATCGCATCCCGAGGCAGTGCCAACGAGAACTCAATATCCACCGGACTCCTCCGGGCGCCAGAATGTCACCCTGAGTAGGTTTCCCTGTGAAAACGGGGCTAACCGCAAAATCACGTTGTTGTTATTTAGTGTTGGCACGCCCGTGGCATTGTGGCACGTCGGAACGCGGCTTTAAGCACCCAAGGGGAAACCAGTGTGACGAATCTCCCTGCTAGTCCTCAACCCGGACGCTGTAGTCCTCGATCACGGTGTTGGCCAGCAGCGTCTCCGCCATCTTGCGCACCTCGGCCAGCGCCGCCTCGTCGGCCGGGCCGTCCAGCTCGACCTCGAAACGCTTGCCCTGACGTACTGCTGAGACGCCGGAGAAGCCCAGCCGGGGCAGCGCCCGCGCGATCGCCTGGCCCTGCGGGTCGAGGATCTCGGGCTTCAGCATGACGTCCACGATGACGCGCGCCACTGCGTTCCTCCTGCATAAGGGTGGTGTTGGGAAAGCCAGCCTACCGGTGCGTGTGGCCGTGGATACAACGGGAACGGGGAGAACATGGGGCTTGCGCGCAGGACTGTGATATCTGCCACCATGTCCCCAAACGCGTACGAACCACCACCACATGGTTCATCGCCTAGAAGGCTGGCCAGAGGTGGCAACCCCATCCGACACCGGCCCTGATCGCACAGGAGCGGCACGTGACAGTCGACGCCTCTCGCGGTGCTGACGCACCCCCGGAGCTCGTCCAGTTGCTCACCCCAGAGGGGGAGCGGGTCGAGCACCCCGACTACGACATCGACCTGACCCCGGAGGACATCCGGTCGCTCTACCGCGACCTGGTGCTCGTCCGGCGCGTCGATCTAGAGGCCGTGGCGCTGCAGCGCCAGGGCGAGCTGGGCATCTGGGCCTCGCTGCTGGGCCAGGAGGCGGCCCAGATCGGCTCGGGCCGCGCGCTGACCGACGTGGACATGGCCTTCCCCACCTACCGCGAGCACGGCGTGGCATGGTGCCGCGACGTGGACCCGGTGAAGCTGCTGGGCCTGTTCAGAGGCGTCAACCACGGCGGCTGGGACCCGAAAGAGCACAACTTCCACCTCTACACGATCGTGATCGGCAGCCAGACGCTGCACGCGGTCGGGTACGCCATGGGCATCCAGCGCGACGACGCCAACGCCGCCACGATCGTCTACTTCGGCGACGGCGCCACCTCGCAGGGCGACGTGAACGAGTCCTTCATCTGGGCCAGCGTGTTCAACGCGCCGATCGTGTTCTTCTGCCAGAACAACCAGTGGGCCATCTCCGAGCCGCTGGAGAAGCAGACCCGCATCCCGCTCTACCGCCGGGCCTCCGGCTTCGGCTTCCCGGGGATCAGGGTGGACGGCAACGACGTGTTCGCCTGCCTGGCGGTGACGCGCAAGGCGCTGGAAGCGGCGCGCACCGGTCAGGGGCCGACGCTCATCGAGGCGTTCACGTACCGGATGGGGGCGCACACCACCACCGACGACCCGACGCGTTACCGCGTGGCCAGCGAGCTGGAGGCGTGGAAGCTCAAGGACCCGATCGAGCGGGTGAAGTCCTACCTGTTCAAGAACACGCTGGCCGACCAGGCGTTCTTCGACTCCGTCGACGCCGAGGCCGACCAGCTCGGCGCCGATCTGCGCAGGCGCTGCCTGGCCATGCCCGACCCCGAGCCGCTGGCCATCTTCGACCACGTCTACAGCGAGCCCCACGCTCTGATGGACCAGGAGCGCGCCCAGTTCGCCGCCTACTTGGAGGGGTTCGAGAAGTGAGCGTGATGAGCCTTTCCAAGGCGCTCAACGAGGGCATGCGCAAGGCGATGGAGGACGACCCCAAGGTCCTCATCATGGGCGAGGACGTCGGCAAGCTGGGCGGCGTGTTCCGGGTCACCGACGGGCTGCAGAAGGACTTCGGCGAGGACCGGGTCATCGACACGCCGCTGGCCGAGTCGGGCATCGTCGGCACCGCGATCGGGCTGGCGCTGCGCGGCTACCGGCCGGTGTGCGAGATCCAGTTCGACGGCTTCGTCTTCCCGGCGGCCGACCAGATCATCACGCAGCTGGCCAAGATGCCGATGCGGTCGCTGGGCGCGATCAAGCTGCCGGTCGTCGTACGCATCCCCTGCGGCGGCGGCATCGGCGCGGTCGAGCACCACAGCGAGTCCCCCGAGGCGTACTTCACCCACACCGCCGGCCTGCGGGTCGTCGCCTGTTCCAACCCGGCCGACGCGTACACCATGATCCAGCAGGCCATCCGCAGCGACGACCCGGTGGTGTTCTTCGAGCCCAAGCGCCGCTACTGGGAGAAGGCCGACATCGACACCACCTCCACCGACTGGTGGACGCCGCTGCACGCGGCCAAGGTGGTGCGCCCCGGGACCGATGTCACGCTGCTGGCCTATGGACCGATGGTCAAGACCTGCCTGGAGGCGGCCGCGGCCGCCGAGGACGACGGGCGCTCGCTGGAGGTCGTCGACCTGCGCTCGCTCAACCCGCTGGACGAGCCGGTGGTCCTGGACTCCGTACGCCGGACGGGGCGGGTCGTGGTCGTGCACGAGGCGCCGGTCAACAACGGGTTCGGCGCCGAGCTCGCGGCCCGGATCACCGAGCGCTGCTTCTACCACCTGGAGGCTCCCGTCCTGCGGGCCGGCGGCTTCTCCACGCCCTACCCGCCGTCGAAGCTGGAAGAGCACTACCTGCCCGATCTCGACAGGGTGCTCGACGCCGTCGACCGCACCTTCGCGTACTGAGGAGGGGCAGCCATGCGACGCGAGTTCAAGCTCCCGGACGTCGGTGAGGGGCTGACCGAGGCCGAGATCGTCCGCTGGCACGTCAAGGCGGGCGACCACGTGAAGGTCAACCAGATCGTCGTGGAGATCGAGACGGCGAAGTCCATCGTCGAGCTGCCGATCCCGTGGGACGGGGTGGTGGCGGGCCTGCTCGGCGAGGAGGGCCAGACGATCGAGGTGGGCGTCCCGATCATCGCCGTGGACACCACCGAGGAGGCCGTAGCGCCGGAGAGGGCCGCTCCAGGGCCCGTAGCGCCGGAGAGGGGCGCTCCGGAGGCCGCCGCGCCCAAGGGGGCCGTGCCCGGGGTCGCCGCGCCGGAGGGGCGGGTTGAGGCCCTGGCCGACGACATGGTCCCCAAGCCGCCGGCGGAAGGCGCCGTCGAACCCGGCGCGCACGGCAGCCCGGCGCCCAAGGAGGAACGCCAGGCGGTCCTGGTCGGCTACGGCGTCAAGACCGGCGCCGCCAAACGCCGCCCCCGCAAGCAGCCTCCGGCCGGCACCCCGGCCACTCCGGTGGCCGACCCGTCCAGAGCGGAGGTCGACGGCCGGGTCCGCCCCGCCGCCTCCGCACCCGACACGGATACGGCGCCCGGCCGGGTGACCGTCCTGGCCAAGCCACCGGTGCGCAAGCTGGCCAAGGACCTCGGCGTGGATCTCGGCACCGTCACGGGCACCGGGCCGGAGGGTTCGATCACCCGCGAGGACGTCCACGCGGCAGCGGAGCAGGCCGCACAGCCGACCCCCCAGGCCGCCCCCACCCGGCCCGGCAGGGAAGAGCGCATCCCCATCAAGGGCGTCCGCAAGATGACCGCCCAGGCCATGGTCACCAGCGCCTTCACCGCGCCCCACGTCACCGAGTTCCTCCAGGTCGACGTGACCAGCACCATGGAAGCAGTGCACCGCCTGCGCACCCTGGCCGACTTCGCCGAGGTCAAGGTCTCCCCGCTGCTCCTGGTGGCCAAGGCCGTCCTGACGGCGGCCAGACGCCACCCGGCGATCAACTCCTCCTGGGACGAGGAGGCCCAGGAGATCGTCGTCAAGCACTACGTGAACCTCGGGATAGCCGCCGCCACCCCGAGAGGCCTGGTGGTCCCGAACGTCAAGGACGCCCATGAGATGTCGCTCCCGGACCTGGCCAAGAGCCTGGCCAAGCTCGCGGAGACGGCCAGGGCAGGCCGGACCCAGCCGGCCGAGATGTCCGGCGGCACGATCACGATCACCAACGTCGGGGTGTTCGGCGTGGACGCCGGCACCCCCATCCTGAACCCCGGTGAGGCCGCCATCCTGGCGTTCGGCCAGGTCAGGGACATGCCGTGGGTGGTGGACGGCGAGCTGGCGGTGCGCAAGGTCACGACTTTGGCGCTCTCATTCGACCACCGCATCGTGGACGGCGAGCAGGGCTCGCTGTTCCTGCGGGACGTGGGCGCCATGCTGGAGGACCCGCTCCGCATGCTGGCCTGGAGCTGAGAAGGAGTGTGGTGACCGCCGGAAGGACCCCTCTTCCGGCGATCACCGCGGGCCCGGCACGAGAGCGCGCTTGCTCTCCGCGGTGGGCCCGTGCGATTCGATCCACACGGGCGCTCCCATCACGTCTGAGACCGCGCCGACCCAGTTTGATACACCTTCCTGGTAAATAGGTCGCGCCCGCATCATTCGTGCTGTTCGCTCCGTGTCGGGCTCGAAGGAAACCGGCGGATCGTAGGCAATGCACATCCGCGACACGGGCACGTCGAGGTGGGTCAGCGCGAGGGCGTCCACCCCGCCGGCCGCTTCGGCGGCGTACCGGTGAGCGACCGCGTCGAAGTGACCCAACCGGAACGGCCCCTGCCACGGCCCGGTCGTGTTGTGCGGCTCGGGCAGCGCCAGCGCGGGGTCCTCGGTCACCAGCGGCCCGGGCCCGTGCCTGGTGGTGTACGTCCGAAGCACCCCCAGCCGCACCGCGCCGGCCCCGCCCAGCAGTTCCTCGGCGTTGTCGAACGTCGTCGTGCTCCAGGTCGTGTAGGGATCGAATCCCCACCGCTCGTCGAGCAGCACCCCCTGAGCCCCTTCGAACACCACCGGCCCGGACGAGGCCAGCCGGTCGCCGAACGAGGAGTCCACGAGCCGCACCCGCTCGCCGAACGCCCGGTAAGCGGCCACGCAGTCCTCCACAGGCGGCCCCTGCACACCCAGCGCCTCCCGCAGCACCCGCAGCTTCCGCTCCAGCACTCCGGGCGCGTCACCCGCACGCGGCGCCGACGGCCCGTGCTCGAGCGCGTACGCCATCACCTCCCCGACCCCCATCCCGCACGACCCGTGCCGGGCCTCGCCGCGCGCCAGCTCCCGCCGCCGTCCGGCCTCGATGTGGTACGGCGTCGCGAGCAACGCGTCCCGGTCCACGGTGATCAGCGCAAAAGGATCCGGCACCCCCAGCCGGGCCAGGTGGGCCGCCTCGGCGGACAGCGCGAGGGGGTCGACGACCACGAACCGCGACAGATACGTCGGCACCCCGCGCAACGTCCCCGACCCGAACTGCGCGAACGTGTGCTGCCGCCCGTCGGCCAGCACCACGTTGTGCCCGGCCTGGGCACCGCCGTTGAACCGCACCACCGCGCGCACATCCCGCGTGGCGCACAGCCAGTCCACGACGGTGCCCTTGCCCGCGTCGCCGTACCCGAGGTCGACGACGATCACGTGTTCGCTCATTCGCGCCGCGACCCCCGGCCGAGCGCCCTCGACACCGTCCCGCCCGCGGCGGAGCCCAGCTCGGCCAGGTCGTCCAGCCCTTCGTCCAGGTCGATCGCGTCCTCGCCGAGCCCCACCGTGAGCGCGATGGCCTCGCACACGGCGTCGAGGTCGTCGAGCTCCAGCACGTTCTGGCCGAGCAGGCGCCGCCACACGGTCAGGACCTCCTGGTCGCCGGCGTGGCTGGCGCCCTTGGGAACGATGAAGTAGGTGTCGTATTTCCTGGTCAGCTCGGTGACGATGGCCTCCACGCCGAGCCGCTCGGGGATGCGGTCGCCGATGACGTCCCTGGCCGCCCGCCCGGACAGGCGGGGGTAGGGCATCTCGTCGCCGATGATGAACAGGTAGCCGCGTTTGCCCCGCTTCTCGTGGCAGTCGATCGAGGTGTGCCGGGCCATGAAGTACATCGCCAGCTCGTACGACTCGCGCTTCTGCCCGCCGCCCCCGCCCTCCAGCAGGATCAGGCCGAGCTGGTCGTCCATGCGGTTGTCGGACTCGAACTGGCCGACCTGCAGCGGCGCGCGGTCGCAGGTGGCGTCGCCGATCGCGCCGAACATGATCTGCGGGTCGGTGGCGTACCTCTTGCGCAGCAGCAGGCCGAGCAGGTCGGGCAGCCGCGTCTGCAGGACGCGCGGCACCCGCCCCATCGATCCGGTCACATCGAACAGGACGGCGATGGCCAGCGAGTCCGGGTGCTCGGCGGAGTCGCGGCTCTCGCGCGTGACGCCGTACGGGTCGAGGTCGGGGTGCGCGTTCCGGGCGCCGTTGTCGCTGTAGGCGAAGGCGCTCCGGCCGGTGGCCGAGCGATAGTGGACGGCCGACATGTAGACGTCCGTGGACCAGATTCCGCTGCCCATGTGCCTCTCCTCAAGAGTGGGTGATCATCGGATCTCCTCCTCGCGCGCGGGCCGCAGCAGCGCGGGGTGGAGCAGCCGGGCGTCGCCGGCGCGGTAGAGCTTGGCGCGTGGCCCGCCTCTGGGGCCGCCCGTCTCGGTGGTCTCGCCGGTGCCCTCGACGAACCCGGGCACGGACAGGACCTTGCGGTGGAAGTTGCCCGCGTGCAGCGGCGTGCCCCACACGGTCTCGTAGATCAGCCGCAGGTCGGAGATGGTGAACAGCTCGCCTGCGAACGCCGTGGCCAGCGGCGTGTACTCCAGCTTCGACCGGGCCCGCTCGACCCCGTCGGCCAGGATGCGGGCGTGGTCGAAGGCCAGCGTCGGCACGTCGTCCACCGGCTGCCACACGGCGGCGGCCGCGTCCGTGCCGGCCTCCGGGTCGGGCAGGTCAGGGGCGAAGGCCAGGTACGAGATCGACACCACGCGCATCCGCGGATCGCGCCCGGGGCCGCCGTAGCTCGCCAGCTGCTCCAGATGCGCCGGCCTGGTGGCCACGCCGGTCTCCTCGGCCAGCTCCCGCACCGCGGCCTCGGCGAGCTCCTCGTCGGGCCTGATGAACCCGCCGGGCAGGGCCCACGCCCCCGCGTACGGCTCCACGCCGCGCTCGACGATCAGGACGTGCAGCCGCCGGTCCCGGATGGTCAACGCCACCACGTCGACCGTCACCGCGACCGGGGCGTAGAGCCGCGGGTTGTAGGCGGTCAGGAACTCTTCCACGAGCAAGTCCTTCTCAGTTTGAGTCAATCTCAGTTCGAGAATAACTCTGATCGTGAAGGAATGTCGATAGGGTTCACCTCATGATTCGTCACATCGTGCTGTTCACGTGGACCGCGGACGCGACCGACGAGCAGAAGGCCGCGGTGACGGCCGAGCTGCGCAAGCTGCCCGGCGTCATCCCGCAGCTACGTTCTTACACCGTGGGTCCGGACGCGGGCATCAACCAGGGCAACCACGACTACGCTGTGGTGGCCGACTTCGACGACGTCGACGACTACCTGCTCTACCGCGACCACCCGCAGCATCAGGCGGTGATCGCGGAGCACATCAAGCCCATCCTGGCGAGCCGCGCCGCCGTGCAGCTGAGCGTCTAGAGCTCCGGCGGGTTGTTCTCGCGGTGCATCAGCCTGTTGTCGGACGTCTGGCCTCGCCTTGGGGCCAGCACGATGCTCAGCACCACGCCGACGCCACCGACGATCATGAAGATGAGGCCGATGATGTCCATGTGCACGCTCTGACCGAACACATCGGGCTCGATCGCGAATCTCAGGATGGCGCCGAGCGTGAGGAAGAAGATGCTGACCCCGACACCCATGACGACCTCCAGGCAAACGGCGAGTACGCCCACGGTCATACCCGGGTATCTGTGATCACACCCCTCAGGCGAGACATGACAGCGGCCGGCCCCCGTTATAGGTGATCATGTCGAGGACGGCTGTCGCCAGATCGATCTCCCGGCCGTCGAGGTCGGCGTAGGCGCGGTGCAGGTTGCCCACGATGCGCTCGGAGTCCAGCAGCCCGCCCCATTCGCCGAGGTCGGTCTCCCTGGCCGCCTCCAGCGGCGACAGGCCCGCCTCCCGGCCGCGCCCGGCGGTCTCCTGCACGAAGCGCAGGTAGCCCTCGACCCGGTCGTACACCTCGGGCCCGCACACCGCGCCGTGCCCCGGCACGATCGTCTCCGCGCCCAGCTCCCTGAGCTGAGTGAGCGCCTCGATCGCGCCCGCCACCGAGCCCATCAGCACGAACGGCGTGCCGCCGTTGAAGACCAGGTCGCCGGAGAACAGCAGCCGCCGCTCCGGGATCCACACGTACGAGTCGTTGGTCGTGTGCGCGGCGTGCCCGACGTGCCTGACCTCGCAGCGCAGGTTGTCGGAGTGCAGGGTGATGCCGTCGGTGAAGGTGAGGAACGGCGGCGTCGGCTCCATCGCGCCCCACTCCACCTCGGGCGACCATGCGGCGAGGTAGGTGGGGACGCCTTCGGCCAGGATCTGCGCGCGCACGCCCTCGTGCCCGACGATCGTCGCCTCGGGGAACAGCCAGTTGCCGAAGGTGTGGTCGCCGTGGTGGTGGGTGTTGACCAGCGTGGTGATCGGCCGATCCGTGATCTTGCCGATGGCCTCGCGGAACGCCCGCGTGCGGCGCTCGGTCGAGCACGCGTCGACGCAGATCACGCCGCGGCGCCCGGCCAGGAAGCCGGTGTTGTTGATCCACCAGCTCCCGTCGGGCTAGATGTAGGCGTAGACGCCGTCGGAGACCTCTTCGACCCGCGGAGGGGACAGCGGGTGGTCGTGGGAAGACGAGCTCATGCCGTGAAGGTACTCGCCGGGAGCGGGTTTCGCGGCGGAAAATACCGGCAGAACGCCCGCGCGGGACGCGGGCGTTCTGCCGGGGTGGCCGGGTTTAGAAGGCCTCCTCGGGCAACTCCATGAGCTCCTGGCCGGTCGCGGCCAGCACCTGCCGCTCGGCCGCGAGGCGGGGCAGCACGGTCTTGGCGAAGAACGTGGCGGCGGCGACCTTGCCCAGGTAGAACGGGTCCTCGCCCTGGCCCAGCTTGGCCAGCGCCACCTCGGCCTGGCGCAGCAGCAGCCAGCCGATCACCAGGTCGCCCAGCGCCAGCAGGAACCTGGTGGTGTTGAGCCCGACCTTGTAGACCTCCTCCGGCTTCTCCAGCGAGCCGAGCGCCCAGCCCGCCATGGTGTCGGCCATGGCCTTGACGTCGCCGGCGGCCTCGGTGAGCAGCTTGCGCTCCTCCTTGAGCCGGCCGTTGCCCGCCTCGGAGGCGGCGAACTCGCCGATCTCGCCCAGCAGCGAGCCGAGCGCCGCGCCCTGGTTGCGCAGGATCTTCCTGAAGAACAGGTCGAGCCCCTGGATCGCGGTCGTGCCCTCGTACAGGGAGTCGATCTTGGCGTCCCTGATGTACTGCTCGATCGGGTAGTCCTGCAGGTAGCCGGAGCCGCCCAGGGTCTGCAGCGAGCGGGAGAGCAGCTCGTACGACCGCTCGGAGCCGACGCCCTTGACGATGGGCAGCAGCAGGTCGTTCATCGCTATCGAGTGCCGGTCTTCCGGGTCGATCAGCACGGCGTCCTGGAACGTGGCGGTGTAGAGCACCAGGGCGCGCATGCCCTCGGCGTACGCCTTCTGCAGCATGAGCTCGCGCCGCACGTCCGGGTGGTGGGTGATGGTCACCCGCGGGGCGGACTTGTCCGCCATCCGGGTCATGTCCGCGCCCTGGGCCCGCGCCTTGGCGTACTCCAGGGCGTTGAGGTAGCCGGTGGACAGCGTGGCGATGGCCTTGGTGCCGACCATCATGCGGGCGTGCTCGATCACCATGAACATCTGCTTGATGCCGTCGTGCACCTCGCCGACCAGCCAGCCGACCGCCGGGTGCTGGTCGCCGAACGTCAGCTCGCAGGTCGTGGAGACCTTCAGGCCCATCTTCTTCTCGACGTTCGTGACGTAGACGCCGTTGCGCTCGCCGAGCTCGCCGGTCTCCAGGTCCACGTGGTATTTCGGCACCAGGAACATCGACAGTCCCTTGGTGCCGGGGCCGTGGCCGTCGGGGCGGGCCAGCACGAGGTGGAAGATGTTGTCGGTCAAGTCGTGCTCGCCGCTGGTGATGAAGCGCTTGACGCCCTCGATGTGCCAGCTCCCGTCGGGCTGGCGCACCGCCTTCGTACGCCCGGCGCCCACGTCGGAGCCGGCGTCCGGCTCCGTGAGCACCATCGTGGCGCCCCAGTCGCGTTCGATGGCCAGCTCCGCGAAGCGCTTCTGCTCCGGAGTGCCCAGCTTCCACAGGGTGTAGGCGAAATTCGGGCCCGCGGCGTACATGTAGAGCGCCGGGTTCGCCCCCAGCACCATCTCCGCCGCCGCCCACGCCAGGGTCCTCGGGATGCCGGGACCGCCCAGCTCGGCGGGCAGGTCGAGATGCGCCCAGCCGCCCTCGACCAGCGCCTTGTACGACTTCTTGAAGCCCTCGGGCATGGTCACCGTGGCGGCCGCCGCGTCGAACACCGGCGGCGTCCTGTCTCCCTCCTCGAAAGAGGAGGCGAGCACGCCGGTCGCCAGCCTGTTGACCTCGTCCAGGACACTGCGGGCGACATCCTCGTCGACTTCCGCGAAGGGCCCGGTGCCGAGGATCTCGCCTCGCCCGAAGACTTCGAAGAGGTTGAATTCCAGGTCACGCACGTTGCTCTTGTAGTGGCCCATGGGGGGTCGATCTCCTTGAACCGCGCTCTTATGTACTGGCGAGTAACCTTACTCTGCAATGCTACCCGCTGGTAACCCGTGGCATGCATGGCATGCTCGTCTCCATGGACGCCGAAGAACTCGCCGCCAAGTGGCGAGAGCGACTGGAATCCTGGGCCATCCCCGAGGAGATCATGGCCCAGGCTCCTGAAGATCCGTGGAGCCATTCGCCTGAGCGGTTCGGCACCCGTACGGACCGGGCGCTGGCGGAGCCGGACGACGGGCCGACCATGACGCGTCTGTCCGAGGCCCTGCCCGACCAGGGCACGCTGCTCGACGTGGGCTCCGGCCCCGGCGCGGCGTCCCTCCCGCTGCGCGGGCGCATCGGCCATCTCTACGCGGTGGACACCTCGGCCGCCATGCTGGAGGGGCTGACGCTCAGGGCGGACAAGCTCGGGGTCCCCGCCACGACGGTCGAGGGCCGCTGGCCCGACGTCGTGGACCGGGTGCCCGTCGTGGACGCGTCCATCGCCGCGCACGTGGTCTACAACGTGCCCGACCTGGCGGACTTCCTGCGGGCGCTCGACGAGCGCACGCGCGGGCGGGTGGTGCTGGAGCTGCCGCATCGCCATCCCATGAGCTGGATGACACCGCTGTGGGAGCACTTCCACGGGGTGAGCCGGCCGGTGCGGCCGGTCGCGGAGGATTGCGTGGCGCTGGCGGCGGCGCTCGGCTACCCGGTGCAGGTGGAGGAGCGGGAAGCGCCCCTGGAACGTTTCACGTCGCTGGAGGAGCTGGCGGCCAGCGCGTGCCGGCGGGTCTGCCTCGATCCGGCCAGGGCCGACGAGGTCGCGGCGACGGTGCTGGAGCTGGGCATGTGGCCGGTGCCCCGCGACCGGTGGGTCACCATTTGGTGGGATTGACGCGACACCGGCTTGACGTCTTTGACGGTGTCGGATTGGGTGTCCGCATGATCGAAATTCATGCCGTCACCATCGACGCGGCCGACCCGTACGAGATCGCGAGCTGGTGGAGCCAGGCCACTGGGCTGCCGCTGGGCGAAGGCGACAAGCCGGGCGACGACGAGGTCATGCTGCGGACCGAGCGGGACCCGTTCCTGCTGTTCATTCGCGTGCCCGAGGGCAAGACCGGGAAGAACCGGATCCACCTCGATGTCAACGGGACCGCGGGCGGGACCCGGGACGAGGAGGTCGAGCGGCTGATCGGGCTGGGCGCGACCGTCTACGACGACCGGCGCCAGCCCGATGGCACCGGCTGGGTGACGATGCGCGACCCGGAGGGCAACGAGTTCTGCGTCTGTAGAAGCCAGGCCGAGCGGGAAGCGCAGGTCGGATAACGCACGCACGCGGGGTCACCGGGCGGAGCGCGCCCGGCCCTGCATCGTGAGCGTCAGGATGCCGGCGATCAGATAGACCAGCGCGCCGTGCCACAGCGCGTGCACGGCCGAGCCGAACACCCCTTCACCGTCCAGCACCAGCTGCACCGGATAGTCCAGCACCGCCGTGATGCCCGCGGGCAGCAGCGCGAACTTCCACGGGTGCCGCAGCGACCAGATGCGGGCCTGCCGGGTCACCCGGTCGCCCACCTCCGGCTTGGACACCGCTCCGATCGCGGCGATCAGGGCGAACAGGCTGATGCCGAGGCCCAGCGCCCACACCAGATCGCCGCCCCCCGTGAGCAGGCCCATCCCGAAGCTGGCCGCGGTCACGACGCCACCGCCGATGGCGGCGGCCTTCCAAGGGGCACCGCGAAGAGCGGCGCCCGACAGCGAGACCTCATCGCGTCGACTGATTTCGTTCATATGGCCATGCTGCCTTTTCGGGCTCCCTAGGGGCATCGGGGAAGGACCCTGAGCTGTCCCTGACATGATTCGGACATGCAGGAAACCGACATTGCGCATCTTGGGCCAGGAGACAGGGAGCCGTCCCTGATCCTCCGCCAGGCCCGCAAGGACGACGTGCCCGTGATCGTGGCGATGCTGGCCGACGACCCGCTCGGCGCCACCCGCGAGGGCGATCCCGGGGACGAGCGCTATCTGGCGGCCTTCGAGCGGATCGACGCCAACCCGTATGACGAGCTGATCGTGGCCGAGCAGGGCGGGACGGTGGTGGGCACGATGCAGCTCACGTACCTGGCCGGGCTGTCACGGCTGGGCGCCGAGCGGTGCCAGATCGAGGCCGTCAGGGTCGCCGCGTCCACCCGGGGCCGGGGCCTCGGCCGCGAGATGATCAAGTGGGCTGTCGACCGGGCGCGGGCGCGCGGCTGCGCCATGGTGCAGCTCACCTCCGACAAGTCGCGTACGGACGCGCACCGCTTCTACGACTCGCTCGGCTTCACGGCCTCCCACGAGGGCTACAAGCTCGCGCTGAGCTGATCCAGCATCCATCTGCACCAGTCCGCGCGGTGCCGCTCGTAGCTCAGCCCGCACCGCAGCGTCGCGTAGTTCCCGAACCGGGGATCGCCGAACGGCGGCGGCCCGCCGAAGGCCGCCTTTTCCTGCTCGTACCCGGCCAGCCGGGCCTCGTGCCTGGCCAGCTGGTCGGCGAACATCCGCCTGAGCAGCCCCGGTTCGGCCAGCCACGACGTGTACGTCTTCAGCACCAGTTCGTCGCGCTCCGGCCGCTCGCGCGGAGGCTCGGTGACCCATTCCCGCAACGCCGCCAGGCCGTCGGCGGTCAAGTGGTAGACCTTCTTGTCCTGCGGGCCGGGACCGCGCTCGGTCTCGAAGCAGACCAGCCCGCCGGCCCGTAGCTTCTGCAGCTCGGCGTGGATCTGGCTGTGACCGGCCGTCCAGAAGTAGCCGACCGGCCGCCGCATGGCCGCGGCCAGGTCGTATCCCGTGCGGCCGCCACGCGCCAGCACGGCGAGGATCGCGAATCCCAGCGTTGAGGTCATGGTGCGCCACAGGATATGGTGCTCGATCACCGACTATGTCAGTTCAGACATAGTCGGCGTCGGCCCCAGCGTCTCGGGGTGCTGCCACGAGAACGAGGACCGCGCCAAAGCCGCCCCCGTGCTCGGCGGCCCTCACGGGAAGCCGATCCTCGACCGGATCGAAGCGTTCATGGCCCGGCACAAGGGCTGAGCTCGACCAGGTTGTCGTGGAAACCGGGGCCCTTGCCCATGTCGGCGTCCCGTTCCGCCACGACCGCGTTGGGATTGGTGGCGCCCGGGCTGAGCTTCGGCCAGCGACCCTTCGTGGAGGCCACCACCCCGGCCGACACCCGGTCGCTGATCTCCACGTCGGCCAGGAACTCGCCGCCGTCGTTGTGCACCCGTACCCGCTGCCCGTCCACCAGACCGCGGGCCGCCGCGTCGGCCGCATTGACCAGCACCACCGGGTCCTTGGCGCGGCGTCGCAGCTCGGGGTTGTTGCCGAAGATCGTGTTGAGGAAGGTGTGCGACGCGGGCGTGACCAGCGTCAGCGGGTACGCCGAACGCCCCGACGCCTGGACCGTGTGGGGCGGCACGTACGCCTGGCCGGACGGCGGGAAGCGCAGCCGCCCGGAAGGCGTCGGAAAGCCGTCGGCGAACGGGGCGAAGGGCTGTGGATAGTTCATACGTACCCAGCCCTCCTTGCGCAGCCGGTCGAGCGTGATGCCCGCCAGCGACGGATGCCCGCTCGACAGCAGCTGCTCGGCCAGCTCCAGGTCGGAGTCGAACAGCGCCTGCTCGGTCATCCCCATGTGCGCCGCCAGCCGCCGGAACGTCTCCGTCGTGGACAGGCACTCGCCGGACGGCTCCACGGCGGGCTCGTTCCACAGCAGGTACATGTGCCCGTACCCGGCGTGCAGGTCGTAGTGCTCGGTCTGCATGGTCGCGGGCAGCACGATGTCGGCGTAGTCCACGGTGTCGGTCGGGAACTGCTCCATGACGACCGTGAACAGGTCCTCGCGGGCGAGCTGACGCCTGATCGCGTTCGCGTCGGGGGTCGAGCCGAGCGGGTTGGCGGCGTACACCCACAGGCACTTCACGTCATCCAGCTGCGAGGCCAGCTTGGTCATGACCAGCGTGCGGACCGGCTTGGGCAGCAGGTCCTCGCGGGTGTCGACGTTCATGTGGACGTGGCCGCTCGTGGAGAACGCGACGCCGCCGCCGGGGTGCCGCCAGTCGCCGGTGACGCCGGGGATCGCGGCGATCGTGCGCAGCGCCGTGCCGCCGCCCGCGTGCCGCTGGAGGCCGTGCGTGGCGCGGATCGCGGTCGGGCGGGTGTGGGCCAGCCGCATCCCCAGGCTGTGGATGGCCGCGGCCGGGATACCGGTGATCTCGGCCACCTTCTCGACCGGATGGCTCAGGATCTCCTCGCGGAAGTCCTCCCAGCCCTCAGTGTGCGCGGCCAGGAACTCCTCGTCCTGCGCGTTCTCCGCCAGCACGACGTTGAGCAGCCCGAGCGCGAGCGCCGCGTCCGTGCCCGGCCTGATCGGCAGGTGCTCGTCGGCCTGGTCGGCGGTCCTGGTGCGGATCGGGTCGATGGCGACCACGTACGCGCCGTCCGCCCGCGCGTCCTGGATGAACTTCCACAGGTGGTGGCCGCTGGTGAGCGTGTTCGTGCCCCAGAGCAGGATCAGTTTGGCGAGTGCGAAGTTCTCCGGGTCCATGCCGGCCGCCGTGCCGTTCGTGCGGTTAAGGCCGCTGTTGCCGGCCGCCGAGCAGATGTTGAGCCAGTGCTTGGAGGCGCCGAGCGCGTTCCAGAACCGCCGGCCCGCCACTCCGTCGCAGCCCTGCAGGTAGCCGAGCGTGCCGGTGCCCAGGTACGGCCAGATGGCCTCGCCGCCGTGCTCCTCGACGATGGCGCGCAGCCGTACCGAGATCTCCTCCAGCGCCTCGTCCCACGTGATGCGCTCGAACTGCCCGGAGCCCTTGGGGCCGGTGCGGCGCAGCGGGTACAGGATGCGGTCGCCGGCCTGGGTGTGCTCCAGATACCGGTTGACCTTCACGCACAGAGCGCCCCGGGTATAGGGGTGGTCGGGGTTGCCGCGGAGCTTCACGGCCTTGCCCTCATCGACGGTGACGATCCAGGAACAGGTGTCGGGGCAGTCCAGCGGACATGCCCCGAGAATCCTCAATTCACCCGACATGGGACATAGCCTACGTTGGACGCCGGATCGGCCAGGGGAATATGCCCGGCGTTCGCGGCCCGGTGTCACGACTACGGGCACGATTGAGCAGACTGGAAACTAAAAGATCGTACGGTCCAGCCGGGAAGGTGCAGAATCACTGTCGGTGGCCGAAATCAGGGAACGAGATGACACGGAGGACCTCGCGGAGGGGGATCCAGCCGTGGCCGAGTCACGCGCGGCCGACGACGTCTACGTCGTAGAGCCGCTCCTGCCCCAGCGTCTTCGCCGCCCCTCCGACCTGCTGCGCTTCTTCGCCACGCTGATCGTGCTCGGCGCGGTCATCCTGCTCGCCCTGGTCGCCAAGCAGACGCTCATCGGCCTGGAGCAGGACGTCAAGGAAGGCGCCGAGCTCGTACCCCTCCTGAGCAGGATCGCGGCCTTCCTCGGCGGCGCGGCCGTGCTCATCGTGCCGGCGGCGTTCGCGGTCGAGCGGGTCTTCCACCGCGACGGGCTGCGCGTCGCCGAGGGGCTGATCGCCGCGATCATCGGCATGGCCGGATCGTTCCTGCTCGGGCAGTGGCTCGTCTCGGGCACCCTCGACGACCTGCGCGTGCTGCTCACCGGCGACCGGACGATCGAGCCGATCAACACGCTGCTCACCTCGGTCGTCGCGTACGCCACCGCCGTACGCATCTCGCGCCGCCCCACGTGGCGGATGCTGATGTGGGCCACCATCGCGCTGTACATCCTGGCGTTCTTCTCCGGCCGGCAGATCACGATCCCGAGCGCCATCGTCACGGTGCTGGTCGGCATGACCATCGGCTACGCCACCCTCTACGGCGTCGGCAGTCCCAACACCCGGCCGCCGGGCAGCGCCGTGGTGGCCGCGCTGCGCAAGCTGTCGTTCTCGGTGGTCTCGGCCCGCCGCATCGAGGACGACCTGCAGGGCAGCCGCCGCTACGCCATCGGGCTCAGGGACGGCACCAGCCTCCACGTCACCGTGCTGGACCGCGACCGGCAGGTGGCCGGGCTGCCCTACCGGCTGTGGCGGCGCATCAGGCTCAACTCCGAAACCCGCCGCAGGGCGATCAGGTCGCTGCGGGCCGAGCTCGAACGCGAGGCGCTCATGGCGTACGCGGCCCAGGCGGCCGGCGCCAGCACGCCCCGGCTGCTCGGCACCAGCGAGATCGGCACCGAGGCCGCGCTGCTCGCCTACGAGCACATCGAGACGCGCCCGCTGGACGAGGTGCCGGACGAGGAGATCGACGACGCCCTGCTCGCCCAGATCTGGGAGCAGGTCGAGCTGCTGCAGATCCAGCGCCTGGCGCACCGGCGGCTCACCGGCGACGGCGTCCACCTCGACCGGAGCGGACGGGTCGTGCTGACCGACGCGCGCAGCGGCGAGATCGCCGCCGGTGACCTGCTGCTCCGGATCGACATCGCCCAGCTGCTCACTTACCTGGCGCTGCGGGTCGGGCCCGAGCGCTCCGTCCGCGCCGCGGCCGCCGTGATGGGCCCCGACGCGCTGGCCGCCGCCATGCCCCTCCTCCAGCGCATCGCGCTGACCAGGGAGACCCGCGCGGCCCTGGGCAAGGCCAAGCACGTGCTGCCCGGCATCCGCGAGCAGATCGTCGCGCTCAAGCCACAGGGCAAGGTCGAGGAGGTCCGCCTCGAACGGTTCAAGCCGCGCACGCTGATCACGATCATCGCCAGCACGATCGCCGCCTACATCGTGCTGTCCCAGCTCAGCCAGGTGAACGTCTACCAGGTGATCACCACTGCCAACTGGGCCTGGTCGGGGCTGGCGCTGGTCGCCTCGTTCGTCAGCTTCGTGGCCGCCGCGCTGATGCTGCGCGGATTCGTACCCGAGCCGCTGCCGCTCTGGCGCACCGTGCTGGTGCAGTTCGCGTCCTCGTTCGTCAAGCTGGTCGCGCCCGCCGCCGTGGGCGGGGTCGCGATCAACACCCGTTACCTGCAGAAACGCGGCATCTCACCGGCGAGCGCGGTGGCCAGCGTGGGCGCCTCCCAGCTCACCATGCTGGTCTTCCACATCGGGCTGCTGCTGCTGTTCGCCTATATCACCGGCTCCAGCACCGCCACCTCCTTCACGCCGTCGCGCGGGCTCGTCGTGGCGCTGCTCGCGGTGGCGCTGCTGGTCGTGGTGGTGCTCGGGGTGCCGCCGCTGCGCAGGATACTCACCGCGCGGTTGCGCCGGTTGTTCTCCAACGTGCTGCCGCGGCTGCTCGACGTGCTCCAGTCGCCCCACAAGATGGTCGAGGCGTGCGCGGGCACTCTCATGATCACCATCGCGTTCGTGGCCTGCCTCCACGCCTCCGTGGCGGCGTTCGGCGGCGAGATCAGCTTCACCGCCGTCGCCGTCGTCTACCTCACGGCCAACGCGATCGGCTCGGCCGCGCCCACGCCCGGCGGGCTCGGCGCGGTCGAGGCCGCGCTCTCCCTGGGGCTGATCGCGGCGGGGGTGCCCAGCACGGTGGCCACGTCGGCCGTCCTGCTGCACCGGCTGCTCACGTTCTGGCTGCCGGTGCTGCCCGGCTGGGCCTCCTTCACCTTCCTCCAGCGGCACGAGGACCTGTGAGCTTGTCGATGGCCTGCAGCTCGTCCTCGGTGAAGTCCGGGCCGTCCACGCAGGCCACGTTGTCCTCCAGCTGCTTCACACTGCTCGCGCCGATCAGCACGCTCGTCACCCGCGGGTCCCTGAGCGTCCACGACAGCGCCATCTGAGCCAGCGTCTGCCCCCGGCCCCTGGCGATCTCGTTGAGGTCGTGCGCCAGCTCCCGGTCGATCTTGTCCTCGCTCAGGAAGCGGCTGGTCGCCGCCCGCGAGTCGGCGGGGACGCCGTTGAGGTAACGGTCGGTCAGCAGGCCCTGCGCCAGCGGCGAGAACACGATGCAGCCCATCCCCGCCTCCTCCAGCGCGTCCAGCAGCCCGTCCTCGATCCACCGGTTGATCATCGAGTACGACGGCTGGTGGATGAGCAGCGGCGTGCCCAGCTCGCGCATGATCCGCGCGGCCTGGGTGGTCTGCTCGGCCGAGTAGTTGGAGATGCCCGCGTAGAGCGCCTTGCCCGAGCGCACCGCCCGGTCGAGCGCCCCCATGGTCTCCTCCAGCGGCGTCTCCGGGTCGGGACGGTGGCTGTAGAAGATGTCGACATACTCCAGGCCCATGCGCTGGAGCGACTGGTCGAGGCTGGCCAGGACGTATTTGCGCGAGCCCCACTCGCCGTACGGGCCGGGCCACATGTCATATCCGGCCTTGGTGGAGATGATCAACTCGTCCCGATATTTGGCGAAATCCTCGCGCAGAATGGCACCGAAGTTCCGCTCCGCCGAGCCGTACGGGACGCCGTAATTGTTGGCCAGGTCGAAGTGCGTCACCCCGAGGTCGAACGCCCGCCGCAGGATCGCCCGCGAGTTCTCGATCGGCCGGTTGTCGCCGAAGTTGTGCCACAGCCCCAGCGAGACCGCGGGCAGCTTGAGGCCGCTGCGGCCGCTGCGGTTGTACGGCTGGCGCTCGTAGCGCTGGTCGTCGGCCTGATACGTCATGACGTACCCCTTTCGATGATCCAGGAGAGCGCGAACGCCTCCTCGCGCCAGGCGTCGTAGCGCCCGCTCCGCCCGCCGTGGCCGGCCCCCATCTCGGTCTTGAGCAGGAAGGGCCCGCCCTGCGCCGTCGCCCGCAGCCTGGCGATCCACTTCGCCGGCTCGTGATAGAGGACACGGGTGTCGTTGAGGCTGGTGATCGCCAGAATCGGCGGGTACGACCGGCCGTCCACGTTCTCGTACGGCGTGTAGCTCTTCATGTAGGCGTACACGTCGGGGTTGTGCAGGGGATCGCCCCATTCGTCCCACTCGATCACGGTGAGCGGCAGCGACGGGTCGAGAATGGTGTTGAGCGCGTCCACGAACGGCACCTCGGCCACCACGCCCGCGAACTCCTCCGGCGCCAGGTTCGCCGCCGCGCCCATCAGCAGGCCGCCGGCCGAACCGCCCCTGGCGATGATCCGCTCACTCCAGCCGGTCGCCTTCAGGTGCCTGGCCGCGGCCACGAAGTCGGTGAACGTGTTGCGCTTCCTGGTGAGCTTGCCCTCCTCGTACCAGCGGCGGCCCATCTCACCGCCGCCCCTGACGTGCGCGACGGCGAAGACGAACCCGCGGTCCAGCAGCGACAGCCTCGCGACCGAGAAACTGGGGTCGATGGAGGTCTCGTAGCTGCCGTACCCGTACAGCACGGTCGGTGCGGGCTTGCCGGCATCCTTCCGCTTCACGATCGAGACCGGGATCTTCGTGCCGTCCTCGGCCGTGGCCCACTCGCGGAACTGCTCGTAATCAGCCGAGTCGTAGCCGCCGAGCACCGGGCGCTGCTTGAGCAGGATCAGCTCGTGGGTGGCCAGCTCGTAGTCGTACACGCTGGGCGGGGTGACCATGCTCGTATACGCCAGCCGCAGCCGCGTGGTCGTGAACTCGGGGTTCCCGGCGGGGCCCACGTCGTAGAGCGGCTCCGGGAAATCGATCTCGTACGCGTTCCGCTCGGCGGCCTCGGCCTGCTCGCGCCAGCCCTCGCCCGTGTCCGCGTACGGCAGGACGCGCAGGCCCGTGAGCCCGTCACGGCGGAAGTGCACCACGGCGTGGCCGGCGAACCCGTCGATCTCCAGCAGCCTGGTGTCGTCCCGGTGGGCGATCAACGGGGTCCAGGTGCCCGGGTCGTCGAGCGGGGCCGTGGCCAGCTCGAAGTTCTCGGCGTTCTCGTTGTGCAGGACGTAGAAGAAGTCGCCGGCGTGCTCGACGCCGTACTCGACGCCGGTCTTCCTGGGGCGGACCACCCGGAACTCGCCCGCCGGGTCGGTGGCGTCGAGGACGCGCACCTCACTGGTGATCTTGCTGCCCGCGCCGAGCACCAGGTATTTCTCGCTGCGGGTCAGCCCGATGCCGACCCAGTAGCGCTCGTCGGCCTCCTCGTAGACCAGCACGTCCTCTTCGGTGCCGAGGGTGTGCCGGTAGACCTGGTACGGGCGCCAGGCGTCGTCGACGCGCGTGTAGAAGAACGCCGAGCCGTCGGCCGACCAGGCGCCCCCGTAGAAGATGTCCGTGATCTCGTCGGGCAGCAGCTCACCCGTCTCGAGGTTCTTGAACCTCAGCGAGAAACGCTCGTCGCCTTTGTAGTCCGTGGAGTAGGCCAGCATCGTGCCGTCGGAAGTGACGGAACTCGTGCCGATCGAGAAGAACTGGCTGTCACCGGCCAGCTCGTTGCCGTCGAGGATGACCTGCTCGCGGTCGAGCCGGACGCCCGGCGTGATCTGCGGCGGTGCGTCGCTGTCGGCGGGGACACGGCAGGAGACCGCGTACTGCTTGCCTTCCTCGGTGCGGCTGAAGTACCACCACGCGCCCTTGCGGCTCGGCACCGACAGGTCGGTCTCCTGGGTGCGGCCCTTGATCTCCTGGAACACCTGCTCCTGGAGATCGGCGAGGTGAGCGGTCTGCTGCTTGAGAAACTCGTTCTCCGCCTCAAGATAGGCCTTGGTATCTGGATCTTCCTTGTTGCTCAGCCAGGCGTACTCGTCGATGACGGTGTCGCCATGGTGGATGCGCTCAGTCGGGACCTTCTTCGCCACTGGCGGCGTGTCACTGCTCACGTGGGGAGTCTATGTTCGGTTGTGATCGTTCTGTGTCCGTGGAAGATGACGAACCGTCCCGAGCAGTCGGGAGCGCTGCTAATCTTTAGAAGCCGACGCGGTGCGGCACAACCCTCCTCCTCACTCCGGTGACAATGGTGTGCGTTGTGACGTGTTCGTCGGTGACTTAATTCCCGCAAGTCCAGCCGGTCCGGTCAATTTGACAGGGACCGGGAGGGCTGAAAGAATTAAGACACAACGAGATGAACGCCACCGAGCGAGAAGCCAGACGGTTTCAAGTAAGGTTGTACGCGTCCGTTTCTTGAGAACTCAACAGTGTGTTAAAAGCCAGTGCATGTTTTTACATGTATGAACCCCGTCATTATTG
>NZ_JBQHCV010000020.1:0-233617 GCF_052068215.1 Nonomuraea sp. H19 | reverse complement strand
CCGGCGAAGATGAAGACCGCGACGAACGACAGGCCCATGGCGATCTCGTACGACACCACCTGGGCCGCCGACCGCAGGCCGCCGAGCAGCGCGTACGGCGAGCGCGACGACCAACCGGCCAGCACCACGCCGTAGACCGACACGGCGCCCATGGCGAGCATGAACAGCACCGCCACCGGCAGGTCGACCAGTTGCAGCGGCGTCTGGACGCCGAACAGGTTGACCATGGGGGCGAACGGCACGATGGAGAAGGCCAGGAACGCCGGGACCACCATGATGACGGGCGCCAGCAGGTAGAGCACCTTGTCCACGGTCCGCGGGAAGATGTCCTCCTTCAGCCCCATCTTGATCCCGTCGGCCACGGACTGCAGCAGGCCGAACTTGCCGGCCCGGTTGGGGCCGTAGCGGTGCTGCATCCTGGAGATCAGCTTGCGCTCGAACCAGACGCCGAACAGGATGCCCAGCATCAGGAACAGGAACAGCATCACGGTCTTGATGATGGTGATCCACAGCGGGTCCTTGCCGAAGTCGGCAAGGGTGGGATCGGCCGCGAGAACATGGGTCATGAGGCGCTCCCGATGGTGACGATGTCGCCGGCCACCGCACGCAGGTCGCGCGTGACCGAGCAGCCGCCGGAGTTGGCCGGGACCCAGACCACCCGGTCCGGCAGGTCGGCGACGCGCACGGGCAGAGTGACGTTATCGCCCACGACCAGCTTGTCGCCATCGGCGACGCCGATCTCGGCTGCCGTGCTCTCGGAGATCAGCGCTTCGGCGGGGCGGGCGGTGCCGGCGAGGTAGGGCTCGCCGTCCTGCAGCCTGCCCTCGTCGAGCAGCAGGTGCCAGGTCGCCAGCAGCGCCTGGCCCGCCTCCGGCACTTCCTGGGTGCGGGTCAGCGCGTTCGGCGCGCTGATCCGGCTGCCGCGCCAGGCGCCCAGGCTGGACAGCTCGCGGCGGGCGGCCTTGGCGTCCGGCAGGCCCAGGTGCACGTCCATCCGGTCGGCCAGGTTGCCGATCACGGCGAGGTCGCTCTGCAGGCCCGGGACCTTGAGCGGGGCCTCGAACGAGCGGCCCCTGCCCTCCCAGTTGACGAACGTGCCGCCCTTCTCCTGGACGGCGGCGACGGGCAGGACCACGTCGGCGCGGTCGGTGACGGCGCTGGCGCGAATCTCCAGGCTGACGATGAACGGCGTGTACTCGAGGGCGTCGAGCGCCGCCGCCGGGTCGGCCAGGTCGTAGGGGTCTACGCCGGCCACGACCAGCGCGTCCAGGTCACCCGCGCGGGCGGCCGTCAGGATGGCGGCGGTGTCGCGGCCCGGCGTGCCGGGCAGCGCGGACACGTTCCACACCCGGGCGACCTCGGCCCTGGCGGTCTCGTCGTCCACCGGGCGGCCGATCGGCAGCAGGGTGGGCAGCGCACCGGCCTCGACCGCGCCGCGCTCGCCCGCCCTGCGGGGGATCCAGGCGAGCTTGGCGTCGGAGGCGGCGGCGAGCCGTACGAGAGCGGACAGGGCGCCCGGCACCGTGGCCAGCCGCTCGCCCGCCAGCACGATCGTGCCCTCGGCGAGGGTGCCGACCAGGTCGCCGATCGCGTCGGCCTCGGCGCCCGGAACGGTGCGGATGAGCGTGCCGCCCATCTTCTCCAGTCCCGGAGAGGCGAACGGGGCGATCGAGGTGACCTTGAGGCCCTTCTTCTGCCACGCCTTGCGCAGGCGCAGGAAGACGATCGGCGACTCCTCCTCGGGCTCGAACCCGGCGAGCAGCACGGCCGGGGCGTTCTCGAGGTCGGCGTAGTCGATCTCGATGCCCTTGCCGGCCACCGCGTGCGCCAGGAACTGCGCCTCCTCGGCGGAGTGCGGCCTGGCGCGGAAGTCGATGTCGTTGGTGCCGAGCGCCACCCTGGCGAACTTGGCGTAGGCGTAGGAGTCCTCGACCGTGACCCGGCCGCCGACCAGCACGCCCGCCTTGCCGCGAGCCTTGGCCAGGCCCTCGGCGGCGACCGCCAGCGCCTCCGGCCACGAGGCGGGCACGAGCACGCCCTCCTCGTTGCGGACCAGCGGCGTCTTGAGCCGGTCGGGCTGCGTGGCGTAGGAGAACGCCCAGCGGCCCTTGTCGCAGTTCCACTCCTCGTTGACCTGCGGGTCGTTGCCGGCCAGGCGGCGGGTGACGCGGCCGCGCCGGTGGTCGGTGCGCTGGGCGCAGCCGGAGGCGCAGTGCTCGCACGCGCTCGGCGTGGACACCAGGTCGAACGGGCGGGCACGGAAGCGGTAGGCGGCGCCGGTCAGCGCGCCGACCGGGCAGATCTGCACCGTGTTGCCGGAGAAGTAGGAGTTGAACGGCTTGCCGTCGGCCGTACGGACCTGCTCCTTGGCCCCGCGCTCGAAGAACTCGATGAGCGGGTCGCCGGCGATCTGGTCGGAGAAGCGGATGCAGCGGGCGCACTGCACGCAGCGCTCGCGGTCGAGCAGCACCTGCGTGGACAGCGGCAGCGGCTTGGGGAAGGTCCGCTTCTGCTCCTGGAACCGGGACTCGCCCTGGCCGTTGGACATGGCCTGGTTCTGCAGGGGGCACTCGCCGCCCTTGTCGCAGACCGGGCAGTCCAGCGGGTGGTTCATCAGCAGGAACTCCATCGCCGCCCGCTGCGCCTTCTCGGCGACCGGCGAAGTGAGCTGGGTCTGCACGACCATGCCCTCGGCGACCTCGATCGCGCACGACGGCTGCGGCTTGGGGAAGCCGCGGCCGTTGCCCGCGTCGGGGATGTCGACCAGGCACTGGCGGCAGTTGGCCGCCGGGTCGAGCAGCGGGTGATCGCAGAACCGGGGGATCTGGATGCCCAGCAGCTCGGCAGCCCTGATGATCAAGGTGCCCTTGGGGACACTGACCTGGAACCCGTCGATGGTCAGGGTCACCAGGTTCGTTTCTGTTTCTACGACGGTCACTGCTCACCCCAGAGAGTGGACTTCTTCGGGTCGAACGGGCAGCCGCCGATCTCGAAGTGCTTGAGGTACTCCTCGCGGAAGTACTTCACCGAGGAGTGAATCGGGCTGGTCGCGCCGTCGCCGAGGGCGCAGAACGAGCGGCCGAGGATGTTGTCCGCGATGTCGGTGATCGTGGTCAGGTCGTCCTCGGTGCCCTGGCCCTTCTCCAGGCGCTTGAGCACCTGCTTGAGCCAGTAGGTGCCCTCGCGGCACGGCGTGCACTTGCCGCACGACTCGTGGGCGTAGAACTCCGTCCACCGCAGCACCGTGCGGACCACGCAGGTGGTCTCGTCGAAGATCTGCAGCGCGCGGGTGCCCAGCATGGAGCCCTTGGCGCCGACGGCCTCGAAGTCGAGCGGCACGTCGAGGTGCTCGTCGGTGAAGATCGGCGTGGAGGAGCCGCCCGGGGTCCAGAACTTGATCTGGTGCCCCTCGCGGATGCCGCCGGCCATGTCGAGCAGCTCGCGCAGCGTGATGCCGAGCGGGGCCTCGTACTGGCCGGGGCGGGTGACGTGGCCGCTCAGCGAGAAGATGCCGAAGCCCTTGGACTTCTCGGTGCCCATGCCGGCGAACCAGTCGGCCCCGTTGGCGATGATCGAGGGAACACTGGCGATCGACTCGACGTTGTTCACGACAGTAGGCGAGGCGTAGAGGCCCGCCACGGCCGGGAACGGGGGCTTGAGCCGCGGTTGACCTCTGAAGCCTTCCAGCGAGTCGAGCAGCGCCGTCTCCTCGCCGCAGATGTACGCGCCCGCGCCGCTGTGCACGACCAGCTCCAGGTCGTAGCCGGAGCCGAAGATGTCGCTGCCGAGATAACCCTTCTCGTACGCCTCCCGCACGGCCGCGTGCAGCCGCCGGATCACGTGCAGGACCTCGCCGCGCACGTAGATGAAGGCGTGGTTGGCGCGGATCGCGTAGGACGTGATGATGATGCCCTCGACCAGCGCGTGCGGGTTGGCCATCATCAGTGGGATGTCCTTGCAGGTGCCCGGCTCCGACTCGTCGGCGTTGACGACGAGATAGTGCGGCTTGCCGTCGCCCTGCGGGATGAACCCCCACTTCATGCCGGTCGGGAAGCCCGCACCGCCGCGGCCGCGCAGGCCCGAGTCCTTGACGGACTGGATGACGGCGTCCGGGTCCATGCCCAGCGCCTTCTTCGCCGCCTCGTACTCGCCGTAGACGTCGAGGGTGAAGGAGTTGGGCTGGTCCCAGTTGGCCGTCAGGACCGGTGTCAGCGTCGTGCTCATGCCTCGGGGGCCTTCCATCCGTTGGCCTTGGCGACCTTCAGGCCTTCGAGCGAGGCACCGGCGGCCGACGGGCCGTCGCCCGCCAGGTCGTCGGGCAGCCCCGCGAGCACGCGGGAGGCCTCCTTGAAGGTGCACAGCTTCTTCGGGCCGCGCGTGGGCCGCACGTCCTTGCCGTCGCGCAGGTCGTCGACGAGCTGCTTGGCCGACTCGGGCGTCTGGTTGTCGAAGAACTCCCAGTTGACCATCATGACCGGGGCGAAGTCGCAGGCCGCGTTGCACTCCAGGCGCTCGAGCGAGACCTTGCCGTCGGCGGTCGCCTCTTCGTGACCGACGCCGACGTGCTCCGACAGCTCTTCCCAGATCTGGTCGCCGCCCATGACCGCGCACAGCGCGTTGATGCACACCCCGACGTGATAGTCGCCCGCCGGCTTGCGCTTGTACATGGTGTAGAAGGTCGACACGCCGACGACCTCGGCCTTGCTGAGACCCAGCATCTCCGCGCAGAACTCCTGCCCGTCGTCGGAGACGTAGCCGTCTTCGGACTGCACGAGGTGCAGCAGGGGCAGCAGGGCGGACCGCGTCTTCGGGTAGCGGCCGATGATCTCCTTGGCGTCCCGTTCGAGACGCTCACGGACTTCCGGTGAGTATGTCACCGGTCCACACCTCCCATGACGGGGTCGATAGATGCCACCGCGGCGATGACGTCGGCGACCTGGCCGCCCTCCGCCATCGCGGGGAAGCTCTGCAGGTTGCAGAAGGACGGCTCGCGGAAGTGCACGCGGTAGGGCCGGGTGCCGCCGTCGCTGACGACGTGCGCGCCGAGTTCGCCCCTGGGCGACTCGATGGCGGCGTACGCCTGCCCGGCCGGCACCCTGAAGCCCTCGGTCACCAGCTTGAAGTGGTGGATGAGGGCCTCCATCGAGGTGCCCATGATGTGCGCGATGTGGTCGGGAGAGTTGCCGAAGCCGTCGGGGCCGAGCGCGAGCTGCGCGGGCCAGCCGATCTTCTTGTCCTCGATCATCACCGGCTGACCCTTGAGCGGACCGGCGATGCGGTCGAGGGCCTGCTCGATGATCTTGAGGGACTCTTCCATCTCCTTCATGCGCACGAGGTAGCGGCCGTAGACGTCGCAGCCGCGGTCGGTGGCGACGTCGAACTCGTACGTCTCGTAGCCGCAGTAGGGCTGCGACTTGCGCAGGTCCCACGGCAGCCCGGCGGCGCGCAGGATGGGGCCCGTGATGCCGAGCGCCATGCAGCCGGTCAGGTCGAGGTAGGCCACGTCGCGCGTGCGGCGGACGTAGACCGGGTTCGCGTCGAGGAGCTTGCGGATGTCCTTGATCCGCTTGACCATCTCCTTGAGGAACTCGCCGACCTTGTCGACCGTGCCCGCGGGCAGGTCCACGCTCACGCCGCCGGGGCGGATGTAGGCGTGGTTCATGCGCAGGCCGGTGATGTACTCGAACAGGTCCATGATCAGCTCGCGGTCGCGGTAGCCGAACAGGAACGGCGTGGTGGCGCCCAGCTCCATGCCGAACGTGCCCATGGCCACCAGGTGCGAGGCGATGCGGTTGAGCTCCATCATCATCACGCGGATGGCCTGCGCCCGCTCGGGGACGCGGTCGGTGATGCCGAGCAGCTTCTCCACGCCCAGGCAGTAGGCCGTCTCATTGAAGATCGGCGAGAGGTAGTCCATGCGCGTCACGAACGTGGACCCCTGGGTCCACGTCCGGAACTCCATGTTCTTCTCGATGCCGGTGTGCAGGTAGCCGATGACGCCGCGGGCCTCGGTGACCGTCTCGCCGTCGAGGGTCAGGACGAGGCGGAGCACGCCGTGCGTGGACGGGTGCTGCGGGCCCATGTTGACGACGAGGCGCTCTTCTTCGGTGTCGCGCACGTCGTTGACGACCTGGTCCCAGTCGGCCCCGTTGACGGAGTAGACCTTGCCCTCGGTCGCCTCGTCATAAGCGGTGCTCATGAGTAGGACCTCCTCTGGTCCGGCGCGGGGATGGTGGCGCCGCGGTATTCGACCGGGATGCCGCCGAGCGGGTAGTCCTTGCGCTGCGGGTGACCGTCCCAGTCGTCCGGCATCATGATCCGGGTGAGCCCGGGGTGGCCGTCGAAGACGATCCCGAAGAAGTCGTACGTCTCCCGCTCGTGCCAGTCATGACCAGGGTAAACGCCAACGGTGGATGGAATGTGCGGGTCGGCGTCCGGGCAACTGACTTCCAAGCGCACGCGCCTGTTGTTCGTGATCGAGCACAGGTGGTAGACGGCGTGCAGTTCCTCGCCTGTCAGGTGCGGGTAGTGGACGCCGGACACACCGAGCGACAGCTCGAAGCGCAGGGCGGGCTCGTCGCGCAGCTTCTGGGACACCTCGACGAGGCGCTCCCGCTTGACGTGCAGGGTCAGCTCGCCCCGGTCCACGACCACGCGCTCGATGGCGTCGTCGAGGGCGAGGGTGTCGACGATCTCGTCGAAGTAGCTCCCGTACGGGCGGGGCGTGGAGAGCTGCGGCGCCCGGCGTACGACGAGGCCGCCGTAGCCGGAGGTGTCACCGGTGTCCTGCGCCCCGAACATGCCCCGCCTGGCGATCGGCGGCTCCTGAACCGCCGGCACCTCGGGGACCTGGGCGTCCGGGACCTCGGGGAGGTTGTCGGGCGAGGTCACTTCGCGGCCCCCTGGTCGATCAGCGGCAGCGTGCGCAGCGCCTTCAGCTCGAGCTCGTCGATCTGCTTGGCACGGTGAGCGCCGAACTTCGTGTTCTGGATCTTGTCGTGCAGCTTGACGATGGCGTCGATCAGCATCTCCGGCCGCGGCGGGCAGCCCGGCAGGTAGATGTCGACGGGCACGATGTGATCGACGCCCTGCACGATCGCGTAGTTGTTGAACATGCCGCCGCTGGAGGCGCACACGCCCATGGCGATGACCCACTTGGGCTCGGCCATCTGGTCGTAGATCTGCCGCAGCACGGGGGCCATCTTCTGGGAGACCCGCCCGGCGACGATCATGAGGTCGGCCTGGCGGGGAGACGCCGAAGCGCGCTCCATGCCGAAGCGCGCCAGGTCGTAGTGGGGGCCGCCGGTGGCCATCAGCTCGATCGCGCAACAGGCGAGACCGAACGTGGCCGGCCATACGGAGTTCTTGCGTGCCCATCCGGCGGCCGCTTCGACCGTGCTGAGGATGAACCCGCTGGGGAGTTTCTCTTCAAGTCCCATTTTCAGTCCCAGTCCAGACCCTTGCGGCGCCACACGTACGCGTAGGCGACGAGCACGGTGACGATGAACAGCAGCATCTCCACGAGCGCGAACAGGCCGAGGCCGGAGGAGAGCACCTGGCCGGCGTCGTTCGTCTGCGGAGCGAACGAGACAGCCCACGGGTATAGGAAGATGATCTCGATGTCGAAGACGATGAAGAGCATCGCCGTGACCATGTATTTGAGCGGGAACCGTCCACCACCGACAGGCTGGGGCGTCGGCTCGATGCCGCATTCATAGGCGTCGAGCTTCGCGCGGTTCCAGCGCTTGGGACCGGTGAAGGGAGCGATGGCGACCGAGAAGATCGCGAAGCCCCCCGCGAGAACGGCGAGCACCAGGATGGGCACGTACAGGTCCATCGCTACGCCTCCTCTGGAGTCGCCGCGCGCGCGGGCGCGCAGCCGGATCTGTTGATTCTGGGATTCATGCTGGTGGGGCGACCTTCGAGAGTGCGTTGATGATCATGTCGGACGCATCGCCTCGCCGGTCGGTGAGATTACCAAGGAGTTTGAGGGCGAAGCGCATCAGCCTCGGGTGAGGGAGCCCATGCCTGGTGCCGAAACTCATCACACCCGGCTTCCCAATCGCCTCGACGAACAACCTGCCGAGCGTGAAATATCCGCCGTAGGCGTCCTTCAACACGCGAGGATACGTCCGGAGGGTACGCTCGCGCTGCGCGGGAGTGGCGCTCTTGAGCGCCTTCGCGACGACCTCGCCGGCGATCTCGCCGGTCTCCATGGCGTAGGCGATGCCCTCGCCGTTGAACGGGTTGATCGAGCCGCCGGAGTCTCCCACGAGCACCAGGCCACGCGTGTAGTGAGGCTGCCTGTTGAAGGCCATCGGGAGCGCGGCGCCGCGGATGGGCCCCGTCATGTTGTCCTCGGTGAAGCCCCAATCGGCGGGCATCGCCCGGCACCAGCGGCGCAGCAGGTCGCGGTAGTCGATGTTCTTGAACTGGGCACTGGTGTTGAGCAGGCCCAGGCCCACGTTGGCGGTGCCGTCACCGACGCCGAACACCCAGCCGTAGCCGGGCAGCAGCGTGTCGCCGTCCCACAGCTCCAGCCAGGTCTCGAGATAGTCGTCGTCGTGCCGCGGGCTCTCGAAATAGGTCCGCACGGCCACGCCCATCGGGCGGTCCTCGCGCTTGTGCAGGCCCATGCCCAGGGCCAGCCGGGTGCTGTTGCCGTCGGCGGCCACCACCACCTTGCTGCGGAACTCGCGGCCGTCCTTGGTCGTCACGCCGACGATGTGGCCGCTGCGGTCGTCGAGCACGGGCCCGGTGACGGTGACGCCCTCCATGAGGCGCGCGCCGTTCTTGACCGCGTTGGCCGCGACGATCTGGTCGAAGTCCTGGCGGGTGCGGACGAGCCCAAAGTCGGGGAAGCGCTCGAGCTGGGGCCAGTCGAGCTCGAATCGGTGGCCGCCGCCGACGACACGCAGGCCCTTGTTCCTGATCCAGCCGGGCGCGTCGATGTCAACGCCCATGTTGAGCAGCTGCTTGACCGCACGGGGGGTCAGGCCGTCGCCGCAGACCTTCTCGCGGGGGAACCTGGTCTTCTCCAGGAGCAGCACGTCGAGTCCGGCCTGAGCGAGGTAGAAGGCGGTCGCGGAACCGGCGGGACCGGCGCCGACGACGATGACGTCGGCGTCAACTGTGCTCATGGTCGCGCCCGCTTCGCCACTCGTCGGCTCCTGCGTCGCTCTCTCGCGGCGAGCTCCTGCGCTTGGAGGTTGGCTGGTGGCACGGTCACTGGACTGTCCTGTCCCTACACGCTCGAAGGCCCCGGGGTGTGCTGCCTTCGTTCCTTTGTGAACCCCTTCACAAACTTGTCGCGCCGCAGTCTACTGCTTTTCTTGTACATAGTGGCAGTCGGGGTGCCGTTCTGTGATCCAAGGGGTCGGCGTGTCGTCCGTGGCGGCGGAGTCATGATCGGCACGCTAGCAGCCGCCCCCTCGCGCTCGCCGACCCGCAAAGAGCGGCGAGCAATGCGATGCCGTCTCGTGACCACGCCAGGCCATCGTGAAAATGCGTTTTTACAGCTCCGAATTACGTCACTTTTCATGCGGCGAGGGGGCGGGTTTGAACCCCCTGTGGATGGCGACGATCCCCATCGTGAGATTGCGCCAGGCCACTCGTTCCCATCCGGCCTCCTGGACGATCCCGGCCAGCGTCGGCTGGTCCGGCCAGTCCCTGATGGATTCGGCGAGATATTCGTAGGAGTCGTCGTTGGAGCCGAAGACCTTGGCGACCTTCGGCAGCAGCTTCATCAGATATTCGCGATAGACCAGGTCGAACGGGCCGAACGTCACGTGCGAGAACTCCAGGACCACCAGCCGCCCACCCGGCTTGGTCACCCGCCGCATCTCCCGGAGCGCCTGCACGGTGTCGTGCACGTTGCGCAGCGCCACCGAGATCGTCACCGCGTCGAAGACGTCGTCGGCGAACGGCAGCCGCAAGGCGTCGCCGGCGATGAACGGCACCCCTTCCCCGCTCAGCGCGTTGCTGCCGTGGCGGGCCACGCCGGTGCGGAGCATGCCGAGCGAGAAGTCGGAGGCGATCGCGCGGGCGCCGAGCCTGGTGAAGGTGTCAGTGGACGTGCCGGTGCCGGCCCCCAGGTCGAGAACGAGCTCACCGGGCCCGGCGTCCACGGCGGCCGCCACCGCCTTGCGCCAGAGCCTGACCTGGCCGAGGGAGATCACATCGTTGACCAGGTCGTAGCGCCGGGCGGTGCGATCGAACATCGCGGCGACCTCGTGCGGCTGCTTGTCCAACTGAGCGCGCGTCATGCCCCTAAGCGTATTGGCTTTTAGGGCAATCTACAGAAAGTAGCCGCCTCGCTACGCAACGTCTGCTAGTTGTTGGGGAATGCTTGCCCGTGTCGCCCTTGCGGCGATCATCGCCGCGGCCCCCGTCGCGCACTCCCGCGTCGTGTCGGCCGACCCGATCGACAGCACCCCCCACGTCCTCGACGGCATCGTCAACGCCATCGCCGTCGTCGGCCGTACCGTGGTCGTCGGCGGCGCGTTCACCGAGGTGTCCGACGCCGCCCGCCGCACCGTCCTGCATCGCGACAACCTGTTCGCATTCGACCTGCCGACCGGCCGCATCCTGCCGGACTTCGCGCCGAGCGTGGCCGGTCCCGTCTACGGGCTGGCCGCCGGCGAGCGCGGCACCGTCTACGTCGGCGGCGAATTCCACGGCGTCAACAACCAGCGTTCCAGAGCGCTGGCCAAGGTCAGCCTTTCCGACGGCTCGCTGGTGCCCGGCTTCGCGCCGCGCATCACCGGCGGCGCGGTGACGGCGCTGGCCAGGCAGGGCGGCAAGCTCTACGTCGGCGGCGACTTCATCGGCCCGCGGGAGGCGCTTGCCCGGCTCGACGCGACCACGGGCGCGCCCGACCCGGGCTTCGACATCACGCCTGGAGAGCCGCTGACGTCCAAGGTCAAGATCTACGCGCTCGCCGTCTCGCGTGACCGGCTCGCGGTGGACGGCACGTTCACCACGCTCGGCGGCCACTCCAGGCCGCAGGTCGGGCTGATCGACATCAGCGGGCCGACGGCCAGGGTCGCGCCCTGGCGCACGGAGGCGTACGCGCGCCGCTGCGCCTCGGCGTTCCCCTCGTACGTGCGCGGCCTGGACTTCGCACCCGACGGCAGTTATTTCGCGGTCGTCACCACGGGCGGCGCCAGAGGCGGGATGTGCGACACGGCCGCCAGGTTCGAGACGTACGCGAAAGGCGCCCGCATCAGGCCCACGTGGGTCAACAGCACGGGAGGCGACTCCCTCTACTCGGTCGCGGTGACGGGGGCGGCGGTCTACGTCGGCGGGCATCAGCGCTGGCTGGACAATCCGCAGGGCCGCGACTCGGCCGGGCCGGGGGCGGTCTCACGCCCCGGCATCGGCGCTATTCATCCACGCACCGGAAAAGCCCTCAGTTGGAATCCCACGCGGGAGCGCGGCATCGGCGTGAAGGCGTTTTCGGCACACGCCGGCGGACTACTTGTCGGTAGCGACACAACGAGCCTCGGACGGGAGTACCATGCCCGGATTGGCATGTTCCCTCTGGCCTAGTCGTCGTGTGGCTTCGGCCGGTCGAGCTTGTCGCTGATGCGTGCGCTCATGGCGTCGCGCTGCTTGGACAGCAGGACATAGCTGGCCACTCCGCTGATCACGAAAGACGCCAGGATCAGCACCAGCGGGTTATGCAGGCCGAGCAGGAAGAGCACAAGGAAGGTCACGCCGAACAGGCCGATCCGCGACGCGGTGTAAACGAGAACGGGATGCACAGGTTCGAGGTTACTCGGGCTCGTGCGGCGCTCGCTCTTCGCATCGGACGCGACCGCTGCTACTGTTCACAGTTAGGGAGTTTCGTAAAGAAACACCCACGAGAGCCCCAAAGAGGCTCTATCATATAACAATCGGGCAGTCAGCTGATAACAACCCGTGATCTTTGTCGAAAACCACGGATAAATCAGGCTTCGCTCGACACACTGGTTACCTGTCCGCCCGCTGGCAGGAAGCGGGATGCGAGGGGGAGAGATTGGTGGAGAGTAGCAGCGAGCGTCTGCTGACCCCTGGAGAGGTTGCCGCCCTCTTCCGGGTAGACCCAAAGACGGTTACACGCTGGGCTGCGGCAGGCCGCATCAGCAGTATCCGCACCCCCGGAGGGCACCGGCGCTTCCGCGAGTCGGAAGTGCACGCCCTTCTCCGAGGCGAGGACGTTCTTACGGCCGACAGGCCAGCAGGTGAGTCCCCGCGCGTCTGACGTTCCGCGCAGACGGTGATCCTGCGATCCGGCAGGGTCACCGCTGGCGGAACCCACTGTTCGCGTGCTTCCCGGCCGCAGTTCCGACCGGTAAGCACGGGGCGGCGCCAACCGCCGACCGTGGCTGGCGCCTGTCCACTCGCTCCCATCAGGCGTCTTCCTGCTCCGCCTTGAAGGCCAGGAACTCGCGTTCCAGGTCGTCGTTCTCCTCTTCCCAGCGCTTGCGGCGTAGCGCCGCCTCCTCCTCCGTCACCGACTCCGCCAGCCACTGCTCATAGCCGGAGTCGCCGGGCCGCATCTCCACGTACGCGTTGCCGATCAGACGCCCGTCTTCGCTGGTCAGGCTCTGCGGTACGCGCAACGTCCCGTCCGCGAGCCGGATGACGTACATGGCGGATCACCTAGATTCCGTAGCGCCGGTTGAAGAACAGCATGACGTCGAGCGCCATCCGTGTGTCCCCCCCGAGCATGTCGACGAGCGCTGGGCGCTGGCGGGCGGCGATGGCGGCGAAGGCGTCCGCGAAGAACTCCTTGCGGCCGAGCCCGCCGCCCTGGCGGTGGAAGGCCGAGGCCAGCAGCGGCTTGGCGGCGTCGTAGAGGCGCACGAACTCTGGCGAGTCGGACACCCATTCTCCATATGCCGAGTCGATGTCGTCGATGGCATGGCCGACCTCGTGCATCATCACGTCCGGCGTGGGCGAGGGGCGGTCCCCCACCACGATCTTGCGGTCTCCGTACGCGCCGGCGCAGATGTCCCACGTGGCGCGGCCCGACGGTAAGGGGGCGCCGCGTAAGTAGCCCATGTCGTCGAGGTCGGGGACGCCGCCGGGGCCGACGTAGATGCCTTCGAGGCCGGCCGCGAGCTTCTCCTTGAGCCGGTCGGGGAGCCTGGCGAGGCTCTCGACGGCGCGTACGACGTCGGGCGGCGGCGGGCCCAGCCTGGCGTCCCACTGTCGGTGCAGGATGGACTCCAGCTTCCCGCAGTGGCGCAGGCCGTCGCCCATGGAAGGCACGTCGGGCCGGTTCGGCTGCGCTCTGGGCGGCTGGTCGTCGAGCTCGAAGTCGTACCAGGTGTAGCTGGGGCTCTCCACCACGGCGGCGGGCAGGCGCTCGCGGCGTTCGCGTACCGCGAAACCGTCCCAGCTCTTCTGCGCCGGCTGTTCGGCGCCGGTCCTGGGCAGGTGCTCCGCCCGCTCGTCGCGCTTCCCAGCGCCCGGCCACAGGCGTCGCTCCGCGCCGTTGAGCCCTTTGCCCTTGGCGCGGTCGTTCCGGGCCTCCTGGCGCCTCTCACGGGCGTCGGACCAGAAGGAGCGCTCCGCGCCGCGAGGTGCCTCCGCGTTGCGGGAGAAAAGGTAGGACCCGCGCCGCCACCAGCGACCGCGCCGATGCCGGCCCTTGTCGTGAGAAAAGGCCATCGCACCTCTCAACGCCCGTTGGCGCCCCGGTGGGGCTCCGCCGCATCGGGTTCCACCGTACGACGCCGATCTTCTCCTAGTCACCCGAAAGGGGACATCGGGAAGCACGATCACATGCCGGATGGCTTACAGTTCGGACATGGCAGGTGTTCTGATCGGCCTGGCGCTGCTGGCCTTCTGGCTCTTTTCCCTGTTCGACGTGATCACTACCCCCGAAGACGAGGTTAGGAACGTACCAAAGGCACTATGGGTCCTGATCGTGGTGTTGATCCCCCTGGTGGGCGGCCTGATCTGGATGGTGCGCGGCCGCCCTCGGGCCCCGCGCCAGGCGTGGCCGGTGACCCCCGGCCCGGGCGTGCCGAAGGGCCCCGACGACGACCCCGACTTCCTGCGCGACCTCGAACGTCGCATGCGCGGTGACGACCTGGGCTAGCTCACACGTCGGCGTAGCTGTGCAGGCCGGTGATGAAGATGTTGACGCCGATCAAATTGAACAGCAGGCAGCCGAACGCGACGAGCTGCACGATCGTCGCGGACCTGCCCCGCCATCCGGCCGTCACCCTGGCGTGCAGGTAGGCCGCGTACGCCACCCACGTGATGAACGACCAGACCTCCTTGGGGTCCCAGCCCCAGTAGCGACCCCAGGCGCGGTCCGCCCAGAGCGCGCCCGCGATCACCGCGAACGTCCACAGCGGGAACGCGAACACGATCGCCCGATGGGCCACCCGCTCCAGGTCCTCACGGGCCGGCAGGCGGGAGAGCCCGTCGCCGCGCAGCAGGTAGAGGACGCCGGACACACCCGCCAAGGTCAGCAGGCCGCTGGAGATGATCGCGGCGCTGACGTGGATGGCGATCCAGTAGGAGTCCAGCGCGGGCACGACGGGTCCCGCGGCCGTGTAGAAGACCTTGACGGCGAGGCCGAGCCCGAGCGCGGCCGTCACCATGACGAAGGCGCCGAGGAAACGCACGTTCTGGCGGAGCTGGGTGCCGAGGAACGCCGACACGGCGGCGAAGCAGATCGCCACCACGAACTCGTACATGTTGCCCCACGGCCACCGGTCCACGGCCAGGCCGCGGGTGACAATGGCGGCGAGGTTGGCGGCCCAGCCCAGCCAGGCGAGCCCGAGGGCCACGGTCCCGGCCCTGGCCGCCCCGAGCGGCGGCGCGCCGGCGTCGGGCAGCGGGACCGCGTCGGAGCCGGCGGTGCCGCCGGCCGCTCCGACGGTCACCGGCTGCTTGACGATCGCCTCGGCCTTGCCCGGGCGGAACCGGCCGAAGGCCAGCTCCATCGCGAAGCCGACCATGGCGAAGACATAGAGCAGGACCGCGGCGACGACGAAGAGGTCGCTCAACTCGGCGAGTTGCTCAGCGGACATGCTTCTCTCCTGCCGATAGAACCTTGACGATGTCGGCGAACTCCTCGGCGAAACCCGCCTCCGAGCCCTCTGTACGGGTCAGGCCGCCCACGTCGACCTTGCCCTGATCGATCCGCACGAACACCCTGCGGCGCCGGATCATGAGCGAGAGCGCGATGGCGACGACCGCCGTCGCGGCGGACACCAGGGCGGGCACGCGCCCCGGGTCGTAGGCGATCTGGATCGTCATCCATTCCTTGACCCCGACGAACTCCAGCTTGCCCGCGCCCTGCGGCAGGTCGAACGACTGCCCGGCGGCCAGCGGCTTGGGCGCGGCCTTGCCCATGACCAGGGGCGTGAGCTTCTTCATGACCTCGGGCGGCGCCAGCTCGTAAACCGACTGGGGCCGGCCGGAACGCAGCCCCAGATCGCCGGTGAAGGCGCCGATGAGCTGCACCTCGGGGTTGAGCTCCCCAGGGAACGCCGAGGCGTAGGTGCCATCCGTCAGCGGCACGCTCGTGGGCAGGAACCGCATCAGGAACCCGAGCTGCGACGGCTGCGCGTCCGGCGCCTTGACCACGCAGCCGGACGTCATCGTGCCCTTGTCCTCGATCAGGCACGGCACCGCACCCTCGAAGGCCACCTGCCCCTTGCCGTCGGTGACCTTGAAGACGGGGGCGTAGCCGTTGCCGATCAGGTACGTCTGTGTGCCGTTGATCTCCAGCGGCGTGTTGACCTTGAGCTCGAAGTCACGCGTGGACGCCCCGGGAGAGTCGTTGACCTTCAGGTGGGCCGAGTAGTCGAGCGCCTGCCCGCGCTTGTCCCCCGTGACCTGGTAGGCGACCTTGAAGTCGGTCAGCTGGAAGGAGAACGGCTCCAGCGACTCCGCGGAGACCTGGCTGCCCGGGATGTAGCGGTCGTAGGCGGCCACCGTGTTGGCGAACCCGTCGCCCTCGACGACCAGGACGTTGCCGCGGTAGCCGTAGAGCGAGCCGGCGCCGATCGCGAGCAGGATGCCCAGCAGGGCGATGTGGAAGAACAGGTTGCCGGTCTCGCGCAGGTAGCCCTTCTCGGCCGACACCCAGCCGTCGCCGGTCACAACGCGGAAACGCGCCTTCCGCAGCCGCTGCGCGGCCTGCTGGACCCCCAGGTCCGCCTCGAACGTGGCGAAGTGCGGCAGGCGGGACAGGTGCTTGGGCGCGGCGGGCGGCTTGCGGCGGACCTCGCGCAGGTAGGTCGCGGTGCGCGGGATGATGCAGCCGATCAGCGAGGCGAACAGCAGCAGATAGATCGCCGCGAACCAGGCCGAGGTGAACACCTCGAAGAGCTGGAACCGGTCGTACCACTCGGCCAGCGTCGGGTCCTGCTCGTAGATGCGCGCCACCTTGTCGGGCTCCACGCCTCGCTGCGGCACCAGCGAGCCCGGCACCGAGCCGAGCGCGAGCAGGAACAGCAGGATCAGCGCCGTGCGCATCGAGGTGAGCGTCCGCCACACCCACCGCAGCCAGGCCGTGGCCCCGAACCCGGCCTGCCTGGGCCGCCGCTCCTGCTCCAGCTCTTGAACGCTCATCAGATCACCGGCTCGAAAGCGCCGATCGTCCCCTGCAGGGCCGCGATCATCTGTCCCCAGAGCCCGGTCACCAGCAGCACCCCGACGGCCACCATCATGCCGCCGCCGATCCTGGTGATCAGGCGCGAATGCTTGCGGATGGCCCGGAACGTGCGTAGTGCCCTGCTGTAGGCGAGCGCCGCGCCCATGAACGGGAGCCCGAGGCCGAGCGCGTATGCCATGGCCAGGAGCGCGCCACGGCCCGCACTGCCCTCGTTGAGCCCGAGCGCCAGCACGACGGCCAGCGTGGGCCCGATGCACGGCGTCCACCCCAGCCCGAACACCACCCCGAGCAGCGGCGCCCCCGCCAGCCCCGCGGCCGGCAGTTTGTGGATGCGCACGTCGCGCATCAGCCCGGGCACGACGCCCAGGAACGCGAGCCCGAGCACGATCGTCAGCACCCCGAGCACCCGGGTGATGATGTCGGCGTTGCCCAGCAGCACCGACCCGAGCCCGCCGAACAGCGCGCCGCTGAGCACGAACACCAGCCCGAACCCGGCCACGAACAGCGCCGTCCCGAGGACCAGCCGCCCCCGCCTGGGGTCGGCGCTCATGCCGGTCACGTACGACAGGTAGCCGGGCACCAGCGGCAGCACGCACGGCGACAGGAACGACACGATCCCGGCGAGCACCGCGATCGGCACCGCCAGCAGCAGCGATCCGGAGGCGACGACGTCACTCATCGCGCACCTTGGTCACCGTGTCCATCAGGTCGGTGTATTTCACCGCGCCGAGCGCCCTGGCCGCGACCCTGCCCTGCTTGTCGATGATCAGCGTGGACGGGATGGCCGCGGGCGGCACCGTGCCCTGGAAGGCCAGCGCCACCTTGCCCGGCTGGTCGAAGATGGAGGGATAGCCGGTTTTCTCGGTGCGTTCGAAGGCCAGCGCGTCGGCCTGGCGGTCCTTGAAGTCGACGCCGAGGAACTCCACGCCGCTGCCCTTGGTCTTGGCCGCGACCTCCTTGAGCACCGGCGCCTCGGCCCGGCACGGGCCGCACCACGACGCCCAGAAGTTGAGCACCACGACCTTGCCCTTGTGCGCGGCGAGTGAGGCGCTGCCCCCGTCGAGGGTCGGCCCCTGGATCGGGGGCGCGGCCTTGCGCTCGCCCGCGGCGAACACCTGCATCTTCCCGTCACCCGCGACGAACCGGGTGTCACCGGCCTGCGGCTGACCACTCTGGTTGCCCGCGCAGCCCGCGACCAGCACAGCCAGGAAAAGGAGGGAGATGGACTTGGCGCGCACGGAGGAAGATCTCCTTGTACTACAACCGGTAGAGCTTGCAACTCTACCGTTGGGGCCGCGCGCTCCTCGCACTGGGTCAGGCGCCGGGGATGGAGGGCCCGGTCTCGATCGAGCCGGCCGGCTCGCTGTAGCCGATGCTGATGAGGCGGTCCCCGTCGAACGTGAGCGTGGTGAGGCTGGCCAGCGCGCACTGCCGGCGCCGGGGGTCGTGCCAGAGCCTGCGGCCCTCGGCGGCCATCCTGATCGCCCAGATCGGCAGCTGGTGGCTGACGAGCACCGTCTCGTGCCCGCGGGCCGCGGCCCGGGCCTCGTCGATCATCGACTTCATGCGCTGGACGATGGCCGGGTACGACTCGCCCCAGGACGGGCGCAGCGGGTTCCAGAAGTAGCGGTAGTTACGCCAGTCGCGGAACACCCCCATCCCCTGCCCCACCATGCGGCCCTGGAGGAGGTTTCCGGCCTCGATCAGGCGGACGTCCTGCGCGATCTCCAGGCCGAGCTTGTCGGCGAGCGGGGCCGCGGTCTCCATCGCGCGTTCGAGCGGCGAGCTGTAGACGCGGACGATGTCACGGCCGCCGACCGCCTTGGCGACCGTCTCGGCCATGAGCCGGCCTGTATCCGAGAGGTGATAGCCAGGCAGCCTGCCGTAGAGGATGCCGCCTGGGTTGTGCACCTCACCGTGGCGCAGCAGGTGGACGACGGTGGTTTCAGCCATGGTGTGGCACAGCTTATCCGCTCCCTCGGGTCACGCGGGTGAGGCCGGGCGGGGCGGTCACTTGACCGCCCAGGCGTTCTCCTGTCCGCGGCTGGTCTCGACGAGCGCCTCGACCAGCGCCCTGATCGCGGGCCGGCGGGCTGCGTCCTGCCGCCAGACCGCGTAGATGCGGCGCGACTGGCGCGGCCTGAGGGGCACGATCCGCACACCGTCCGGCACGCAGTCGCGGCCGAGCCGCGGCACGATCGCGCAGCCCAGCCCGGCCGCCACCAGGGCGAGCTGGGTCGGATATTCGTCCGCCATGCACGCGATCACGGGCTCGAGCGAGGCGTTGCGCAGCGTGAACACCAGCCAGTCGTGGCACACGGTGCCGGGCGAGCCGCTGATCCACTGATCACCGTGCAGCGCGGCCAGCTCCACCTCCCTGGCCTCGGCCAGCGGGTGACCGGCCGGCAGCGCCACGTCGGCCACGTCGTCGAGCAGCGTGGCCCTGGACAGCCCGTCGGGCAGCGCCATGGGCCTGCTGAGCCAGTCCTGGATCACGCCCAGGTCCAGCTCGCCCCTGGACACGTCGCGTACCACCCGCTCCGGCTCACGCTCGATCAGCTGGATCCACAGGTCAGGGTGGCGGCGCCGGAGCGAGGCCAGCGCGCCGGGCATGAGGCCGCGGGCGGCAGTGGGGAAGGCGGCGATGTTGAGGCGGCCGACGACCTCACCGCGCAGCGCCTCGAAGTCCGCCTCCGCGGTCTCGACCAGGGCGAGGATGCGCTCGGCGTGCTCGGCGAGCAGGCCGGCGGCGTCCGTCAGCCGCACGCCGCGCCCGTTGCGCTCCATGAGCCTCGCGCCGGTCTCGCGTTCCAGCTTCGCGATCTGCTGGGACACGGCCGACGGGGTGACCATGAGGGCATCCGCGGCGGCTCCGACCGACCCGTAGACGTGCACAGCGTGAAGGGCCTTGAGCCGGTTCAAGTCCAACATGTAAGCCAGCCTAAAGGGTTTAGCGTAGAAAGTCTCGCTTGTCCTCGAATCTGTAGCAGATGAAAATAGATGCATGAGAATCATCAAGTCGAAGAAGCAGCAGCAGTCGAGCTCCCCGTCGTACCTCAAGGCGCTGGCGGAGCAGGCTCGCGAGCAGCGCATCCGTTACCAGAAGCCCGCTCGCTGAGTGCGACCCCGCCACCTCGCGCTCGCCATCGGCCTCGCCGCCGTCTGGGGCGTCAACTTCGTCGTCATGCAAGTGGGGCTGCGGCACTTCCCGCCCCTGCTGTACGCGGGCATCAGGTTCGCCATGGCGGCGTTCCCGGCCCTGTTGCTGGTAGGACGTCCAGGAGTGCCGTGGCGCTGGGTCGCAGGGGTGGCGGCGACCATCGGGGTGGGCCAGTTCGGTCTGCTGCTCGTAGGCATGCGGGCAGGCATGCCGGCCGGGCTCACCTCACTCGTCCTTCAGATACAAGCCTTGTTCACCGTGCTGTTCGCGGTGACGCTGCTCGGAGAGCGGCTCACCGCCCGCCGCGTCCTCGGTCTGGCCGTCGCCTTCGGAGGCCTCGCCCTGGTCGCGCTCGACTTCGGGGTGTCCGGCCCACTCGGGGCCTTCGCACTCTGCGTGGCCGCCGCGGCCGCCTGGGGTCTGGGGAACGTGGTCCAGCGCCGCGCTCCGTTCACGGCCCCACTCCGTGAGGCGGGCTCGGTCGCCCAACGCCGCCTCACTCCCCTGCACATGGCCTCACTCCGTGAGGCGGGCTCGGTCGCCCGACGCCGCCGCCTTCCCCCGCTCTGGTCGCTTCGCTCCCGCCGCTCCTCCAGGCGACGGCACTCCCTCACCCCGCCCGAGTCGCTGCGGTTCATGGTCTGGGTAAGCGCCCTCTCCGCGCCGCCGCTCCTGCTCCTGTCGCTGTGGCTGGAGGGCGTGCCGGTGCTGACCTCGCCTCTGGAGGGCTGGCTGTCCCTCGTGTACGTGGCGTTCGTCTCCACGCTCGGCGGCTTCGGCGTCTGGGGCTGGTTGCTCCGCCGCTACGACGCCTCGGTCGTGGCGCCGTACACGCTGCTCGTGCCGGTGTTCGGCATGTCGTCGGCCGCGCTGCTGACGGGCGAGCCGCTCACCTGGCTCAAGCTGGCGGCGGCGGCCCTCATCGTCGCCGGCGTGCTCTACGCCGGCACTACAGCACGGCGGCGGCCGCCTTCGCCGCGGCCGGAAGCGCTTCAGCGACACGGTTGAGCGCCTCGTCGTCGTGCGCGGCCGACAGGAACCACGCCTCGTACGCCGACGGCGGCAGGTAGACGCCCTGATCCAGCATCGCGTGGAAGAACGCGGTGAACGCCGCGGTGTTCTGCGTCTTGGCCTCGGTGAAGTTCGTCACCTCAGCGTCCGTGAAGAAGATCGAGAACAGGCTGCCCGCCCGCTGCAGCCGGTGCGGCACTCCGGCCGCGCCCAGCGCCTCGGAGGCCGCCTTCCCGACGGCGAGGGCGGCGGCGTCCACGTGCTCGTACGCGGCCGCGTCCAGGGCCCGCAGCGTGGCCAGCCCGGCCGCGCACGCGAGCGGATTGCCCGACAGCGTCCCCGCCTGGTAGACGGGACCTTCGGGAGCGAGATTGGCCATGACGTCCGCCCGCCCCCCGAAAGCGGCCGCCGGCAGCCCGCCACCCATGACCTTCCCGAACGTCATCAGGTCCGCCTCAACGGGGTCCAGGCCGTACCAGCCGGAGGCCGAGACGCGGAAGCCCGTCAGCACCTCGTCGACGATGAGCAGCGCCCCGTTGGCCGTGCACAGCTCGCGCAGCCGCGCGTTGAAGCCGTCGCGCGGCGGGACGACGCCCATGTTCGCGGGGCACGCCTCGGTGATCACGCACGCGACGTCCGCCGCGGCGAATGCCTCCTCGACGGCCTCGATGGAGTTGTACGGCAGCACGATCGTGTCCGCCGCCGACGCCCCGGTCACGCCCGGCGTGTCGGGCAGCCCGAACGTCGCCACCCCGGACCCGGCCGCGGCCAGCAGCGCGTCGACATGCCCGTGATAGCACCCGGCGAACTTGATCACCTTGGACCGCCCGGTGAAGCCGCGGGCCAGCCGCACCGCGCTCATCGTCGCCTCGGTGCCCGAGCTGACCAGCCGCACCTTCTCGACCGGCGCCACCCTGGCCACGATCTCCTCGGCCAGCTCGACCTCGCCCTGAGTGGCGGTGCCGTAGGAGAACCCATGGGCCACCGCCCCGGACACGGCGTCGACGACCGCGGGATGCCGATGGCCGAGGATCATCGGCCCCCAGGAGCACACCAGGTCCACGTAGCGGTTGCCGTCCACGTCGGTGATGTAGGGGCCCTGGCCCGCGGCCATGAAACGTGGCGTGCCGCCTACCGCGCCGAAGGCGCGCACCGGGGAGTTGACGCCTCCCGGCACGATCTGGCGGGCGCGGGCGAACAGGTCCTCGGAGTTCTGTGTACGGCTCACCCGACCCAGGTTAGTCCCGCCCTCGCCCGCCCCCTCGGGCGGCGTCCCACGCGCCTGAGGGGACCGGCGGTCAGTCGGCGAGCCACTCCAGAACGCGCAACGGATCAGGCAGCGGCCGCCCGTCCGGAGCCCGCAACCACGAGACGGGCTGACCGCTGGGAAGAGCAGAGGGCGGCGCGAGGACGTAGCTGTCGCGGCAGTGCCACCGCAATCCGGGCGTGTCCTCGATGGTGGCCGGGTCGCAGTCCAGCTGGCACGACCACCACTCGTCCTCGTCCTCGGGATTGCCGCGCGTGGCCACATAAAACAAAACCCGGTCGCCTTTGGAGGCGACCGGGCCGGGATGCCCTCCGGCGGCGTCGATCCGGGTGAGGGCCGACAGGCCGGTGGCGAGCGGTACGTCGAAGACGTCGAACACGCGTCCGGTGGGCAGGATCACGTTGGCCTCGGGCTCGGCCTGCCACCAGCGCGTGAGCAGCGCGGGGTCCGTCGTGGCCTGCATGTGCCATGCGGGGGACAGCGGATGGGCACCGGGATCGGGACAGCCGAGACGGTCACAGGAGCAGGCACGAGGCCCATTCCGCAGCGGATGGGCCCCCGGCACGACGGGCCAGCCCATCGCGGCGTATTCCAGCACTGCGCTGATGCGTGTCGGCCGCGACCGTTTTTTGGTACGCCGAGCCAGTGGTACCCCCACCATTGGTGTCTCCCGTCGAGTCCCGTCCCTGAGGAGGTCCCGGCTCGGGGCGGGCGATCGCACACGCGGGACACACCAGCACTTGTTATCGCACTCTAACGCACACGCCCCACGAGTTGACGGGAAACCCCTTGGTTAGAGCCGTCGTGCCACCTCGGCAGCCCAGTACGTCAGGATCAGGTCGGCACCCGCGCGCTTGATCGCGACCAGCGATTCCATGATCATCCGCTCGCGGTCCACCCAGCCGTTGGCCGCGGCCGCCTCGATCATGGCGTACTCGCCGCTCACCTGGTAGGCCGCCACCGGCACGTCCACCTCGTCGCGGAAGCGGGAGATGATGTCGAGGTAGGCCATGGCGGGCTTGACCATGACGGCGTCGGCGCCCTCGGCGAGGTCGAGCCGGACCTCGCGCAGAGCCTCCCCCAGCGGCCCGGCCGGATCCTGCTGGTGGGTGCTGCGGTCACCGAACTGCGGCGCGCACTCGGCGGCGTCGCGGAACGGCCCGAAGAAGGCGGAGGCGTATTTGGCGGTATAGGCCAAGATCGGGATATTTTCGAAACCGGCCCCGTCGAGCGCCGAACGAATCGCCCCGACCTGGCCGTCCATCATCCCGCTCGGCGCCACCATCTGCGACCCGGCCGCCGCCTGGGCCACCGCGATCGCGGCGTACCGCTCCAGCGTGGCGTCGTTGTCCACGTCGCCCGACGGGGTGAGGATGCCGCAGTGCCCGTTGTCGGTGAACTCGTCGAGGCAGGTGTCGGCCATCACCACGAGGGCATCGCCGACCTCGGCGGTCAAGTCACGCAACGCCACCTGCAGGATGCCGTCCGGGTCGTCGGCGGCCGAGCCGCGGGCGTCCTTCACCGCGGGGATGCCGAACAGTATCAGCCCGCCCACGCCGGCCTCCGCCGCCTCGTGCGCGGCCTTGCGCAGCGAGTCGCGGGTGTGCTGCACCACGCCCGGCATCGAGGCCACCGGCTGCGGCTCGGAGATCCCCTCCTTGACGAACGCGGGCAGGATCAGGTCGGCCGCGTGCAGCCGGGTGCCCGCCACCATCCTGCGCAGGGCGGGGGTGCGGCGCAGCCGCCGCGGACGGGCGACCGGGTATCGCGCGCTCATCTGACTCTCCTTCTGGCGCCCCGGCGGTTCTGCGATGGCCTGCGCGGGGTGTCACCCGCGGCCACGGCCGCCTGGCGCTGCTTGGCCCCGTATTCGGCCAGCGCGGCGGCCAAGGCGGAGGCGGATGGTTTGTCGGCCATGACGTCGACCCGGAGCCCGAACTCCTCGGCGGTCTTGGCCGTCTGCGGCCCGATGACCGCGATCACGGTGACGTTGTGCGGCTTGCCCGCGATGCCCACCAGGTTGCGCACGGTGGAGGAGGAGGTGAAGAGCACGGCGTCGAAGCCGCCGCCCTTGATCGCCTCGCGGATGGGCGCGGGCGGCGGCGCGGCCCGCACGGTGCGGTACGCGGTGACGTCGTCGCACTCCCAGCCCAGCTCGGTGAGCCCGGCCACCAGCGTGTCGGTGGAGATGTCGGCCCGCGGCAGCAGCACCCGGTTGATCGGGTCGAGCATCGAGTCGTACGGCGGCCACTCGGCCACCAGCCCCTCGGACGACTGCTCGCCCGACGGCAGCAGGTCCGGCTTGACCCCGAACTCGACCAGGGCCCGCGCGGTCGCGTCGCCCACGGCGGCGACCTTGAGCCCGGCGAAGGCACGGGCGTCGAGACCGTATTCCTCGAACTTCTCGCGCACTGCCTTGACCGCGTTGGCGCTGGTGAAGGCCACCCACTCGTAGCGGCCCGTGACGAGACCCTTGATCGCCCGGTCCATCTGCTGCGGCGTGCGAGGCGGCTCGACCGAGATGGTCGGCACCTCCTCGGGCACCGCGCCGTAGGCGATGAGCTGCTCGGACAGGCTGCGCGACTGCTCTTTGGTGCGGGGCACCAGCACCCGCCACCCGAACAGCGGCTTGGTCTCGAACCACGACAGTTTGTCGCGCATCCCCACGGCCTCGCCGACCACGATCAGCGCGGGCTCGGTGAACCCGGCGTGCTTGAGGTCGGGCTGGAGCCGGCCGAGCGAGGACACGACGGTGAACTGCTCGGTGGTGGTGCCTCCGCTGCTGACCGCGACAGGGGTGGTGTCGGGCTTGCCGCCGGCGATGAGGGCCTTGCCGATGGCCACGGCGTCGCCGATGCCGTTGTAGATCACCAGCGTGCCGCGGCAGGCGGCGTGGGTGGCCCAGTCCTGCTCCTGCGCGGCGTCGACGATCCTGAACTCGGGGACGGCCGTCGCCGCCGGGATGCCCGCGTAGGTGAGCACGGCGGTCGCGGGCGGCACGCCGGGCACGATCTCGAAGTCCACCTCCGCCGCGGCGCAGGCCGCGACCTCCTCGGTGATGGAGGAGAACAGCATGGGGTCGCCTGCGCACAGGCGTATCACGGCCTGCCCGCCCTTGGCGCGCTTGACGATGTCGCCCTCGACGACCTGCACGCCTTCGCGGCAGTGGCGCAGCAGGGTGCGGTGGGCTTCCTCGCCGAGCACCACCGCGTCGGCCTTGGCGAGCAGTTCGGCGGCGCGGATCGTGAGGAGGTTGGGATCGCCTGGGCCCGCGCCAACGAACGCGACGAAACCGGAGGTCGGACTATCGGAGCTCAATGGGAATGCTCCCCCATCAATCTGTCGGCCCCTTCGGCGATCATCTCGGCCGCTAGGAGGCGGCCCAGGTTTGCAGCCTCCGAAGGAGAACCGGCGGCGGACTTGCGGACCGACTCGCGGCCGTCAATGGCGACGACCACGGCGGTCAAGTTCAGAGTGTGCCCGTCATCGACCGCGAAAGCACCCACGGGAGCTGCGCAGCCGGCCTCGAGAGCGGACAGCACGGCGCGTTCGGCGGTCACCGCGGAACGGGTGCGCGGGTCGTCGAGCACCCCGAGGAGCTCGATCAGGTCGGCGCGGTCGGCGCGGCACTCGACGGCCAGCGCACCCTGGCCGGGCGCGGGCAGCAGCTCCTCGACCTCGAAGATCTGCGCGATGTCGGCACTGCGGCCGATCCTGGTCAGGCCGGCCGAGGCGAGCACGACCGCGTCCAGCTCCCCAGAGGCGACCTTGCCGATGCGGGTGTCGGCGTTGCCGCGGATCGGGACGTACTCCAGGTCCGGGCGCAGCGCGCTCAGCATGGCGACGCGCCGCGGCGAGCCGGTGCCGACCCTGGCCCCCGGCGCCAGGTCGGCGAACTTGTGCGGGCCCACCAGCGCGTCGCGGTGATCGTGCCGGGCGGGGATGGCGGCCAGCGTGAAGCGCGGGTCCTGCTTGGTCGGCAGGTCCTTCAGCGAGTGGACGGCGAAGTCGATCTCGTCCTCGATCAGCTTGTCGCGCAGCGCGCTGACGAACACGCCCGTGCCGCCGAGCTGCGCCAGGTGGGCCTTGGTGACGTCGCCGAACGTGGTGACGCCGACGAGCTCCACCGCGCGCCCGGTGCGCTCGATGTAGGCGTCGGCCACCATCTGGGACTGCGTGGTCGCCATCAGGCTGCGCCGGGTCCCCAGCCTCAGCGTCTCCGACGTCACAGGTCCACCTCCGTCACGGCCTCGGGCATCTTCGGATCCAAATTGAACAACTCACGCAGCGCCTGCGCATAATGATCGCCACCTGGGCAGGCGGCGAGCTGCTTGACACGCACGGTCGGCTCGTGGAGCAGCTTGTCCACGACCCGCTGCACGGTCATGGCGACCTCGTCGCGCGCCCGCTCGTCGAGGTCGGGCACCCGCATCAGGAGCCGGCCGAGCTCGGACTCGACCACTCCCGCCGCCTTGCTGCGCAGCGCCACCACGGTCGGCGTGACCGTGGCCGCCCGAGCCGCGTCGAAATACGCCCGCAGCTCCTCGGCGACGAGAGCGCGTACGGCCTGGACCGCGTCGCCCTCCCGTGAGCCGATGCCGGACTCCCTGATCGTCTCCAGGTCGACCAGCGTGACGCCCGGCACCGAGCGTACCTCGGGGTCGACGTCGTGCGGCAATGCCAGGTCCAGCAGGAACGCCGGCCCGCTCAGCATGTCGGGGGTGATGACGTGGCGGCCCGCGCCCGTGCAGGTGATGACGATGTCCGCGACGGCCAGCTCCTGCGGAACGGCGGCGAACTCGACGGCCCGGCCACCGACGGTCTCGGCCAGCCGGGCGCCCCGCGCGTATGTGCGGTTGGCCACGACGATGTCGGTGACGCCCATGCGCGCCAGCGTGGCGGCGGCCAGGGAGCTCATGGAGCCGGCGCCGACCACCAGCGCCCGCCGCCCGGTCAGGTCGCCCGCCAGCGCGAGTCCCGCCGAGACCAGGGAGGCGCCGGCGTGGTCGATGCCGGTGTCGTGGTGGGCCCGCTTGCCGACCCGCAGCGCCTGCTGGACCAGCTCGTTGAGGGTGGCGCCGACGCTGCCCTGCCGCTGCGCCAGCTTGAGCGCCTGGCGGACCTGCCCGAGGATCTGGCCTTCGCCCACGACCATGGAGTCGAGGCCGCACACCATGGAGAACAGGTGCTCGACCGCCTGCTCCTCGTAGTGCACGTAGAGGTGCGGCGTCAGCTCCTCGACCGGGACGCCCGAGTGGACGCCCAGCAGCCGGCTGACGGCGGTGACGGCGGCGTGAAAGCGATCGACCGTGACGTAGACCTCGACCCGGTTGCAGGTCGAGACCACCATGGCCTCTGCCACGCAGGGATCCTGCTGGACGTCGTGCAGGAGCTTGAGGAGCGCGTCCCCCGTCACCGAGACGCGCTCGAGCAGAGCCACCGGAGCGGTCCGGTGGCTGAGTCCAATAGCCAGAACACTCATTGACTGTCCACCGCCATGAGTGGCCCCCCAGCCTTGCGTTGCTCGTGGAACGCGAGAATCTGCAGTTCGATTGATAGGTCGACCTTACGGACATCGACACTGTCCGGGACGGAAAGCACAACTGGGGCGAAGTTTAGGATGCTGGTGACACCCACGGAGATGACACGATCGCAGACTTCCTGCGCCGCTTCCGCCGGTATCGCCAGAACCACGATCGAGACTCCACGCCGCTTGATCACGGCTTCCAGTTCGTCGATGTGCTCCACATTCAACCCCGCGATGGTGTCGCCCACGACTTCGGGGTCGGCGTCGACCAGCGCCGCCACACGGAAGCCCCGGGAGACGAAACCGCCGTAGTTGGCCAGCGCTCGGCCGAGATTACCGACTCCGACGATCGCGACCGCCCAGTCTTGCGTCAGCCCGAGCTCGCGTGAGATCTGGTAGACGAGGTACTCCACGTCATAGCCTACGCCGCGCGTGCCGTAGGAGCCGAGATGTGACAGATCCTTGCGCAATTTGGCGGAATTCACCCCGGCGGCGACGGCCAGATCCTCGGAGCTGACGGTCGCGACGCCCCGCTCGGCCATCCCGTTCAGCGCCCGCAGATACAACGGAAGCCTGGCGACCGTCGCCTCGGGGATACCGCGGTCGCGGGGCTGGGACGGGCTCTTCACGTGCCGGAGCTCCAGGGAACGGGCGGCTTGGGGACCGCGTGGACGGAAATCGAACCGCCTTTCAGGTTAATCCCTTTGTGAACCGATGCACAAAGTCACCGCGATACGGTTGGCGTATGCACCGCATCACGTTGCTCGGCAAGCCCGGCTGTCACTTGTGTGACGACGCGCGCGAGGTCATCTCCAGGGTCGCCGGCGAGCTCGGTGTGCCGTGGGAAGAGATCAGCATCGAGTCCTCCGAGGAGCTCAGGGAGAAATACTGGGAGATGATCCCGGTGACGCTGATCGACGGCGTGCAGCACGATTTCTGGCGAGTGGACGAGGGCCGCCTGCGCGCCGCGCTCAGTAAATAGCCATCGGCAGCGGGACCACCTTCGCGGCGTTGACGTTGAGCTCGATGACGTTGGTGGCCAGCACCATGGACTGCCGCTCAGTGACGAACCTCTCAACGTGCGGCTGGCGCTGGTGGTCGCGATAGGCCACCTCGTCGCGGTAGAGCTCGTAGACGATGCGCTGCAGAGGGGCCGACTTGACGGCGTGGCAGGCGTACACGAGGGTGTCGGGCTCGCCGCGGCGCACTGCCTCGACGGTGGCCTCGGCCAGCCGGTCGAACGCGTCGCCCGCGCCGTCCATGATCGTGAAGACGGTCAGGAGGCCGTAGATATTCGGTGAGGGCTTGCCCGAGCCCGGCTGGGGCTGGGCGGGCGCGAACAGCTCGGCGCCCGAGTAGAGCATCCCCGTGGCCGGGCCGGCCGGCGGCGGGGTGGGCGGCATGGAGTAGTCGGAGCGCTGGGGCGGCGCCGGCACGACCGGGTCGGGGCGCTGGGGCGGCGCCGGCATGACCTGGTCGGGGCGCTGCTGGGGCGGGGCGCCGTTCATGATGTAGCCGGTCGCGGGGCCGTTGTCGGACGGCGGCGGCGCCATGCGGGCGGCGTAGTCGATCTCCTGGTCACCCGCGCGATATTCGGCCACCAGATCGCCCAGCCCGGTCGGCCTGCGCGGCGGCGCGGGTGGGACCTCGGCGACCGGCACCGGCTCGGGCATGGCCCTGCGCCCCTGCGGGGGACGCTCCTGGCGGTGCTGCGACCGCTCTGCGGGCCGTTCATCGCCGTCGCGGAAGTCGTCCTCGTCCTCGTCCTCGTACGGCGCCAGCGGCCGCAGCACGGTGTACCAGATCGCCGCCCCGGCCACCGCCAGCAGCGCCGTGGTGAACAGCGGCGGCACCGCGAACCGCATCGCGCCCACGAGAGCGATCCCCGAAGGGGCGATGACGATAGCCGCGTGCAGGTTGTCGGTGTCGTATTCGTCCCCGTTGCGCCACTTGACCGCGGCGACCACGGCCATGGCCAGCATGACCAGCACCGCGATGGCGTGCACGCCGATCAGCAGGTAGGTGGGGAAGATCCCCCAGAACTGCGATCCCGCGGGCAGGCTTTTGCCCATCTCCTCGGACTTGAGCGGGTCGAAGATCATGATCGTGCCGGCGACGATGGTCAGCGCGGCCCCGAACAGCCACGAGAGGAACCTCGGCGGCGCCTTCTCAGCCAGCAGTTGCACCAGGCCGACGCCCAGTGCCAGCGGCGCCAGCATCGACCCCATCAGCTGGTACGCACGGAACGTGACGGACCCGAATCCCATGAGGTAACCGATGCCGATCACGCCCAGTGACAGGCACAGCGCCACAGCTGCAACGGTCCAGGCGATCAACCACCCCTCGGGATCGTCGCGCAGGCGTCGAACGAGGGCACCGGCCGCGAGAGCGGCCAGCAGCGCACCGGCAAATGCTATGACAGCAACGAGGATCTCCATGGTGACTCCAATGCTGCCAGCGATGCCTCCGAGCCGGTAGCCGAAGAGGGAACAGGTCGAACACACGGTATCTGCCGATTACACCTAGTCATGCACACACGCTGTGGATTGTGGAATTTCCGGTTGATTTCTAGAGTGTTCGAGCACGCCGCACCCCTTACCCCTAGGGATACCGGATGCCTGACTCGTCACCGTACGCCGGGCTGCTGGCGCCAGCGGTCGCTGGGCCTGCCCCGACGGGCGAGCTTGCCGTGCGCGAAGAAGTCCTGGACGACGACGTCCGCACGCTGGTGCTGGACGCCAAGAGCGGATCTACGGAGTCCTTTGGCACGCTCTACGACCGCTACGTGGACCTGGTCTATCGCTACATCTACTTCAGAGTCGGCTCTCATCAGCTGGCCGAGGACCTCACCAGCGAGACCTTCCTGCGCGCGCTACGCAGGATCTCCGACTTCACCTGGCAGGGCCGCGACTTCGGCGCCTGGCTCGTGACCATCGCCAGGAACCTGGTGGCCGACCACTTCAAGTCCGGACGGTACCGGTTGGAGATTCCCACGGGGGAGATCATCGACGTTCCGCTCGACGGCTCGCACATTCCGGAGAACGCCGTGGTCACGGCCATCATCAACGACAGAGTGCTGCGGGCCGTACGAGAGCTCAATCCCGAGCAGCAGGAATGCGTGGTCCTGCGCTTCCTGCACGGCCTCTCGCTCGCGGAAACCGCGCTGATCATGGGGAAGAAGAGTGGAGCGATCAAAGCGCTGCAATTCCGGGCTGTTCGCGCGCTGGCCAGGGCTCTCAAGAACGACCTGGCGTAACCTCCCCCATAACCCCCTCGTTAAGCCAGGTGTCACGGCCAGACGGGAGCTGTCATGAGCAGGGCGCGCATGCGGCGCGAGCGCGTGCTCGAACACCTCGCGAAGCTGCGGCGGCTGCCTCTCGGCGGCTCGCCGGAGCCGGCCTTCCGCGCGCGGCTGCGCGCCGACCTGGTCTCAGGCCGCCTCCTCGTCGAAGAGCCGGCCGAAGAACCGGCCAAAGAGCCGGTACTCCCCGCGGCACGTACTCACCGCCGCCCGGCGCCCAGGCGGTCGCTGCTCTCCCACGTGGCCACATTCGGGCTGGCGGGGGCCATGATGGTCGCGGCGTTCGCGACCTACCAGGCCGTGCCGGGCGACTCGCTCTACCCGCTCAAGCGCGCCGCGGAGAGCACTCTCGTACGCCTCAGCACCGACGAGGCGCAGCGCGGCGAGCGCGAACTCGTCTCGGCCAAGACCCGCGCGAAGGAGGTCGCCAGCCTCCTCGGCTCGTCCGACGACGGGCCGCTGGTCAGCAAGACGCTGAAGGACATGGAGTCGTCGACGCGCTCGGGCATCAGCAGGCTGGAGCGGGTCGAGCCCCGCTCACCCAAGATCAAGAAGTTCGCGCGGGACCAGAAGGAGACGGTCGAGCCGCTGCTCGACCAGCTCGAGGAGGCCCAGCAGGCCCAGGCGACAGGCTATCTGGACTACATCGAGGGGCTGGTCGCGCCGCCCCAGTAGACCCCGCCGGCCGGCTGTCGTGCCGACTCAAGACCCCAACGGCACGTCACATAGCGGATTTCTTATAGGTAAGTAAGCTGACCCCATGTGGCGGCTACTGCGACGAAACGAGATGGCGCCTGAGGCCGCCGGCGAGGCCGCGGCGGAGGCGGCGGTCACCGTCGCCCCGGTCGAGCCGGACCTCCAGGCGGCGGCCTTCTTCGACGTCGACAACACGATGATGCGCGGCGCCTCGATCTACCACTTCGCCAGAGGGCTGGCCACGCGAGGCATGTTCACCACGTCGGACCTGTTCAAGTTCGCCGTGGGGCAGGCGGTCTTCAGGCTGCGCGGCAACGAGAACCCCGAGCACATCGCGGTGGCTCGCGAGACCGCGCTGGCGTTCGTCGCCGGCGCCAAGGTCGACGACGTCGTACGCCTCGGCGAGGAGATCTACGACGAGGTCATGGCCGACCGCATCTGGGGCGGCACCAGGGCGCTCGCGCAGTCCCACCTCGACGCCGGCCAGCGGGTCTGGCTGGTCACCGCCACGCCCGTCGAGCTGGCCCGGGTCATCGCGCAACGGCTCGGCCTGACGGGCGCGCTGGGCACGGTCGCGGAGACCAGCAACGGGGTCTACACCGGGCGGCTGGTCGGCGACCTGCTGCACGGGCCCGCCAAGGCCGAGGCGGTGCGCGCGCTGGCCCGCCGCGAAGGGCTCGACCTGACCCGGTGCACGGCCTACAGCGACTCGGCCAACGACCTGCCCCTGCTGTCGCTGGTGGGCCAGCCGGTGGCCATCAACCCGGACAGTGAGCTGCGCGAGCACGCCAAGAAGCACGACTGGCCCATCAAGGACTTCCGCACGGGCCGCAAAGCGACGCTGGCGGCCCTGCCCATCGCGGCCGGCGTGGGCGCGGTGGCGGGCGGCGTCGCGGCCGGCATCGCCCTGCGCCGCCACTACCGCCGCCACCGCTAACCTCGCCTGGCGGGGCACGCCGCACCGCCCGGCAGTTGAGGCGGCCGAACAAATGACCCCCTGCCCCACCGAGGCCCGCTACCGGAATCGTCGGTAGTGCTCCGGGCGTTCACGCCGGGGGTGAAGCGGACCAGCGCGCGTAGCGGGGCAAGGACCGCCGATTCGCCGCCGAGGCGGATCGGCGGCTGGTGGCGTCATCGTGTCAGGTACCGCCGGACGGGCGGGAACGGAGCCGTGAGGCTCGAAAGCCTGTGGAGACCCGGTAAGACCACCCCGGTGGCGCAGGTCGATGAAGCAGGAAGCCGCAGAAGTGTCGCGTATGCGGCACAGGCTGAAGCGTCGCCGTTCATGGCGGCGAGCGCGTCAATTCAGCGACTTGAACAGCTGCCCGGCCTCCGGTTGCTTCCACTGGAGGCGGTTGGGCTCGCCTGCATACGGCTCCACCGGAATCGTCACGAGATTCACCTTGGTCTTGGACAGCTCGGTGGACAGCTCGTACATCAACTCCAGGCTCATATCCGTCTTCACCGACTTCCGCACCTCGCCGAGGAACGTCTTGAGCCGCCCAGGATCGGACATCGTGCCCTTGACCTTCTTCAGCATCGCCAGCACGAGTTGTTGCTGCCGCTTGATCCGCGAGATGTCAGAGCCGTCGCCGTAGTGGCGCAGCCGGGCGAAGCCGAGCGCCTGCTCCCCGTCCAGCGTGTTCTTGCCGGCCGGCAGCTTCAGCTTGGCCTGCCGGTCGTTCACCGCCTCCGGCAGCGTGACCTGCACACCCCCGAGCGCGTCCACCATCCCCTTGAACCCGGTGAAGTCCACCTCCACCGTGTGCTGGAGGGTCAGCCCCGTCAGCTTCTCCAGCGTCTTCCTGAGGCAGGCCGCGCCGCCGCTGTTGTACGCGGAATTGATCATGTCGGTCCTCCCCGGCTTGCCGGAGCAGCTCGGGATCGCCACCATCGAGTCGCGTGGGACGCTGACGGCGATGGCCTTGCCCCGGTCGGCGGGAAGATGGATGATCATGATGGTGTCGGACCGCCCGCCCACGCCGCTCTTCGCCAGCCAAGGGCCGTACTTGGCGTTGCCCGCCCCCTCGCGCGTGTCCGAGCCGATCACCAGCACGTTGCGGGTGCCGCTCACGTCCACGGTCTGCGACTCCGCGGACGGCGCGGCCGTGGGGCTGCCATTGATCAACAGGGTGGGCACGGCCACCGCGGAGGCCGTCGCGACCGCCACGAGACCGGCCGCCCACCAGTTCGCCCACCGGCGCCGTGGCCGGGCGAACATGAGGCGTTGCCGCTGGCGGACGAGCGACGCGGGCGGCTGGTGCTCCAGCTCCTCGCCGAGGTCGCGGAGCAGCTTCAGGTCGTCCATGGTCACTCCTCCTCCATGGGGTTGGTGTCGCCCAGGGCGGCCCGCACTTTCCGCCTGCCCCTGTTGAGGCGGGAGCGCACGGTTCCGATGGGGATGCCGAGCGCCTGCGCGACCTCCTCGTACGTGAGATCGCCCCAGGCGATCAGCAGCAGGACGTCGCGGTCCTTGGCGGGAAGTGCGGCCAGGGCGCCGGCCAGCTCGACGCGTACGGCCTGGGCGGTGACCCCGGAGGCCACCCGGTCGGCGGGCGACTCGATGTCGGACTCGACAGGGGCGCGCAGAAGGGCGCGGTAGCGGGCGGCCTCCTTGCGGTGGTGCCGGGAGATGAGCTTGGTGAGGATGCCGAAGAGCCACGGCCTGGCATCCGGGTACGCCAGGTCGTAGCTCTTCCTACGGGAGAAGGCGACCAGGAACGTCTCGCCGACGAGGTCTTCGGCGGGCTCGGGACCGAGCCGTTTGGAGACGTACCTGTAGAGCATGGCGGAGTAGCGGTCGAAGAGCTCGGCGAACACCTCAGGTTCCGTCCACGAGGCGCTCACGAGCTCCGAGTCCGCACTCCTGATGGCGGGTTGCGTGATCATCTCCGCCCTTCTGTGGGGGATCGGTCACGGATGTATCGCCACAACCCGCCAACCAGGTTCATGCCTTCCTTTTCACAGCTCCTTGAGGAAGCCCCCGTCGATGACGAACTCGGCGCCGGTCGTGCTGCCCGAGCGCGGGGAGACCAGCAGGGCGACCGCATCGGCGATCTCCTGCGGATCCACCAGTCGCCCGGTGACGAGCTTCATCATCCCGGGCGCGACCTGGGTGATGACGTCTTCCTTGGTGGCGCCCGCCATCCCCGCGATCACTTCGGCGGCCCCGCCCTCCTTGGTCCACCAGTCGGTCAGCACCGGCCCCGGCGAGACCGTGTTGACGCGGATGCCCTGGGGGCCGTATTCCTCGGAGAGCGCCTTGCTCACGTGGTTCATGGCCGCCTTCGCGGCACCGTAGTCGACGTTCATGGCCCCCGGCTGCCGGGCCAAGCTGGAGGAGACGTTGACGATCGCGCCGCCGCCGCGCTCCTGCATGACCGGCACGACGGCGCGCACCATGCGTACGGCCGAGAACAGGTTGAACTCGAACATCGCCTGCCAGTCGGCGTCGTCCGGCGCCATGAATCCGACCCGCGGCAGCGTCACACCGGGCGGCGGCCCGCCGGCGTTGTTGACCAGGATGTCCACCCCGCCGAACTCTTCCACCGCCCGCGCCACGACCCGCGCGGGCGCCTGCGGATCCATCAGGTCGGCGGCGACATGCACGGCCTTGCCCGGCAATTCGCCGGCACGGGTCCGCGACACGGAGACGACGTAGGCGCCCTCCTCGGCCAGGGAGCGGGCGATGGCCAGGCCGATGCCCTTGGACGCGCCGGTGACGATGGCCACGCGGCCGGAAAGCTGAAGATCCACGAAGTTTCCCTTCGGTGTTGAGCGAATCGCTCTGAGAACACCGGCGGGACCCCTCAGGTTGCACGGGTCACAAGAACGGCGGGAAGGCGTGGCCCCGCCGCAGCCGCAGCTCGTTGAGCAGTTGCTGGATCACCTCGCGCACGTGGTCGGTGAGGTTGAACACCAGCATCGGATCGTCGGCCGCCGACGGCTCGTATTCGTCGGTCCTGATCGGCTCGCCGAACTCGATCAGCCACTTGGACGGCAACGGCACCAGGCCGAGCAGCCCGAACAGCGGGAAGAACGGCGTGATCGGCAGGTAGGGCAGCCCCAGCATCCTGGCCAGGAACTTCAGATCGCCGATCTTGGGATAGATCTCCTCGGCGCCCACGATCGCGGTGGGCACGATCGGCACCCCGGCGCGGATGGCCGAGGCCACGAACCCGCCACGGCCGAACCGCTGCAGCTTGTAGCGCTCGGAGAACGGCTTGCCGACGCCTTTGAAGCCCTCGGGGAACACCCCGACCACCTCGCCCTTGCGCAGCAACCGGTCGGCGTCCTCGCGGCAGGCCAGCGTGTGGCCGGTCTTGCGGGACAGGTGGCTGAGCACCGGGAGCTGGTAGACCAGGTCGGCACCGAGCAGCCGCAGGGGCCTGCCGACGTCGTCATGCATGGCGACCTGCATCATCAGCGCGTCGACCGGCAGCGTCCCCGAGTGGTTGGCGACGACCAGCGCGCCGCCCTCGTCCGGGACGTTTTTCACCTCGAGCGTCTCGACCCTGAACCAGTGGGTGTAGAGGGGCCTGATCAGCTCCAGGAGCACCTTGTCGGTCAGCTCGGCGTCGTAGCCGAACTCGTCGACCTCGTAGTCGCCGGCGAGCCGCCTGCGGACGAAGGCCAGCAGCTCCGCCAGAGGATCGGGCTCCGGCTCGGGGTACGACGGCGCCGCGGTGATCGGAATCACCCGAGCTTCTTCGTCGGGAACGCTCAACTGCGCACACCTCCGAGCGGACGCAGCCCACGCGAGCGCAGGAAGTCGTCGAAAGCCGCCCCGGTCGTGAACTTGGGCTTCCAGCCGAGCTCGGCCTCCAGCCCGGCGGTGTCGACCGCGCGGCCATGGCTCATCAGCCTGAGCTGCTCGGGCGAGTATTCGACCAGCCCGATCCGGCGCGCGGCGTTGCCCAGCACCTTGAAAGCGGGCGAGATCAGCGGCAGTGACGGCCGCCCCGCCCGGCGGGCGCACTGCGACAGCAGCAACACCCCTGCCCCGGCCACGTTGAACGTGCCGGGGTGATCTTCGACCGCCATCCGGCGCAGCACCTCGACCGCGTCGTCCTCATGGACGAACTGCAGCCGCGGGTCGAAGCCGAACACGCTCGGCAGCACCGGCTGGGTGAAGTAACGCGTCAGCGGCGAGTCCACGCCTGGACCCATGAAGTTGGCGAAGCGCAGCATCGACACCGTCACGTCGGGACGGCGCCGGGCGAAGCCGCGCACGTAGCCTTCGACCTCGACCGCGTCCTTGGCATAGCCGTGGCTGGGGCCGTCGCTCGGCTCCAGGTCCTCGGTGAACACCGCGGGATCCCGCGGTGACGAGCCGTAGACGGCGGTGGTGGAGCGGACCACCACCCGCCGCACGGTCGCCGACCGCTGGCAGGCACCGAGCAGTTGCATGGTGCCGATGACGTTGTGCTCCTTCATGGCGGCCCTGCCACCGCTCCGAGAAGGAGCGCTGACCAGGCTCATGTGCACAACGGTGTGAATGTCCGCGGCCGCGATCACCTGTGCGATGTCGGGGCTGCGCAAATCCACCCGGACGAACTCCGTACGGCCGAGTGAGATGCCGCCATCTCGCGTCAGCGAGGGGGGCGGCACGGTGTCCACTCCTATGACACGGCCGATGTCCGGGTCCGCAGTCAGAACGCTCGCCACGCGGGCGCCGATGTGGCGCGAGACCCCGGTGACGAGCACGGTGTGGGTCATCAGCGCCTCGCAGCTGCGTTGGTTACTTCTTGTTACGCCGCTGGATGCGCGTCTTCTTGAGCAGCTTGCGGTGCTTCTTCTTAGCCATCCGCTTGCGGCGCTTCTTGATCACAGAGCCCACGGGACCCCCTGGTAATAGCAAGTCTGAATCGGAGTGCGAGCGCACACCGGCTCACAGACTACCGGCGATCCGTGGTAGATCGCCCCAAGGGGGGGTGAGAGCCCGGTCGCGTCGCGGCGGCCGGGCCTCTCCCGCGACAGCATTCACGGCGTGATGATCACGTCGCTACGTCAACCTGCCTCGATGTAGGCCTCCCGCAGATAGTCGTGTACGGCCTGCTCGGGCACCCTGAACGAGCGGCCGACTCTGATGGCCGGCAGTTCGCCAGAGTGTACGAGCCTGTACACCGTCATCTTGGACACCCTCATGACCGTCGCCACTTCTGCGACGGTCAGGAACTTCACCTCGCTGAGAGGTCTTTCGCCTGCACCCATCGGACGCCTCTTCCGCACGTGTTTCCGGGTTATCCCCACTGGTGCCATTGCTCACGCACGTGTACTGCCGTCAGCGTAAGTCGGGACTCCGGGTGCGCAAACCCCCTAGTTTCTCAGTCGCCGGAGCCACCTGTCAGTCAAACCAGCGAAATCGCTGGCCAGCAGCCTGGCAGAGCACCTCGCCTGGACGTTGGAACCGTCCAAGTTGCCACACATAAGGGTCGCCTGAGCGCCATCAAAAGTTGGCAAAGGGACAGCGAGCCTCTTGGAATGCAGGCGCGAAAAGACTGTATGGGGATGACCGAATCAGTCTGGAAGGGCTTGTGTGACCAGAGTGACAAGCCGCTCCGTCAACGGAGCGTAAAATTTCGGTAGCACATTGTCATCGAGTGGCACGACCACCTCGATTTTGCCTTCGGCCTCGCCGACGAACAGCCCGGGATCGTTGCTGTCGGCGAACGCCACCGTCGGCACGCCGGCCTCGCCGGCCGCTCCCGCCCAGCCGTGGTCGGCGATCACCAGCTCCGGCGGCTCGTCGCCGAGCTCGGCGAGCATGTGCCGCATCGGGGCGGCGTCGTGGGTGTGCACGAAGCCGCCCTTGTCGTCGAGCATCGCGATGTCCTGCAGATAGCGGATCCGGCGCGGGCGGCCGAAGCTGGACCCCGCGTACGTCCAGCCCTCGCCCGGCGTCAGCAGCGAGGCGCCGCGCTCGGCGCACAGCCGGGCCAGCGGCAGGTGGACGGCGAGCAGCCCGGTCGGATGCCCGGTGGCGAAGAGGACGCGTGGGCTCGGCCGCGACAGCACCGCCGCGATCCGCTCGGCCATGGCGTCGATCGCGTCGATCGTCAGGTCGGGATCGATGGTGTCCTGGCCCCAGCGATGGCCAGGGTCGGAGACGACGCCCGCGGACTTGGCCATCAGCGCCAGGATGTCGCGGTAGGACCAGGGCTGGTCGAACGTGAGCCCCAGCTTGTAGTACTCGTCACCGTTGGCCAGGGAGCTGTAGTGGTCGAGGTTGTTCTCGCGGGAGGTGGCGACGTCGCCGGCGATGCGGCTGGCGACAAGGTGCTCGCGGAGTTGGTCGCGGCTCAGCACAGGCTTCCTCGCTAGGGGATCGGGTCGAGGCCGTGCAGGGGGAACACCGCGTTTCGGGTCGCCATGACCGCACGGTCAATGGGGTCCGCTGGGTCATAACCACCAGATAGGTCATGAAATTCCGGAGTGCGGCCGTCCGTCATGGTGAGCGGCGGCGTCTCCCCCGTACGCTCCCTGACGAATCTGCGCCACTCCTCGCTGGTCGGAGTGGCGGGGTCGAGCGGGTGCCCGGCCAGCTCGGCGATGAGGTGCGTCCACGCCCGCGGCACCACCTGCACCAGCTCATATCCGCCGCCGCCGGTCGCGATCCAGCGCCCGCCGGCCGTCTCGTGCGCCAGGCGGTGCAGCGCGGCGTACGCCGTGCGCTGGCCGTCGACGCTGAGCATCAGGTTGGCCAGCGGATCGAGCGCGTGGCTGTCGCAGCCGTGCTGGGTCACCAGGATGTCGGGCCTGAACTCGTGCAGCAGCGGCGGCACGACCGCGTGGAAGGCGCGCAGCCAGCCGGCGTCGCCGCAGCCCGCGGGCAGCGCCACGTTGACGGCCGTGCCGTCGGCGCCGGTCTCCTCGGGGAACCCGGTGCCGGGGAACAGCGTCCGCGGGCTCTCGTGCAGGCTGATCGTCAGGACTCTGGGGTCGTCGTAGAACATCGCCTGCACGCCGTCGCCGTGGTGGACGTCCACGTCCACGTACGCGATGCGGCTCGCGCCCTGTGCCAGCAGCCACGCGATGGCCAGGGCTGGGTCGTTGTAGACGCAGAAGCCGCTGGCTGTGGACGGCATCGCGTGGTGCAGGCCGCCGGCCACGTTGATCGCGTGCTCGGCCGTGCCCTCCCAGACCGACCGGGCGGCGGCCAGCGAGGCTCCGGCAATCAGCGCGGAGGCCTCGTGCACGCCCTTGAACGCCGGGTTGTCGGGCGTGCCGAGCCCGCAGCCGAGGTCCGGGAATCCTTCGGCGGACACGCGCTTGACCGCCTTGATGTAGTCGCGCTCGTGGATCATGGCCAGCTCGTCGTCGCTCGCGGGGTCGCAACCGGCCATCTCGACCTTGTCGAGGACGCCGAGCTCGCGGGCGAGCGCCATGGTCAGCTCCACCCGCACGGGGGCGAGCGGATGGCTGGGACCGAAATTGTAGGAGGTGAGCGCGTCGTCCCAGATCACCCGTGCCGACTTGCTCATCACGACTCCTCCACGCGCTCCCTCACCTTGCGCCGACGTTACCGCAGCGCAGACCCCTTCTTGTAGCCCGGCCCAATACGAAGCAACGCTGATATCCGGTGAATTAGGGTTTCAGCGTGCGCACAGCGCGAAGCCTCATGAAGATCGTGCGGTTCTTCAGACGCCCCCGGGTCTCCGACACAACGCTGGTGATCGTGCTGTCCGCCCCGGCGATCATCACCATAACTTTCTTGATCGTCCAGGGCCAGACGCCGTTGGTTCTGGGCCCGGCGCACTATTTGGTCGGCGTCATGTTCCTGCTCATGCGGCGCAGGCGGCCGATTCTGACCGCCGCGCTGGTGGCCGCGGTGGACTCCGTGGGCATTACGGCGCAGATCATGACGTACACCCCGGTCTCCGCCATCGCGTTCTACAGCCTGGGCCGGTACACCACCGGCCGCGCGACCGTGATCACCTCGGTGGCCGCCTATGCCGTCTACGCGACCGCCATGGAGCTGTTCTGGCGCGCGGAGGGCGGCTGGCTGGCCGCGCTGTTCACCATCGCCGTGCCCGTGGGCGTCGGACAGCTCGTCCGGCTCAGGACGGAGCTCAACGAACGCAGCAGGCGCGAGGCCGCCGACGCGGCCGTCCGCGACGAGCGGCGGCGCATCGCCAGGGAGCTGCACGACGTGGTCGCCCACCACATCACCGTGATCAACGCCCTGGTCGGCGGCGCGCGGGCCACGCTCCCGCCCGAGCAGAAGGTCACCAGGGACGCGCTGGAGAGCGCCGAGCAGACCGCCCGCCAGGCGATGTCGGAGATGCGCCGCCTGCTCGACGTGCTCAGGGCAGATGGCAACGAGGGCCCCGACGCCGCGACCGGGGTGGGCGCGGAGCGGCTGCCCGCCCTGATCAAGGAAGCCGGGTCCGCGGGGCTGCCGGCCGACCTGACCGTGACCGGTGAGCCCGTCGAGCTGCCCGCCGCCGTGGACCACGCGGTTTACCGGATCGTCCAGGAGGCGCTGACCAACACACGCAAGCACGCGGTCAGCGCCAGGGCCAGCGTCCGTCTCGCCTACGAGCCGGACGCGGTGGAGGTCGAGGTGGTCGACGACGGCCTGGCGAAGGGGAACGGCACACCGGGGTTCGGGCTCGGCGGCATGGCCGAGCGAGTGGCGTTATGCGGCGGGCAGTTGTCCACGGGCCCGCGTCCGGAAGGCGGTTTCCGGGTGCACGCCCGCATCCCCTTGGAGAAATCATGATCAGAGTGCTCCTGGTCGACGACCACGAGCTGGTGCGCAAGGGCTTCAAGCTGATCGTCGACGCCCAGCCCGACCTCAGCGTGGTCGGCGAGGCCGCCGACGGCACCCGGGCGGTGGACCTCAGCAGGCGGCTCCGGCCCGATGTGGTGCTGATGGACCTGCACATGCCGGGCATGAACGGGGTGCGCGCGACCGAGCTGATCACCGCCGAGTCCCCGGATGTGCGGGTGCTCGCGCTGAGCACGTTCGACCTGGACGAGAACGTCGTCGCGGCGCTCAGGGCGGGCGCCGACGGCTTCCTGCCCAAGGACGTCTCCCCCGAGGAGCTGATCGAGGGCGTGCGTGTGGTGCACCGCGGCGAGAGCGCCGTGGCGCCGCGCCTGCTGACCCGCCTGATCGGCACGTTCGTACGCGCGTCCCGCCCGCGAGCGGTGCCCGCCGCACTGACCGGGCTGACCGACCGGGAGCGGGAGATCCTCGTCCTCATCGCCCGCGGCAGGTCGAACCCGGAGATCGCCGCCGAGCTGTCCGTCTCCCCCTCGACCGTCAAGAACCACGTGACGAGCCTGTTCGCCAAGATCGGCGTCAGGGACCGGGCACAGGCCGTGATCGTCGCCTACGAGGCGGCGCTGGTCCACCCAGGAGAGTAGGACCAGGCTCCCAGATCCCACGCCGAGAACGGTTCCCGGGCAGGAAGAAAACCGCTGCCCGCGACGGCACCCTTGGATCATGACCGCGATTCGAGCAACGAACCTGAGCAAGCGCTACGGCGGCACACTTGCCGTGGCGAACCTGTCGTTCGACGTCGAGCCCGGTCAGGTGACCGGCTTCCTCGGCCCTAACGGGGCCGGCAAGTCCACGACCATGCGCATGATCCTCGGGCTCGACCGGCCCTCGGGCGGCTCGGTGCTCGTGGACGGGCGGCCGTACCACGAGTTGCCGCACCCGCTGCGCAAGGTGGGCGCGCTGCTGGACGCGAAGGCCGTGCACGGCGGCCGCAGCGCGCGCAACCACCTGCTGGCCATCGCCCAGAGCAACGGCATCCCGGCGAGCCGGGTCGACGAGGTGCTGGAGACGGTGGGCCTGCGGGAGGTGGCCAAGCGGCGGATCGGCGGGTTCTCGCTGGGCATGTCGCAGCGGCTGGGGATCGCCGCGGCGCTGCTCGGCGACCCCGAGATCCTGCTGTTCGACGAGCCCGTCAACGGCCTCGACCCGGACGGCATCCTGTGGATCCGCACCTTCATGCGCAAGCTCGCGGCGGAGGGGCGGACGGTGTTCGTCTCCAGCCACCTGATGAGTGAGATGGCGCAGACCGCCGACCACCTGATCGTCATCGGCAAGGGCAAGCTCATCGCCGACACGAGCGTGGAGGAGTTCATCGGGCGCAGCTCGCAGGGGTACGTGCGGGTGCGCTCCCCCCGGCTGGCTGAGGTCGCCGACCTCGTCAAGGTGGGCGAGCTGCACCCCGGCCACCTGCGGGTGACCGCGATGAGCACGCTCGAGATCGGCACCCTCACCGCGCGGGCCGGCATCCCGCTGGAGGAGCTGACCTTCGTGCAGCCCTCGCTCGAAGCGGCCTACATGGAGCTCACCAAGGACAGCCTGGAGTTCACCTCATGATCGACATCCTCCGGTCCGAATGGACCAAGATCCGCTCCGTCCGCTCTACGGTGTGGACGCTCGCCGTCACGGCCGTGCTGATGACGGGCATGTCCGCGCTCATCAGCGCCGCCTCGAAGAACAACCCCGGCGGGCCACTCCTCGCCGAGCAGGCGATCACGATGAGCCTGACGGGCATCTTGTTCACCCAGCTGGCCATGGCCACGCTGGGAGTGCTGGTGATCTCCAGCGAATACCGCACGGGTGGCATCCGCACGTCGCTCATGGCCGTGCCCAAGCGTATGAGTCTGCTGACCGGCAAGTTCTTCGTCTTCACCGTGACGTCGCTGATCGTCTCCGCGGTCGCGGCGGCAGCTGCGATCGGCGTCGGCCTGGCCATCACCCAGCCGCCGTCGGTCGCGATGGGCGACGTGGCGCGGGCCGTGCTCGGATCCACTCTCTACCTGACCGCGTGCGGCGTGTTCGGGCTCGGCCTCGGCACGCTCGTCAGGCACACACCGGGCGCGCTCGTGTCGGCCATCGCGCTGATACTGGTGCTGCCCCAGGTGGCGAACCAGCTTCCGGGGCAGTGGGGCAAGACCGTGGCCGAATATTTCACCACCAACCCGGGTCTGCTGATCGTGATGGACCAGAGCTCTGGCTCGCTCGGCCCGTGGAGCGGGTTCGGCGTCTACCTCGGCTGGGTCGCCGTGGCCGTGATCGTCGGCGCCGTGCTGATGCAGCGCCGCGACGCGTAGACCGCCCGGCGGGGGCGACGCTCGGGGGCGACGGGCCGATGGCCCTCGCCTGGCTCACTCGGCGCGGAGGGCGATGACGGGGTCCAGCTTGCCCGCCCTCCGGGCCGGCGCCACGCCGAAGAACACCCCGACCGCCGCCGACACCCCGAAGGCCAGCGCGATCGACCACCACGTGATCGAGGCCGGCACCTCGGTGAACGCGGCGATGGCCAGCGCGCCACCCACCCCGAGCATGATCCCGACGAGGCCGCCGATCGTGGTCAGCAGCACCGCCTCGATGAGGAACTGGGCCAGGATGTCGCGCTGCCTGGCCCCCAGCGCCTTGCGCAGCCCGATCTCGCGGGTACGCTCGCGCACGCTGACCAGCATGATGTTCGACACCCCTACCCCGCCGACCAGCAGCGAGATGCCCGCGATGGCGGCCAGCACGCCGGTGAGCATGCCGAGCACGTTGCCGATCGTGCCCAGCAGCGCGGTCTGCGTGACCGCCGAGAACTGCTCGCCCGGATAGCGGGACCGCAGCGCGGCCGTCACCTTGTCCGACAGCGGGTCAATCTCGTCCGGCCCGGACGCGCCGACCGCCATCCCGTTGATCCGCTCGATCCCGAGCAGCCGCTGCGCCGTCGTCACCGGGATGTGGACCTCCTGGTCCCGGGAGAGCCCGAACGTCTGCCCGACCTCGGCGTACACCCCGACCACCCGGAACCTGGTCCCCGAGATCGCCACCTGCCGCCCGATCGGGTCGAGGTCGCCGAACATCTGGTCGGCCACCTCCGAGCCCAGGACGGCCACCCTGCGCCGGGTGTCCACATCGGTCTCGCTCAGGGGGCGGCCCTTTTCGACGGGCCGCTCGAAGATGTTGACGAGGTTCTGGTCGGTGCCGACCACCGTGACGAACGCCTCGGCCCTGCCCACCCGCACCGTTTCGCCCGACTGCAGCGAGACGGTCACCTTCGACGGGTCGCCGACCACGCGCCGCACGTACGCCACATCGGCGAGGCCGAGCTTGCTCTGCGTCGGGGCCGCGCCCAGGCTGATGCGGCCGGGCACGACCAGGATGATGTTGGTGCCGAGGCCGGAGATCTGCTTCTCGATCTCGTCCTTGGCGCCGGTGCCGATGGCCACCAGGATCACCACGGCCAGCACGCCGATGATGACGCCGAGCATGGTCAGCACGCTGCGCAGCCGGTTGACCCGCAGCGCCTCCAACGCCATGACCAGCGCCTCTGTGTTCATGGCCTCACTCCGTGAGGCCGGCTCGGTCGCCCAACGCCGCCGCCTTCCCCCGCTCTGGTCGCTACGCTCCCGCCGCTCCTCCAGGCGACGGCACTCCCACTGTGTTCATGGCCTCCACTCCGTGGAGGCGGGCTCGGTCGCCCAACGCCGCCGCCTTCCCCCGCTCTGGTCGCTACGCTCCCGCCGCTCCTCCAGGCGACGGCACTCCCACTGTGTTCATGGCCTCCACTCCGTGGAGGCGGGCTCGGTCGCCCAACGCCGCCGCCTTCCCCCGCTCTGGTCGCTACGCTCCCGCCGCTCCTCCAGGCGACGGCACTCCCTCGCCGGTTCATGGCCTCACCCCGTTCGACGGGCTCATGTGGTGTCCCTCTCGATGAGGCCGTCGCGCACGTAGATCTGCCGGCGAGCGTGGGCGGCGATCTCGGGCTCGTGCGTGACCAGCACCACGGCCATGCCCGCTTCGCTGTTGAGCCGGTCGAGTATGGCCATGACCTCGGCGCCGTTGGCGGTGTCGAGGTTGCCGGTCGGCTCGTCGGCCAGCAGCACCTTGGGCTCGCCGACCAGCGCCCTGGCGATGGCCACGCGCTGCTGCTCGCCGCCGGACATCTGGGAAGGGCGGTGGTCCATGCGGTGCCCGAGCCCGACGGACTCCAGCGCCGCCCGCGCCCTGGCCCGCCGCTCGGCCCTGCCCGTTCCCCGGTAGACCAGCGGCAGGGCCACGTTGTCCAGCGCGGTGGTCCGGCCCAGCAGGTGGAAGGACTGGAAGACGAAGCCGATCGTCTTGTTCCGCAGCTCGGCCAGGTCGGTGTCCGACAACCCCGACATCTCCACCCCGTTGATCCTCAGCACGCCGGAGGTCGGGCGGTCGAGACAGCCGAGCAGGTGCATGAGCGTGGACTTGCCGGAGCCCGACGGGCCCACGATCGCGGCGAACTCGCCCCGGTCGATCGTCAGCGACACGCCGCGCAGGGCGTCCACGGCCACACCGTCGAGCTGGTAGCGCCGGGTGATGTCCACCGCCTCGATCGCCGGCGTCATGGCAGGCTCTGCCCCTGCCGTACGGAGTCCGCGCCCTTGACCACGATCCGGTCGCCCACGGACAGCCCGTTCAGCACTTCCACCACGGCGTCGCCCTGCGCACCCAGTTTGACCACGCGCCGCTCGGCGACGCCGTTCCTGACCACCCAGATCACGCTCTCGCGCCCGCTGGAGACGATGGCCGAGGCGGGCGCGGCGACGGCGGCCGGCGACTCGCGCACGGTCAGCCGCGTGACGGCGCTCATGCCCGGCTTGGGTGTGGGCGCCTCGGAGCCGTCGTCGAAGGCGCCGGCGCCGAGCGTGAGCCGCACCGGGTAGCTGACGCCGCCAGTGGTGCCCTCCTTGGGGGTGACGCCGATGCCGGTGACCACGGCGGTGTACGTGGCCCCGGGCACGGCGTCCAGCTCGACCGCGGCCTTCACGCCCTTCTTGACCAGCAGCACGTCGGTCTCGTCGACCTCGGCGTCCAGCAGCAGCTTGGAGACGTCGGTGACGGTGACGACGGAGTCACCCGCCGAGACCGGCACTCCCGTCGCGACAGGGGTGCCCTGCGAGGATCCCCCCGAGGGGATGGAGGGCAACTGCTGCCCGCCCCCGGGGAGCTGGCTGAGCAGGCCCTCGACGCCGCTGCCGCCCCCGCCGCCCGAGACGCGGCCGAGCGTGACGACGCCGCCGAACGGCGCCTTGATCGTGAGCGACTTGACCGTGCTCTCGGCCGCCTTGACCGCGGCCTTGGCCTGGGACCTGGAGGCGGCCTGCAGCGAGGCCATGGAGCTGGACAGGCCGCTGGTCACGCCGGACAGCACACTGTTGATCGAGCGGTTGAGCTGCGCCGTGATCGCGGCCAGAGCCTTGGTCTGCGCCCTGTGCTGGGCCTGGGCCAGGTCGATGGCGTTGAGCAGCTGCCTGCGGGCGCGGGCGTCCTCGACCTTCTTCGCTTCCTTGCGGGCCTTGGCGAAGTGCGCGTCCACCTTGCGGTCGGACGCGCTGGTGTCGAACGACGGCAGTCGCACGCTGGGAGTGGCGACGCCGGCGGGAGCGGCCATCTTGGATGCCTGGCGGGCCTGCTGGAGCTGGCTCTGGGCCTGAGGCGAGCGGATCTTGACCAGGATGTCGCCTTTGCGCACGCGCTGGCCCTCGCGTACGTAGAGCTTGGCGATGGTGCCCTGGGCGGGCGAGCGCAGCGTCGCCGCGGCCCGCGCGCCGATCGTGGCGGGAGCCTCGACGACCTCGGTGACCGGGGCACGCCTGACCTCGCCAAGCTGGACAGTCGGCGGCTCCTCGGCCGTGCAGCCGGTCAGCATAAAGAGGACGAGCAGCGGCGCGATGCCGCGACGTAACGTCACCCGAGACATCGTATGAGCCGGACCCGGCGGGCGGCCGACCGGCTCTCAACCGGTGCGATCAGCCGGAGGCGAGCTGGCGGCCGCGGTCGCGGGCGGCCTCGATGGCGGCCAGGAACGCGGCCCGCACGCTGTGCCGCTCCAGCTCGGCGATCGCGGCGATGGTCGTGCCGCCCGGCGAGGTGACGGCCTCGCGCAGGATCACCGGGTGCTCGCCGGAGTCGCGCAGCATCACGGCGGCGCCGACGATGGACTGGGTGACCATGTCGAGCGCGGCGGCCCTGGGCATGCCGAGCAGGATGCCCGCGTCCACCATGGCCTCGACCAGGTAGAAGAAGTAGGCGGGGCCGCTGCCGGAGAGCGCCGTGGCGGCGTCCTGCTGGGACTCGGGGATGCGCAGCACCTTGCCGACCGGCTTGAGCAGGCCCTCGGTGAGCTTGAGATGCTCCTCGCCGGCGTGCGCGCCCGCGGAGATCACGCTCATCGCCTCGTCGAACCTGATCGGCGTGTTGGACATCACCCTGACCACCGGCACGTCCACCCCGAGCCGCTGCTCGACGAAGGCGGTCGTGATGCCGGCCGCGGCGCTGATCACCAGGCGGTCGGCCGGGACGTAAGGGGCGATCTCCGCCAGCAGCGTGGCCATGTCCTGCGGCTTGACGGCCAGGATCAGCGTGTCGGCCGTCTTGGCCGCCTCGGAGTTGGAGACGGTGCGTACGCCATATGTCTCGCGCAACGCCTGCGCCCGCTCGGGCCGGCGGGTGGTCGCCATGATGTCGCCCGGCTTGAATCCGGCCCGCAGCAGCCCGGACAGCAGAGCCTCGCCCATCTTGCCCGTGCCCAGTATCGCAATCACGCCAGCAGCCTACCGGCCACCGCTCACCAGGCGTGGGAGTGAGGGGTTCGCATCAACGCCTGCTGAGCAGTGAGCGGAGGAAGAAGGCCAGGTTGCGGGGGCGTTCGGCGAGGCGGCGCATGAGGTAGGGGTACCAGTCCGCGCCGTAGGGGACGTAGACGCGCATCTGGGCGCCGCGCGCGGCCAGGCGGGCCTGCTCGTCGGGGCGCACGCCGTACAGCATCTGGTATTCGAAGCCGGTCGCGTCGCGCCCGTCGAGGACGGCGAGCGTGGAGGCGATGCGCACCAGCTTGGGGTCGTGCGTGGCGACCATGGGATAGCTGGTGCCCGCCATCAGGACCTTCAGGCAGCGTACGAACGCGCGGTCGATGTCGGCGGGCTTGGTGTACGCGCCGGGCGCGGTGTAGGCCCCCTTGCACAACCGCACGCGGGCGCCGCCGAGCTTCTCGCACCGATCCAGCGCGTCCGGCAGGTACGCCTGCACCACCACGCCCACGTCGGGATGCTCCCTGCGCAGGGCGGCGTGTACGGCGTGCAGCCCCGGAATCGTGTCGTGCTCCTCGGCGTCGAGCGTCACCGTGACGTCCCCGGCCGCGGCGGCCCGGCAGATCACTGCGGCGTTCTCGAGCGCGAGCTGCTCCGACAGCCGCAGCCCGAGGGCCGTGAGCTTGACCGACACGTCGGCCCCCGCGGGGAGCAGACGGAGCAGCGACAGGTGCTCGCGGACGGTCTCCTCGGTCTGCGCCCGGTCCGTCACCTCCTCGCCGAGGTGATCGACGGTGACGAGCAGCCCATTGCGGGTCAGTTCGCCGATCACGGCGCCGACGTCGTCGGCGACGTAGCGCCGGACCACGTCCCTGGTCAGCGGCGAGGTGGCGATGACGCGCTCAGCGCGTTCGCTCTTGGAGACGGCGAGCAAAACCTGACGGAGCACATGAACCACACTAACTCCGGCATAGCACTGAACCGCGGACCCATCGGATCCGTCGTAGGGGTATGCGCACAATGCTGACGAGAGCGACACTCCTGACCGGATCCCTGGTGCTCGTGACGAGTTGTGCCACAGCGCAGCCCGCCGAGCGGGCCGCCTCCCCCAGCCCCGGCGGCTCGGTCGCCGTGAGCCCGGTCACCACCGCCCCCACGAAGGGTCCGGAGCCCGTCAAACCGACGGGCAACGCCGTCGACGTCCGAAAGGTCCGCTACACCAAGGCCACGCCGGTCTCCAAGGGCAAGAAGATCAAGCTGACCTGGTGGTCCGGCGTCGCGCCGTGCACGGTGCTGCACAAGGTCAAGGTCAAGGAGACCGCCAAGAAGGTCACGATCACCCTGTACGAGGGCACCGCGCCCAAGGCCAGGAACATGTCGTGCATCATGATCGCGGTCGAGAAGACCTACACGGTCAAGCTCAAGAAGGCGCTCGGCAAGCGCACGATCGTGGACGGCGCCAAGTCGTAGCGTGTCCAATATCGGACACCCCTGATGACAACTGATCGATTTGTTGCGATACATCGATCAGGCACCGGAGGCGTGGGGGCGTCGAGGGTGACGTCGCGCATCTCTGGGGGTTTCCGTGAGACGGCTTGCCCGCGTACTGTCGTCGCTCCTGCTCATTTCCGCCGGTTGGATCGTGTTATCGAGCCCGCCCGCTCAAGCGCTGCCCGCGTCGTTCCAGCGGCAGGTCGTCTTCAGCGGGCTGAACCGGCCGTCGAACGTGGAGTTCGCCTCTGACGGGCGGGTGTTCGTGGCGGAGAAGAGTGGCCTGATCAAGGTCTTCGACTCGCTCACCGACACCACGCCGACGACGTACGCGGACTTACGCACGCAGGTGCACAACTTCTGGGACCGCGGCCTGCTCGGCATGGCCCTGCATCCGAACTTCCCCGACGATCCACGCATCTACGTGCTGTACGCGTACGACGCCGTCCCCGGCGGCACGGCCCCGCGCTGGGGCACCGCGAGCGGCACGGACGACCCCTGCCCCGCCCCGCCCGGCGCGACCGGCGACGGCTGCCTCGTCACCGGCCGCCTGTCAGTGATCTCCCCGTCCGGCACGGAGACCCCGCTGATCACCGACTGGTGCCAGCAGCACCCCAGCCACTCCACGGGCGACCTGGAGTTCGGCCCCGACGGCACGCTGTACGCCTCCGCGGGCGACGGCGCCAGCTTCAACTTCGCCGACTACGGCCAGGACAATCTGACCAGCTCCGACATCACGCCGGACAACCCGTGCGGCGACCCGCCGTCGCCGACCGGCACGGCGCTCACGCCGCCCAGCGCGGAGGGCGGCGCACTGCGCTCGCAGGACATACGCACCAGCGGCGACCCGGCCGGCCTCGACGGCACGCTGATCCGCATAAATCCGGACACGGGGGCAGCCGCCTCCGGCAACCCGAACGCCGGCAGCTCCGACCCCAACGCCGCCAGAATCGTCGCCACCGGCCTGCGCAACCCGTTCCGCATCACCAACAGGCCCGGCACGTCGGAGATCTGGCTCGGCGAGGTCGGCTGGAACACCTACGAGGAGATCAACAGGGTCGCCGCCCCGACCTCGGGCGTGTCCAACTTCGGCTGGCCCTGCTACGAGGGCGCGACCCGGCAGGGCGGCTACGACAACCTCAACCTGAGCCTGTGCGAGAACTTCTACGCCGCCGGGGCGTCCGCGCACGCGCAGCCGTACTTCGCCTGGAACCACAACGCCCGCCCGGCCCCGAACGACCCCTGCCCGTCGGGCGGCTCGTCGTCCAGCGGCGTTGCGTTCTACGAGGGCGGGGCGTACCCGAACGGGTACGACGGCGCGTTGTTCTTCTCCGACTACAGCCGCAAGTGCGTGTGGGTGATGGCCAAGGGCGCGAACGGCCTGCCCGACCCGGCCACGACCGCGAACTTCGACTCCGGCATGCCCACGGTGGAGCTGGAGATCGGCCCCGGCGGCGACCTGTACGCGGTGGACTACGACCACGGCACGATCGTCCGCTACATCTACGACAACAACCCGCCGGCCGCGGTGATCAACGCGAGCGCCACGTCCGGCACCGCACCGCTGGCCGTGACGTTCTCCGGCACGTCCTCGAGCGACGCCGACGGCGACGCCCTCACCTACGCCTGGGATCTCGACGGCGACGGCGAGCTCGACGACTCCACCTCGGCCACCCCGTCGTTCACCTACGCCCAGCCGGGCTCCTACGTGGTACGCCTGCGCGTGAGCGACGGCAGAGGCGGCCAGGGCGACGCCTCGGTCACCGTCAACGTGAACAACACCGCGCCCACGGCCGCCATCGGCGCCCCGACGGCCACGACGACCTGGGCCGTCGGCCAGACGATCAGCTTCTCCGGAACGGGGACGGACGCCCAGGACGGCACGATCCCCGGCGCCCGGATGAAGTGGACCCTGGTCCTGAACCACTGCCCGGGCACCTGCCACGAGCACGAGATCACCACGTTCACCGGCGCGAGCGGCTCCTTCCAGGCTCCAGACCACGACTATCCGTCTCATCTGGAGCTGCGGCTGACCGTGACGGACGCGCAGGGGCTGACGGACACCAAGAGCGTGGTGCTGCAGCCGCGGACCGTGAACCTGACGTTCCAGTCCTCGCCACCCGGCTTGCAGCTGGGGTTCAACGCCGAGCAGACGATCACACCCTTCACGCGCACGGTGATCGTGGGCTCGGGCAACTCCGTCTCCGCGCCGTCGCCGCAATCGGCCGGCGGAGAGAGCCACTCCTTCTCGTCGTGGTCGGACAGCGGCGCCGCCACCCACCAGATCGTGGCCCCGGCCACCGCGACGACCTACTCCGCCTCCTACATTCCGACGCCGGCGGCGCCGGGCCTGGTCGCCGCGTACGCCATGGACGAGGGAGCGGGCACCTCGGTCGGCGACGCGTCCGGCCTGGGCAACACGGGCACGGTCACCTCGACCACCTGGACCGCCGGTGGCCGCTACGGCAGCGCCCTGTCCTTCAACGGCACCTCCAGCTGGGTCACCGTCCCCGACACCACCAGCCTGCGCCTCACCAACGGCATGACCCTGCAAGCCTGGGTCCGCCCCACCACCATCGCCAGCTGGCGCACCGTCATCATGAAACAACACACCGGCGGCCTGGCCTACGTCCTGGCCGCCGGCAGCGACACCAACCGCCCCCACGTCGCCATCCACACCACCTCAGAAGCCGACATCGGCGCACCCACCGAACTCCCCCTCAACACCTGGACCCACCTCGCCGCCACCTACGACGGCACCACCCTGCGCCTCTACATCAACGGCAACCAAGTCGCCCAAACCACCAAAACCGGCAACATCCGCACCGACACCGCCCCACTCCGCATCGGCGGCAACAGCATCTGGGGCGAACACTTCAACGGCCTCATCGACGAAGTCCGCATCTACAACCGCGCACTCACCCCCACCCAGATCCAGAACGACATGAACACGCCCGTCAGCTGAAAGACCCTCTCCCACGCGGACCCCTGGCGCGCGCCCACCGCCCAGGGGTCTGCACTTTGCCGTCCGGCGGAACCTTCCGGGAGCGTGCCTCCGTTACCTCCTGAAAGCGGGAATGCTGCCGCGCTCACGAGGGTTGAGTCGAGTAGGCTCAAGTCGTTTGACAAACCAGACAGTCATCCGTAGCTTGAGTCCGACAGACTCAACTTTGACCACAAGGACGTACTCATGGCACGTGCGGTAGGTATCGACCTTGGGACGACCAACTCCGTCGTCTCGATCCTCGAGGGCGGTGAGCCCACCGTCATCGCCAACGCGCAGGGCTCGCGGACCACGCCGTCCGTGGTCGCCTTCGCGAAGAACGGCGAGGTCCTGGTCGGCGAGGTCGCCAAGCGGCAGGCCGTCACCAACGTGGACCGGACGATCCGCTCGGTCAAGCGCGAGATGGGCACCAACTGGTCCCAGGAGATCGACGGCAAGAAGTTCTCGCCGCAGCAGATCAGCGCCTTCGTGCTGCAGAAGCTCAAGCAGGACGCGGAGGCCTACCTCGGCGAGAAGATCACCGACGCGGTGGTCACCGTCCCGGCCTACTTCAACGACGCCCAGCGCCAGGCCACCAAGGAAGCCGGCACGGTGGCGGGCCTCAACGTGCTCCGCATCATCAACGAGCCGACCGCGGCGGCCCTCGCCTACGGGCTCGACAAGGAGCAGGACCAGACCATCCTGGTCTTCGACCTCGGTGGCGGCACCTTCGACGTGTCGCTGCTGGACGTCGGCCAGGAGGACGGCCACGGCTTCGTCGAGGTCAAGGCCACCTCCGGTGACAACCACCTGGGCGGCGACGACTGGGACCAGCGCGTCGTCGACGAGCTCGTGAAGCGTTTCCAGAACGCGCACGGCGTCGACCTCGCCAAGGACAAGATGGCGCTCCAGCGACTGCGCGAGGCCGCGGAGAAGGCCAAGATCGAGCTGTCCAGCCAGTCCGAGACCAACATCAACCTGCCCTACATCACGGCCTCCTCCGAGGGCCCGCTGCACCTGGACGAGAAGCTCACGCGCAGCGAGTTCCAGCGGCTGACGGCCGACCTGCTCGAGCGGACCAAGGGCCCGTTCCACCAGGTCATCAAGGACGCCGGCATCAAGGTCTCCGACATCGCCCACGTGGTGCTCGTCGGCGGCTCGACCCGCATGCCCGCCGTCACCGAGCTGGTCAAGGAGCTCACCGGCGGCAAGGAGCCCAACAAGGGCGTCAACCCGGACGAGGTCGTCGCCATCGGCGCCGCCCTGCAGGCCGGTGTGCTCAAGGGTGAGGTCAAGGACGTCCTGCTGCTCGACGTGACCCCGCTGTCGCTGGGCATCGAGACCAAGGGCGGCATCTTCACCAAGATCATCGAGCGCAACACGACGATCCCGACCAAGCGCTCCGAGGTCTTCACCACGGCCGAGGACAACCAGCCGTCGGTGCAGATCCAGGTCTTCCAGGGCGAGCGCGAGATCGCCGCCTACAACAAGAAGCTGGCGACCTTCGAGCTGACCGGCATCGCGCCGGCGCCGCGCGGCATCCCGCAGATCGAGGTCACCTTCGACATCGACGCCAACGGCATCGTCAACGTCTCCGCCAAGGACCTGGGCACGGGCAAGGAGCAGACGATGACGATCACCGGCGGCTCGGCGCTGCCGAAGGACGACATCGAGCGGATGATGCGCGAGGCGGAGTCGTACGCCGAGGAGGACAAGAAGCGCCGCGAGGAGGCCGAGGTCCGCAACAACGCGGACGGGCTCGCCTACCAGACGGAGAAGTTCCTCCGCGAAAACGACGACAAGGTCCCCGGCGACATCAAGACCGAGGTCAACGACGCCCTGGGCGAGCTGAAGAAGGCTCTGGAGGGCACCGACACCGACGTCATCCGCAACTCGGCGGAGAAGCTCGCCACGGTCAGCCAGAAGATGGGTTCGGCGATCTACGCCCAGAGCCAGGGCTCCGGCGGCGGCGAGGGCGCCCCGCAGGACGCCGCGTCCGGCGACGGCCAGAAGGCCGATGAGGACGTGGTCGAGGCCGAGATCGTCGACGACGAGCCGAAGAAGGACAAGTGATGCCGGCGCGTGACAACGGGCATGAGGAGCCGGTGATCCGCGACAACCGCAAGATCGACCCGGAGACAGGGCAGGTCCGCGAGCCCGCCGCCGCGCAGGCGCAGGCGGGCGAGCAGCCCCCGGCCTCGCAGGCGGCGGGCGCCGTCGACGGCGAACTGGCGGCCCAGCTCGCCGAGCGGACCGCCGACCTGCAGCGCCTCCAGGCCGAATACGTGAACTACCGCAAGCGGGTCGAGCGCGACCGTGCCGTGGTCAGGGAGCAGGCGGTCGCGGGGGCGCTGGTGGAGCTCCTGCCCGTGCTCGACGACATCGGCAGGGCCCGCGACCACGGCGAGCTCACCGGCGGCTTCGCGAAGGTGGCGGAGTCGCTGGAGGCGGCGGTCACCAAGCTGGGCCTCAGCTCCTTCGGGCAGAAGGGCGAGCCCTTCGACCCGACCGTCCACGAGGCGCTGATGCACAGCTACTCGTCCGACGTGACCGAGCCGACCGCGATCGAGGTGTTGCAGCCTGGATACCGGATGGGTGACAGGGTGCTCCGCCCGGCGCGGGTGGCCGTGGCCGAACCCGAGGACGCCACTCCCGCGTCCAATGACCAAGAAGCGAACTGACGAGGACGAAGGGCCGTAGATGAGCACCAAGGACTACCTGGAGAAGGACTACTACGCCGTCCTTGGTGTGCCCAAGACCGCCACCGCGGAGGAGATCAAAAAGGCCTACCGGAAGCTGGCCAGGCAATACCACCCCGACAGCAACCAGGGCGACGCGACCAAAGAGGCCAAGTTCAAGGAGGTCTCGGAGGCTTACGACGTCCTGTCGGACATCAAGCGCCGCAAGGAATACGACGAGGCGCGCACGCTGTTCGGGTCCGGGGTGGGCGGCCAGCGGGCCGGCGGTGGCGGTTTTCCGTTCGACTTCGGTGACCTCTTCGGCGGCACCGCCCAGCAGGGCGGCGGCGCGGGCGAGCGGCTCGGCGACCTGTTCGGCGGGCTGTTCAACCGTGGTGGCGGCGCCGGCCGCACCACGACCACGTCGAGGCCGCGGCGTGGCCAGGACGTCGAGTCCGAGGTCACGCTGACCTTCACCGAGGCGGTCCAGGGCACCACGGTGTCGCTCAGGCTGACCAGCTCGGCCGCCTGCGCCGCGTGCACCGGCACCGGTGCCAAGGCGGGCACGACCCCCCGGGTCTGCCCCACCTGCGAGGGCACCGGCGCGGCCAGCCGCAACCTGGGCAACTTCGCCTTCTCCGAGCCCTGCCGCGACTGCAAGGGCCGCGGGCTGATCGTGGACGACCCCTGCCCCGTGTGCGAGGGCAGCGGCCGAGCCAAGAGCACCCGCACCATCCAGGCCCGCATCCCCGCCGGAGTGGCCGACGGGCAGCGGGTCAAGCTCAAGGGCAAGGGCGCGCCGGGTGAGAACGCCGGCCCCGCCGGCGATCTCTACATCCAGACCCACGTCAAACCGCATGCCGTCTTCGGCAGGTCGGGTGACAACCTGACGATCACCGTGCCGGTGACGTTCGCGGAGGCCGCGCTGGGCGCCGAGATCAAGGTGCCGACGCTCAAGGGCATGCCGGTCACGCTGCGCGTTCCTCCGGGCACGCCCAACGGGCGCACGTTCCGGGTGCGCGGCAGGGGCGTCACCCGCAAGGACGGCACCAAGGGCGACCTGCTCGCCAGTGTCGAGGTGGTCGTGCCGCAGACGCTCGACGACAAGTCGCGCGAGCTCCTCAACGAGTTCAACACCGCGGCAGCGGGGGAGGACCCGCGCGCTGATCTCATTCAGCGAGCCAGAAGCGAGTAGCCGATGGACGCCAACTATTTCGACCTGTCAGACGACACGCCCGTCTATGTGATCTCGGTGGCCGCGCAGCTGTCCGGGCTCCACCCGCAGACGCTGCGCCAGTACGACCGGCTCGGGCTGGTCAGTCCTGGGCGCACGGCGGGGCGCGGCCGCCTCTACTCCACGAGAGACATCATCCAGCTCCGCGAGGTGCAGCGGCTCTCCCAAGAAGAGGGCATCAACCTCGCGGGTATCAAGCGGATTCTCGAGCTCGAAAACGAAAATCTGCGGCTGCGTGAAGAGGTCCACCGCCTGCGCGCCGAGATGCGGATGGTCCGAGCGCTGATCCGCTACGAGCTGCCACCGGGGGCCTGAAGGACATGGACTACAAGCTCACCCAGAAGAGTCAGGAAGCGCTCTCGGGTGCCATGCGGCGTGCCGCCGCGGAGGGCAACCCGGAGATCTCGCCGGCTCACTTGCTCACCACGCTGCTCTCCCAGACCGGCGGCACCGCCGTACCCCTGCTGGAGGCCGTGGGCGCCGACTGGCGCACGCTGCGGGCGCGGGCCGAGGAACTGCTCGCGGCGCTCCCGAAGGCGCAGGGCTCGACGGTGGGGGCGCCGTCGAGCTCACGCCAGCTCCTCACCGTGATGAACACCGCCGCCCACCACGCCAACCGGCTCGAGGACCTCTACGTCTCCACCGAGCACCTCCTGGTGGGTCTGGCCGCCGACGGCGGCCAGGTGGCCGAGCTGCTCAGGTCGCAGGGCGCGACGCCGCAGGCGCTGCTCGACGCCTTCGAGAAAGTACGCGGCCACGCCCGCATCACCAGCGAGACCCCGGAGGACACCTTCCAGGCGCTGGAGAAGTACGGCGTCGACCTGACCGAGCGCGCCCGCAGCGGCAAGCTCGACCCGGTCATCGGCCGCGACACCGAGATCCGCCGCGTGGTCCAGGTGCTCAGCCGCCGCACCAAGAACAACCCGGTGCTGATCGGCGAGCCCGGCGTCGGCAAGACCGCCGTCGTCGAGGGCCTGGCGCAGCGCATCGTGGCCGGCGACGTGCCGGAGTCGCTGCGCAACAAGCGGCTCATCTCGCTCGACCTGGGCGCGATGGTGGCCGGCGCGAAATACCGCGGCGAGTTCGAGGAGCGGCTCAAGGCCGTGCTCTCCGAGATCAAGGAGAGCAACGGGCAGATCGTGACGTTCATCGACGAGCTGCACACCGTCGTGGGCGCGGGGGCGGCCGAGGGCGCGATGGACGCCGGCAACATGCTCAAGCCGATGCTGGCCCGCGGCGAGCTGCGCATGATCGGCGCGACCACGCTCGACGAATACCGCGAGCGCATCGAGAAGGACGCGGCGCTGGAGCGTCGCTTCCAGCAGGTCTACGTGGGCGAGCCCACGGTCGAGGACACGATCGCGATCCTGCGCGGGCTGAAGGGCCGTTACGAGGCCCACCACCAGGTGCAGATCTCCGACGGCGCGCTGGTCGCCGCCGCCGCGCTGTCCGACCGCTACATCACCAGCCGGTTCCTCCCGGACAAGGCCATCGACCTGGTCGACGAGGCCGCCTCGCGGCTGCGCATGGAGATCGACTCCCGCCCCGTGGAGATCGACCAGCTCCAGCGCAACGTCGACCGGATGAAGATGGAGGAGCTGGCCCTGTCCAAGGAGACCGACGAGGCCTCCGTCCAACGGCTGGAACGGCTCCGCCAGGAGCTGGCCGACCGCCAGGAAGAGCTCAACGCCCTCGTCGGCCGCTGGGAGCACGAGAAGGCCGGGCTCAACAAGGTCGGCGAGCTGAAGAAGCAGCTCGACGAGGCCCGTGGCGCCGCCGAGCGGGCGCAGCGCGACGGCGACTTCGAGGCCGCGTCCAGGCTGATGTACGCCGAGGTGCCGCGGCTGGAGCAGGCGCTGAAGGCCGCCTCCGAGGCCGCGCCGCCGGACAACGCCATGGTCAAGGAGGAGGTCGGCGCCGACGACATCGCCGAGGTGATCTCGTCGTGGACCGGCATCCCCGCAGGGCGGCTCCTGGAGGCTGAGACGGCCAAACTGCTGCGGATGGAGGAGGAGCTGGGCAGGCGGCTCATCGGCCAGCAGCAGGCCGTACAGGCCGTCTCGGACGCCGTACGCCGCAGCCGGGCCGGAGTGGCCGACCCCGACCGGCCGACGGGCTCGTTCATGTTCCTGGGGCCCACAGGAGTGGGCAAGACGGAGCTGGCCAAGGCGCTGGCGGAGTTCCTGTTCGACGACGAGCGGGCGATGACCCGCATCGACATGAGCGAATACTCCGAGAAGCACAGCGTGGCCAGGCTCGTCGGCGCGCCTCCCGGCTACGTCGGCTACGAGGAGGGCGGCCAGCTCACCGAGGCCGTCCGGCGGCGCCCGTACACCGTCGTGCTGCTGGACGAGGTGGAGAAGGCGCACCCCGAGGTCTTCGACATCCTCCTCCAGGTGCTGGACGACGGGCGGCTGACCGACGGCCAGGGCCGCACCGTCGACTTCCGCAACACGATCCTGATCCTCACCTCCAACATCGGCTCGCAGTTCCTCGTCGACCCGAAGCTGGAGAACGGCGCCAAGCGCGAGGCCGTCATGGCGGCGGTACGCAGCTCCTTCAAGCCGGAGTTCCTCAACCGCCTCGACGACGTGATCCTCTTCGACGCGCTCGGCTCCGAGGAGCTGGCGCAGATCGTCGACCTGCAGGTCGAGCGCCTGGCGCGGCGCCTGGCCGACCGCAGGCTGACGATGGAGGTCACGCCGGCGGCGCGCGAGTGGCTGGCCCTGACGGGCTACGACCCGCTGTACGGCGCCCGCCCGCTGCGCCGCCTGGTCCAGTCGGCCATCGGCGACAAGCTGGCCAAGGCCGTGCTGTCGGGCGAGATCGTGGACGGCGACAAGGTCAAGGTGGAGCTCGGCGACGACGAGCTGCTCGTCCAGCGCGCCTGACGCTGTTCCCAAGCCCGGAGGCCCCTGGTCTCCGGGCTTCGGCATGTCGTGGCACGGTCATCCCGCCCCGTGTTCGGTAAGGATCGCGCCACTCTTCGGACAAGCCGCGCGCCCGCGGCTCTTCCCGCTGACTACGTTCGGCGTTCGTCAGATCACCGAAATCGATCAGGGGGACGTGCAGTGTCAGCTCACAAGATCCGGGGCATCATCGCGGTGGCCGCTGTGACCGCGGGCGTCAGCTGGCTGGCCCCGGGCCCTGCGATGGCGGAAACCTGCGCGGACGACCAGCGTGCCCTGCTGTCGAACACGTCGATCGCGTCCTACTGCGACGAGCGCAGCGGAATGCGCCTCGACGTCGGCGGCCCGGGCGCCGGCCGGGCGGTCACCTCGGAGAGCAGCAGGCTGGCCATGACCGCCGGGACGATGGCCAGGCAGCTGGGCCTGACCGGGCTGGCGACCGCGAAGGAGGCGATGGGCACGGCCGACCTCGGCGGGATCGCGGCCAACTGGGGCATGCCCGCGCTGGCCTCGGCGTCACCCGCGCTCTTCCCGGCCCTGCCGGATCCGGCCGGGATGAAGGACCTGGCGACCATGATCACCGTACCGGCGCTGTCCGCCCTGCCGCCCACGCCGCTGGAGTCCCAGGTGTCGAGCCAGTTGTCGCTCGACGACGGCCCCCACCACGACCGCGTCGCCGGCTCCGGCGTCAAGTCCCCGCTGGACCTGCAGAAGCCGGTGCAGGAGGTCTCGGCGGATGTGATCGGCGTGCTGCTGCCGGAGGTGGTGGAGCGCGTGGGGCACACCTCCGTGCTGCCGGACGGGCAGCCCGTGGCGGCCGGATTCGACGGGCTGGTCCACGGTCTCGGGGTGCGCTGACCGTTGGCGTCCGGGCGCGCTGGAGCGCCTGCGCACGACGCCGCAGTGAGCCGCCGCGCCTGGCGCCGACGTCGCTCCTGCGGGCAGAGAACGCCTGCGGGCGCGCGTCGGCACCGGGCGGGCCGTATGGCGCCCGCCGGGCGTGTCGGAGGGCCCGGTCCCGGGCCCTCCGCCGAAGCGCCGGTCGTCAGTGGACGAGGGCGTCGAGTTCGTCCTCGGGCAGCCCGAGGTCGACCCTGATGCGATAGCGAGTGCGTAGCACCGCCACGTGCTCAGGATCGTTCTCGTCGCAGCCGAGCGCGGCCTGGGTGGCCCACTCGAGGCCGCCTTGAAGATCTCCGTAGGCGACCAGCGTCTCAGCGATCGTGTGAGCGGTCGCTGTGGAGACGCCGCCTTCCGTGCGTATCGTCTCGATGACCTCCCTCGCCTCATCGGGCCTGTCGAGCTCGAAGAGCGTGTCGGCGATGCCGGCACGCGGGTCGAAACCCGCATCCCCACCATCCTCGACCGCGCGCTGGAAACACTCCATCGCGCGCGCGGGCTGGCCCGCCGCTCGCCATTCCTCGGCGGCGAGAACCAGGATGGATGCCCTGGAGACGTCGCCAGACGAGTAGTCGAGCGCGACGTCGTACAGCCGACTGGCCAGAGAACTATGGTCGTCGGCCAAGAGGGCCTGCTCAAGCAGACGATCAAGGTGCTCACGGGTCACATGCGCCACACCGCGAGACTACAGAGCTACCCGGCGGTTTGCCCGGTCAATGCGCATCGCCGGTGACCCACAAATTCGGTAACGTTTAGCTCAACAGCCGTCACAGTATGCGTGTTGGTACAGGTCATAGGGCATATATGGGTTGCTCTGCGTCCCCGCGAGCGGAAGGGCTGTGATGGGCATGTCCAAGCAGATGACCTTCACGCTGGCCATTGCGGTCGTACTGTCCGCCCTCGTTCCCGGAGTCGCCGGCTATTTGTCGGCCCGATTGGAGGCCATCGAAGCCGCGGAGCGCAACCTGCGAGCCCTGGAAGCTCGGCTGGATCTGCGCGAGGCCAGGGACGCGCGCCCGGTCTCCTTTCCCGCGGGGTGCCTGCGTACGCCTCCGGAGCAGCAGCTGGAGCAGGCTCCCGCGATCGCGCTCGAGCACGGCAAGCACTGGCCCAGTGACGTCTCGGCCTGGCTGTCCGGCCTCCTGAGGGAGGTCGAGAGCGCCCTCCAGAAGGATTGAGCTCCTTGTCGGGGGGGCGGCGGTCGAGGACCACGACGGCGCCGGGGCCCTACGTGCGCGGGGACCAGGATTTCAGCTGGCGGGACAGGAAGCCGCGGATCAACTGCTTGGCCGCGTCGATGATCTCCGGCGAGCCGTCGGGGTCGCGGCGGAAGGCCAGCTTCAGCACGGCGTCCCCGGCCTCGACCGCCACCAGCACGGCCAGGTCCAGCGCCGGGCTGTCCGCCAGGCCGAACTCCTTCAGCAGCAGCCCGCGCAGCCGCCCCGCGATCACCGTGTTGTTGTCGGAGTCGGAGTCGAGCAGGTTGAGGTCGACGGCGTCACCGAAGTGCAGGCTCTTGAAGCCGGCGACCGTCCGGTGCATGTCGACGTACACGTCGATGATCGCGTCGATCGCCTCCCACCATCCGCGGTATTCCTCCACGAGGAACCTGCGATCGACCCTGCGGACGAACTCCTCGACGTTGCGCCGGGTGAGCTCCTGGGTGATGGCCCGCTTGTCGGGGAAGAACTGGTAGACCGACCCGATCGCCACGCCCGCCCGCTCGGCTATGCGGGTGGTGGACAGGGCGTCGTATCCGCTCTCGTCGAGCAACTCGGCACACGCGTCGAGCATGCGCTCGACCCGCCGGGCGCTGCGCCGCTGCGCGGGCCGTCTGCGGAGAGCTTGGGGCTGGGTGCAATCATCAGCCGTTTGCGGTGAAGACACGGATTCATCTTCTCCTGTAAGGGAGATCGTGACTTGCGAATTTGCGGATTTCCTGGCGCGTCAGCCCAGCCGCCGGAAATTCTCCATTTGATCGCCATTCGCGACATCGGCGGCCCGCACGGCCGTAGGGGCGTCGATGTCCGCACGGACCTCCTTGTAATCAAGGCCGCGCGGTCAGCCCAGCGCAGGAGCGCAGCGCCTTCCAGTCCGTCACCGCCTGCGTCCTGGCGGACCCGGTCATCGGGATCGGGACGCCACCTTGGATGGTGGCCGGGGTCCAGCTGTCCTTCAGGACCTTACGTCCGTTGATCGTCAATGTCAGCACGCCGGTCCTGCCGGTGGTCGCCGGGTTGGAGTTGTAGAAGACGAAGTTCCCCATGCCGTAATTGACGTAGGCATTGTCGAGATATCCGGATCCGAGCAGAATGTGCGCGTGCCCGCCGACGATCACATCGGCGCCCGCCTTGACCAATTTGGGAGCGAGTGAGAGCTGGGCCTGATTCGGGCACTTTTGCATCTCGGTGCCCCAGTGCAGGTGGACGATCACAGTGTCGGAGTTCTTGCGCGCCTGCCGTACCGCTCTCAGCAGGCTCGCCTCGTCCTTGGCCGAGGCCAGCCCGCCCTTGTCAGCCGTGGCCGTCCACGACTGGATGAACTCCGCGTCCAGCACCTGCGTGGCTCCGATGATCGCCACCCGATTCCCGTTCACGGTCTTGCGGAAAGGCTTGTACGCCTGCGCCGCGTCCGCCCCGATCCCCACCACGGGGAACTTGCTGCGTTTGATCGCCGCCAGCGAGTCCGCCAGCCCGCTCTCCATGTAGTCCATGCCGTGGTTGTTGGCCATGGAGACGACGTCCACCCCGGCGGCCTTAAGTGCGGTGAACGCGGTCACGGGTGCCCGGAACGTGTACTGCTTGCCCGGCGCCGGCGTCCCTGCGGTGGTGATGGCCGTCTCCAGATTCACCATCGACAAGTCCGACTTGCGCAGCACGCCGGCGATCGGCCCCATCGCCGTGCGCGGGTTCGCCAGCCTGCCTCGCAGCATCCCCTCGAAGTGCACGTCCCCGCCAAAGGAGATCGTGTACGGCCGCCGCTCCGGCTTCGGCTTCGCCGTCGGCGAGGTGACCGCCGGCTGATCCACGGACTTGCTCAGTAACTGCTTCTCGGGCGCCGAGGAGCACGCGGCCAGCGCGGCGACGACGGCGAACGCCGGGAGGGCACGGGGGAGTCTCATCTGCGGCCACTTCCGCTCGAATCCTGTCTTTCAGGGATCGAGCATGCCATGCAGGGAGGATTACCGCGCAGACCTCTTCTTTCCCAACAATCTCCCCATTGCGGACTTGGTCTCGTCGTCCCTCGGCGTGTAGACGATCAGCCGGAGCTCGGGAGCGGCCGTGAGGCTGGTCGTGGTGAAGCGCAACTCCCCCACGTTCACGTGCTTGAACACCTTTACCCGCGGCCCGGGATCGGCCACGTCCTGCCGGGCCCACAGCCGGGCGAACTCGGCGCTCTCCCCGCTGAGCCGGCGTACGAAGTCCTGCCAGCACGGGTCGTCCGCGTGCCGGCTGTAGGCGCCCCTGAAAACGGCGACCGCCCGCGCCAGCTCCTGGTCCCGGTTGAGCAGCACGGTGCTCGGGGCGGGATTGAGGCAGGTGTGCCAGAGCGAGTTGCGCTCGCCCTCGGGCGCGCTCACGAGCTCGGGGAACAGCGCGGCGTAGGCGTCGTTCCAGGCCAGGGCGTCGCAGCGACCGTTGGATACACAGGCGGGCATGTCGCCGAGCCGGTCGAGTATCCCCTGGATCTCCGGCGTCACCTGCCCCGAGTCCGCGGAGGCGGGGACCTCCGCGTGCCCCGCCAGCCGGTAGAGGTGCTGCCGCTCGGCGCTGTCGAGCCGCAGCGTGCGCGCGATCGCGTCGAGCACCTGGGTGCTGGCGTTGATGGGCCGACCCTGCTCCAGCCACGTGTACCAGGTCACGCCGACCCCGGCGAGCTGCGCGACCTCCTCGCGCCGCAGCCCAGGGGTACGCCTGCGCGGCCCCGGCGCGAGATCCATCATCTCGGGGGTGATCCGCTCCCGGCGCGTACGCAGGAATGCCGACAGATCTGCGCGTTTTGCCTCAGCCACGGTCATGTCTCCACTATGTGGGCATCCGGCAACGCTTATCCAGTTACCGCCAATACCAGTATAAATGGGCTCTCGTTACTGGTACTGACTGTCCGGCATCCTGGTCAGTATGTCGCAAACCGCCTCATTTACCCCTGGCGTGGACACAAAGCCACAAGCAGGACCCAGAGCCAGCGCCCTGCTCCTTGCGATCATCCTCGTGGGGCAGTTCCTGGCCATCCTCAACGTCAACATCGTCAACGTGGCCACCCCGACCATTGAGGCCGACCTGCACTCCTCCGGCGCCGGGCTGCAGATGATCGTCGCCGGATACACCATCGTCTACGCCGTCCTGTTGATCACCGGAGCCAGGGTGGGCGACCTGTTCGGCTACCGCAACGCGTTCCTGGGCGGTCTCGCGCTGTTCACGGTCACCACGCTCGGCGCGGGCCTGGCGCACTCGACGGGCTGGCTGGTGGCCTTCCGCCTGCTCCAGGGTGCCGGCGCGGCGATGATGATGCCGCAGGTCCTGACCTTGATCCAGCGCAACTACCAGGGCGCTGCCAGAGGCCGGGCGATCGGGTTGTGGTCGCTGACGATCAGCGGTGGCATCGTGGTCGGCCAGGCGCTCGGCGGCATCCTGCTGGGTTTCGGCGCGGGCTGGCGGCTCGTGTTCCTGGTGCTGGTGCCGATCGGCGCGTTGTTGCTGCTGGCCGGGCTCCGGGTGCTGCCCGCCGACGAGGGCGGCGGCCGGGCCGGGCTCGACCCGTGGGGCCTGGTGACCCTGTCGGCGGCCGTATTGCTGTTCGTGGTGCCGCTGGTGCTCGGCCGCGAGCTCGGCTGGCCCTTGTGGGGCTGGATCTCGATGGGGCTGAGCGTGGTGATGTTCGGGGTGTTCGTCCGCATCGAGCGCTGGGTGACGTCCCGCGGCGGCCGTCCTCTGGTGGACGCGCGGGTGCTGCGCGCGCCCGGCATGCGGCCGGGGCTGGCGGTCCTGCTCTTCGGCCCGGCGACCTGGGGCGCGTTCCTGTTCACCTCGGCCCTGCACCTGCAGAGCGATCTGCGGCTGACGCCGCTGGCCTCCGGCATGATGATGGTCCCGTGCGCGCTGGCCTTCGGCCTGGTCGGGCTCGGCTGGCCGCGCCTGCCGGCCCGCCTGCAGCGCCCGCTCGTGCCCTTCGGCTACGTGGTGGCCGCTCCCGCCTATCTCGGCCTCGGGCTCGCCGCGGGCGGCGGGCTCCCGTACGCGATCATGAGCGCGCTCATCGGCGCGGGGCTCGGCGTGCAGGTCGCGGTGACCAACATGGCGACCGAGCAGGTGGACGGCGCGTACGCGGCGGACGCGAGCGGCGCACTTCTCACCGTGATGCAGCTCGGCCAGGTCATCGGCGTCTCCACGGTGGGAACGCTGTTCATCGCGCTCAGCCAGGGCCACGGCACCCTGTCCGCCTCGCTGGTCTCGGCCATCGCCATGGCCGGCATGGCCGTGCTCGCCGGCCTGAGCTCGATCTTCCTCGTACGGCGCCGCGTCCCGTCAGCCGCCTGACCCCGGAGACACGCCTCGTGAGGAGCGGCCCTGCGATGTTGCCACCAACGTCGCAGGGCCTTTTTCTCAAACGCTCGTCGTCAGGGCCGCCAGGTCGAATTCACCCTTCTGGACGCCGGACGTGAACGCCGCCCACTCCGCCGGGGTGAACACCAGGACGGGACCGTCCTGCACCTTGCTGTCGCGTAGTGCGACGTTTCCGTCGACGAGGGGGGCAACCTCGACACAGGCGTCTGCGCCATTGCAGAAGGTGCTCTTCCGCCAAGCCGCCTTCATAGGGTGGTTGTGCATTATCTCCCCAAATAGCTAAAGGGGCTCCATTGCCCCTTGTTGAGGTGGTCGTCTCTAACGTCGCCACAACATGGCTTTGCGCTGGATGAGCACGCGGGACTCGTTCTCATCGAGCGCCTCCGCCTTGATGTGTTCGAAGGCGGTTTCGTAACCGGCCACGCGTTCGAGGTCTTCAACGAAGTGGGCAGTATACAAGTGTTCTAGATACACAACATCGTCAAATGCCGCAAACTGCAGGTGAATAAACGCACCGGTGTTGACCGGGTGAAGTGCGTCCAGGGTGAGGACGTGCACACCGACATGCGGCAGCAGGGAGACCTCCAGGAGATGCTCCATCTGCTCGCGCATGACCGAGGGCTCACCGAAACGGCGCATGAGCGCCGCCTCGTCCAGCACTACTGTCAACCGGCAGGGATCCAGACGGTGCAGGACGCGCCGCTGCCGATCGAGGCGGACCTCCACCCGGCTCCGGACACCGCTGTGCGTGATGCGTGAGATGCCGCGGGTGGCCAGGATGACTTCCCGCGCGTAATCCTCGGTCTGCAGGAGGCCGGGCACAATCTGGGGCTCCCAGGATCGCTGAGAGATCGCCTCCGCCTCAAGCCCCAGGAATCTTGTGTACTCCTCGGGCAGAGCGTCCTCGTAATCTTCCCACCACCCCCGTTGCTCCGCATCCCGCAACAGGCCGATGAGCTCATCAAATTTGTCTCCACCAACCCGATAGAGCTTCACCATGGCCTTGATGTCGTCGGCGCTGGGCATGGTTCTGGCGGCCTCGATGCGGCTGATCTTGCTCGGGGACCAGCCGAGCTCCCTGGCCGCCTTGGCCCCGGTGAGCTTCTGGCGCTCGCGAAGCAAGCGCAGCTCCTGGCCGAGCCGCAGCCTGCGTACCGTCGGACTGCCCTGCTGCGATGGCACCGTCCGATCTCCTTGTCGGGAAGGAAGGTGTAGCCGGAAGGGATCGTTTGGGGGTCCGGCTTTCGGGACCGTTCGCTCAATCTTACCCTGCAAGTTGCACGCGCAGTGCCGTTTGCCCTTGCCAGAAGGCTTTCACGGAGAGAGCGTGGGAGCAAGACAACCTCCGTGAATCTCCATGGGTACGGCGATGTCTTCCTGCTGGGCGTCCTACCCAGGGAGTCTTCGACACTTGTCGTGCAAGTTGCACGGCAAGCAGAGGAGCAAGGTGCGAAGAAATTCAAATCTTCCTTGTTCAAGGTATTGCAGCAACAAGGACGTCGGAGGACGATCGGAGCAGGAGGGTTCTTGAGAGTGAGGAGGCTGGGCATGACGACATCACCGCACGCACCGGGCCTTCCGCCAATGACCGCGCGCCCGCTTGAGGGCCGCCCCGCCGGCAACGTCGCCGTCCCGCGAACGATTCACATCCCCAGGGAGGCCGCTTGCCGGAAGGATCTCGTCATCGCCTGAGAAACCTCGCGCCACATAAGCCGGCGCGCACGCCCGTCACATCAGGGCACGAAAAAAGCCGGGCCGAGGCTGATCACCGATTCACCGCATATGGGCTGCCACCCTGCGGCGAAACCGGTCATCAGCCGTCGGACCGGCAAAGAAGCCACCTCTAGAAATGCCGCGAAAGGGGTCTTCTATGTACCCACAAGGTACCAAGGGACTCGGCCGAATCAAGTCCCGGATCCGGGAACTCATCGCATGGGCCGATCGCGAAATCTGCATGGAGCCCGACGAATTCGCCCACCACGTCGGCTGGACCGTGACCAGGACCGGATTCGGCGCCCGTTCCTACCGTGACCCACGCTTCGACCAGCTCAGCATGCCACGCCGGGTGCCGGAGGAGGTGACCTGAGTGTCGCGTAACCCGCGTAACCAGATCTACCCCGCCAACGAGGACCTGCCCGCCGCCCGGGGCGGCCGGCCGCTGGTCCGGCTCTGGCGGGTGCGCACCGAGCTGTTGCTGCTCGCCGTGCTGGCGCTGTTCACGCTCACCTTGCTCGGCGCGACCCAGGAGGGCCGGTGGCTCCCCTTCGTCATGCTGACGAGCGCGATCTCGGTCCCGGCCGTCACCAGGACCGGCCGCAACTGGGTCACCGCCCACTTCTGGTGCGTGGCCTCCAGGCACCGCCTGCAGCGGGTCTGCCTGGAGACCACGATGCACACCAGGGCCGGCCGGATCCCCCTGGTGCTGTGGATCACGCCGACCGCGACCGGCGAGAAAGCCCTGATCCTCACGAGGGCGGGCATCTGCGCCGAGGAGTTCGAGGCGTACAGCGAAGAGATCGCGGCGGCCTGCTGGGCCAGGAGCGTCAACGTCTACCGGCACCGCACGCGGGCTCAGCTGGTCATCGTGGAGATCGTCCGGCGCGACGAGATCCCCGGCGCCACCTCCCCCGGGCTGGACCGGCTCTATGGCCGGCACGCCTGGATCTCGCTGAGACCCGACCTCGAGGAGCCGCCTGATCTGCGCACGCCGGTAGTGCTGCCGCAGGTCGGCTGAAAGCCTGGGGACAAGGGGCCTTTCCCCAGGGGGTAAGCCCCGGAGACCGCGGGGGCTCCGGGGCTTCCCCACGCGCGCGGCACGAGCCAAGATGAGTTCATCTGGCGAACTCAGGAGTCGTGATGACGTCGACCGTCCACCGGACTTGTCCCCTCTGCGAGGCCGTCTGCGGCCTGACCCTCACCCTCGACGAGGGCGGGCATGTGACCAGCGTCCGCGGTGACAAGGACGATCCGTTCAGCAAGGGGTTCATCTGCCCGAAGGGGGCCAGCCTCGGCCGCCTCGACGAGGACCCCGACCGCCTGCGCAAGCCGCTGATCAGAGAGGGCGACCTGTGGCGCGAGGTCGGCTGGGACGAGGCGTTCGCCGCCGTGAAGGCGGGGCTCGACCGGGTCGTCGACCGCCAGTCCATCGCGATCTACCTCGGCAACCCGAACGCGCACACCATGGCGGGCGCCCTGTACGGCGCGCCGCTGATCAAGGCGCTCGGCACCCGCAACGTCTTCTCGGCCAGCACCGCCGACCAGATGCCCAAGCACGTGGCCAGCGGTCTGATGTTCGGGCACCCCCTGGCCATCCCGGTCCCCGACCTGGACCGCACGGACTACCTGCTCATGCTGGGCGCCAACCCGCTGGAGTCCAACGGCTCGCTGTGCACCGCGCCCGACTTCCCGGGGCGGCTGAAGGCCCTGCGCGGGCGCGGCGGCCGGCTGGTCGTGGTCGACCCGCGCCGTACGCGGACCGCCGCGCTGGCCGACGAGCACGTGTTCGTCCGGCCGGGAACCGATGCCTACCTGCTGTTCGGCATCGTCCACACGCTCTTCGCCGAGGACCTGGTCACCCCCTCACACCAGGTCAACGGGCTGGCCGAAGTACGCGAGGCGGCCAAGCACTTCCCGCCCGAGTCGGTGTCCCGCCGCACCGGTGTGCCCGCGGCCGTGATCGTGCGGCTGGCCAGGGAGCTGGCGGCGGCGCGTACGGCGGCCGTGTACGCCAGGATCGGCACCTGCACGGCCGAGTTCGGCACGCTGGCCCAGTGGCTGGTGGACGTGCTCAACGTGCTCACCGGCAACCTGGACAGGCCGGGCGGCGCGATGTTCCCCAAGCCCGCGACGGAATTCGGGATGCGGCGAGGGAGCGCCGGCGCCTGGAGGAGCGGCGGGAGCGAAGCGACCAGAGCGGGGGAAGGCGACGGCATCCGGGCGACCGAGCCCGCCTCACGGAGTGAGGCCATGAGAACGCGCAGGCCCTACACGGTGGGCAGGTGGAAGAGCCGCGTACGGGGGCTGCCCGAGACGAACGGCGAGCTGCCCGTGGCCACGCTCGCCGACGAGATCGAGACGCCGGGCGAGGGCCAGGTCAAGTTCCTGATCACGGTGGCGGGCAACCCCGTGCTGTCGGCGCCCCACGGGGCCCGGCTGGACGCGGCCTTCGAGCGACTCGACTTCATGGTGAGCGTGGACCCGTACCTGAACGAGACGACCAGGCACGCGAACGTCATCCTGCCGCCGCCGCGGGTCCTGCAGTCGGGGCACTACGACTTCGCGCTGCTCGGGTTCGCGGTGCGCAACTACGCGCGATACTCGCCGCCGTCGCTGCCGCTGGACGGGCGGCCGTCGGAGGCCCAGATCCTGGCCAGACTGGCCATGATCGCCTCGGGCCTGGAAGGGGACCTGGACGCGTTCGTCATCGACGAGATGCTGCGCAAGGCCGCGGAGACGCCGGGCTCGGGAATCGAGGGGCGGGACATCGCGGAGCTGCGGGAAGCCCTGGAGGGCGAGACCGGCGGCGAACGCAGGCTGGACCTGATGCTCCGGCTCGGCCCGTACGGCGTGTGGGCCGGCAAGGGCGACCTGTCGCTGCGCAAGCTGCTCGACAACCCGCACGGCCTGGACCTGGGCGCCCTCGAGCCGCGGCTGGACGAGGTGCTGAAGACCGCCTCCGGGCTGGTGGAGCTCGCGCCGCCGCAGCTCATCGAGGACGTCGAGCGGCTGCGGAGCAAGCTGGACGAGGAGCCGCCGGAGATCGTGCTGATCGGGCGGCGGCACCTGCGCTCGAACAACAGCTGGATGCACAACGTGGGCCCGCTGGTCGGCGGCAGCAACACCTGCACGCTGCAGATCAATCCGGCCGACGTGGCCCGGCTCGGGCTGGGCGGGGAGGCCGTGGTCCGCTCGGCGAAAGGACAGCTCACGGTGCCTCTGGAGCCCACCGACACGATCATGCCGGGCGTGGTCAGCCTGCCTCACGGCTGGGGACACGCGGGCAGCGCGCAGAGCGTCGCGGCCGAGCACGCGGGCGTCAGCGTGAACACGCTCACCGACGAATCCGCGGTCGATATACCGAGTGGTAACGCAGTGTTCAACGGAGTTCCGGTCACGATTTCACCAACCGGGGTGATCATCGCACATTAGGGTGTCGCGCGTGACTATCGCGCCAGAAGAGGACCGCCTGAACGCCCAGATCTCCTTCGCCATCGAAATCGACAAGTTGAAGCGGATCATCCGCCGCAACCATCTCATCGACGGTTCGCGGCGGGAGAACACCGCAGAGCACTCCTGGTACGTGGGCATGATGGCGATGCTCCTCGGCGAGCATGCCCCGCCGGGGACCGATCTCCAACGGGTGGTGGCCATGTTGCTGGTGCACGACCTGGTGGAGATCGACGCCGGTGACACCTTCATCTACGACCCGGTGGAGGTCGCCGCCCAGGCCGAGGCCGAGCGGGCCGCCGCCGACCGCATCTTCGGCCTGCTCCCCGCCGACCAGACGGCGTGGCTGCGGGAGCTGTGGGACGAGTTCGAGGCCAGGCAGACGCCGGAGGCGAGGTTCGCCAAGGCGCTCGACCGTTTCGCCCCGATCCTGGCCAACCATCACACCGAGGGTGGCACGTGGCCGCTGTTCAAGGTCACGGCGGCAGAGGTCAGGGAGAAGGTGCGGATCATCGAGGAGGGCTCGCCCTCGCTCGGCACGTACGCCCTGGAACTGGTCGAACTCTCGGTGGCCAGGGGACACCTGTCCGAGTGACCCCCACATGGCTGGGGTAGGGGGACTTGTGTGAAAGAGGAAGTACGAGCGAAACGTCGGCAATTGCGAGGTTTCGCCGGTCCGGTTGCCCTCGCCGATCGGCTCGAGAAGTCGAAGGCCATGGACCGGCCGGTCAGAGTGCTGGCCAAGGCCGTACGCAACCGCATCGGCCCGGGCTGGCTGCGCGACCTGCTACACGGCGTGCCCATGGGCGAGCCGCTACACCCGCCGCTGGCCTCGATCAGCCTGGGCTGCTGGATGTCGACGGCCGTGCTGGACCTGGCCGGCGCGGATCCCCGGGCCGCACGCCTGCTGCTGGCCACGGGCGTCGCCAACGCGCTACCCACCATGGCCGCCGGGCTTACCGACTGGTCCTCGCTCCACCGCGAGCAGCAGCGGGTGGGCTTCGTCCACATGCTGTCGAACCTGACCGCGCTCGGCCTGTTCTCCGCCTCTCTGGTGGCCCGCGTACGCGGGCGGGAGCGCGCCGGCCGGATGCTGTCCTTCGCCGGGCTGGGCGTGGGCACGCTGGGGGCCTACCTGGGCGGCCACATGGCCTACCGGCAGGCAGCCGGGGCCAACCACGCTCCCCAGGTCACGCACCTGGTGCCGCTGGGCTGGCACGACCTGTGCCCCATCAGGGACCTGCCGGACGGCCGCCCGGTGGCCCGGCGACTCGGCTATATCCAGCTCTTCGTGCTGCGCCGGGGCGACGCCGTGACCGTGCTCGCCGACCACTGCCCGCACCTGGCCGGCCCGCTGCACCAGGGCCGCCTGGTCATGGACGACGGCGAGGCGTGCGTGATCTGCCCGTGGCACGGCAGCACGTTCCGGCTGGCCGACGGCTCGGTGCGGCACGGGCCCGCGACCGCTCCCGCACCGGTGTTCGAGACGCGGATCCGGCGGGACGGCACAATTCAGGTACGCCCGGGCTTGACGTGAACTTAAGTTGAGGTTCTACCGTCGGGATCATGGCAAAGATCCTGGTGACCGGCGCGACCGGCAATGTTGGCAAGCATGTGGTGGCCCAGCTCGCGGAGGCCGGACTGGAGGTGCGGGCGCTCGTCAGAGACCCCGGGCGCGCCCGCCTGCCCGTCGAGATGGTGCGCGGCGACCTGACCGTGCCCGAGACGCTGCACCCGGCCTTGGAGGACGTCGAGAGCGTGTTCCTGCTCTGGCCGGGCTTCGCGGCCGAAACCGCCGCGGGCGCGGTCGCGGCGATCGCCAAGCACGCGCGGCGCGTGGTCTATTTGTCGGCTGACGTGACGGACCTGGCCGAGGACGAGGAGCCGACGCTGTTCCACCAGGCCGTGGAGCGACTGATCCGGCATTCCGGGCTCGGCTGGACATTCTTGCGGCCTGGCGGTTTCGCCACGAACACGCTCATGTGGGCCGACCAGATCAAACAGGGGGTCGTGCGCTGGCCGTACGGGCAGGCGGCCAGATCCCTGATCCACGAGAAGGACATCGCGGCCGTGGCCGCGCACGTGCTCACCTCGGCAGGCCACGGCGGCGCCAAGTACGTCCTCACCGGACCGGAACGACTGACCCAGGCCGAGCAGGTGCGCGTCATCGGCGAGGCGATCGGGCGCGAGGTGCGCTGGGCGGAGTTGCCGCCCGAGAAGGCCCGTGACGAGCTCATGGCGGCCTGGGGCGACCCGGCGTTCGTGGACGGCGCGCTGGAGGCGTGGAAGGAGTTCGTGACGAGCCCGGAGCAGGTCACCGACACCGTCGAGCGGCTGCTCGGCAGGCCCGCGCTGACCTTCCGCCAGTGGGCCGAGGACCACGCGGCGGACTTCAGCTGACCTCGTCCGCCGGGTGCTCCACGAGCGCCAGGATGCGGCTCGACATGAATCTGGCCGTGCGCACGGGGGTGCCGCTGCGGGTGACCTCGCTCACCTCGACGAGCCCCCGGCGCGTGGCCACCTCGACCCGCCGACCGGCGCGGGTGGCCCTGATCTCGTAAGTGCGCGGGGTTCCGCCCGCGTCGATGACGATCTCCACCCGATCACCCTTCATGTACGGGTTATACCCGCAGCTGACTATCCGTACACCAGTACGATAATCGCCACAACCCCCACGCACACGATGACGCCGCGCAGCACGGGAGCCGGAATGCGCCGCCCCAGCTTGGCTCCCAGAAACCCGCCCGCCATCGCACCCGCCGCCACCGCGGCCACGGCCGGCCAGTCCACGTCCGCGACCATCACGAACAGCACGGCGGCCACGGCGTTGACGACCAGCGCGAGGACGTTCTTGGCGGCGTTCACCCGCTGGAGGTGGTCGTCGAGGAAGCTGCCGAGCAGGCCGATCAGCAGCACTCCCTGGGCGGCGCCGAAATACCCGCCGTAGATGCCCGCGGCCAGCACGCCCGCCCACAGCGCCGCGCCGCCGTGCGGGTGCGCGTGCTCGCGCCGCTCGGCCAGCCACCGGTTGAGCCTGGGCTGCACCACGACCAGCACGCAGGCCACCGCGATCAGTGCCACGACGACGACCTCGAACACGTCCGGATCCAGGAACAGCAGCAGGATCCCGCCGATCAGCGCACCTGTCGCCGAGGCCAGGCCCAGGCGCAGCAGGCGCTCGCGCTGGCCCTGGAGTTCGGTGCGGTAGCCGTACGCGGCGGTGAAGGAGCCGGGCACGAGGCCGATGGTGTTGGAGACGTTGGCGATGACGGGATCGATGCCGATGGCCACCAGGGTCGGGAAGGTGATCAGTGAGCCCGACCCGACGACCGCGTTGATGGCGCCCGCCACCGCCCCGGCCGCGCAGATCACGGCCAGTTCCCACCCCGTCACAAACGCTCCCTAGCTGTCTGGACTCTTGGGGGGTGTGAACAAGCCGCCAAGGCCCTCCAGGACCTTGCCCATCTCCGATGGGACGATCCAGATCTTATTGGCTTCGCCCTTGGCGATCTCCGGCAGGGTCTGCAGGTACTGGTAAGCGAGCAGCTGCTGGTCGGGCTTCCCCTCGTGGATGGCCTTGAACACCATCCCGATCGCGTCCGCCTGCCCCTTTGCGCGCATGGCCTGCGCCTCGGCCTCCGCCTGCGCCCGCAGCACGGCCGCCTCCGCCTCGCCGCGCGCCCGCAGCACCGACGCCTGCTTCTCGCCCTCCGCCTGCAGGATCGCCGCCTGGCGCTGGCCCTCGGCGGTCAGCACGGCGGCGCGCTTGTCGCGGTCGGCGCGCATCTGCTTCTCCATCGAGTCCTGGATGGAGGCGGGCGGGTCGATGGCCTTCAGCTCGACCCGGTTGACGCGGATGCCCCACTTGCCGGTCGCCTCGTCGAGCACCCCGCGCAGCGCGGTGTTGATGTCCTCGCGCGAGGTCAGCGTGCGTTCCAGGTCCATGCCGCCGACCACGTTGCGCAGCGTCGTGACCGTGAGCTGCTCGACGCCGACCAGGAAGTTCGCGATCTCGTACGTGGCCGCCTTCGGATTGGTGACCTGGAAGTAGATCACGGTGTCGATGGAGACCACCAGGTTGTCGGAGGTGATCACCGGCTGCGGCGGGAACGACACCACCTGCTCCCGCAGGTCGATCATGTCCTTGATGCGGTCGATGAACGGCACCACCAGGTTGAGCCCCGGCGTCAGCGTCCTGTGGTAGCGGCCGAGCCGCTCGATGATGGCCGCCGTGGCCTGGGGAATGATGCGGACGGTACGGGCCACCCCGAAGCCCACCGCGGCGACCACGACGAGGGCGACGATGAGCTGCTCGGTGGACATGGCGACGCTCCGAAGTCGAGGGAACCGACTCCGTAGATGATATTGCGTTTGCGCTTCTGACGGCCTTTATGGGCATAAATGGTGCACGCCAGGCTAGTGGGCGCGGGCGTACCAGCGGCCCTCCACGCCGCGCTCCAGCGAGAGCGGCACCCCGAACGTCTGGGAGAGGTTGTCCGCGGTCATGACGTGCTCCAGCGGCCCCTGGGCCACCACGGAGCCGTGCCGCAGCAGCAGCCCGTGCGTGAACCCGCTGGGCACCTCCTCCACATGGTGCGTCACCAGCACCAGCGTCGGCGCCCGGTAGTCGCCCGCCAGCAGCGACAGGCGGCGCACCAGGTCCTCGCGGCCGCCCAGGTCGAGCCCCGCCGCGGGCTCGTCGAGCAGGAGCATCTCGGGGTCGGGCATCAGCGCGCGGGCGATCTGCACCCGCTTGCGCTCACCCTCCGACAGCGTGCCGAACTGCCGCCTGATCAGATGGGCCGCCCCCATCATGTCGATCAGCTCGACGGCTCTGGTCACGTCGTTGGAGTCGTATTCCTCGGTCCAGCGGCCCATGATCCCGTAGGAGGCGGTCAACACGAGATCGATGACCTTCTCCTCCGGAGGTATGCGCTCGGCCAGCGCGGCGCTCGCCAGCCCGATGCGCGGCCGCAGATCGAACACGTCCGCCTGTCCGAGTCTCTCGCCGAGCACCTCGATCACGCCCTCGCTCGGATAGAGCAACGTAGCAGCGACCTGCAGCAACGTGGTCTTGCCCGCGCCGTTGGGACCGATGACGACCCACCGCTCGTCCTCGTTGACCGTCCAGTCGATGCCGCGCAGCAGGGCCGCTCCGTCGCGCCTGACGGCAACGTCCTGGAGCCGCAGCACCTGACCACCCATCCCCGATCCCTCCCTTTGGAGTCACCCTCGGGACAAACCTATTGCAGCGGGAGCGCTTATCGTGGATCGGTGCGCCCTGAATCGCCTGTCTGCCCATCCCTGGTCGCCTGGGGCAACGCGTGGCTGGCCGGCCACGTCGGCCTCGACGAGGCGGCTGACCACGTGGAAGCCGCCGGCGGGCCCACCGTCGCGGGCGAGGTCCCGCTGCGTAAATACCTCGCAAACCTGCGCGCCGACGGCCTGCGCGAGATGCGGCTCGCCCTGCCCGCGCCCGGAGATCCGCTGGGGTTGTCCGGCCCCGCGTCGTTCAACTCCGCAGCGGTGGACGTCGGTCAGGCCGTGATCGCCGTGCTCGACGGGCACAACCTCGGCCTGGTGCCCGCGCCGGACCGGCGCGGGTCGTCCTATGCGGGGGTACGCCTGGACGTGCATGACTCCGGACCCGTTCGCCACGACCTGCCGTCGCTGGCCGAGGCCGAGCGGGAGCTGTCGGACGCGATGCGGTCGGCCACCGAGGCCCTGGCCTCCGTCGCCGGTCCCGCGCAGGCCCGTCCCGAGCTGGGACAGCAGGACGGCGGGCTGGCACCCGGCTACCCGGCGCGGGCGCACCGCGTCTCCGCGCTGGCCGCTCGGCTGGCCGCGGTGCTGCGCCTGGCCGACGAGCGCGGGCTCACGACGGGACAGCTCGCCACGCGCGGCGCCGCCCTGCGCGAGCTCGACCGCGCGGTACGCCGTGCGCTCGTCGCCGCCCACCACGCGATCTTCGAGCCCATCAGGAATCACTGACCCGCCACATCCTGATCAGCTTGTCCTTGCCCGCGGTGACGATGGCCGGATGGTCGTCGACGGGGACGATGCCCACCGCGTACACGCCGCTCTTGTGCGCCTTGACCGGCTTGCCGAGCGACTTGCGGGTCTCGGGGTCCCACAGCCTGATCGTGCCGTCGGTGCTGCCGGACAACAGCACCGTGCGGTCGGCCACGGATCCGAAGGACAGCGAGTAGATGATCTTCTTGTGGCCGGACATGGTGCCGATGGTCTTGCCGTTCTTGGGGTCCCAGATCCGGATTTTTCCGTCTTTGCCGCCCGATGCCACGACCGTCTTGCCGTCGACCTTGCCCACCGTGACGGCGTACACGCCCTTCGAATGCCCCTTGTACGCCTTCCCGTACGCCTTGCGCTTGGCCATGTCCCACATCCGCACCGACTCGTCCTCGCTGGCCGAGATCGCGATCGCGCGGTCGCCGAGGTGGGTGGCGCTGAGCCAGTTCACCGGCCTGCGGTGGGCCCTGACGAGCTTGCCCGTGGCCTTGCGCTTCTTCAGGTCCCAGAACCTCAGGTAGCCGTTGGCGTCGCCGGTGACCGCGATCCACTTCCCCTTGACCTTGGTCACCGCGACGGCGTAGACGGCGTTGCCGTGCCAGCCGAGGACCTTGCCCTTGCGGGTCTTGAGGTTCCACAGGCGGACGCTGCCGTCGTAGCCGCCCGAGACGGCGATGGGGGTCTTGCCCATCATGGCGGCGGCGACGCCGTACACCTCTTCGCTGTGGCCCTTCAGGGTGGCCAGGCTCTTGTGCTTGGCCAGGTCCCACAGGCGTACCCGGCCGTCCTGGCCGCCGGTGACCAGCCAGGTCTTGCCGCCCATGGCCACCGCGGACAGCGTCTGGACGCCCTTGGTGTGGCCCTTGAGTGACTTTCCGTCCTGCTTGCCCAGCGCCGGGACCGTCTGCTGCCGGGGCTGTTCCTGGACGGGGGTGGGGGTCGGGGTGACCGTGACGACGGTGGGGGTGGGCGTCGGAGGCGGCGTCGGGGTGGCGGAGGTGGTCGCCTGGGCCAGGTTCGCCTTGCCCGGTGTGGTGCCGAGCATCCGCGGGCCGAAGTACAGCACGCCGCCGGCCAGGGTCAGCGCCACGACCAGCGTGCTCGCCACCAAGGCCGCCCGCCTGCGCCTCGCCTTGGCCGCGTCCGGCCTCTCCTCGATGGGGGAGTGCTTGAAGAACGCGTCGTTGTCGACCGGGCCGCCCTGCTCGGACCCCGGCGTCCGGCTCCAGCCTTCGTGCCCTTGACCAGGCCCGAGCATGGACGCTCGTCCCGGCGCAGGCGCTCGCCCGGGTGAACCCGCGTGGCCCGCCGCAGGTGGCGTGCCGGGCCGGCCGGGCGTCCCCTGATACGGCGGGGCGTTCATCGGATACGGCGGCGGCAAGTACTGCGGGGCCGGTGCGGGCGGCTGCGGCGGCACATACGGCGGGCTCGCCGGATACCCGCCGGCGGGCGCCTGCGGTGGCGGGTAGGCGCCGCCCGACGGGTTGGCCCAGCCGGAAGCCGCAGGGGCCGGCGGCCGGCCTTCCGGCGCCGCCCACCCCGGCGCGCCCGGCGGCTCCCCCTGCGGACTGACCCACCCCGAACCGGGAGGAGCCGCAGCCGGGCCGGAAGCAGGTGGAGGGGTCTGGGCGGCGGCCAGTTGGGAGCCGGTGGTGAGGGCTTCCTCGTCGTCGTGCTGCCCCGCCTTCCCTTGGTTCTCCAGCAGGGCGAACAGCACCTCGGCCGCCGTGGGCCGATCCTCGGCGCGCTTGCTCAGGCATGCCTGCACGATCGGCCGCAGGTCGTCGGGCAGCACCGACAGGTCCGGCTCCTCGTTCATCACCCGGTAGATGACCGCAGGCAGGCTGTCCTGGCCGAAGGCGGGCCGCCCCGTGGCGGCGTACAGCATCGTCAGGGCCCAGCTGAACATGTCGCTGGGCGCCCCCACCCGCTCAGCCGAGATCTGCTCGGGCGACATGTAGGCCGGCGTCCCCACAACCCCGCTGCTGATCGTCATCGCCGAGTCCAGCGCCCTGGCGATGCCGAAGTCGATCACGCGCGGCCCGTCGCCGCCGATGAGCACGTTGCTCGGCTTGAAGTCCCGGTGGACGATGCCCGCGCGATGGATGGCGGCCAGCGCGGTCACGGTGCCGACGGCCAGGCGGTAGAGCACGCCGCCCGCGCGCGGTCCCTCCCGCTGCACCACGACCTGCAGCGACACGCCCTCGACCAGCTCGCTGACGATGTAGGGCTGCTCGCCGTCCATGTTCGCGTCCAGGACCTGGGCCGTGCAGAACTGCGCGACCCGGCGCGCCGCGGCCACCTCGCGCATGAACCGCTCGCTGTCCAGCCCCGGCTTGTCGAGCCGGGTGTTCAGCAGCTTGATCGCCACGAGCCGCCCGTCGGGCGCCTCCCCCTCGAAGACGATCCCCTGCGCCCCCTTGCCCAGGCGGCCGAGCAGCCGGTAGCTGCCCAGCGTCTGCGGGTCGCCCGCCTGTAAGGGGTGCGTTTCCGGCACCTGGTTCCCCCCTTGTGCTAGACCCCCGATCACAAGCGTGATGGGCTTGCACGAAGCCCCGCAAGCCATCCCAGGTCACGAAAGATCAACGCTCTTTGCGAAAAATTTCCCCTACGCAATAATCATGGAGAAGATCGGGGATTTCCAGCACCGCACGGGGAGCCGTCACATGCGCAAAAGCCTCAGCCTGTTTTTAGCCGGTGGACTCGCCGCCGGGACCATGGCCGCTCCGGCCCAGGCCACCACCACCACCGCGGCCCCCGCGACGACGGCCGCCGCGACGACGAAGCTGGCGCCGTACTCGAACTTCAAGATCTCGGTCAAGCACACCAAGCGCACCAAGCGCGGCAGCAAGATCAACTATTACGTACGGGCGACGAACCTGGGCCCGCACTACGCCGACTACTACTGGATGGGCGGCGAGGTGCCCAAGGGCATCGTGTCCACCCTGCGCTGGAGCGGCCCGAAGGGCACCGAGTGCACCTGGGAGGACCGCTGGTTCTGGTGCTGGAGCCCGACGCAGCTGGAGAAGGGCGAGACCGACTGGCTCAACTTCCAGGTGACGCTGAAGAAGGGCACCAAGGGCACCGCCACGGCCCGCGTCGGCGTGCTGTCGTTCGACGTCGACCAGGGCATGGAGAACATCGACGAGGAAGAGCTCGAGCGCCTCGGCATCAAGGGCTACCACTGGCTCAAGAAGGTCAAGACCACGATCGTCACGCCGCCGCGCCGACCCTCGCGGAGCTACACGCCGCCGCCCCCGGTCAGGGAGTACGACCCGCCGTCCAGCCACGTGGAAGAGAACAAGAAGAAGGACACCTGACCCATCACCCCAGGCCGTGCCGTACGGCGTAGAGCGCGGCCTGGGTGCGGTCCTGCACGCCCAGCTTCATCAGCACGTTGGAGACGTGAGTCTTGACCGTCTTCTCCGCGACGGCCAGGCTCCTGGCGATCTCCCTGTTGGACCGGCCGGCCGCGATGAGCGCGAGCACCTCACGCTCGCGCTCGGTCAGCGGCACCGGCGCGGGCGCCCCCGGGGCGGCGCCGGCGGACAGCATCGCCTCGGCCGCCTCGGGCGCGAGCAGCACCTGGCCGCCGTGCACGGCACGCACCGCCTGGACCAGAGCGGGCGGGTCGACGTCCTTGTAGAGGAACCCGGACGCGCCCGCACGCATCGCCGGGCCCACGTCCGACCGGTCGCTCACCGACGTCAGCACGACCACCCTGGTCGGCGAGCCGGACAGCCGCTCCAGCGCGCCGAGGCCGTCGAGCACCGGCATCTTCAGGTCCAGCAGCAGCACGTCGGGGGCCAGCTCAGCGACCAGCTCGACGGCCTGCGCCCCGTCGCCCGCCTCGCCGACGACCGTGATGTCGTCGTGCAGGTCCAGAAAGGTGCGCAGCCCCTGCCGCACCACCGGATGATCGTCCGCGATCAGCACCCGGATCAAACGCCCACCTCCACGCGTACCGTGGTCCCCTGACCGCGGGCCGACTCTACGGTCATGACCCCGCCGACGGCCTCTGCCCTGTCCCGCATCGACACCAGGCCGAGGCCGCGCGAGTCCACCTGCTCGAACCCGCTGCCGTCGTCGCTGACAGTCAGGGCCAGCTTGCCATCCTCGTACGACAGGCGTACGCGGACCTGGGCGGCGCCGGAGTGCCTGAGGGCGTTGTGCAGCGCCTCCTGAGCCACGCGTAACACCGCGACCTCCACCGCCGAGTCCAGCGGCGGCAGCTCGGCGCAGTCGAACGCGACCACGGACGGGTGGAGCCGATCGAGCATGCGTACGTGCTTGCGCAGCGTCTCGGCCAGCCCGTGCCGGTCGAGCTCGGCCGGGCGCAGCTCGACGATCACCGCGCGCAGCTCCGCCAGGGCCTCGCCGGCCAGGCGCTGGACGCGTTCGAGCTCCACGGCCGCCTGGTCCGGGGCGCTCTCCAGCATGGCGCCGGCGGCCTGGGCGGTGAGCCTGAGTGAGAACAGCTTCTGTGTGACGGCGTCGTGCAGCTCGCGCGCCACCCGGTTGCGCTCCTCCAGCATGGCGAGCTCGCGACCGCGCTCGTAGAGCCTGGCGTTGGCCAGCGCGATCGCGGCGTGCGCGGCGAAGAGCGTGAGCAGGTCCTGATCCGCCTGCGTGAAGCCGCCGAGCTTGCGCTTGTTGGCCAGGAAGATGATGCCGAGCACCTGCTCGCCGTCGCGGATGGGGACGCCCAGGAAGTCCTTCATCACCGGGTGCGCCTTCGGCCACCACTCGAACCTCGGGTCCTTCCGCAGGTCGGGCAGCCTGACGGGGTCGCCCTCGCGGAGCATCGCGCCGAGCATGCCATGCTGTCTCGGCAGCGGCCCGATGGCGTCCCACTGCTTGTCGGTGATCCCCTCGGCGACGAACTCGGCGAACGAGCCGTCCTCGTCGGGCACGCCGAGCGCGGCGTAGCGGGCGTCGAGCAGGCGCTGCGCCGAGCGTACGATGACCTGCAGCACCTCGCGGACCGACAGGTGGCGGGTGACCGCGAGCACCGCCGAGCTCACCGCCTGCAGGATCGCGTCTCGGTCGGCCGTCACGGCACCCACCCTACCGATGGGAAATCCACCGAACGGGCCTTGCCGGTGGTCCTAGGACGATGTGCCCAGGCCGGGACCGCCCTCAGCCCGATGTCCGCGGGCCGCCGCGTTCCTAGCGTCGAAGCATGACGAACACCGCACTCATCACCGGCGCTTCCCGCGGTCTCGGCCTCGCCCTGGCGAGGTCGCTGGCAGGCGGTGGCTGGAACCTCGTGCTCACCGCCCGCGGGGCGGACGACCTGGAGCGGGTGGCGGCCGAGCTGGGCGCCACCGCGATCCCCGGCGACGTGACGGACCCCGCGCACGTCGAGCGGCTGGCCCGGGCGGTGCCCGAGCTGGACCTGCTCGTCAACAACGCCAGCGACCTGGGCGTGACCCCGCTGCCACCGCTGGCGGGCTATCCGCTGGAGGCGTTCAGTGCGCTGCTGGAGACGAACGTGACCGCTCCCCTCGCCCTCGTCCAGGCCACGCTGCCGGCCCTGCGCTCGGCGGGCGGCGCCGTCGTGAACATCACCTCGGACGCCGCCACGGGCGCGTACGAGGGCTGGGGCGGCTACGGCGCCAGCAAGGCGGCGCTGGAGCAGCTGTCGAACGTGCTGGCCGCCGAAGAGCCCGGGGTACGGGTCTGGTGGGTGGACCCCGGAGAGATGAACACCCGCATGCTCGCCGACGCCGTGGGCACCGAGGAGGCGGCCGCCGCCACCGATCCGGCCAAGGTGGCCGCCGCGCTGCACGACCTGATCGGCTCCCGCCCCGCCAGCGGAAAAGTGAGCCTGCAATGACGCTGGCACTCGACTTCGACCTGCCGCCCGGACTGTCGGCCCACGAACCGCCCGAGGCGAGGGGGATGTCCAGGGACGCGGTACGGCTGCTGGTCTCGCGCGGCGACCTGGCGCCCGAACACCACCATTTCCGCGACCTGCCGGGACTCCTCGATCCCGGGGACCTGATCGTGGTCAACAACTCGGCGACGCTGCCCGCGGCCGTCCGGCTGGACCGGCTGGCCGTGCACTTCTCCACGGCACGCGAGGACGGCACCTGGCTGGTCGAGCTGCGGCGGCGTACCCCCAAGGCGTCGGAGCCGTATGGCGGGGGCGAGGCCGGCGAGTGGCTGCCGCTGCCGGGGCGGGCCACGCTGCGGCTGATCGAGCGGGAGACGCCGCGGCTGTGGCGGGCGCGGCTGGACCGGGACGTGGAGGCGTACCTGCGCGCGTACGGGGCGCCGATCCGTTACTCCTACGTGGACCGGGATTGGCCGATCGAGGTCTACCAGACGGTCTTCGCGACCGTGCCGGGCAGCGCGGAGATGCCGAGCGCGGCGCGGCCGTTCACCGCCGATCTGGTGGCGGCGCTCGTGGCCGGCGGGATCGGGATCGCGCCGATCACCCTGCACACGGGGGTGGCCTCGCCGGAAAAGGACGAGCCGCCGTACGCGGAGCGCTACGAAGTGCCCGCCTCGACCGCGCGGCTGGTCAACCTGACCAGGGAGAGCGGCAACCGGGTGGTGGCGGCGGGCACGACCGTCGTACGGGCCCTGGAGACGGCCGTGGGCGCGGACGGGCGAGTGGCCGGGGCCGCGGGCTGGACCAGGCACATCGTCACGCCAGAGAGCGGCGTACGGGCCGTCACGGGGCTGATCACCGGCCTGCACGAGCCGCGATCCAGCCACCTGCTGATGCTGACCGCGATCGCGGGCGAGCAGGCACTGGCGCGGGCGTACGAGGAGGCGCTACGGAAGGGATATCTGTGGCACGAGTTTGGCGACACGCACTTGATCCTGAAGAAATAAGCTTTACATAGATTTTGCCATCGTGATAGGAACAGCCGACATTTACGGGGGCTTGTTCGTTCGCGTCCCCGTGCCCCTTCTCACCGGAGACGTGAATGCGCAACTCCCTTCCCAAGGCCGCCTCGCTTGCATTGCTGGCCGGCGCCCTGCTTGTCCCGGCTGTTCCGGCCGCCGCCGCGCCGGTCGCCGCCAAGACCGCGGTCACGGCCGCCGAGCCGTATTCCGCCTTCGACGTCAAGGTGAAGGCGCCCAAGACGGCCAGGGCCGGGGGCAAGATCAGCTACACCATCGTGGCCACCAACAAGGGCCCGCACTACGCGGACGCCTGGTTCGTGGGCGGCCAGTTCCCCAAGGACATCGACCTGCGCAAGATTTACTACCGGACGAACATCAAGGGCACCGAGTGCGCCCTTGAAGGACGCGCGTTCTACTGCCTCCTGCCTCAGGTCCTGGAGAAGGGCGAGTCGGTCACCGTCATCTTCGACGCCAAACTGAAGAAGTCGGCCACGGGCACGCAGAAGGCAACGCTCGGCGTGGTCTCCTACAACGTCGACCAGGGCATGGAGAACATGAGCAAGGAAGAGCTCGACCGCCTCGGCATCCCCGAGTACGGCTTCTCGAAGACGGTCAGGACCAAGGTCGTCCGCTAGCCGCCTCTGATGAGCAGGTCTGCTGTGGCCTAGCTCTGCGCCCGTGTCCGAATGCCGTACCTGCTGCACGAGCACCGGACCGGGCGCAGTACCGTGGCTGGATGTGGACCAGCGCAGCCTCCTGATCACCCTGACCGGCCCCGACCGGCCTGGCGTCACTTCGCGCCTCTTCTCCGTTCTGTCCGGCTTCCCGGTGACGGTCTCCGACATCGAGCAGGTCGTCATCCGCGGCAGGCTCACGCTCGGCGTGCTCGTCGCGTACGCAGGCGGCCCGTCGACGGGCACCGGCACCACGCTGGGCGCCATGTGGACCGCCGTGGAGCGGGTGGCCGAGGACCTCGGCATGGAGGTGGAGCTCTCCACCGGATCCCAGACCAAGGAGCAGCGCCGCCGCGGCCGCCTGTCGGTCAGCGTGCTCGGCGCCACCCTGCAGCCGGCCGCTATCGCCGGCATCGCCGGGCGCATCGCCGCCGCCGGCGCGAACATCGACCGCATCGAACGCCTCGCCCAGTGGCCCGTCACCTGCATCGAGCTGTCCGTCTCCGGCGCCGACCCCGACGCCCTGCGGATCGAGCTGGCCGCCGAGGCCGCCGCCCAAGAGGTGGACGTGGCCGTGCAGCGTACGGGGCTGTCGCGGCGGGCCAAGCGGCTGATCGTCATGGACGTCGACTCGACGCTCATCCAGGGCGAGGTCATCGAGCTGCTGGCGGCGCACGCGGGGTGCCTGGAGGAGGTGGCCAGGGTCACCGAGGAGGCCATGCGCGGCGAGCTGGACTTCGCCGAGTCGCTCCGCAAGCGGGTCGCGCTGCTCGAAGGACTGCCCGCCGAGGTGTTCGAGCAGGTACGCAAGCAGGTCGTCCTCACACCCGGCGCCCGTACCCTGGTGCGCACGCTCAAGCGGCTCGACTTCCGCTTCGCCATCGTCAGCGGTGGATTCACCCAGATCACCGACGGGCTGGTGGAGGAGCTGGGCATCGACTACTCGGCGGCGAACGTCCTCGAAGTCGTCGACGGCCGGCTGACCGGCCGGGTCGTCGGCGAGATCGTGGACCGGCCAGGCAAGGCCCGGGCGCTGGAGCGCTTCGCGCGCGAGGCCAAACTGCCGATCTCCCAGACGGTGGCCATCGGGGACGGGGCCAACGACCTGGACATGATCGCGGCGGCCGGGTTGGGCATCGCCTTCAACGCCAAGCCGGTCGTACGACAGGCCGCCGACACGGCCGTCAACACGCCGTACCTGGACTCGATCCTCTACCTGCTGGGGATCTCGCGGGACGAGGTCGAGGCAGCCGACGCCGAGGACGGCTCCCTCTTCCCACGCTGACCCGCGGTTGCCGGCGGCGTGAGGGTCTGGCGGGCGATGTGGGGGTTGGCGGGCGCGGTCCGGTCAGTTCTCTTTGGGGTCCCAGAGGGTGACCAGACGGCCCTCACCCGGATACAGGTCCGCCCACACGGATTCCACCTCGATCACCGCGAAGGCCCCCGGCCGGAAGACGTAATCACCTCCGGCCAGGCCCAGCGCCAGCTCGTGCACGCCCGGGTTGTGCCCGCACAGCACCACCGTGCCCAGGTCAGGATCTGACCGGCGGACCAGATCGAGCAGCTCCTCGGGGTAGGCCTCGTAGATGTCGCGCTCGTAGCTGATCCCCACCTCCGGAAAGGCGATCTCCGCCGTACGCCGGGTCCTGACCGCCGGCGAGCAGAGCACCACGTCCGGTACGAGCCCGGCCGCCCTGATCTCGTCGCCCACCCGTTTGGCGTCCCGCTCGCCGCGCCCGGTCAGCGGCCGGTCGCGATCGGCCAGGCCGGGCACTTGGGCGGCTTTGGCGTGACGCAGCACAATCAAGGTTCGCACCGGATTCATCCCGTCTTCGAGGCCCAGGTGGCCAGCGCTACGAGCACGGCCAGGATGACGAGCATGGCCAGCAGAATGATGCCCAGGGTCCTTGCGCCGTTGGGCCGCTTGTCATCTTTTTCCACGCGCCAAGTTTCCCACCGCGCGGCATCGGTTCCGCGCCCGCCTGCCGAACAGGCCCCGCACAACGAGACGCCCGCCCCCCACGCAGGGGAGCGGGCGTCTCCGCGGTGGAGCGAGGTGAGGCGCTACGACGCGACGGGCTCTTGCTCGCGGTTGTTGTCGCTGGCCGGCTCGCTCGTCACCGACCGCCGCTTGGACACGACGATGGCTCCGACGACCACGGCCACCGCCACCACCGTGATGCCGATGCGCAGGGCCGGGTTGCCCGCGTACAGGACCACCGCGGGGGCGACCAGCAGCGCGACCAGGTTCATCACCTTGATGAGCGGGTTGATGGCCGGTCCTGCCGTGTCCTTGAAGGGGTCGCCGACCGTGTCGCCGATGACCGTGGCGGCGTGCGCCTCAGAGCCCTTGCCGCCGTGGTGGCCGTCCTCTACCAGCTTCTTGGCGTTGTCCCAGGCGCCGCCGGAGTTGGCCAGGAACACGGCCATCAGCGTGCCGCAGGCGATGGCGCCGGCCAGGAACGCGCCCAACGGGGCGTACCCGAGCGCGAAGCCGACCGCGATCGGCGTCATGACCGCCAGCAGGCCGGGCGTGGCCAGCTCGCGGAGCGAGTCGCGGGTGCAGATGTCGACGACGCGGCCGTAGTCCGGCTTCTCCGTGCCGTCCATGATGCCGGGCTTGCTGCGGAACTGCTCGCGTACCTCGAAGACCACGCGCATCGCGGCCCGCCCGACCGCGCTGATCGCGAGGCCGGAGAACAGGAACACGACCGCGGCCCCGATGAGCAGGCCGACGAGGACGTTCGGCTGGTCGATGCTCAGGCTGAAGCTGGAGAAGGCGCCGAGCGCGTCCTTGATCGACTGGTCGGCCTTGGCGAGCTCGAGCTCCACTGCCGTGCGGAAGGCGCCGAACAGCGCGGTCGCCGCGAGCACGGCCGTGGCGATCGCGATGCCCTTGGTGATGGCCTTGGTGGTGTTGCCGACGGCGTCGAGGCTGGTGAGCACGCGGGCGCCCTCGCCCTCGACGTCACCGGACATCTCGGCGATCCCCTGCGCGTTGTCGGAGACCGGGCCGAAGGTGTCCATGGACACGATGACGCCGACCGTGGTCAGCAGGCCGGTGCCGGCCAGGGCCACGGCGAACAGCGCGAGTGTCACGTTGCCGAAGCCGAGCAGGAACGCGCCGTAGACCGCGCCACCGATGATCAGCGCGGAGTAGACGGCCGACTCCAGGCCGACGCTGATGCCGGCCAGGATGACGGTGGCGGGGCCGGTACGCGAGCTCTCGCCGATCTCGCGTACGGGACGCCGGGTGGTCTCGGTGAAGTAGCCGGTCAGCAGCTGGATGGCGCTGGCCAGCACCAGGCCGATCAGCACCGCGCCGATGGCGATGAGCCGTGGGTCGGCGTCGGACTGCACGGTGGAGCCGGTCAGGCCGGCGAAGTTGTCCGGCAGGTACACGAACGCGGCCACCGCCACCAACACCGCGGAGATCGCGGCCGAGATGAAGAAGCTGCGGTTGATCGCGGCCATGCCGTTGCGGTCGCGGTCGCGCATCCCGGTGACGAAGATGCCGATGATCGCTGTGAGCACGCCGATCATGGGGACGATGAGGGGGAAGATCAGCCCCTGCTCGCCGAAGGCCGCGCTGCCCAGGATGAGGCTGGCGACCAGCATGACCGCGTACGACTCGAACAGGTCGGCGGCCATGCCGGCGCAGTCGCCGACGTTGTCGCCCACGTTGTCCGCGATGGTGGCGGCGTTGCGCGGGTCGTCCTCCGGGATGCCCTGCTCGACCTTGCCGACCAGGTCGGCGCCGACGTCGGCGGCCTTGGTGAAGATGCCGCCGCCGACACGCATGAACATCGCCAGCAGCGCGGCCCCGAACCCGAACCCTTCGAGCACGTGAGGCGCCTCGCCCCGGTAGATGAACACGACCACGGCCGCACCGAACAGGCCGAGGCCCACCGTGAACATCCCGGCCACGCCGCCGGTGCGGAACGCGATGCGCATGGCGCGCTTCTCGCCCGACTCGTTGGCCGCGGCGGCGACGCGGACGTTGCCGCGCACGGCCAGCCACATGCCCATGAACCCGGTCAGCCCGGAGAACACCGCCCCGACCACGAAGAAGATCGACCGTCCTATGCGGACGTCGGCGTCTCCAGGTAGCAGGAGCAACAGGAGGGGTATCACGACGACGAAGATCGCCAACGTGCGGAACTGACGTGCGAGGTATGCGGCGGCGCCTTCTTGTACGGCACGCGCGATGTTCTGCATGCGCTCCGTGCCTTGGCCGGCGGACAGCACTTCGCGCACCAGTCCGCCGGCGACGGCTAGCGCGATCAGTGCGACCGCGGCGACCACGATCACGATGGTGAGATTGTTTCCGCTAAGGGCCAGATTGGACGCTGGCTCCGCTGCCAGCATGTGCCTGCTCATCGTTCTCCTCGGCAAGACCGGTCGTCCTGCCCGGGCGGTGCTGCGGCCTACCTCGGCGGGTGTTGCGGCACCATCCGGGTTGTGGGTGCCGCTTCCGGTTGAATCCGCATTCCGCCGGATCACCTTGGCCGGTGCCGGGAGTCTACGCACGCGCTGACCGGATATGAAGGCTCTGGAGCTCGCTAATTGTGCCCGCGTCCAGTAATCCGCTGCCTGTGCCCCGGTTTGGGTTCTGACAAGCAGTATTTCCCTTGGTTAACGGCCATGACAAGCCGGAAATACGTGCTGACCGAAACCTGGGGTAGGACACGCGTTCGAGAGGCCGTCACACACGGCCGCGTCTGGTCAACCCCCTGGCCGGCGACTGGCATGCCGCAAGCTGCGGCCGGAGCAGCCGCTCACGCTTGCAGAGAGGCACCGGTGCCCGTGCGCCGTTGCGGCGGCCGACCCCGTGCGGGTCAGAGGGCGTCACCCTGGAGGCCACCCGCCCCGGTCGGCGGGTGGCGCCTCGTTGGCTTGCCGTAAAAAGAGGAAGGTTTTACGGGTCTACGGCTCGCGCGGAGACATGATCGAATGGCCGCACACGAGACAAGACCAAATGGCCCCGCGGAGACAGGATCAATGCCTCCGCGGAGAGGGGATCACATGCCCGCGGCGGGCCAGCTCATGCGGATGTCGGTGCCTTTGGGCGTGGGGAAGACCTCGACGTCGTCGGCCAGCCCTGCGATGACCGCGAGGCCGAAACCCGTCATGAACGAGTCGGAGAGCATGCCCAGATCGAGAGGTTGCTCCTGCTTGAGCTCATCGCTGGGGGCATGATCGCTGACCGTGACCTCGAACCGCCCCGAGTCGTCACGTAGCTCGATGCGGATGGGCTCGCCCGGACAGTGGACGCGGTGCGCCTCAACTGCCCGGGAACACGCCTCACCCACAGCGAGCCTGACCTCGTCCAGCAGGGACTCCTCCACGCCGGTGCGGCGAGCGATCGCCGTCGCCACCAGCCGTGCCGTCCGCACGTGTGCGGGGAGAGCGCTGAACGTCAGCTCGACGGTAGCCATGCTACTTGTCTTTGCCGTGAGCTTCCTTGGCCTCGTCGACCGAAGCGTAGATCCCGAAGACCTTGGTCAGGCCGGTGATCCGGAAGATCTTGAGGATGCGCTCCTGCGTACAGACCAGCTCAAGGGAGCCGTCGTGCGCACGAACCCGCTTGAGCCCTCCGACCAGGACGCCAAGGCCCGTCGAGTCGAGGAAGTCGACCTTCTCCATGTTGACGAGAAGGTGGAAGTTGCCCTTGTTGACCAGGTCGATGAGGAGCTCACGCAATCTCGGCGCAGTGTAGACATCGATCTCACCCTCGACCTCGACGATGGTGAGTCGGTCCTCGTTGTGGTGATCCAACTTCAGATCCACAGATCCTCCAGCGCCTCGCCTGCGAAAGTACCCTTGCGGGCCTGGCAATCTGGAGCGTGGCCCCAGATTGTTCGACCCTGACGCGCGGCATTCAACCACGCGCCTGGCTTGTGTCTATACGAAATCACGATTCCCGGCGACTTTGCCCATCGATGCAAGACTGGAAACAGTGACTTCCACGGCATCCTCCCCACAACAGGCAGGTCCACTCCTCCACCACCTGCTTGGCGTTCCCGCACGTCATGAGCGCGTCACTCATGTCGAGCATGTTCCCGCACGTCAGGCGGGTCAAGCCCGATGGCCCAAATGGACCCCAGAAGTCCTTGTTACGCGCTTGGCGAACCGCGGGGTGACAGGACTCTGGCCTCACCAGTACGAGGCCGCCGACCTGGCATTCCGTGGCCGAAACGTGATCATTTCCACGGGCACGGCGTCGGGCAAGTCCCTGGCGTACCTCACGCCCGCGGTCGCCACGTGCCTCGACGGCGGGACGGTGCTGTACCTGACACCGACCAAGGCCCTGGCCGCCGACCAGCTCCGCGGGCTCCGCGAGCTGCGGATCACCCAGGTACGCGCCGCCTGCTTCGACGGCGACACGCCGTTCGAGGAGCGGAGCTGGGTACGCCAACACGCCAACTACGTCCTGACAAATCCAGACATGCTCCATCGGGGCATCCTGCCCCGGCACGCGCAGTGGTCCGCGTTCTTCCGCCGGCTGCGCATGGTGGTCGTGGACGAGTGCCACGGCTACCGCGGCGTCTTCGGCTCCCACGTCGCCCAGATCCTGCGCCGCCTGCGCCGGGTCTGCTTCCGGTACGGCTCGCGCCCCACCTTCTTGCTGGCGTCGGCAACGGCGAGCGAGCCGGGCGCGTTCGCGATGAGGCTGACGGGGCTTGAGATGGACGAGGTGACCATGGACGCCTCGCCCAAGGGTTCTACTACCATCGCGCTCTGGGAGCCGCCCCTGACGGAGCTACGGGGCGAAGGAGGGGCTCCCGTGCGGCGGACGGCTACGGCGGAGGCGGCCGATCTGCTGGCGGACCTCGTTCTGGCCGACGTACGCACACTCGCCTTCGTCCGTTCCCGGCGCGGGGCTGAGACGGTCGCCCTGTCGGCTCGCGCCAAGCTCTCCGACGTCGCCTTCTCCCTCCCCTTCACCGGTACGCCCACCGCCTCCGCCCGGACGGCAAGCGACCCGGCGGACGGCCGCACAGACGAGACGGGCGGCCATGTCGACGCAACGAACGCCGGCTCAGCAAGCCGCAACCCAACAGACGGCGACACGGCAGACGCCGACACAGCGAGCGGCAACGCCGACGTGACACGCGCCGGTGCCGGCGCGACGCGGACGGAGAGCGCCGCCTCCACGAGCACGACTCCCGCCGCCTGGGCCCCCGCAGACCCTCCTGACTTGGCCGACCTCCCCAACAAGATCGCCGCCTACCGAGCCGGCTACCTCGCCGAAGACCGCCGCCTCCTGGAGAAGGCGCTCCGCGAGGGCACGATCATGGGCCTGGCCACCACGAACGCCCTCGAACTCGGCGTGGACGTCTCCGGCCTGGACGCCGTGCTGATCGCGGGCTGGCCCGGCACCCGAGCCTCCCTCTGGCAGCAGGCGGGCCGGGCCGGCCGCGACGGCCAGGACGCGCTCGCCGTGCTGATCGCCAGAGACGACCCCTTGGACACCTACCTCGTACACCACCCCCAGGCACTCTTCGGCCAGCCAGTCGAGGCGATCGTCCTGGATCCCGACAATCCGTACGTCCTGGGCCCCCACCTCTGCGCCGCAGCCGCCGAGATCCCGCTGACCGAGGACGACCTGCCGGTTTTCGGCAGCACCACCCCCGACGTCCTGGAAACCCTGGTCAGTCAGGGCCTGCTGAGAAGGCGCCCGGCCGGTTGGTTCTGGACCAGACGCGAGCGCGCCACCGACCTCGCCGACATCAGAGGCGGCGGAGGCGCACCGATCCAGGTCGTGGAGTCGTCCACGGGCCGCCTGCTGGGCAGCGTGGACGAGCCGTCCGCCCACACCACCGTCCACACCGGTGCCGTCTACATCCATCAGGGCGAGACCTTCCTGGTGGAGCTCCTCGACCTGGAAGCCGGAGTCGCCCTGGTCTCCAGCTCCGATCCCGACTACTCGACGTTCGCCCGGGACATCACCGACATCTCCATCCTCGCCACCCAGCGCTCCCACTCGCTCGGCCCCGGCACGCTGCACTTCGGCGAAGTGGAGGTGACCAGACAAGTGGTCTCGTACCTCAAGAGGCGGCTGCACTCAGGCGAGATGCTCGGCGACGAGCCCCTGGACCTGCCGCCGCGCACGCTCCGCACCCGTGCGGTCTGGTGGACGCTGCCCGCCTCCGCCGTGGCCCCGCTCGCCGAGGCGGGCATCGACCTGGGCGGCGCAGCCCACGCCGCCGAGCACGCCTCCATCGGCCTGCTCCCGCTCTTCGCCACCTGCGATCGCTGGGACATCGGCGGCGTCTCCACGGAGCTCCATGCCGACACCGGCCTGCTCACGGTGTTCGTGTACGACGGCCACGAAGGCGGTGCCGGCTTCGCCGAACGCGGCCACGCCCGCGCGACGGACTGGCTGACGGCCACACGAGAAGCCATAGCCTCGTGCGAATGCGACCGCGGCTGCCCTTCCTGCATCCAATCCCCCAAATGCGGCAACGGCAACGAACCCCTGGACAAACGCGGCGCCATTCGCCTCCTGGACATCCTTTTGGCCCCGCAATAAATCAACCCGCCGGGTACGGTCGCAGCGCGCCCAGTACGACTACAGCACAAGTGCCGGACGTGACAGCCGCCCACATCCCGCATCACGCAGCCGAGCACCACCACCTCGCGTAGCCGCGACATCATGGCCCCGAACAGCCATGACGCCCGCCTTGACCCGACCCCGCCGGCAGGTCATCGGATCGTGCACATTTCGGCATATCCGCCGACGGCTTTTACACATGCCCAAATCCACAGCAGCCGATATCCGTTATCCGGATCCGCTAGTTCAGACCGTCTTGGTTCTGGCGGCCGGCGAAAGCGCGTTTGCGGTCATCATCGTCGTCATCCTCATCGGCGGCCCAGAAATCGCCGGCTCCGGGCTGTGGCCGCTCCCAGAAACCGCTGTCCTCCATGGACCTCGGCGACGGCGGAAGGTAGTCATCCCATCGGTCCTCGATGCGTATGGCGGCCCGGGGGACGGAAGCGGACGGCTCGGACACCTCCGTAACGGCCGAGCTGGGCAGCGCGATCCGTACCGGCTCCTGACGAGCCCCGCCCATCTCCTTGGCGTCGATTTCCGCGCGGTCGCCTGCTTCCTCGGCCTTCCGGACGGCACGCGTCTCACTCCCACCTAAGGGCACCCCTGCGGGCACCTCCTTGCGCGCCTGGCCGGGCACCGCCGGCTGAGGCCGTTCGGGGGCGTGCGGAGGGTCGGCGGCGGCCGGCGGTTTCCTGGCGTCAGACTGATCTTGGGGAACGCGGGTCTTGGCAACGGCCAGGATCACGGCGGGCCTTCTCCGAGGGGGCGCCGTGGACGGAACGCCGTCCTCATCGCCTCGCGCCGCATCGGCCGGCAGCCGGTCCCCATGGGCCCCCGCGTTGGCAGTGACGGTGGGCAGCGGGTGTCGCCCACCGTCGGGCCGCGTTTCCCCGTCCGAGCGTCCAGCGCCGTCGAATCGCCTTTCTCCGTCGAATCGCCGTCCCACGTCGAGTTGTCGTGCTCTGTCGGCAGCGAGCGCACGCCGGCGGGCCCAGCCTCCAGCGTGGGCGCCGAGCAGCAACAGCAACAGGCCGCCGGTGACGTAGAAGCCGTACTGGCTGATGTTCCCGAGCGGGGATTCACTCGACCGGGGCTTCACGCCACCGGCCTGGACGGGAGCGGGATCCGCACCGTTCTTGGAGTCGGCAGGAGTCAGGCTCGGCTCAACCCGGGCTTCGGCGGTCGGGATCGGGAGGTTGCCGTTCGGATCGGTGTCGGGGATAGCAGGCAGTTTCGAGGTCGTCGGCTTGCGGGTCGTCGGCTTGCGCGTGGGCTGGGTCTGCTTCTTGGTGGGCAGGGTCGGCAGCGAATCGACCTTCTTGGTCGCCTTGGGGGTGACCCGGGTCTTGGCCGTTTCCTTCTTCGGCTGCGCGGCGGGCGGGGCGGGGACCGTGACGTAGGCGGCGCCCGAGTCATCCGACCCGATCGACCCGCCGTCGCCGTCGCTCCTGAACGCCTTGACCGTGAACCCCACCTTCTCCCCCGCGGCCTTGTCCGGCACGGCGAGCACCGCCTCGCACGAGGAGCCGGCACACGCGCTGTCCGCGGGCAGCCGTCCCACGATGCCGGAGCGGCTGTTGGAGATCTCGTACGACTGCAGGTCGGGCTCGGAGCCCTTGCTCCAGGTCACGACGACCTTTTTGGTGCCCTGGAGACTCGCGTTCACGTTGCCCGGGGCCTCGGCGGGCCGGCGTAGCTTGAACGTGCTGCCCGCGTACCTGGTCCCGGTGAGCTCTCCCTTGAGGGTCACGGTGAAGGCGCCGTTGGGGGCGTTCCCGGCGTCGAACGCACCGGAGATCGTCTGGTTGGCCCCGCCTTCGGCGACCTTCTGCGCCGGCGTGGCGGGCCCTTCGACGTACAGGCCCACGCGGAGCTGCATCAGCCCCGTACGCGCGGCGATCGTGACGGACGGGCTCGAAACCACTTGGCCGTCGGAGGGCGACGTGATCTGCCCGGCGGAGTCGGCCCCTGCCACCCCGGCCCCGGTCACACCCGCTCCGGTCACGATGGGACGCGTCGCCACAGGCCCGGTGGCCATGAGACTCGTTGCCGCAGCCGCTTGGGAGGAGCCGCCGAGGAGCAGGGAGCCCACCGCGACGATCCCCGCAGCCACCACTCTGCCAACCACCGTCACGACGCTTCCCTTCATCGAGAGCCTCGCGCCGCCCGGCCGCCCTGGGGGCGCCGCGCGACGACCGGAAGTGCAGTCCGCCCGGCGATACGGTCACCGACCGCCCCCGGACCGTCACCCTGGCGACTCCGTTCCGGCTCTCCCAGACGCCTTGTCACAGAAGGCATGGACCGAGGGTGAGCGGAACGTTACGCCACATATCCAACTCTTGGACACCGTGTCCAAGTAGTCGTGACTTGATTGCGACCTTGCCTCGCAAGCACCAAACGCCGCGTACCGTCCAGCCAGTTGTTGCGTCTCACTCAAGCCGGGCCAGTCTCAGTGAAGATGGGCCATCCGCTGAGTTGTCTCACTACAGTTGAGCCACCGCGCCGACCACGACCGTGATCGTCATTGGGGTGGCTGTCGATGTCTGAAGCTGCGTCGGTTCCACAGGCGGAGGAGGGTGCGGCTTTCGAGGTGCTCTTCGTCGAAGGCTGCGGGGGCAAGCGTGGCGGGCCGCTGCTGGGGTACTGGAACACGTCCTTCGAGAACGTCGAGCCCGTACGGAAGTTCTCGTGGCACCAGGGACAAAGCAGTTTCGCGGGAGTGTGGTGGTGGGCGACCAGCGGCGAGCACATCGGGTACGAATCCTGGCTGGAGCGCGATCACGTGATGGCGCTCGACTTCGATCCGGACGTGGTCGGCTTGTCCTCGCAACCCTTCCGGCTGTCGTGGGTCACCTCGGGCAAGGTTCGGCGGCATGTCCCGGATTTCTTCGCCCGCCTGGCGGATGGGACAGGCATGGTGATCGACGTCCGTGCCGATGGGCGGATCTCGCCGGAGGATGCGCAAACCTTCGCGGCCACCGAGCGCGCCTGCCAGCAGGTGGGGTGGACCTATCGGCGGGTGGGCGAGTTTGACCGTGTTCGCGTGGCCAACCTGCGGTGGCTGGCCGGCTATCGCCATCCCCGCTACCGCCAGGCCGAGGCAATCGCGGATCTCTTGGAAGCGTTCGCCGCGCCCGTGCCGCTGATGATCGGGGTGTCGCAGGTGGGAGATCCTCTGCGGCTGCTTCCCGCGCTGTTTCATCTGCTGTGGTCGCAGCGGCTGGTGACCGATCTGACCTCGGCACTGTTGTCGGCTGCGTCGGTCCTGGTGCGCAGCGAGGAGGAAATGTCGTGACGGTATCGCGCCCGCCGAGGGTGAAGGTCGGTGAGCAGATCCGCTGGGGCGGCGCGCTCTACGTGGTCCGGCAGATTTCTGATGGCCAGGCCGTGTTGGAGAATGTGACGGGCGTGGTCTCGGTGGTGCCGTTGTCGTGTTTGATCGGTGACCCGGCCCTGGAACTGGTGACCTCGGCGCCGCCGGCACCGCTGCCTGCGACGCAGGTGCTGGACGGCTTGCCGGACGAGCTCGTGGAGCGGGCTCGCTGGTGGGAGGGCCACATCCTGCAGGTGCTGGCCACGTCGCAGGCGGGAGCGGCACTGCCAGCGGTTTCGTTGCGGCAGCGCGAGCTTGCCAAGGTTGCCGAGTTGGTGGCGCAGGGCCATCGGGTGAGTTTCACGACCTTCAAGCGCCAGCGACGGGCTTATGAGCAGCACGGTTTGCTGGGGCTGGTCGACCAGCGGGCGCTGCGGCCGGAGACGCTCACCGGGCGGATCGATGAGCGGGTGGTGACCGCCGTCCAGCAGGCGATAGCCGCGGAAACGGGGCGCTCGACGGGCACGGTGACCAGGCTGCGCCACCGGGTCGAGCAGATCCTCGAGGCCGAGCACGGGCCGGGCGTGGTGCCGGTCCCTGGCCGAGCGACGTTCTATCGGCTCATCCAGCGGCTGTCGCAGGGCCAGCACACCTTTGACTCGGCCCGCACTCGCCGCTCCTTGGCCAAGCGGCCCAACGGCCCGTTCGGCACCAAGAACGCGGTCCGGCCGGGCGAATGGATGCAGATCGACTCCACCCCGTTGGACGTCGCGGTGGTGCACGACAACGGGGCCGTGGACCGGGTGGAGCTGACCTGGATGATCGATCTGGCCACCCGCTCGATCACGGCGGCGGTGCTGAGCCCGACGACCAAGGCGGTGGACGCGGCCCTGTTGCTGGCGCGCACGCTGACCCCCGAGCCAGTGCGGCCGGGCTGGAGTGACGCGCTGCGGATGGCACGTTCGGTGCTGCCGCACCGCAGGATGGTGGAGATCGATGAGCGGTTGGAACACGCGGCCGCCCGGCCGGTGATCGTCCCGGAGACGATCGTGTGTGATCACGGCAAGGCCTACCTGTCGCAGGCCTTCCGCAACGCCTGCCGGGCCATGGGCATCAACGTGCAGCCCACCCACAAGGGATCGCCCTGGGAGAAGGGGACGGTCGAGCGCAGCTTCGACTCACTGGACACCCTGTTCAGCCAATACGTCGCCGGCTATCTGGGAACCAGCGTTGAGCGCCGCGGCCAGGACGCCTCGGCTCAGGCAGTGTGGTCGATGCTGGAGCTGCAGGAATTGCTCGATGAGTGGATCGTCGCTGCCTGGCAGAACCGGCCCCACGACGGGCTTCGCGATCCGCTGACCCCCGCGGCGGCGCTCACACCGAATCAGAAGTACGCCGCGCTGGTGGAGATCGCCGGATACGTGCCGGTGCCGCTGGCAGGCTCGGACTACATCGAGCTGCTACCCGCGTGCTGGCGGGCGATCAACTCCTACGGCATCAAGATCAACCATCGGCGTTACGACAGCCCCGCGCTCAACCCCTACCGGCGCCAGCACTCAGGTCTGGCCTCCCGCAGAGGCTTGTGGGAGGTGCACTTCGACCCCTACGACGTGTCGCGCATCTGGGTACGCAACCACCACGACGGCGGCTGGATCACCGTCGGCTGGACTCACCTGTCGACCACACCGGCCCCGTTCGGCGAGTTGGCCTGGGACCATGCCCGGAAGATCTTGGCGCGCCAGGGCGTGGACGCGGCCAGCGAGCAGGAGATCGCTCAGGTCGTGCGCGACCTGTTGACCAAGGCTGAGCAAGGGCCGCAACGGCCAGGACGCGATGACCGCGTCGCCGGGCGCACCGCGACCACCGCCGCGGTGGTCTCCCCCATGCTCCCTTACGAGGACGAGCCAGACCCCGACCACGTGACCGAGCCCGACGGCACGGAATCGGAGCGGGAGCAGACCAACGTGGCCAAAGTCATCCCGCTGCCGATCTTCGATGCTCGCGAGGAGGCGAACAAGTGGCGGTTCTGAACGAAGTCAGCCAGCTGGAGGATCGCCGTCAGCCGACCACCACGCTGGAGGGCTGGCAGCGCTTCATCGCCGCCGACCCGCCCCGCTTCGAACTCCTGCCGCAACAGCAGTGGCGGCAGTTGGGCGATCCCGAACGGCGGGACTACGACGAAGCCCGCATCGCCCATCACGCCGAGCTCGTGGTGGTGACCACCTCGGCCATCTCGGAGATCACGACCGAAGGGCGGCTTCTCACCCTGCTCAATCAGCGGGAGATCGGCGCCCGCCGCGGTCTGATCGTCTCCGGCGCGGCTGCCACCGGCAAGACGACCGCGATCAAACAGCTGGGCCGCTTCCATGAGCTGCGCACCCGCAACCGCTACCCCGCCAGCACCGACCGGATCCCGATCGTCTACGTCACCGCCCCGCCCAAAGGGTCCCCGCGCAAGCTCGCCATGGAGTTCGCCCGCTTCCTGCAACTGCCGCCGGCCAGGCCCCGGCAGAACGTCACCGACATCGCCGACGCCGTCTGCCAGGTGCTCATCGACGCCCGCACCGACATCGTGGTCGTCGATGAGATCCACAACCTCAACCTGGCCACCAGCGCCGGGGAGGACCTGTCGGACCACATGAAGTACTTCACCGAGCACCTGCCGGCCACCTTCATCTACGCCGGCATCGACGTCGAACGCTCCGGCGTGTTCACCGGCACCCGCGGCAAGCAGATCGCCGGCCGCTGCAGCGTGATCACCACCGGCGCCTTCCCCTACAACACCGAATGGAAGCAACTGGTGGCCGGGATGGAATCGGCCCTGCGGCTACACCAGCACGAACCCGACACCCTGGTCGGGCTGAGTAAATACCTGCACCAGCGCACGGGCGGCCTGATCGGAACCCTGTCCCACCTCGTCCGCGCCGCCGCCATCCGCGCGATTCTGACCGAAAGCGAAGCGATCACCAAGTCCTCGCTCGAACGGGTCCGCGTGGACTACGCCGCTGAGTCGGCCACGCGCCGCTCCGGCGCCTCCACATGACCAAGACCAGCAGGCGCTCATGGCGCAGCGCCCCGGTGAAACGGCTGCCGCGCGCGGTCCGTCTCGTCCCCGATGAGACACTGCGGTCCTATCTGGCTCGCTTGGCCAAGGCTAACCACTTGAAATCGGACGACCTTCGCCTGCACCTGGCGCCCGACCTGACCCCGACGAGTCGCACCGCCCATACCTGGCTGGAGTCGCTCGCCATCGCCTCGGGCGCCAGCATCGACGTGCTGTGCTACGCCCTACCGGAACTGCGCGACCAGCATCCCGCGCTTCACCTGCTGTCCCTTCGGGGACGCACCATCGCCGGCAAGCCCAACACTCTCGGTTTCGCCTGCCGACGGTGCATGGCCGCGCGAGGGATCTTCACGCCGGTCGAGCGGTGGACACGTCATGAGCACAACGTGTGCGTCCGGCATCAACTCTGGATCGGCCGCGGTCTTGTCCAAGCCGACGCCCAGTTCAGCGTGGCTGCCCTCCCGGAGATCGTGCGCGCCCAATCCTGGCATCTCCGTCTCCTGAGACGACACGGTCGAAGCTGGGTCTATCGCGCGTTCTTAGATGCCGACATGATCCGCAGCAGATGGATGGCCTACAAGCTCTGGCACACGGTCGCGGAAAGGCGACAACGCGCACTCACCACCCAACCTCTCTGGCGAGGCCATCCGGCGACCCACGCCGCCCTCTATCCCGAAGTGGTCGGGCTGACCAGCCTGCTCGCCTCGATCTACTGGCGTCAGCGAACCCTTACCGACGACGTCCACGAACTTGATCGCTTCTACGCGGCGGTTCACTCCCGGGTTGTCCCGGACTACCAGCCCACCGGATATCGCGATCACCTGGTGCGCTGGATCTCCGACCAGCGCAAGCTCTACGACCTGGCCGGACTTCTCGATCTCGTCCACACCGACACTCCTCGCGAGACCATCGAGAGCACCCCATGGAAGGCATAGGGCTGGCTTGCCCGCCAGGGTCTCCCGGTCCACGGACGGGGCCGCCTCTGTGTCGAGCTGCGTCTGCGGCCTTGACATGCGTTGCAGCTGTCGAGCGATCATGGCGCGTGACTCGCGCCCTGTCGACACCGCCCACCGTTGCTCCCGGCTCTCTCGCTGACTCACTCCAACCCTTTCTCCCCGCCGCTGGCGGCCTGCTGCTACGCCCCTGGAAACGGGCCGACGCACCGACCTTCCTCGCCGCCTACCAAGATGAGGAACTCAGGCGGTGGCACACACGCCGCCCCGTGACCGAGGCCCAAGTCCTGGAGTGGTTCGACACCTACCACCAGGACTGGAAACGAGAGAAGGGCGGTCACTGGGCGATCACCCTCGACGGCGGCGAGGTGCTCGGCCGGATTGCCCTACGCGGCCTCGACTTCGACGACGGCATAGCCGGAGCCGCTTATTGGGTGCTCCCGGCAGCCCGCGGCGCCGGCGTGGCCACTCGCGCCCTCACGGCGCTCACCGCCTGGGCCATGGACGAGATCGGCTTCCACCGCCTGGAACTGGACCACTCGACGCGCAATCCAGCCTCATGCAGGGTCGCCCTCAAGTCCGGCTACCTCCTGGAAGGCACCAAACACAGCGCCGCCGTGCATGACGACGGACGCCACGACATGCACCTGCACGCCCGTATCCAAGACGCTTGAGCTCACCCGCCTAATCCGGCCATCGTCCAGCGGCTTACCAATTTGGCCCATGATCACTGGGACGGCAGGTCGGCGGACCGTCTCATTGAAGATGAGCCATCCCAGCACCAGATGCGCTTCATGGCCCGTGATCATCAAGACGGGACACCAGTGTTGTGTCGCACTCAAACGCCCCGCTGGCATGTCCCGGGCTTCTTCGGGCGTCTGCGTGATGGGACCACCGTGGCGGTCACCGCACGGGTGATCCCCGGCCGCGCCCTCGACGCGATTCTCGAAGCATGTCGGCACAAGACGGGCCCGCCGCGCTCCGGGTCATCGGACTTCGCAAATCCTTCGGCGACAAGGTAGCCGCCGACGACGTACATCTGACCGTGCCTGCGGGGACGTTCTACGGTCTGGTCGGCCCGAACGGCGCGGGCAAGACGACCACGCTGGCAATGGCCGTCGGGCTGCTTCGCCCGGACGCCGGTCGCGCCGAGATCTTCGGTACCGACGTCTGGCGGGACACCGTACGGCCAAGTCGCTGATCGGGGTGCTCCCTGACGGCAACGCGATGCCGGAGCGGCTCACGGGGCGGGAGGTGCTGACCTATCTGGGGCTGCTGCGCGGCCTGCCGGCCGAGGTCGTCACCGCGCGCACGGATGAACTGCTTGAGGTGCTTGAGCTGGACGCGGCCGACCGATCGTTCGTCATCGAGTACTCCACCGGCATGCGCAAGAAGATCGGGCTGGCCGTCGCGCTGCTCCACGCACCGCGCCTGCTCGTCCTGGACGAACCGTTCGAGGCGGTCGACCCGGTCTCGGCCGCGACGATCAGAACCATCCTGCGCAGGTTCGTCGCCGGCGGCGGCTCGGTCATCATCTCCAGCCACGTCATGGCGCTGGTGGAGCAGCTCTGCGACCACGTCGGCGTCGTCTCCGACGGCCGCGTCGTGGCGGCGGGCCCGCTCGATGCCGCGTCCGTTCCCCAAGAGAACCGGCGCCCGCCTCGTGGCGGCCAGGGAACTGCGCGCCTGGTGGCGCGATCTGACCCGGATCCATCTGCTCGGCGTCGCCTTCTCCTACGCCCTGGTGACCCCGCTGCTGCTGTCCTCGATCGGCGCGTGGGTCGTGGCGCCGTTCACCGGCCTCATCGCGGTCGTGATGGCCGCGTCCTCGTCGTCGAACCTGTACGGCTCGGACGGAACCGCGCTCTGGCTCACGCTGATGACGCCGGGCGCCGAACGGGCCGATGTTCGCGGCAGGCAGCTCGCCTGGCTGTTGACCGTGGGTCCCGCGGTCCTGGTGCTCTCGGTAGCCGGCACCGCGATCAGCGGCGAGACCTGGGCCTGGCCCTGGGTCCTCGGCCTGCTGCCCGCCATGCTGGGCGGCGCGGCCGGGCTGATCGTGTTCCTCGGGGTCACCTCACTGGTCCCCGGCACCGACCCGCATAAGCGCGGCGGTAACCCGCTCAACAGCGGTGCCGACGAGAGCGCGGAGACCGGGGTGGCCTGGCTGGCCCTGCTCGCGGTGCCCGTGACGGCGCTGCCCGGCCTCGCGCCGATGATGATGAAGCTCCTCCACCTCGACGGCCGCGTCTGGTTCCTCGCCCTCCATCTGCCGGAGATCCGGCAGTGGCCAACGATCATCTTCATGATCGGGACAGGGCTGCTCATGTACGGCTACGCGATCATCATCCCGAAGCGTGTAGGTTCCGAGGCATGAACGACCCCTTTCCCCCGTCCAGGTGGGAAGGCCTTTTCGAACGTCTCGTCGGTGCCGTTCCCTTCATCACGCTGGGCGTCTCGCTGGTCATCAGCATCGCCTCGCCGGATCAGCCGGAAGGGGTGTGGCTGACCACTCTCGGCCTGTCCGCGCTGGCGCTGGCCTGGGTGCTGTGCTCGCACACGCTGCTGCCGTCCCGCTGGCGCGGGCGACGGGGCACGACCGTCGCCCACTTCACCGGTGTCCTGGTCACCGCCGCACTGCTCTCCCTGCACGACCCGATCTTCATCATCTACACGATCTCCGGGTTCTTCATCGCCAGCCAGTTCGCACCGTCGAAGTGGACGTTCGCCGCGGTCGCCGCCACCTCCGCCGTCCTCTACGGGAGCTCGCTCGACTGGTCCCAGGCCACCGTTCAGCTCATCGCCTTCCACGTCGCGATCATCGCCGTGCAGACCCTGGCCATCGGCGGCGGCGCCATCCTGAGCATCAGAGTCGAGGAGCGGCAGCGTAAGTATCGCAAGGCGCTCACGGACCTGGAGGCAGCGCTGGAGGAGAACGCCGGCCTGCACGCCCAGCTCATGACGCAGGCCCGCGAGGCCGGCGTGCTCGACGAGCGCCAGCGCATGGCCAGGGAGATCCACGACACGCTCGCCCAGGGACTCGCCGGGATCATCGCCCAGATCCAGGCCGCCAAGCGCGTGGCGGCAAAGGAGCCGCACCTCGATCTCGCGCTCTCCCTGGCACGGGACAGCCTGGCCGAGGCCAGACGGTCGGTTGACGCGCTCAGTCCAGGCCAGCTCGAGGACGCCCACCTGCCGGACGCCCTCGCCACCATGGCGCGGAGCTGGGCGGAGACCTCAGGTGTCCAGCTGCACATCGAGATCACCGGGGAGCGCGTGCCGCTCAGTCCGGCGATCGAGGTCACGCTGTTCCGCGTCGCGCAGGAGGCCCTGACCAACGTGGCCAAGCACGCGGCCGCGTCCCGCACCGGCCTCACCCTGTCCTACACGGGAGCGGCCGTCCTGCTCGACGTTCGCGACGACGGAACAGGCTTCGACGGCCGGGAAGGTAAGGGGTTCGGATTGAACAGCATGCGGCATCGGGTACGCGGAGTCAGCGGCACCCTTGAGATCGACAGCACGCCGGGCGAAGGCACCGCGGTCAGCATCAGCGTCCCCGCACTGCAGGTAGGTCCGCGGTGATCCGGCTACTGATCGTCGACGACCACCCGATCGTCCGTGGCGGGCTGCACACCGTCTTCGCCGCCGAACCCGACATCGAGGTGGCGGGCGAGGCGGCCAACGGGCGCGAGGGCGTCGAACGGGCCGCCGCGCTCGGCGTCGACGTGGTCCTCATGGACCTGCGGATGCCGGAAATGGACGGCGTCACCGCGATCGCCGCCCTGCGCGAATCCCACCCCTCGATCAAGACGCTCGTCCTGACGACGTTCGACGGCGACTCCGACGTCCTGCCCGCCATCGAAGCCGGAGCCACCGGCTACCTGCTCAAAGACGCACCGACCGACGAGTTGCTGCGCGCGGTCCGGGCAGCGGCGGCAGGCGAGCCGGTGCTGGCACCCGCGGTCGCCGGGCGGCTGATGGGCCAGGTCCGCAAGCCGGTCCGGGCCGCGCTCACCGACCGAGAGCTCCAGGTGCTCGCGCTGGTCGCGGCCGGCGCGTCCAACCGCCGGGCCGCAGCCAAGCTGTTCATCGGCGAGGCGAGCATCAAGACCCACCTCCTGCACATCTACGACAAGCTCGGCGTCCGCGACAGAGCAGCCGCCGTGGGCGAGGCCTACCGTCGCGGCCTGCTGACCTGATCCTCGCGGGACACCATCCGAGATCTACTGCTCACCCGCCACAGGGCAGCGGAGGCGCTCCAGCGCGAAACTCGGCCGACTCGTCGGTGGCGCGGATCGCAGCGACATGTCGACTTGGCTCATGATCATTGAGACAACTCGTCGGGTCGTCGTCTCATTCAAGCGAGCCATCCCAGTGCAGACCCCGCCCATGTGGCCCATGATCATTTGAGACGGGACACCAAGACCCCTCGCCACCAGCAAGGCAACGCCGCCGAGCCGGCGCGCCGCCGTCGTGTCCCGTTGTTCTTGCTGCTTGCCGGTACGCGCGCCTGACAGTCGCCGCCAGCCGAGGGCGGCCTTTCTTAAGGATCGCCTTCGATGGGAGTCGCCTCAGCTGGACCCGCTCGCGATCTTCCAGTAACGGTGTGGGCGCCGACTATCGGCAGCGAGATCGGTAACGAGGTCCAGACATCGGCGATCTCGTCGGTGATCTCGCATCTGGTCAGTTGAACGCCATTCCGGGCCGCCAGCGCCAAGGCCCTGGCGCAGGCGCCTTCCGGATCGAGCAGCGCGTGCCTGGCCGCGGCCAGGGCGCTCAGGTCTGCGGCGGTGTTGACGCGATGGCGGGCCACCCGAACGGAACCCACGGTGGCGAACGCCGTGGCGACGGCCATCAGGAGCCCCATAACGGCCACACCCCACAGCGTGGCTGAGCCTCGTTCTCGTGAATTGATCGCTACCTCCGTTTCATGCCTGTGAGCTGTGGCCGCCGCCATCAGCACGTGACGCGCCACGTGCCTGCGGTGGTGGTCGTAAGGGCCGCACTGCGCCAGCTCGGCCGGCGGTGCCGAACGACGAGCTGCCATGGAGCCGTTGTCGCCCTGACGGGGGCGAACCGGCATGCCCTTTGCCCTTCTGGGACGACGGTGGGGTCAACGGCTCCATGACGCTCTCAGGGCAGGAGGATCGTCATGGTTCTGTGGCGGCGGTGGCCGAGGCGGCTACGCGGACTGCCGGTAGCGAAGCGCCCCAGGCAGGTCGTACTTGCACCGTGATCTGGACTTTCGTGGTTTCCGTGTCGCGGGTCACGTCTACTTGGGCATCTGGCCGGGTGGCCGCGCGGGCGACATCGCGGACCTGGTCCAGCGGCTCGCCTCTGGCGGCGGCTCTTGCCGCCGTGCGGGCCGCGTCCACGCATTCCACTTGGGCGCTTACGGCCTGGATGGCCCAGAGTGCGGCTGCCAGGACGACCATGAGGGCGGGCAGCATCGCGGCGGTCTCGGCCGTTACGGACCCCCGCGATGCCGACCGCTCGGCGTCCTCGGACGTCCGCGCGCGGCGGAGGGTCATGCGTTCGTGGTGTTGAGTGCTCGGTCGATGAGGGACGACAGCATTTCCTGGACCTCTGGACTGCTGACCACCTTGAAGAGGAGGGCAGCGAAGGCACAGGCCGCGATGGTTCCAACCGCGTACTCGGCTGTGGACATGCCTCGTTCCCTGTTGGCGGCCGCGTAGCGGAGCCACGTGTTCGCCCGCCACCGCGGGCTTCGGGCCCGGCTGCCGCAGAGGGCGGGCATCGACAGTGCGTGTTGTTGTGGGGCGTGGGGCGCTGCTGGATGCTCGGGCGCTACGCGGGACGGCTTTCGCGACTCATCGGCTGGGTGAACGGCTGCTGTGGCGTCGTGGGCTGCGTCATCGCGGGAGGTGGCGCGAGTGAGGCTCTGGGAGTTCTTTCGGGCCGTGTTGTTCCAATATTCGGTGTTGTTCCTTGGCGCTGAGGTCCGTGACGTGGTCTGAGTGCCTTCTGGGGCGGCGCTTACGTTGTCTAGCGTGGCGGCGGGACTCTGCATCGTGCCTCCAGGTCTCGAGGAGCCGGGTCTCGTCCCGGCGGGAGTCCTAGGGTCGCCGAAAAGGATGCGGGCCGGTGGAGCGAGTGGCGTTCTGTGGATAACGATGAGTTGTCCACAAGCTGGGGGTTGAGCTGGGGGTTTACGACTACGCTGCCCCATGTTGACCGCGCGCACTACGGGATGACGATCGTGGAGGCGAGGCCGGCTATCACCGGGATGATGCCGAGCAACACGAACGCCGGCAGGAAACACAGGCCCAAAGGTGCCACCGCCTTGACGCCGACTCTCCTGGCCGAGGCGACGGATGCGGCTCTGGCGGCTTCGCGGGCGTCGTCGGCGAGGCGGGTCAGGACGTCCGCCACAGGGGCGCCGCTTTGAGCCGCCCGGCTCATGGCCCGGGAGAGCTGGCCCGTGGCGGGGTCCTTGGCGAGGGTGGCCCAGGTGGGCTCGGGGTCGGCGCCGAGCCGTAGCTGGCTGCTCACCCAGCTCAGCCGCTGGCCGAGCGGGCCGCCTATCGCATTGGCGGCGATCTCGGTGGCGGCGCTCACGGGGCGCCCGGCCAGCAGACAGGCGGTCATCAGGTCGGCGGCGAACGGCAGGTCGGAGACGATTCGTGCGCGCTCCTGCCGGGTTTGCGGGGGTTCCTTCCTGCGGAGGTACGTCACCGCGGCCGGGATGGTCAGGATGCCCGCGATGATTCCGACACTGCCCCCGATCAGAAGGGCGGTCATCAGCCCTGCGCATGTCCCGGTGATGATTGTTTTGCGGGAGATCGGTTGCGTTCGGTCGTCGGTGGGATCGAGCCAGGTTGGGTGGGGTTGTTCGCCACCCGGGTCTTGGGCGGTGCGGCTTGGGAGCTCGCGGAGATTCGCGACGGCTGCGGGGCGAGGACGAGAGATCAGGTGACCGCAGCGGCGCTTGCCGGCAGGACGTATTCGGGCCAGGCGTTCGCTCGGCGTCCTCGGTGAGAGCCACAGCCACGTGGCCATGCCGGCGGACAGGGCGGACAGCAGTTGGAGCACGCGAAGGATCCAATCGATCTCGTTGAGCGGTGACAGGCGGGCTCTGGGCGGTTCGGTCTCGTTGGGCGGGGTGGGCGGGGAGGCTCCGGGGCGGTTCGGTCTCGCTGGGCCGGTGGCGGGAAGGCACCGGGGCGGTTCGGTCTCGTTGGGGCCGGTGGGGAGGCTCTGGCAGATTGGTTCAGCGTTGTGCCTGGCTGGCCATGCGGCTGGTCCACCACAGGCCGCAGGCGTCGAGGGCGATCCCCGTCACCAGGCATGCGAGGCCGGGGATGCTGCCGAACAGGAAATCCAGCGGATGCATGTTCAGGGCTCCGGCCATGAGGAGGCCGAGGGCAGGGAGTGCGGCGAGCATTCTGGCGGTGGTGCGGGGTCCCGCCAGTTGCGCTGCGACGTCCTGGCGGTGGGCCTGGGCTGTGCGTAGCGTGCTTGCCACGCGTTCGACCAGGGCCGCCAGGCCGGCACCCACCGTGACGCCGACCTCCCAGCAGGCCGCGAGCCGCCGTAGTCCCTCGCCTCCCTGCGGAGGGGCGCAGGCGGCCAGGGCTGCGGAGACGTCGCCACCGTCTCTCGCTGCCGCGACGATGGGGCGCAGGGCATCGGGATCGGGGAAGTCCACTGCTGTCATGGCTCTGGCCAGGGCCTCTCCCGGGGTGCGGCCTGCGGACAGCTCCGCGGACAGTGCCTGGCACAGCTCGATGGACGCGTGCCGCCAGGCCTCCGCGCGGCGTGCGGGGCTCGGGCGGGTGAGCAGCTTGCCCAGTGACCGCCATCGCCATTGAGGCCGGTTCCGATCTGAGGCCAGCTTGGCCAGGCGGGTTGCGGCGAGGTCCGGGCCTGTCCACAACCACACGGCGCAGGCTGTGGACAGCGCGGCGACCAGGGCGGCGTCGGTCATCATCGCTGCCCACCCTCCGTTGTCGTGCTGGCGGCCGGAGGTACGGCTGTGCCGGGTCTCCGCTTCGTCGCCGGCTGCATGGCTCCTGCCAAGGCTTCGTAGCCCGGACCGATTTGGGAGTTGCCCCTCGGGTCGAAGGTGAGTGCTGGGACCGATTCCACGAAACCGGTCGAGGTCCTTGCCAGCAGGCAGATCTCGGCGATGCGCCTTCGGCCGTCCGGGCGGCCTCGGGTCAGATGGATCACCGCGTCGAGGGCCGCGGCGAGTTGGCTGTGTACGGCTTCCCTGCTCAGACCGGCCGCACAGCCCAGCGCCTCCAGGCGGGGTGGCACGTCGGCCGCGGTGTTGGCGTGCAACGTGCCGCAGCCGCCCTCGTGGCCGGTGTTCAAGGCGGCCAGCAGATCCACTACTTCCGAGCCCCTCACCTCCCCGACGACCAGGCGGTCCGGGCGCATCCGCAGCGCCTGCCGTACCAAATCACGCAGGCCCACGCCGCCCGCGCCCTCCAGGTTGGCCGGACGGGTCTCGAGGCGTACCACGTGGGGGTGGCGGGGGCGGAGCTCGGCCGAGTCCTCTACGAGCAGGAGGCGTTCGCCTGGGTCGGCGAGCGAGAGCAGGGCCGACAGGAGCGTCGTCTTGCCTGTGCCGGTGCCGCCTGTCACCAGGAAGGCCAGTCTGGCGGTGACCATGGCGGTCAGCACCGGGATCGCAGACGGGGTGATCGTGCCCGCCGACACCAGGTCCGCCAGCGTGAACGTGCGGCGTGGCGGCAGCCGCAGCGACACGCAGGTGCCACCGGACGCGATGGGCGGGAGCACTGCGTGGAGCCGGACGCCTCCCGCCAGCCTGGCGTCCACGTATGGAGACGCGTCGTCCAGCCGCCTGCCTGCCGCGGCCGCCAGGCGCTGGGCCAGCCGGCGAACGGCTCCGTCGTCGGCGAAGGTGACCGAGGTGCGGCGCAGGCCGCCGCCGTCGTCGATCCACACCTCGCGCGGGCCGTTGACCAGGACGTCCGTCACATCGGGCCGGGCCAGGAGCGGCTCCAGCGGGCCCGCGCCTATCAGGTCCGCGCAGAGGGCACGGGCCACTGCGAGGATCTCCGCGTCGCCGTAGACGGATCTCTCGGCTCTCAGGGCGACGGCCACCTGGGCGGCGCTGGGTTCGGCGCCTGTCCTGGCCAGGCGGACGCGTACGGCCTCCACCAGTTCCGGGGACACGGCCACGTCCGGTGACATGGCCGCCTGGTCTGGGGAGGCGGTTGGCTGTTGCCGGGGCTCGGGTGTGGTCGGTTTCAGGGGGCTCGCCTGCTTTCAGGGTGTGCCGGGTCGCTCTAGACGGCAGTACTGCACTGTTCTAGACGGCAGTGCTGCTCTGGACCGCGTGCTGCTCTGGACCGCGTGCTGCTCTGGACCGCGTGCTGCTCTGGACGACGTGCTGCTCTGGACCGCGTGCTGCTCTTGGCGGCGGTGCTGCTCACGGCGGCGGCGATAGGAGCTCTCGTAGCAGGGATGCGCAGAGGCCGCCGAGGACGGTGCGCGGGCCCAGTTTGGGCAGTTCGCCGCGGTTGAGAGTGGCGGACAGCCTGGGCTGGTCGGGCAGGCTGCCGACGCACGGGACGCCCAGCGATGCCGCGGCCGTCTCGTCGTCCACGACACCGGGGCGGAGGATCGCACGGACGTCAGAGGTGTGCTTGCGGATCTCACCCAGCACCTGGGCCGTGGAGAGGATCCCGCGTACGTCGGCGGGCGCCAGCACCAGGGTCGTCCGCGCTCTGGTGAGAGCCTCGATCGCGGCCGGGTCCAGGTGGCGCGGGAGGTCTACTGCCACCAGGTCGAAGCCTCGCTGACCGGCTTCGAGCACCGAACGCATGGCCTGGGCCGGGATCGCCGCCACCTCGCCTCTGTGGAAGGAGAGGACCGCCAGGTCGCCGAACGACGGCAGGGCCGCCTGAAGTGCGCTGGAGCTGATCCGGCCTTCCCTGGCCACCAGGTCTCCCCAGCGGGCGCCCGACGCCTCCTCCTGTCCCAGCAGCGCGTCTATGCCGCCGCCCAGCGGGTCGGCGTCCACCAGCAGCGCACGGAGGTGGTCGCCGGAGGCCCTCAGGGCCAAGCAGGCCGAGAGCACGCTCGCGCCTACGCCGCCGCGGCCCCCGATCACGCAGATGACGGCTCCAGAACGGGGCTCGGGCTCCATGGCGTCCGCCAACCGTTCCACGAGGTGGCGTTCGTCGCCGGGGAGGCTCACGACTGCTTGGGCGCCCACCGCCACGCATTTTCGCCAGGTGTCCGGGTCTTCTGGGTCCCGGGTCACGAGGAGGACCTGATCCCGGGGTGGCGGTGCGGTCGCGGCCACGACGTCGGCCTGGTCGGCGCCCACTGCTATCAGCGGGGCCAGATTCCAGTAAGGGCGGGCGTGAGCGGGGACATGGGCGACGTCGAGATGTGCGCCTGCCGCGGCCGCTATGCGGACCAGGTCGTCCAGCAAAGCGTGGTCTTCGGTGATGACCAGGGGACGGTGCATCTTCGGCCTCCCGTTTCGGTGGGAGGTCCACCTTGCGGCGGATGGCGCGGGGGCCGAGAGGGCGAACGGGGTTCTGGGGATAGCCGGGCGGGATCGCGGCACGGCTGTGGACGACAACGGCTCCGGCACTGGCGCGGCGCGGCGGGCGGAACTGGGGTGGCCGCCTCGCGGGCGACGGGCGGCCAAAACCGGTGTGGGGCGGCGGCCGAGCTGAGGCGGGCGCGGCGACCGAGCTGAGGTGGGCGCGGCGGCCCAGCGGCGCATGAGCGGGAGCCCGCGTCGCGTGGGAGCGGGCGATCGCGATGTGGCACAGGCCCGAAGTCGCGCAGGCACGATGTCGTGCAGATGGTGGGAGCGGGACGTTCAGAAGGCGGGGTGGCCGGCCGCTGAGGGCGGAAAAGGGGCGACCCCCGCCGGGGGGGAGAGCGGGGGTCGCCTGATCGGTCCGGCTCCGGGGGGGTAGAGCCGGTCCCGTTTCAGAAGAAAGCTTTCATCGCTCAACCTGAGCCTGGCAAGGGACTTGCAAAGCTATCCCGTACACGAGGGGCCCAGTTTCAAGCGACACCTCCGTATGCTGCCCGATCGACTCAAGTTCCGTCGAGGAGCAAACTCGCATTTTCACCAAGTTTTTTGCAGGACTGATAACGATCACATAAAGGTGATCACGGAGAGTGATCATCATGGGTTGACAACAGAGCCAGCAGGGCCGCCGTGCTCGGATGTTCGAGGCCCCGGTCCATAGGTGGGTAAAGGTCTTGCTCCAAGGGGTTCCCATCAGGGCGAATCCGTCGTAGAAAGTAAATACGGACCACTTGTCCGGGTGCGTCAGCCGGGCACCCACGCGCGACCAGCCGCGGGAGGCGCGTCGTGGCGGGCTTGTCCCGCTCCGACGGATATAGGTGCACGCTTGGTAACCCGGTGTGACGCACCGGCAGACGGCGTCTCTTGATCGAGACGCCGTCAGCTATGCCGACACCCCCCGCGCCCCTGGCTCAGGCCTCGCCTCCGCGACTCTCAACCCCGTTGCAGAGCCTCGCAGATAGCGGTCGTCTCCCGTACTCCCAGGATTACCGCGGAGGCACACTGCTGTACCCACTGGGCGACACCCTCCGGCGTCCCGCTCACATAGGCCCGCAGCCCATCGGCGTACGTCAGCTCCAGATGCCCCACCTCCACGGCCACCAGGGACTTCGGGTCCAGCCCGTACTCCACCAGGGTCAGCCGCTCGGCCGAGCGTGCCACCACCCCGTCGGCCACGCCGAACGGCCGCAGCACGGCCAGCTCGGCGTGCACCACGGCGGCCAGCACGATCGCGGGGGCCTTCGTGGGCCGTTCCAGCAGGTCCACCAGGCCGTCCATGCGGATCGCCGTCTCCTTGGCACCGGGCGCGTGCCCCAGACCCAGCGGGTCCGGGGCCTCGTCCTCCGTACGGGGACGGCCCAGCACGGCCTGCGGCGCGAGACCGGCCGCGGCCACGGTGTGCAGGCGGGCGAGCACCTGCCTGGGCGCCTTGCGCCACGTCGGGCCCATCCGCCCCATCTCCGCCGACACGCGCAGCGCGCCCTGGACCAGCGGGTCGTGGGCCTCGTCTCGGCGCAGCACGTCCAAGGGCACGTCCACGCCCTCGATCGCGGCCGACGCACGGGCGCCGCGCAGGGACGATTCCGTGGACACCGCCGGGCTGGCCCTGCGCAGCACGCGGTGGCGGTAGAGCCTGTCGACGGCCTGGCGGGCCTCGTCCACCGCCTCAGGTACGCCGGGGAGCTGCGCGATGACGGCCAATGGGTCACTCACGGGACCCGACCTTACCCGCGGGTACGACTCCAGGGCTCACACGCCCCCCGAGGCCCCGACCGGTCCGGTCCGCTTGCAGGTCTGGTCCAGCGATCGACCGAAGACCCCAAAGAGCCGGAAAGGGCGCATAGGTTGGATGGCGCCGCCGCACCGGTACCCATCAGCGCCCGCTATCGGCACACGCATCGCGCACTCACTACGGGTAGCAGCCGAGACGGAAAGCCCGGAATGGACGGCCATGCGGCCGCTCCGAAAGAACCCCCATAAACCAGAGCCCATACGGTCACACATTCTCCTGATTTCGAGATGACAACATTTCAATAGCGTTTGTCATGCGGCCAGATAAACTCCCTCATCCCCAGCGAGACGGTACAGACCTGTCTAGACCTCTTGTGTGTGGAGGTCGTGAGCTGGTGAAGTGGGACACGACCTATCAATCTGGCCATAGAAGGAGCACGAGGTGGCCCCGGAGACCCCAGGCAACGAGACCCAGGCGCTGTCCAACCTGCTACAGGAGAACCGCCGGTTCGCACCACCGGCCGACCTGGCGGCAGCCGCGAACGTGACCGCGACCGCATATGACGAGGCCGCCGCGGACCGTCTCGCCTTCTGGGAGCGCGCCGCCGAGCGGCTGGCCTGGGCCAAGCGGTGGGACCAGACCCTGGAGTGGAACGCCCCCTTCGCCAAGTGGTTCGTCGGCGGCGCGCTCAACGTCGCCTACAACTGCGTCGACCGCCACGTCGAGGCGGGCCGTGGCGACAAGGTCGCCTATTACTGGGAGGGCGAGCCGGACGGCGACACCCGCACCCTCACCTACAACGATCTGAAGACGGAGGTCAGCAAGGCCGCCAACGCCCTCCAGGAGCTCGGCGTCGGCAAGGGCGACCGGGTCGCGATCTACATGCCGATGATCCCCGAGCTGCCGATCGCGATGCTGGCCTGCGCCCGTATCGGGGCGGTCCACTCGGTGGTGTTCGGCGGGTTCTCGGCGAGCGCGCTGAAGAGCCGCATCGACGACGCCGACGCCAAACTGGTGATCACGGCCGACGGCGGCTACCGCAGGGGCAAGCCGAGTGCGCTCAAGCCGACCGTGGACGAGGCCGTCGCCGAGTGCCCGCAGGTCGAGCATGTCCTCGTCGTACGGCGTACCGGCCAGGACGTCCCCGCCACCGACAAGGACGTGTGGTGGCACGACGTCGTCGACCGCCAGAGCGACCAGCACACCGCCGAGCCGCACGACGCCGAGGACCCGCTGTACATCCTCTACACCAGCGGCACCACCGGTAAGCCCAAGGGCATCCTGCACACCACCGGCGGCTACCTGACCCAGACGGCCTGGACGCACCACGCGGTCTTCGACCTCAAGCCGGACAGCGACATCTACTGGTGCACGGCCGACATCGGCTGGGTGACCGGGCACTCCTACATCGTGTACGGCCCACTCGCCAACGGCGCCACCAGCGTCATCTACGAGGGCACCCCGGACACCCCGCACCGCGGCCGGTTCTGGGAGATCGTGCAGAAGTACAAGATCACGATCCTCTACACGGCCCCCACGGCGATCCGGACGTTCATGAAGTGGGGCGACGACATCCCCGCCAAGTACGACATGTCCAGCCTGCGCATCCTGGGCTCCGTCGGCGAGCCGATCAACCCCGAGGCCTACGTCTGGTACCGCGAGCACATCGGCGGCGAGCGCTGCCCGGTCGTGGACACCTGGTGGCAGACGGAGACCGGCGCCATCATGATCAGCCCGCTGCCGGGCGTGACCGCCGGCAAGCCGGGTGCCGCGATGCGCCCGCTGCCTGGCATCGTCGCCGACGTGGTCGACGACCAGGGCAACAGCGTCCCCGACGGCGGCGGCGGGTTCCTCGTGGTCAAGGAGCCGTGGCCGTCGATGCTGCGGACGATCTGGGGCGACGACCAGCGCTACATCGACACCTACTGGAGCCGCTTCGAGGGGATGTACTTCCCCGGCGACGGCGCCAAGAAGGACACGGACGGCGACCTGTGGCTGCTTGGCCGCGTGGACGACGTCATGCTGGTCTCCGGCCACAACATCTCCACCACGGAGGTGGAGAGCGCGCTGGTCAGCCACCCCAAGGTGGCCGAGGCGGCCGTGGTGGGCGCGACCGACCCGGTGACCGGGCAGGCCATCGTGTCGTTCGTGATCCTGCGCGGCAGCGCGGAGGAGGGCGACGACATCGGCGTCGAGCTGCGCAACCACGTGGCCAAGGCGCTCGGCCCGATCGCCAAGCCGCGCCAGATCCTGGTCGTGCCCGAGCTGCCCAAGACCCGCTCCGGCAAGATCATGCGTCGCCTCCTGCGCGATGTGGCGGAGAACCGCAGCATCGGCGACGTCACCACCCTGGCCGACAGCACGGTGATGAACCTGATCTCCGAGAAGCTCCCGTCGGCCAAGCCCGAAGAGTGACAAATAGGCGCATGTCCCCCTAAAACCTCACCAAAGGGACATGCGCCTATCTCGGGCGGCTCCGGCGTGCCGGCTCGGGCCGGAGGCTGGTACGCCGTCGAGATCAGTGCGTCTGCGGGCGGGGCGAAGCCGGACGGATCAAGCGCAGGCGCTATCTTCTCCGATCGGGTAGTTCTGGGAGTGAAAGCGCGACTCGTACTCGGAAGTTCCTCGGCGTGTTCGACGGCGCCTGACTGTCAGCACGGCCCGGCCTGACGAAACTGTCGGGGCGGTGGTGCTGCCACACCTTCGGGTGCGCGAGCATCGCGATGCGCTGAATGATGTTTGACACGGCCACCGGGCCTCGATAGGAGACGTTCATGCCGCAGACTCCCGAGGAAGAATCCCTGGGCTCGCTGGTCGCCCAGGCGAGCCAGCACATCTCGACCCTGGTCCGCTCGGAGATCGAGCTGGCCAAGGCCGAGTTCAAGTTCGACGCCAAGCGGGTCGGCACGGCGGGCGGCCTGTTCGCCGCAGCTGCCTTCATGGCGCATCTGTGCCTGATCCTCGCCTCGTTCACCATCGGCTTCCTGCTGGCCGAGTGGATGCGGGTGTGGCTGGCCTTCCTCATCGTGACAGTGTTCTACCTGCTGGTGGCGGGTCTGCTGGTGTTCATCGGGATGCGGCGGCTGAAGGGCCTTGCGGGGATGAAGCGCACGGCCAGGTCGATCAAGGGCCTCAAAGAGATCGCCAGGCCCGAGGAGCCGGCACTCCCCGAAGTGCGCCCCGACCGCGAGCCGGTGACCCGTGATGGCAGCTGACGAGTCGGTCGTCCACATCGAGGGCCCTTGGACGCATCGCGCGGTGCACGCGGGCGGCACCCGCTTCCACGTCGTCGAGGCCGGCGAAGGGCCGCTGGTGCTGCTGCTGCACGGGTTCCCGCAGTTCTGGTGGACCTGGCGTCACCAGCTCACCTCGCTTTCCAAGGCCGGATACCGAGCCGTCGCCGCCGATCTACGCGGCTACGGCGGCAGTGACAAGCCGCCACGCGGCTACGACCTGCCCACGCTGGCCGCCGACGCGACCGGGCTGATCCGCGCGCTTGGCGAGACCGGGGCGATCGTGGTCGGGCACGACTGGGGCGGGCTGCTGGCCTGGACGATGGCCGTGATGGACCCCAAGTGCGTGCGGCGGCTGGTCGCCGTATCGGCTCCGCATCCGCTGCGGCTGCGCAATGCGCTGCTGACCGACCCGTTCGGCCAGCTCAAGGCCAGCGGCCAGGCGCTGGGGTTCCAGTTGCCGCTGCTGCCCGAGTACCGGCTCAGGCGCGCCGGCGCGGCGCTGGTCGGCCGCTTCCTCGACGAGTGGTCGGGGCCGGGGTGGCCGGCTGCCGAGGAGACGCGGGTCTACCGGGAGGCGTTCATGATCCCGGCCGTGGCGCACTTGGCGCTGGAGTACCATCGCTGGTTCGGCCGCTCCCAGCTGCGTCCCGATGGCCGGCGCTACGCCCGTGCCATGCGCACCGAGGTCGAGGCTCCCACGCTGCACCTGCACGGGGCGCTCGACCCGCGCGTCCTGCCGCGGACGGCGCAGGGTTCGAGCCGCTACGTGGCGGCCCCGTACCGGTGGCGGCTGTTCGAAGGAGCGGGCCACTTCCCCCACGAGGAGATCCCCGACGTGTTCGACACCGAGCTGCTCGGCTGGCTGGCAGACCCGGAGCCTGACCGATGAGAGACCGCGATCCCGAAGGCAGGCCGCGCAGCGCCAGGCCGCGTGACGCGTACGGCAGGCCGCTGCCCTACGGCTCGTCCGGCGTGCCCAGGGTGCCCGACGACTACGCGCCCACCACCGAGCAGGCCCTCGCCGACGGCCGCCGCTTCCTGAGCGAGGGGCTGCCGTTCAACGCGCATGAGGTGTTCGAGGGCCGCTGGAAATGCGCTCCCGAGGAGGAGCGCGAGCTGTGGCAGGGGCTCGCGCAGATCTGCGTCGGGCTGACGCACCTGCAGCGCGGCAACGGGCGCGGCGCGATAACGCTCTTCAGCCGCGGCGCGGCCAAGGCGCAGGCGTACGGAGGCGCGTACGACGCGGTCGGCAAGGCCGCCTCCAACCTGAGCGAGGACAGCGACGCGGACCAGGCCATCGCCCTGATCCTGGACAAGCTACCCGGCTAGCTGGGAGGTGCGGGGTCAGTCGCACCCCTGCGTGCTGGCCGGAGTGGTGTCGTTGCGGCCGGCGGCGGCGTCGGGGGCGACCTCCTCGGCCGTCAGCACGTAGCCGGTCTCCTTCTCGTTGATCGCGGCGGCGAAGATCACGCCGTAGACGCGGCCGTCCACCGTGAGCAGAGGGCCACCCGAGTTGCCGGGCAGGACGATGCCGCGGATCGCGTAGACCTCGCGGGTGACGGTGTTCTCGCGGTAGATGTCGGGGCCCTCGGCGTCGAGCTGGCCGCCGATCCTGGCCGGTTCGGCCGTGAACCCCCTGCCCTTCGGGAACCCCGCGATGATCGCGCTGTCGCCCCTGCTGCCGTCACCGTCGAAGGCGAGCTGCGGCAGGTCGAGCCCGGGCACGTAGAGCACGGCGATGTCGCGCCGCGGGTTGTAGCGCACCACCGTGGCCGTGTGCCGGACGTTGTTGGAGTCGATGACCTGCAGGTCACGGGTCACGCCCGCGACCACGTGCGCGTTGGTCATGATCCGGCCGGGGGCGTAGACGAAGCCGGTGCCCTCGATGTGCTTGTTGCAGCTCTCCGCGTTGCCCTGGACCTTGACGATGGCCCGCCGCGCCCGGCCCAGCTTGTTGCCCTGCAGCACGCTCTGGTCCGGCGGCGGCACGTCGATGAGGCCGGCGCCCGCGCCGATGGCGTCGAAGACGGGCGGGAACTCCGAGCGGTCGATGAACTTCTTGAACGGCTGCTGCCAGTTGCGCGCCGCCTGTGGGATCGCGTCGTCGACCGTGGTCAGCAGCGCGGAGTTCTTCACCTGGTCGACCAGCGGGGTGAAGGCCGTCGAGACGATCAGCGAGCCGATCAGCCAGGCGATGACCAGCACCGACAGGGCGCTGGCGAACGTGCCGCCGACCGCGTCGGCCACCTTCGCCGGCTCCCACGTGACGTGGCTGCGCACGACGGCGCCGATGGTCGAGGACGCGAACTGCCCGATGGTGGCGGCCAGGAAGACGATCACGATGGCCAGCAGTGCCTGCGGCGTGTCACCCGCGACGACGGCCCTGGAGATGGGCGGCGCGATGAAGACGCCGAGCACGGCGCCGCCGACGAACCCCACGAAGCTCATCGCCCCGATGATGAAGCCCTGCCGGTAACCCGAGATGCCGAAGGCGATCACGAGGCCGATCAATATGAGGTCAAGCAGATCACCGCGCACGCTTCAAAGGTAACCAGCGATACGGTCAAGTGTGCACGTCTTCCGCCAGGACGGCGTCACCCCCCTGGCTACCTTGGCGCTATGCCGCCGGCCGAGGGAACAGTGCGCGATCTCATCGAGGCAGCGCTACACGACAGGGACCCTGACGGCCCGCTGCGCTGGCACGTGATCTCCTTGCTGCGCCAGCGGGGCGATCTCGAGTCCTTCATCGAGGCGCGGCGGCTGTGCGCCGCGGACTCCGTCGCCGAGCGGCTGCTCGGGGTGGACATCATGGGGATGCTGCGGCCGTTCGTGGACCGTACGCTGCCGGTGCTGCGCTATCTCGCCGCCAGCGAGGACGACGCCATGGTGCTCTACTCGGTGCTGATCGCGTTCGGTCACCTGGCGGACCCGCGCTCCCTGCCGTCCGTGATCGACCTGGCCGGCCACGAGGACGCCAGGGTCAGGTACGGTGCCGCGTACGCGCTGCAGCACGTGCTCGGCGACCCTCCGGACCCGGCGGGGCTGGACACGCTGCGCACCCTGGCCTGCGACAGCGACGCGGACGTGGCGGGCTGGGCCTCGCTGGGCGTCGCCCTGAGATCCGCGCGCTGACCCTGGACCGGGGCCGGGCTGCTATCCGCGTGCTGCCAGATTGACCACGTCGGGCGGCAGCTCTTCTATGCGCGTGGCATCCCACGGCTGTTCGAGCCCGGCCGCGCGCAGCATCGAGTCCAGCACCATCGCCGTGAACCCCCACACCAGCATCCCCCGCACCCGGAACGCCGGGCCGGCCATGCCGCTGGGATGCCGCAGCATGATCCGGTTGCCGGGATCGACCAGCTCGGCGATCGGCACCCGCTCCACGGAGTCGACCTCGTCCGGCGAGGCCGCGTGCACCGCCGACGGCTCGCGCCACCAGCCGAGCACCGGCGTGACCCGGTTGTCGCTGTGGTTGAGGTAGAGCTCGGGCATCGTGCACAGCACGTCGACCCCGCGCGGGTCGAGCCCGGTCTCCTCCTCCGCCTCGCGCAGCGCCGCCGCGATCGGACCGCCGTCCTCGGGATCCACGCCGCCGCCGGGGAAGGCGGGCTGGCCCGCGTGCCTGCGCCCGCGCGTGCTGCGCTGGATGAGCAGCACGTCGGGCCCGAGCGGCCCCTCGCCGAACAGCATCAGCACCGCAGCCGGTCGGCCGGCCCCGGCGGGTGGCCGCAGGTATTCGGGCACAGTCGTCCGGCCGGCCTGAGCCGCCAATTTGTCGAGCCAGTCGGGCACTTGGGTCACGCATCCTCCAACACGCCGGGGTTCCGGTGACTTCCCCCGGGGTCAGGAGAAGGGGCCGGGCCTGACAAGCTTCTCGGCCTCGGCGGCCGCCGTGGGGCCGGTGCCGTACGAGGGGCAGAGCGCGGACAGCGGGCAGACGCCGCAGGCCGGGCGCCGGGAGTGGCAGATGCGGCGGCCGTGCCAGATCACCCGATGAGAGAAGATCGTCCACTCGCGCTTGGGCAGCAGCTCCGCCACGACGTGCTCGATCTTGACCGGGTCGGTCTCCTCGGTCCACCCGAAGCGCCGCACCAGCCGCTGGAAATGGGTGTCGACGGTGAGCCCCGGCACGCCGAAAGCGTTGCCCAGGACCACGTTGGCGGTCTTGCGGCCGACGCCGGGCAGCGTGACGAGGTCCTTCAGCTTGTTGGGGATCTCGCCGCCGTAGCGCTCGCACACCGCCTGGGCCATGCCGATGATGCTGTTGGTCTTCGCGCGGAAGAAGCCGGTCGAGCGGATGATGTCCTCCAGCTCGGCCCGGTCCGCGGCGGCGTAGTCCTCGACCGTCGGGTATTTCGCGAAGAGGGTGGGGGTCACCATGTTGACCCGCTTGTCCGTGCACTGCGCGGAGAGGATGGTCGCGACCGTCAGCTCCAGCGGGTTGCGGAAATCGAGCTCGCAATGGGCGTCGGGGTACGTCTCCGCGAGGATGCGGTTCATCTTGCGCGCCCGCCGCACCAGTGCGAGCTGGGTCTCCGGCTTGCGCCCCGCCGCGTTCGTCGCCATGCCGCAAGAGTAGAAGCTCTCGCCGATGATTGAACCCGGGACCGCCTGGATCGCGTACAACCTGGCGACACGGGAGGCGGTGACCATGGGCGGTCAGGGCGCGACGCTGGTGGACTTCGTACGTTCCTCGGGACCCCTGCGTGGCCAGGCGCTGCATCGCCTGGCTCTGGGGTGCGCGGCCGCCATGACCAGGCTGCACGCGCGCGGCGTGGCGGGGCTGCGGCTCGGCCCGGAAAGCGTGGCGCTCGGCGCCCGGGGCCAGGTGCTCATCGGCTGGCATTCCGCCGCGGCGGGGCATGAGGACGCGGTGGCGGCGGACGTACGGGCCTGGGCGGATCTGGTGGTCTTCGCGGCCACGGGCGCTGCGGACGGCAATCCCGCGGTCCTGCCTCCGGCGCTGCGCATCGCGGTCGAGCAGTGCCGCAGGGCCGACCCCGAAGCGCGCCCGCGAGCCGTCGACGTGCTGCGCGTCCTGCTCGGCCGATCCGTCGCGGCCGCGGTGGCCTCGGTGGACGACCTCCTCGCCTCCTGAACGGGCCCTCGCGTGCGGGCGGTGTGCGGGCCCAGGACGAGGCTTCGGACTCCTGAACTTCCGACAAAGGGGGTGCCTCTGCCCAAACCACTCCGGCATTCCCATAACCTGTGTGTGCCGCCTGGAGTGGGGTGAGTCACAATGGCAGCAGAGGAGGCAGAGTGAACACCGACGATGTGCTGGGCAAGGCCCCCCTGTTCGCCGCGCTGGACCGCGAGAGCGCAGCCGCGCTGCGTACGAGCATCACCGAAGTCCAGCTGTCCAAGGGGCAGACGCTCTTCCACGAGAACGAGACCGGCGATCGGCTCTATGTCGTGCTCGAAGGCAAGATCAAGCTCTCCAGGACCTCGCCCGACGGCCGAGAAAACCTGCTGAGCGTGCTGGGGCCGAGTGAGATGTTCGGCGAGCTGTCGCTGTTCGACCCGAGGCCGCGCACGGCCACGGCGACGGCGCTGACCGAGGTGCGGCTGGCCGGGCTCGGCCACGACGACCTGCGCCCCTGGCTCACCGGCCGGCCCGAGGTGGCCCTGCACCTGCTGCGCGCGCTCGCGCAGCGCCTGCGCCGCACCAACGACGTGCTGGCCGACCTGGTGTTCACCGACGTGCCAGGACGCGTGGCCAAGCAGCTTCTCGACCTGGCCGAGCGGTTCGGCACCAAGACCGAGGACGGCGTGCGGGTGCACCACGACCTCACCCAGGAGGAGCTGGCCCAGCTCGTCGGCGCCTCACGCGAGACGGTCAACAAGGCGCTGGCCGACTTCGCCCAGCGCGGCTGGCTGCGGATCGAGGCCAAGGCCGTGACCATCCTCGACATGGACCGGCTCTACAACCGCTCCAGATAGTCCAGCTGGGCCCGCACGGAGATCTCGGCGGCGGCCCAGAGGGATCTGTCCACGTCCGCGTACACGATGCGGACGATCTCCCGCGGCGTGCGCGCGCCCTGCGCCTGCGCCGCCCTGATCTGGTCGAGCCGCTGGCGGCGGTGCGCGATATAGCCGTCGAGCGCGCCGATCGGGTCGGGCAGCACCGGGCCGTGCCCGGGCAGCAGCGCGTGCGCCTCCAGGCTCTCCGCAGCCGCCCTGAGCCGGTCGAGGCTGTGCAGATAGTCGGCCAGGCCGCCGTCGCCGGCGATGATCGTGGTGCCCCTTCCGAGCACCGTGTCGCCGGTCAGCATCGCGCGGTCCTGCGGCAGCCAGAAGCACAGCGAGTCGAACGAGTGCCCAGGCGTGCCGTACACGTGGATCTTCAGGCCGGCCACGGTCACCACGTCGCCGTCGGCCAGCCCCTCGTCGCCGAGCCTGTGGCGCGGGTCCAGGGCGCGCACGGGCGCGTCCACCATCGCGGCGAAGTCCTTGGCGCCGCCGCTGTGGTCGAAATGGCCGTGGGTGAGCAGGATCTGGGTGACGCGCCGCCCGGCGAGGTGGTCGCGTACGCGGCGCAGGTGCACGGCGTCGTCAGGCCCGGGATCGACGACGATCACCTCTTCGCCCGTGCCGATGACCCAGGTGTTGGTGCCGTCGAGCGTCATGATCGACGGATTGGGGGCGAGCAGGTTCTCCGCGTGCTCGGTACGGGATCCGTCGGGCGTGCCGATCGGGATGTGCAGTCCGCTCATGGGGCCGCCTTCGCCGGCCCCATGAGCGACAGGCCGACTGCGCTGATTGATCGCTCGCTGCGCTCGCTCATGGGGCCGCCTTCGCCGGCCCCATGAGCGGCAGGCCGACTGTGTTGATCGGTCGCTCGCTGCGCTCGCTCATGTGGTCACCAGCCGCATCTCACCCTCGATCTCCACCGCCCTGGGCATGATGGGGACGATCTCCCGGTGCGCGGCCAGGACGTCCGCCACGCCACCGTACGCCGACAGCTCGGTCAGCGTGCGGTACGTGGGCGGCAACAGGAAGATCTCCCCCTGGTGCGCCAGCTCGACGGCCTCGGCGGGGCGCCGCCACGCGACCTGGTCGGCCTCCCCGCCGACATCGCGGGTGCGCTGCCCCTCGGGGAGCACGGCGACGAAGAACCGCGTGTCGAAGCGGCGCGGCTCGATCTCCGGCGTGATCCAGTGCGCCCATGGCTTGAGCAGGTCGGAACGGAGCACCAGTCCGCGCCCGGCGAGGAAGTCGGCGAAGGCCAGGCTCCGGTCGATCAGCGCCAGCCGGTCGGCCTCCCAGTCGTCACCCGTCGTGTCCGAGACCACGGAATCGGGCCCCGGACCGGCCAGCAGCACGCCGGACTCCTCGAACGTCTCGCGCACGGCCGCGCACACCAGCCCGCGCGCCACCTGCTCGCTCGCGTGGAAGACCGCGCCCCACTCCGCCGGGGACGGGCCGGCCCAGGCGACGTCGTGGTCGGTGTCGCGGACGTCCACCGACCCGCCGGGGAAGACGTACGCCCCCGCCGCGAAGGCCATGGTGGCCTTCCGCCGGAGCAGATAGACCTCGGGCCCGTCACGCAAGATCACCACCGTGGCGGCGTCCCGCGTCGGAGCCGGCTCGACCCGTCCGGCGATAACGTCCCGCGCCCGCGCGGCGAGCTCGGCTGCAAGCGGAAATCCGGTCACTCCGTTATCGTGACATATCCCCACTCACTCCACCTCGGCGATCAACTCCACCTCTACGGGGACGTCGAGCGGGAGTGAGGCCACCCCCACCGCGCTGCGCGCGTGCCTGCCCGCCTCACCGAGCACGTCGACCAGCAGCTCGCTGGCGCCGTTGCCGACCTGCGGCTGCTCGGTGAAGGCCGGATCACTGGCCACGAACACCACGACCTTGACGATGCGCACGACCTTCGCCAGGTCGCCGACCTCCGTCTTCAGCGCGGCCAGGGCGTTGAGCGCGCAGATGCGGGCCAGCGCGGCGCCCTCCTCGGTGGTCACCCCGGCGCCCAGCTTGCCGGTCCCCGCCAGCTTGCCCTCGACGAAGGGCACCTGGCCCGAGGTGTAGACGAGGTTGCCCGTGCGCACGGCCGGGACGTAGGCCGCCACCGGCTTCGGCACCTCGGGCAGCTTCAGGCCCAGCTCCGCGATCCGCTGCTCCGGGGTCACTGCTTCTCCCGCTTGAAGTAGGCGACGAGCTGCTCGGGCGAGGCACCCTGGACGATCTGGACCAACTCCCAGCCGTCGGCCCCGAAGTTGTCAAGGATCATCTTGGTGTTGTGGATGAGCACGGGGGCGGTGAGGTACTCCCATTTCTTCATGAACGTCAGGGTAGTGTGACCAACGTCAAAGGGTGGTCACCGGCGTTCGGCAAGTAACCGTTCGGTAGCCTCGAAACGTGGACTCTCCGGACACGGACTGGCATGACGTACGACTGCACGTCGTCACCGGAAAGGGCGGCACGGGCAAGACGACCGTGGCCGCCGCTCTTGCTCTCGCCCTGGCCTCGGGCGGCCGCAAGGTGCTGCTGGTCGAAGTAGAGGGCCGGCAGGGCATCGCGCAGATCTTCGACCTGCCGCCGTTGCCCTACGAGGAGCGCAGGATCGCCGTGGCGCCGTCTGGCGGCGACGTGTACGCGCTGGCCATCGATCCCGAAGAAGCCATGCTCGAGTACATGGAGATGTTCTACGGGATGCGCAGGGCCGGGCGGGCGCTGACCAAGATGGGCATCGTCGACTTCGCCACCACCGTGGCGCCGGGCTTCCGCGACGTGCTCGTCACCGGCAAGACGACCGAGGCGGTGCGCAGGCGGGCCAAGAACGGCCGCAGGGTCTACGACGCGGTCGTGCTCGACGCGCCGCCCACCGGCCGCATCACGCGCTTCCTCAATGTCACGCAGGAGGTCGCCGGGCTGGCCAAGGTGGGACCGATCAAGAACCACTCCGACTTGGTCAGCAATGTAGTGAAATCTCGCGAGACGGCGGTGCACTTCGTGACGCTGCTGGAGGAGATGCCCGTCCAGGAAACCCTCGACGGCGTCGCCGAATTGCGTGCCGCGGGGCTTCCGCCCGGCGGCATCTTCATCAACATGGTGAGCGAGTCACTGCTCCCGCAGACCGCCCTTGACACGGCTGTCAAGGGCCGTTTCGACGTCGGGGAGATCGCGCTCGGGCTCAAGGCCGCCGGAGTGGCCGACGGCGCCCGCGCCACGGCGCTGGCCGAGGCGCTCGCCGAAGAGGTGGCCGAGCACGCGCACCGTACCGAATTGGAGCGCGCCGAGCGCGAGTCACTGGCCGCGGCCGGGCTGCCGAGCTACGAGCTGCCGCTGCTGGCCGACGGCGTGGACCTGGCCGGCCTGTACGAGCTGGCTGAGAGCATCCGCACCCAGGGAGCAGCGTGAAGAAGCCCACCAGACTGGACATCGACGCGATACTCGACGACGGAGGCACCAGAATCATCGTCTGCTGCGGCGCCGGCGGGGTGGGCAAGACCACGACCGCCGCGGCGCTCGGGCTGCGCGCGGCCGAGCGCGGCCGGTGCGCGGTCGTGCTGACCGTGGACCCCGCGCGGCGGCTGGCCCAGTCCATGGGGCTCAGCGAGCTGGACAACACCCCGCGCCTGGTCAACGAGGCCGGGAACGGCGGCCAGCTGTACGCCATGATGCTCGACATGAAGCGCACGTTCGACGAGATCATCGAGGCGCACGCCGATCCCGAGCGGGCCCGCCAGATCCTGTCGAACCCCTTCTACCAGTCGCTCTCCTCCAGCTTCTCCGGCACGCAGGAGTACATGGCGATGGAGAAGCTGGGCCAGCTCCGCCGCTCCGACGAGTGGGACCTGATCATCGTGGACACGCCGCCGTCGCGGTCCGCGCTCGACTTCCTCGACGCGCCGGAGCGGCTCGGGCGTTTCCTGGACGGCCGGTTCATCCGGCTGCTGACGGCGCCCGCGAAGGCCGGAGGGCGCAACGCGTTCCGGCTGCTCAACGCCGGGTTCGGGTTGGTGGCCGGGGCGATGACCAAGCTGCTCGGCGCGCAGGTGATCAAGGATCTGCAGACGTTCGTGTCCGCGCTCGACGCCGTGTTCGGCGGGTTCAGGCAGCGCGCCGAGATGACGTACAAGCTCCTGCAGGCCCCGGGCACGGCCTTCCTCGTGGTGGCCGCGCCCGAGCGCGACGCGATGCGCGAGGCGTCCTACTTCGTCGAACGGCTCGCCGAGGAGCGCATGCCCCTGGCCGGCCTGGTGGTCAACCGGGTGCACCTGGCGCCCGCCGTCGCGCTCTCCGCGGCCCGCAGCGCCGCCGCGGCCGAGGACCTGGAGTCCAGGGGCGAGCATGAGCTGACCGCCGCCGTGCTGCGGCTGCACGCCGGGCGGATGCAGCTCACCGCTCGCGAGAGCCGCGAGCGGGAACATTTCATCTCCGCACATCCCACCGTCCCCGTGGCACAGGTCCGCGCCATGCCCGAGGACGTTCACGATCTTGCCGGCTTGCGGCAGATCGGGGAACTGCTGGCGAGCTCATGAAAGTACGGCCGGCGGACGGCGCCGGCCGTACTCGGCTCGCCGGGCTAGGGTCAGCCCGCGATCAGCTCATTGGTTCGTTCGTACTGTTCCTTGGCGGACTCGAGCAGCTCTCGCCACGAGTCCACGTCAGGCCGCCGTCGAAGCAGCGCGCGACGTTCCCGTTCGGTCATACCGCCCCATACCCCGAACTCGATGCGATTGTCCAGCGCATCGGCGAGGCATTCGGTGCGGACCGGGCAACCCCGGCAGATGAGCTTCGCCCTGTTCTGCGCGGCGCCCTGCACGAACAGGGCATCCGGATCCGCACCCTTACAGGCGGCACGGGAGGTCCAATCCGTGATCCACATTTTTCGACCCCACTCCCCTTAGGTGGTCAGTCGTCATTTGGGGCCGACGGGCGCGGGCGCCGAGCCTCCGTATTCAGTTGCCGCAGAGGAGAACGTACGCAACTTCACGTTCGGGCCGACAGACCCCAGAGGACCAAATTCTCGCGGCGCTCTTGACCGGGAATGACTAGTCACCCCCACCAGTCAAGGCGAAATGGCGTCCGGCTACCGATAAGGTCAGTCTTTCGACGTACCCTTGGTAGCGTGCAAGCGCAGCGCAAAGATCGCTCCAATCCCATCCTGGCCATCCTGCGTCTCATCATCGCCGGGACGGCCGCTGGGGTGCTCGCGGCCGCCGTGGCCCTCCCCGCGGTCGGCGGGGCCGGAGTGTCGGCGAAGAGCGCGGTGGAAGGGCTCAATCTCAAGCCCGAAGACCTCGACGAACCCCCGCTTCCCGAGCGCACGAGGCTGGTCGACGCCAACGGCAAGGAGATCGGGCGCTTCTACTACGAGAACCGCCAGTCCGTACGCCTTGACCAGGTCTCCCCGATCATGCAGACGGCGCTGATCTCGATCGAGGACTTCCGTTTCTACCAGCACGGGCCGATCGATGTGGAGGGAACGGCCAGAGCGCTGGTGAAGAACCTCACCACCGGTGGTGTGACGCAGGGCGGTTCGTCGCTCACCCAGCAGTACGTCAAGCAGGTGCTGGTCAACAAGGCCGAGACGCCGGAGGAGCAGGCGGCGGCCATCGCCCCGACGCTCTCCCGCAAGCTGTCCGAGCTGCGCTACGCGATGGCGATCGAGAAGAAATACAACAAGAACCAGATTCTCGAGAAATATCTGAACATCGCCTACTTCGGTGCCGGCGCCCACGGCATCCAGGCCGCGGCCAGGCGCTTCTTCGACAAGCCCGCCTCCGAGCTCAATCTCGTCGAGGCTGCCACGCTGGCCGGCGCTGTGCAGAACCCCGCCAGGACCGACCCCAACGTCGGCCCCGAATCGCGGGAGCGGCTGCTGCAGCGGCGCAACACCGTGCTCGACAGGATGCTCCAGCTCGGGAAGATCACGCCGCAGCAGGCCACCGAGGCCAAGGCGAAGAAGCTGGGCTACAAGGACGTCAAGTTCCCGGGCGGCTGCGAGGCCAGCAAATATCCGTACTTCTGCCTGTACGTCCAGTACGAAATCCTCAACAACGAGGAGTTCGGCAAAAATCCGGACGAGCGCCGGAAGCTGCTCCAACGGGGCGGTCTGACGATCAAGACCACAATCGACCCCAAGATGCAGGCCGCCGCCGAAAAGGCCATCAAGAAGTACGTCTCCACAAAGGACAAGCCGGTGGCCTCGCAGGCCATGGTCGTCCCGGGCACCGGCGAGATCAAGGCGATGGCGGCCTCGCGCAAGTTCGGCGGCAGCAAGAAGAAGAACGAGATGAGCTACAACATCGTGGCCGACGCGGCGCACGGTGGCGGGCGCGGGTTCCAGCAGGGCTCGACGGCCAAGGTCTACACGCTGGCCACGGCGCTGGAGGAGGGCCTGAAATACGGCGACGGCTTCCCCTCCCCGGCCGGATACAAGGCCGGCGGCTACAGCACGTTCAAGAACTGCAAGGGCCAGAACGTCGGAGACCCGTCGCACGAGGTGCGCAACTCCAGCGAGGGCGGCGGCGGCTTCAAGACCCTGGAGAGCGGCACCTGGGGCTCGGTCAACACCTTCTTCGTCAAGCTGGAGGAGAAGGTCGGGCTCTGCGACGTCGTCAAGATGGCCAAGAAGCTCGGCGTCAAGCGCTCCGACGGGCAGAAGCTGTCCGAGGTCGAGACGTTCACGCTGGGGGTCAACGAGGTCGACCCGGTCACGATCGCGAGCTCGTACGCGGTGTTCGCCTCGCGCGGGAAATACTGCAAGCCGCTGGCCATCACGGAGATCAAGGACCGCAACGGCACGGCCAAGCAGTACAAACCCAAGTGCTCGCAGGTCCTCGAGGAAGAGGTCGCGGACGCGGTCAACGGCATCCTGTCCGGCGTGTTCACCAAGGGCACGATGCAGGAAGTGGGCGGCATCGGCCGGGACGCTGCCGGCAAGACGGGCACGACCGACAATTACATGTCGGCGTGGTTCGCCGGCTACACGCCCAACCTGGCCTCCGCGGTCAGCCTGGGCGACCCGCGCGGCACCAAGAACAACGAGCTGATCAACATCACGATCGGCGGGCGCCACTACCAGTACGTGTACGGCGCGTCGATCTCTGGGCGGATCTGGAAGGACTCCCTGATCTCCGCCTTGAAGGGCATCGAGGCGGTGGAGTTCACGCCGGTGGATCGGTCGCGGTTCGGCGGGTGCACGGAGCACTGCGCGCCCAAGCCCAAGAAGGAGAAGAAGGACGACGAACGGCCCTGGGGGGACGGGGACCCGTTCGGAGACTTCGATCCCCGGGATAACGGGGACGGGCCGCCGGACGGCGGCGGGCCGGACAACGGCGGGCAGGACGGCGACGGGCCGGGCAACGGGCGGGGCCAATTCGGCGACGCGGGACCGATCGTTCCCGGCGGTTGATCCCCCGCCGTCCAGGAGCGCCGGGCGCCTTCACGACACGCCCGGCTTCCCGGACGGCGAGAAAAGGAACCCGGCGCGGGCGCCCCGGACGTCACGCCGGCGCCGGGCTTGCCCAGAGGCGGCGCCCGGCGCCAGACACACCCGGGCGCGAGGCCGGCTCGGTGGGCGCGCTCCCCAGCCAGAGACGCCCGCACGCGGGTATGGCCCTCAACGCCGCCCTGAGCGTCCCTGAGCCGCCCCGAGGGGCCGCCCGGCAGCGGAGTCAACGGCGACGGCAGGGCACCTCTCAGGAGGACGTCAGCCGCAACGAGAGCCCACAGCGAGCAGCCGAACCGTGAACCCGACCAGGACAAGGCCGTGCAACCGGAACTGGAACCCGAAGCCGCGACCGGACCGGTATCGGGACCTGGAACAGGAACAGGAGCCCGGACCGGGGCTAGGAGGCGGCGAGGCGGGCGCGGACGGCGGCGGCGACCCGACCGCCCTCTGCCCGCCCGGCGACCTTCGGATTGACGACCTTCATGACCTGCCCCATGGCCTGCGGCCCGGAAGCACCGGTCTCGGCGATGGCGGCATCGACCAGGGCGGCGAGTTCCTCATCGGACAACTGCGCCGGCAGGTATGCCTCCAGCACCGCCTGCTCGTCCAGCTCCGCCTGGGCCTGCTCGGCGCGCCCCGCGTTGCTGAACGCCTCGGCCGCCTCCCGCCGCTTCTTGGCCTCCTTGGTCAGGACCTTGATGATCTCGTCGTCGCTCAACTCCCTGGCCGCCTTGCCGGCGACCTCCTCGACGTTCACGGCGGCCAGTGCCATCCGAATCGTCCGGAGACGTACCTCGTCTCGGCTCTTCAGCGAGGCCGTGAGGTCGGCCTTCAGCTTGTCTTTCAGTGCGCTCATGCGCTCCATCTTGCCGTCTGTACGAACGCCTCGCGCCTGATGTCGTGCATCATGAGTAGGTGAGGAAAGCCGTCGCAGTGCCCTTGTCCATGCTCGGTCTCGGCCTGGCCGGGCTGGGTTACGCCTCCGTGGTGGAGCGCAACTGGTTCCGCCTGCGCCGCTTCGACGTACCCGTGCTGGAGCGTGGCCAGCGTCCGGTGCGCATCCTCCACCTGTCGGACCTGCATCTGACGCCGCGCCGTACGATGCTCATCAACTGGGTTCGCTCGCTGGGCGCGTTGAAGCCGGACCTGGTCGTCAACACCGGCGACTCGATCGCGCACCCGGACGCCGTACCCTCGCTCCTGCACGCCCTGGAGCCCCTGCTGTCCCGCCCGGGCCTGTTCGTGTACGGCTCCAACGACCTTTACGCGCCGAAGCCGAAAAACCCGGCCCGCTACCTGTGGCGCACATCCAGGAACGAGCGCCGCCAGCACGTGCCCACGCTGCCGTGGGAGGAGCTGGGGGCGGGCATGGCGGCCGAGGGCTGGCTGGACATGAACAACACCACGGCCCGCATCAAGGTGGGCGAGCTGGACGTGGCGGTGGCCGGCATCCACGACTCACACATCTCCCGCGACCGCTACGACCTGGTGGCCGGCCCGGCCCCGGCCGATGCCGACCTCCGCCTGGGCGTCATGCACTCCCCGGAGCCGCGCAACATGAGCCTGTTCGCCGCGGACGGCTACCAGTTCCTGCTGGCCGGCCACACGCACGGCGGCCAGCTCTGCGTCCCCTTCTACGGCGCCCTGGTGACGAACTGCGGCATCGACCGGGCCAGGGTCAAGGGCCTGAGCCGCCACGACAGCTCCTGGCTGCACGTCTCGGCCGGCCTCGGCACCTCGCCGTACGCCCCGGCCCGCTTCGCCTGCTTCCCCGAGGCCTCGCTCCTCACCCTCGTGCCCCGCCGCTAAAGGCGGTCACAACCACCTTGGGAGTCCGCTAGACTTTTCCAAGCACGCGCAAGACGGCGTGCGCCGGGGTGTAGCGCAGCTTGGCAGCGCGCTTCGTTCGGGACGAAGAGGTCGTGGGTTCAAATCCCGCCACCCCGACAGAGTTGCCGCAGGTAGAAGGCCGCTTCCGAAGATCGGAAGCGGCCTCTCTTGTCTCCTGAGTGACTACCTGCGTGACTACGCTTCTGCGACGTCTGGAGCCCGAGTCCCGGACCTGTGCAGCAAAATGTAATCGATCATGCGCTGCATGGTCTCCACGTTCTCGTAGAGGAGACCGAGCGCCTTGTTGCACTGCTGGCACAAGATCCCTTCTCCGAACTACCAGTGCGATCTTCCTCGTTGAGGTCGAGATGCACCGGGGTCGTCCGTCTGCCGGGTTCTGAGAGAGGGGCGGTCAGAGGGTGCTGGACCGCCCGGCGATCTGGTTGAAGGTGGGCAGGCCCAGGTGGATCACAGAAGGCTTGAGTGCGGCATCGAGCTGAGTCAGCTTCTCCTCGGCGCCCGCCAGGCTGATCTCCAAGCCCTCGACCTCGCCGAGCCAGCCTTCACGCTGAGCTTCGGCGATCCGATCAAACAGGTTGTCGCGGATCTCGATCAGGCGGTCACGCTGGGACGGTTCAGGCCGGAGGAGCGAACATCGGACGCAAGCTTCTCTGAACCAACGAGAGTGTGCCCTGTGATCAGGTGACGGGACGATCAGTCCTGAAGGGGAGATCCGGTGTGGGGCCGGAGAACGGGTGCGAATGGCGCGGGTGTTAGTTTCCTTCCCGTGTTAAAACACCAGGACGAGACCAGGGCGGCCTACGACGGGGTCGTCGAGCTGTACGCGTCGATGTTTGCTAATCGGTTGGAGACGCAGCCGTTCGCGCGGAACATGATCGGCACCTTCGCCGAGCTCGTGCGTGGCACGGGGAACCTGCGTGCAGCCGACGTCGGGTGCGGACCCGGGCATCTGACAGCCATGCTGCACGACTTGGGGCTGGACTCCTTCGGGCTCGACCTCTCCCCGGCTATGGTCGCCCACGCCCGGCGGGCCCATCCGACGCTGCGGTTCGACGAAGCGCGAATGGAGGCCCTGCCGATCGAGGACGGCGCGCTCGGCGGAGTGCTGGCCCACTACTCGATGATCCATACCCCACCTGGAGAATTGCCCGCGCTGCTCGCCGAACAGGTGCGTGTCCTGACGCCAGGGGGCCTGCTCCTGGTGTCCTTCTTCGGGACCGAGGGACCGGAGCCGGTCCGCTTCGACCACAAGGTGGCGCCCGCCTATAGCTGGCCGGCGGAGCAGTTTGCCGAGTTGCTGACCGGGGCCGGACTCGTCACGGTTGCTCGGTTGCTCCACGACCCAGCGTCCGAGCGGGGCTTCCTCGACACCCATTTGCTGGCCCGCCGCCCGTAGAGCGTGGCCCGTGGCCTGGGTCGGGGTGGTGTAGATCATCCGCGTGGATGAGCTCGGCTAACTTGAAGGTCCTCTTGCCGTACTGATTCGTGTCGCGATCTGGCTGAAGCGGGGCATGCCGAGATCAACCACTTGGCGTTGACGGACTTGCTCTGCATCGAGCTGGGCGAGCTTCTCCTCTGCGCTGGCGAGGCTGACTTGGAGTCCTTCGATCTCACCGAGCCATCCCTCCTGTTCAGCTTCGGTGATTCGGGCGATCAAGTTGTCGCGGATCTCGGCAAGCCGTGCCCGTTGGGCCGGGTCAGGTCGGAGGAGCGAGCATCTGACACAAGCGTGCTCGTGGATGCACGACGTTCCGAAGGCCCGAGCGCAGGTTCCCAGAGAGAGCTTGCGCTTCTCGAAGTGGGCGAGGAAGGCGTCCCACTCCTCGTTCGTCGGGGTCCGGTATTCCTCGCTGGGACGAAGCGATCGTCGACGGGCGATGAATGCGCGGTGCGCTTCGATGGCGTCTGCCGGGTAGATGGCGTTGTAGCCCATCGTGGTGTTGATGTCGGAGTGACCGGCCAGGACTTGTGCGATATGGGGCGGCAGGCCGCTGCGGATTGCGTCGGTGATGAAGATTCTTCGGAAGTCGTGAGGAGCGAAGTCGAGGGGCTCGCCCGCGGAGTCGGTGAGCCCGGTTCGTTTCAGGACCTCGTTAAGACCATCGCGGATCATTTGGCGGGACACCGGCGTGCGCTGGCCTCCGTATGTCCACTGGAACAGCAGCGGCATCGGCGGGTTCCAGATCTTCTCCGCAACGTCGTAGATGGGCAGCATCGGGATCGCGCCTGTTCGAGGGTCACGGACGCGGGCGATGACCGTGCTCAGGACGTCGGCCAGCTCTGGGCTGACAAGGAGAAGCCGTTCCTCGTCTGTTTTCGAGGGAGCGACCTGAAGCAGAGGCACTATGTCACCGCTGGTGGGCAGCTTGTATTGGATCAAGGCGTGATGGCTGGCCTCCAGCATCTCCTCGATCCGGACACCGGTGTGCTGCAGGAATTCGATCGTGGCCCAGGCCCAGAATGCCCGCTCCTCGAGCAGTCCCAGATGAATGCGTCGGCCGGACTCGTCGTAGGCCCGGAACGGAGTCGACGAGTCCTTCTTCTGGCGCGTGTAGGTCCTGCCTCTGAACATGAACTGGCCGCCGAGTGGGGCGACTCGGAGGGCGTCCATCCCCTCCTGGGCCTCCGTCCAATTCGCCCTGGCGGCACGGACAACGGTGGACAGCGCGGGCAGTCGTTCGCGGGTGCGCTGGTCCATCTTCGCCTTGCGGCGCTTCTCGTGCTTGGAGGTACTGGCATCGGCGGCGCTGACCGGGCAAGGAGCAACCCACGGGCCCCAGCGTTCTGGTTCCTCGACGGCCCAGTGGGCCAGGTCGAGGTAGAGGGCTCGCACTCCGAGCATGAGGCTGCCGTAGTTGGCGCGCTCCGATATTGCCTCGTGGACTGTGCCATCGGGCAGCCGGCGGCGCGTGACTTTCGTCCGGCTGGCCTGCTTCCATGCGCTGACGACCTCGGACGGCAGCCGGAGTGTGTCGATGCCGGGCTGAATGCGCTCAATCTGCAGCCAGAAGTTCCTCACGAGCGTCCGTGACGCGTCCTCCAAGGACGTGTAGTCCATGGTGGGCTGGCGTTCCTTGAGGTACTCGACCAGCAGGTCCCGGATCGGCTTGGACTGCGGCTGGTAGCGGTCGACGAGCTGCTCGACCGAGACTTGGCCGGACGTTCGGTGCAGGAGCCTCAGTGACACGGGTGCGTCGGGAGGCAGGTGACCCAGGCTCTTCACCCAGGAGTAGAACAGGCTTTGTCCGCCCGACGTGGCCCGTTGAGCTCGATGCTCCTCCATGTACTCAATGGCGTCTCCGACATTGATGTCGGCCAAGCCACCTCCCTTGGCGATGACTAGCTTGACCAGCACGTTCTTGGCGAGAATGCCGAGATGGGAGGACCATGCCTCTGGGCCCACCAACTCCTGAAGGCGGGCGAAGCCATCAGGGTCACGGTGCCGGGTGATGATGGCACGCAGATTGGTCGAGGTCCGGGTGAGCTGCCAGCGGAGCGATGGCCGGAGCACGTCGGCGCAGACCAGGGCGAACAGGCCGGTGTTGAGGATGCCGTTCGCATTCGCCGCGTTGTAGCCGACCCAGGTCGCGTTGAGCTCGTTCCACTGTGCCCCGGTGCCACTCGCCGCGGGAGATGCGTTCCAGCGTTGCTGCCAGGTGTCGCCCGGCTGCTTCAGGAGCCAGTGCAGAATGAGTGTTGCGCCCCGGCGCCGGTAGAAGTGGGTGCTCTCGCTCGCGGCCCGTAGCGGAGGTCGGTTCAGCCGGGCGACGACCTCGTCATAGGAATGGCTGGTGGCAGTCCAGTCGTCCTCGTAAGGCCGCGGCGGGAAACGTTTCTTGGCGGCCCGGAGGGCCTCGCCGGCGAGCGGCTGAGCGTCTCGGATGGCGGTCGAAGCGACCAAGGTCTCAGTGCTCGTCACCACGAGTTCCCGAAGAGAGTCTTCATCGAGTCGGAGTTGTAGCCAGGAGCCGGCGGCGCCGGTGGCCGGTCGCGCTGCTCGGCCCGGCGTGCATGATGGGCGCGGACGCGTTCGATTACCTCGTCCTGACTGGCCGGAAGGTAGAGCTGTGTGGTCGTCAGATGTGCGTGACCGAGGACCCATTGGACGTCGGTCAGAGGCATGTTGGGGTCGCGGGCGAGTCGGTAGGACGCGGTGTGGCGTAGATCGTGGAGCGTCCAGTTCGCTCCAAGAAGATCGTTGGTCCGGTTGAACATCGCCCGCGCCGCGTCGTAGTTCAGCGGACGCCACGGCCGCCTCAGCGTCCACCACAACGGCAGGTTCTTGCCGTGCGGGACGCCGTCTCGCCGGGCCTCCTCCTGGTAGAGCCGTAGCCAGACGAAGGCATCGGTTGAGCAGGGAAGCTGCTGGTAGGCCCGGGTTCCCTTCCGAATCACGCCGACCAACTGCTGACCGGGAAGGGCATCACGCTGCCGACTGGTAAGGAGCTCTTCGGCGCGGGCAGCGTTGGAAACCCAGAAAGCCAGCAAAGCGCGGTCCCTGTTGTGGCGGAGGGCGGCGAAGAGTGCATTGAACATCTCGTCGGGGATGCGCCGGGGTGCACGCTTCGGGATGACCGGCCGGTAGCGGCCTGCCCGTTCTGACTTAAAGGGCTGGTCAGGCTTGTGGTGGGCGTTCGCGCGGCTGCTGCGACGGGAACGGTCAAGCGGAAACGGGTTGATGATTGGCCCGGTGCCCTCGTCCAGGTGGAAGTCGTAGAACGTGCGCAGCACGGTTTCGCAGTGTGCCCGAGTCCTCGCGGCGTACTGCGGGCCGGGCGAGGCCTTGCCCGTGATGGCGTTCGGCGTACCGGGGATCTTCTTCCTCGTCATCCGCGGCTTCGGCGCCGTCTTCTCGGAGTAGCCGGCGTTCCGGTGTCTCCAGTGCAGGCGCTGCGGCTTGTTCGCGATCTGCATCCACCGGGTGAAGTCTCGTGCATCCGCACGAGTAGCCCGGTTCCACTCGATGTCGAGCGCCCACAGGAACCGCCACCAACGCAGCAGGTCCATGCCGTATGACCGGACCGTGGAGGCGGATTTGCCCTCTGCCTGCAGCTCGGCGAAGAAGGCCCGGACGGGGCCGACGACAATGCCACCCTGGTCGACTATCTGGTACGGCGCCCACTGATCGCCGGTCTTTTGTAGCCGGCCCAACTCGGGCAGGACGAACGTCGCCAAGTCCCGCTCGGGGACATCACCTTGAAGCATCCCGAGAAGCTAGCGGAGAAACGCGTTGACCTGCAAGAACACATGAGTTAGTTCGGTCAACGGGCCCCGTACCTGCCCCGTCTCGTGATCATGGTCAACATGAGCAGTGGTGCGTGTACCGTCGTGCTCGAATTTCTCGAAACACGTGAGACACCGATTGCCTTGGCGCTCCAGCATGGCCTCATACTCACCCCGGTCCAGGCCGTACAGCACCTTGCGCTGCGTAGCGATCCGGCACGGGCGGCAATAGCGAGACCCGTCTCGATTAGTACCACCATGCTCTTCGTAGGCATGACCCCATGGGCAATGCGTCTTATTGCCGTTCCAGATGCCACGCTCAAGCTCGTCCGGGTTTTTCCCCTGACTCCAAGTGGCGGATTCCCATCGGCACTGTCTACACTGCCTTCTCCCGCCATCGGCCCAATAGATGTTCTCCTCTGTGAGTTCATGTCCGTTTTGGCAATGCGTCTTGCGCGAGTTGATGCCCGCCTGCGTCCAACGACCGTTGGAAACCTTGGAGATGGAGAGGTGGCTCAGCTCAACACAGAGCCTCTCACCACAGACGCTCTCCACTATCTGCCCCTTGGGCCAGAAGGCTTCGTCCTGATCAACCAGCCAGCGCCGAACGTACACGAGCGCCTTGCCGCCGTGGGCATGACGGACCCCATCGAAGTACCGGGGATAACCATCACGATCCGTCTCACCTTTCCAGATCAGACAGCCCGTATCCAGATTGCGCTCCGAACTCTGGATGATGACTTCCTCCGATAAGGCGGGCTTGACGCCACGCCTCTCCGTCGAACCGTGCTTCCGCTCGTACCTATAACAAGCCTGGCAGTACTTACCCTCCTTTCCGTTATACATCTGTTTGTCGGTTTCTTTACCACAGCCTGCACACGTCTGCGACGTTGTTGGAGTCACCAGAACATAGTGCCAGATAAGCGCATAGCGGTGACCCCAAACCGGGGTCACCGCCCACGGGAGCTACCCCATATGCGTTAAGAGTCAGAATTCTTGAAGATCTGATCCATCATCACCGCACCTCTTTGAAGGACCGGTCGAATCTGCTTCCGGTAAACAGCCTCCGTCACGGAAGTACTGCTGTGGCCCACCAGTCGGGAGATCTCCTCCAGCGGGATGCCGTTGTCGGAGAGCAGCGATACGAAGCTGTGGCGGAGTTCCCGTGGCGTCCATTCCCTCGCGTCCAGGCCTTCCGCGTCCTTGATGGCGTTGCGGAAGTCACGCCGGACGTTGGCGGCGTCCAGTGGCTTGCCCGTGACCGACGCGAACACCAATCCGCTTTTCGACCATGCGTCACCTTGCTCGCGTTGCTGGTCGTCCCGGTGCTGGCGTAGGAGGTCCACGCAGCGCTTGGGGAGGGCAAGGGTACGGCGGGACTTCCGGGTCTTGGTGTCTCCCCCTGCGCGTACAGAGCGCCAGACGGCCACGTGCGGAGGGACGGGCGGACTGGCGTCCGGGAGGCCGTCCAGGTCCACGTGATCCCACGTGAGCGCCCGCAGTTCCTCCGTGCGCGCTCCGGTTAGCAGGGAGAGCACGATGTAGGCGTACATGCGGGAACTCTCGGCCGCCTTCAGCACGGCTTCCGCCTGGGCGAAGGTCAGCGCCTTGGACGGGCGTCCTTCCCTCCCCTTCGGTACCGAGCAAAGCGCCACGACGTTCCGCTTGACCTTGTCTCGGGCCATCGCTCGTTTGATTGCACGGTTGAGGCAGCCGTGGAGACCCTGAAGAGTCCGTGTACTGAGCGTCTTCGCCTTGGCAGCGAGCCACTTGTCCACGTCTTCCGCGCTCAGGTCCCGGAGCTTCCGAGCGCCCAAGGCCGGGATGATGTGGGTCCTGCACAGGATCGTGCAGGTCTTCACCGTGGCGGGGTCACGACCATTCAGGCCGTAGGCCAGCCAGTCGTTCACCGCGCGCTCCACGGTGTAGTCGGCCGGTGCGATGGCCAGGCCGTCTTCGTAGTCGCGGAGGACTTCCTTGAGCTTGTTCTTGGCTTCGGTCTTGGTTTTGCCGCTCCCCCGCTTCACGATCCGCTTGCCGCTGGGGTCGAATCCAAGGCTGGCGGTGGCGATCCAGCGTTGGCGCTTGTCGTCCCAGTGGAGGCCGCCGTCTCCTCTGCTGCGTCGCTTGGTCATCAGGCTGCTTCCTCTGCTTCCTTCTCCAGAAGGGTGATGTAGTCGCGGATGGCGCTGGCGGTGATGAGTCGGGCACGGCCCTGCTTGACGGAGCGGAGGCGGCCGGTGCGGATCTGGTCGTAGATGACGGTGCGGCTCATGCGGAGCAGGCGCATGGCGTCGGTGACGCGGTAGAGCTGGGTGTCGGCGAGCCGGACACTGTCCGGCGTTGAGGTGGTCACTGGTGGTTCTCCTCGTCGGCGGGGACAGCGGGGACGGGCAGCAGGGCCGGTTGTCCCTCGTGGATCTGGGCGTTGGTGCTGGTCGTGGTGTGGTCAGGGACAGCGGGGACGCCGGGGACGGCTGCCGGGGCGTCTGTACCGGGCAGCCGGTAGTGGCCTGTGGCGTTGACGCAGAGCTGGCCGTCGGCGTTCATGCGCTGGCAGGTCTTGCGGACGTTCTCGTAGGACAGTCCGGTGCCCTCGGCGATGGCCTTGGGTGTGCTGCCGGGGTGCCGGCGGACGTGGCGGGCGATGGCGGCGCGAGAGTCGGACAGGGCGTGGTCTTCGGGTGGGCCGTCCAGCAAGTGCCAGATGCCGGCGGCCGGTTGGAAGGCCATGGCGTACTCGGTCTCTTCGACGTCGCGGCCGGTGACGTGCAGGACGCCGTCAGCGGTGCCACGGGCGCGCTTGAGGACGAGGGTGGCGTCCGCTGCCCCGGCCAGGCCGTTGGTGCCGGAGACCTCGCTCAGGAAGTCTTCCGAGGCCATCTTGCGGACGTGGTGGATCAGGACGACGGCCACGCCATAGGCGTCGGCCAGGCGCTTGGCGCGGCTCATAGCGGCGTAGTCGGCGTCGTAGGCGGACAGGCCGGGCGGGGTGTTGCCTCGGATCTTGGCGAACACGTCGATGACGACCAGGCGGGCGTTCTGGTTACGGTCCAGCCAGCGGGCGATGGCTTCTTCCCCTCCCTGTGGAAGGGTGGGGCAGGTGGTGGCCAGGGTCAGATCCTTGGGTGCAGGCTGGCCACCCAAGATCTTGCCCATGCGGTTCTGGAGGCGGCGGGCGGTGTCCTCCAGAGCGAGGTAGAGGACCGGGCCGGGCTCCACGTCGATGGCTTCCAGGGCCTTGGCGCCGCTGGCGACGGCAATGCCCAGGCCGAGGCTGAGCCAGGATTTGCCCACCTTGGGCGGACCAGCGAGCAGGCTGAGCCCTTCGGCGATGATCCCAGGGACGGCCCAGCGGGGCTCCGGGAAGGTCATGGCCATCAGCTCGTCGGCCGTCCAGGAGGTACGGAACGGCACGGCCTGGGCGGGCGCGTTGACGGCATCACCGTTGACCAGGCGCAGGTGCGTGGTGCGGTCGTTGGTCATGCGGCCACCGTCCGGGGACGGCGGGCACCGGCGCGCAGGCCGGAAGCGATGGTGCGCCGGGCTTCGCCGTACGGCTGACCGATCTGCGTGGCTGCCTCCGTGAGCCACGACGTGACGGCGGCGGCGTTCAGCTCGCCTCCGGCGACGAGCTGGCCGAGGGCGACAGAGGCGAGGTAGAGGGCGTTGTTGTGGCCGTGTGGCGGCGAGTTGGTCACTCGGTTCAGCTCGCCGAGGACGGCGGCGCGGATGTAGGAGCCGCGCCGGTCGGACGCGAGCGGCACGGTGACCGGCTTCTGAGGCGGGAGCGGGGCCGGGCGTAGACGTTCGACCAGCCAGGCCGGGAGCGGAGCCGGTGTGATCGGGTGCAGAACTTCGTAGGTGCCGGTGGCGTCCTGGTCGCTGACGTGGCTGCCGGGGCCGACGACGTAGCCGCCGTTGGCGCGGGTGTCGATCAGCCAGCCGAGGCTGCCTCGGGTGTTGGTCAGGATGGCTCCTTCCGGTGCGGTGAAGTACAGGTGCAGGCCGCCGCGTCGGGTGCGGACTTGGAAGGTCTCCGGTGGTAGCGGCTGTCCGGCATGCTCACAGAGGTTGGCGAAGACGTCTGCGCCGTCGTTGATCCCAGGGCGGTTCCACTCCGGTGGCGGCTGCTCGCCGGGCTTAGGCCGGTCCAGGTCGATGACGACCAGGCGGGACGGGCCGGTGGCGATGCCGATGTTGTAGGAGCGCTCCCAGATGCGGCGGATGGTGGCTGGATCGGTGGTGGTGCGGTGTTGCCAGGCGGTGAGGCCGCGGGGCGGGGTCTTGCCGTTCGGGGCGAGCGGAAAGACGTGCCAGCCTCGGGCGGCGGCTGCGAGCGCGTAGCGGGTCAGGTTCGCAGTGGTCATAGGCGCTCCGTTCGGTTCAGCGGGTGGCGTCTCGGTGCAGGGCACGGGCGTGGTTCCAGAGGTGGCGGCCGATCCGCAGACGCAGGCCGGTGGCGCGACAGCGGCGGCAGTCGCGGGAACCGCGTCCGAAGCGGTTGGGCTTGCGGCCCTTGCCTTGGCAGGCGTGGCAGCGGCGGAAGGGCCGCATGTAGCACTCGACGGCGTAACGGACGGTGATGATCAAGGTGGCCACGATCACGGCGCTAGCGATGAACTGGGCAGGGGTCATGGCGGCCTCCTGGGCCGTTTTCGGGTGTAGTCAAGCGAGGGCGCTAGCGTGCTAACGTCCTGGCCAGGGCTTGTTTCGGGTGCTAGCGGGGGTGCTAGCGATAGCAGGGTCAGCCGCTAGCGCCAGCACCCCTCGACGGGGTCACCCAGTGCCGGTGCGTCGGTTACGTTCCGCGACGGCATCGGTGAGGTCGTCCAGGCGGATGCCGCGCCGGGTGACGGCCTTGCCGTCGATGCGGCGGCCGATCGCCTGCACGGGCACGCCGTGCGGCTTGAGCGCGGTGGTGAGCTGTTCGGAGGCCCAGCCGGTGTAGAAGTCGGGCCGGAGCTCGGCCAGGCGGGCGCACAGGGCCTCGTTCCAGGCGGCGGTTTCGCCTGCGGGCCAGATCTCGGCTAGGTCGGACAGCAGGTCGAACGTGGGCGCGTCGGTACGAGTCTGGGTGCCCTCATCGGGCAGGGTGCCGGCCAGGCCGCGTAGCTGCATGGCGCGGGCCACGACCTGCTTGGCCTTGTCGGTGTCCACCTCAAAGGAGCGGCGGGCGGCGGGCTTGCCGAGGCCCGACAGGATGCCCCAACCGGCCTCCTTGACCGGTTCGAAGATGGTGGCTCGGTAGCCGTTCTTGTACATCGAGGTGCCGAGGATCATGTCGTTGGCGACCTGGTCGGCGACGCTCATGCAGTAGCGGGTGTTGACGTTGCGGGTGATGCCGGTCGGCAGGCTGTCCTTGTCGGGGATCTGGGTGCCGATCAGCAGGATCACGCCCAGGGCGCGGCCCAGCTTGATGACCTTCTCCAGGATCTCTCCGGCTTCCTTGCCGTACTTGGGGTGCAGGAACAGCTCTTGGATCTCGTCGATGGCGACGATCAGCGGGTGCAGGCCGGAGTCCTTGAGCGAGGCGAGTTCCGGGGTGACCTTGTTCTCCGGGGCCTTGCCGAGCTGGGCGTAGTGGGCGATGCGCCTGGAGCGGTGCTCGCACTCCTTGTACAGCCAGCGGATCATCCCGGCGCAGCGGGCGATGGTCTCGTCGTCGAAGCCGTTGCCGTACTCGGTGCAGACCGGTTCCAGGACCTTGAAGTCGCCGACGCCCTTGAGTTCGTAGATGCGCAGCTCGGCGCGGGGGTCCAGGCTGGCGGCGAGGACGGCCAGGCGCAGGGCGAACGTCTTGCCGGAGCCGGGCTGTCCGCCGACGAGCCAGTTGCGGAACATCAGGGAGGCGTTGACCGTGTCCATGCGCGGGGTGGTGGCGAACGGGAACGGCTTGAAGACGTCCACCTTGCCGTCTCGCAGCAGCGGCCAGGCGGGTTGCTTCATCTGGGAGGCGGGCTCGTAGCCAACCCACAGCGCGAGCCGCCCGGGGTGGCCGTCGCCGGGCTCGGGCCAGACCTGGTCGAGCGGGAGACGCATGCCGGAGGCCAGCCGGCCTCTGCGGGCCACCACATCGGCGGCCTCCACGCCGAAGGGCAGGTCCACGACGGCGAGGTGGCCGGGGCCGACGCGGTGGATCTCCTGCGGGAAGCTGATGGCGTTCGGGTCCTTGCTGACGGCCTGGTTGATGCCGGAAATGCCGCAGGACAGCAGCGCGCGGCGGACCAACTCGGCGGTGAGCTTGCGGTAGCGCGGTCCCTCGGACACGCGGTCGGTGATGGGCTTGTCCGTGGGCCTACCGGCGCGGGCCAGCAACGGCACCGCCACGGCGACGGCCAACAGGCGGCCCCACGTCGGGACGTCGGCGAGCAGGAACACCAGCAAGCCGATCAGGACGGTCACGGCGAGAGCGGCCACGACCGTCCAGCGCCACCGGGACTGCCGCTGACGCTGCCGGTCCAGCTTTAGCCACGTCTCCGGGTCGTTGCGGTCAGCGGCGTACTGGCGCAGCGCCCAGTTACCCTCCTCCGCCGTCGCCCAGTGCAGCAGCTTGCCGGTAGCGCGGAAGAGCCCGACCGGGGCGTACAGGGCGGCCTTGACGGTGTACTTGGGCGTGCGGACGGCGTGGTAGCCGACCACGTATCCCGCGTCCTTGGCGGCCCAGACCAGCATGGAACGCGTGCCCCTCCAGGACCGCAGCGTGGCCGGGATGATCGGGGCGCGGTGCCGGTCGTTCCGCGGCCGGTAGGGCGCGTCGTCATCCGGCGGGTCCACCGGAGGGCCGAAGACCGTGCCTTCGATTGCGATGGTCTCGCGGTCGAAGAACTCGTCCTCGTCGCGGTCGGTCTCCTGGTCGTCAGCGCGGCGGGCGCGGCGGCGGGCCGCGTCCAGCGGGACGACCTCGCCCCCGGAATCCGGCCCGCCCAGGGCGGTCGGGTCGTCATTGCCTTCGTGCTCGTGTGGGTGATGCGTCATGATGTGTGCACCTCGTGTGCGTAACTGCGGGCGGGGTTGCGGGGCGCGGCCGGAGTCTTGGCGGATGAGGCCGCGTCCCGTACTGAACTGGTCGGGGACGGGGAGCGGTCGGACCGCGTCTCGTCCGTGCGGGCGGTGGAGTCGGGGTCAGCGGTCGGCTCGTGCGGTCGGACCGGTGACGGCTGGCTCCTCGGTGAGCCGGTACGGGTGAGGTCCATCAGGCCGCCTCGCGTCCTGTGGTCTCGGCGGTCGGACTGGTCTCCGACCGCAGGCGGGCGAGCAGCGCTCCGGCGCGGTCGGTGGAGACGGACTGGCCAGTCTGGCGGATGGCGTCGCGTAGCCGGTCCCGGGTCAGCGTGACGCCACGTGCCTTGTGGTCGGCGGCGATCTGCCAGCCCAGCGGCATGAGGTCGTCCACGTCGGACGGGGCGATGGCCTGGCGTGCGGTCCTGCGCTTACGTGACGACGACTTGCGGACGGGTGCGGAAGTCAGGGCTGGACGTTGCGGAGGCGTGGTGAGCCGTACCGTCACGGCGTCGGCCGGGGCCAGCTCGCCGAGCTTGTACAGCGCGCGTTCTCGGCGGGTGGCCTTGAACTGCCACAGACGGCCGTAGCGGTCCTGAAGATCGGTCTTGGCCAGGATTCGTTCTCGCTCGCGGTTCAGGGCGTCGGGGTACGAGCGCACCTCCCAGAGCACCATGCGCCGCCACAGCGCGAACGTGGGCAGCGGCGACAGCAGCCAGCGCGAGACGCGGATGCTGTCGAGTCGGCGTGACGAGCCGGCGAGGTTGGCGCGCTTGCGTACGGCGTGTGTGCCGATCTCGACGGCCACCACCCACAGGCCGGGCAGGATCGCGTGGGCGACGACGGCGAACCAGTCGGGCCCGTTCGGTGCGTTGGCGTAGGCGGCGACGTTGAGGTACACGGTGGCGGCGGTGAGCGTCCATGGGATGAAGCGCAGCCAGCGCACCCGCATGTCCAGCCGGGCCAGGACGATGTCCAGCGCGGAGAACACCCCTATGCCCAGGTCCACACCAAGGGGCAGCATGAAGGCGAGCGGGCCGAAGGTGGGCTTGGCCGCGTTCATGACGGTGGCGAACGAGATGATGAACCCGATCAGGCCCAGCGCGCCGACAGCGGCGGCGGTGACGGAGATCAGGGTTCGCTCTCCTTCCGAGAGCGGGCGCGGGCCGGTGGCAGGCCGGTCGTCCACGGTGGTTGCTCCGTTCGGTGAGTTGTGGATGGGGTTCATCGGCCCCACCGCCGTCCCCAGCAGCGCGGGCAGCTGGGCTTGTTGCACCAGTTCCGCCGGGGACGCGGCCCAGCCTCGGGCGACGACCTCAAGGGAGCCGCCCTGGCGGATTGTGTGGTGGGCCACCTGCCACTGCCGGTAGCGCTCTTGGCCCACGCGTACGAGTTCGATGAACAGTCCTCCGGCGAGGAAGGCCAGCAGGTAGACGAGGACAGAGATCACGGTCAGCTCCACTGGGAACGGGTGAGCAGGCGACAGACGCGGCAGCCGGGCACGCAGCGCACGCCGTGAACGGTGCAGCGCTGGAGTTGGCGTCCGGCCGAGGTACCACAGCGGCGGCAGCCGTAGGGGCTGGCCGATCGGGTGCCGCAGTCGAGGCACTGGAAGCGGCAGCTCATCGACCACGGCGAGCCGGATGCACGACGGGCATAGGAGGGGCGACGGCGGTTCGTAGCCGGGCGCGGTCTCCTCGATGCCGTCGCACACCAGGCACGTCCACTGGACGCCTTCGGCCGGGATGGTGACGTACTGCAGGTTCTTGGACCCGTAGGTCATGATGAAGACACCTCTCTTGATGGGGCGCCGGGGTGCGGATCTCGTTTGGCGACAGGACCGCGCTCCGGCTTTCTGTTGCAGCACGAAGCTCGTCGAGCTAAGTACGTACTCTCCGTACTCCGTGCTGTGTACGTACTCTGCGTGATTGCTCGATTACTGTCAAGCCTCTTGGTACGGTGAGTACGTACAAGTCGTTCAAGGAGGACTCACGTGCCAACCGGATCCGACTCCCGCGCGCTGTACGAACGCGTCGCGGACGCGCTGCGCACGGCGATAGAACGAGGTGAACTGGCGCCGGGCGACACGGTGCCGCCCGAACAGGAATTGGCGGAGACTCACGGCGTGTCGCGTCAGACGGTGCGGCAGGCGTTGCAGCAGCTCACCAACGAGGGGCTGCTCAGCAGCGGGCGAGGCCGCGGCCGTATCGTCCGCTCACAGACGCGCCTACGCTGGCACCTCTCCCACTTCGAGAACCAGAGCAACCACCGCGCCGACGCGGACGCATGGGCCACCGAGGTCCAGGAGCAAGGCCGCGTCCCCCTCCAGGAAGTGAGCGTTGGCCTGGAGATTCCACCACCAGCGGTCGCCGAACGCCTCAACCTCGACGCCGAGAAGGACATCGTGGTGGTCCGGCGTCGGGTGCGGTACGTGGACGACGTGCCCTTCCAAACGGCCGACAGCTACTTCCCCGAGGACATCGCCAGGGGCACCCCGCTGATGCAACCGAAGGACGTGAGCGCCCCAGGCGGTCTACTGGCGTCCATCGGACGGGGACAGACCCGGCTGGTGGACGAGATCCAGATCCGGATGCCGACCAAGGACGAGTCCGCCCGACTCGGGCTGCCCGCCGGCACCCCGGTGGCCGAGCACATGCGCACCGGCTACGACGCCGAAGGCCACCCCGTACGCGTCATGATCACCGTGGCACCAGGAGACCGACACACCCTCGTCTACGAGCTGGACGCCTCGTGACCGAAACAGGTCTCTTCCACGACGACCCCATGTCGCGCCCCCTCACCTATCCGGGCCGCATCCCCACCACCTCCGGCGTGCTGGTGGACGACGAGTACCTGCCGTTACTCCCCGTCGGCGGGACTCCGGCCGAGGAGTGGCAGGCCGGGGACGAGACACTGGGCAAGCTTCTGGTGCGGCTGGGCTGCTCACCCATGTCGGAGCGCCATCCGGTGGTCGCGGTGGGCTCGAACGCCTCGCCCAGCCAGATGCGGCGCAAGTTCGTGAACCACGCGATCCGACCGGTCATCCCCATGACCCTGGCCGACGTCGAGGGCATCGCGCCTGGTGTTTCAGCCCATGTGAACCGGTGGGGGTACGTGCCCGCGGTGCCGGTGGAGGCGCCGGGGGAGACCGCGCGGCTGTTCGTGCTCTGGCTCGACGATCGCGAGCTGGCGACGCTGGACGTCACCGAACCCAACTACTGGCGTCGCCGCCTGCCCGCCGACCGCCACCCGGTGACCCTGGAATCCGGTGTCCGGCTGCCACCGTGCTTCGTCTACGTGGGCCGCCACGGCTGCCTGACGAACGGGGATGGGCAGGCTCGACGCCTGGTCGATCAACCTACGTTGATCCAGAGCCTTCTGGACGACTCCCCTGAACTGCGCCGTCTGTGCGGCGGCACTCCCGAGGAGTTCGTCGCACGCGTGCGAGACGAGGCGATCCGTGAAGCGGTCTATCGGGCCTTCCCCGCAGAGCGGCGTGTCCTGTCGCAGCCTGCGCTGGTGGACCTGCCGTCGCTCTAACGCCGGGAGGTGTGCCGATGATTGCGGATAAGGGCTTCCCAGACAGGCCGGGCCTCGGCATAGCGGCGCCGGGGCGTCGCCTCGTAGCCTTCGCCGTTGCGACGCAGAACGAAGTACAAGCCAGCCTCACAGCACCACTCGTACTCCCCACAGCACGAGGTCTCCCGCACCCGCAGCGTGCCGCCGCGCTGCGCGTACGGCTCCCACTCCGCCACGGTGGTTCACTCACCCCGGGCGATCATTGCCTGCTTCGCGCGCCGCAAGCGCAGCACGGTAGGGCCATAGACGTAGGAGGGCTGCCGGGCCATGCGGTCCAGCCGCACCACGCGGACCACGCCCATGGCCCCGGGAGCCAGCGAGCCGAGCGACTGGCTCAACAAGGCAACTGCCCGCTCATGCTCACCTGTGACACCGCACGCGCCCCGGCCACATTCGTCGCTGGCCGTCCACTCGTAGAAACCGTCGCTGTCGCCGAACATGCATACATCCCAGCTACAGGCGGTAACAGCTCAACAGAGGACACTGAGAGGCGACCTGGGATGTCCGCCCCGTGTCCGCTCCTCTCCCCTCGGAGGTGTGCCGGATGAACGAGCCCGTCCCGTACTGGGCCGCCCGCCTGCTTGCGGCCCGCAAGACGCGCGGCTGGTCACAGCGCGATCTGGCTCGCGAACTGGTCCGCGTGTCAGACAAGCCTCTGCCGGAGGTGGACAGCCTCATCCGGCGCATCCGGGGCCACGAGACCGGCGAGCACCGGCCGGACGCCTTCTACACCCGGCTCTACTGTGGCGCCTTCGGCATGGCCGAGGACCAGCTCTTCGGCACGACCACCACGCCGATTCCCGCGCTGGCCCTGCCTTCCCTGGCTCCGGACGCAGATCTGTACGAGCGCATCACCCGGGCCATCGAGCAGCCGCGCCGCGTCGACCTGGCGACCGTGCAATGGCTGGAACACTGCCTGGCCGAGCATCGCCGCGTCGAGGACACCATCGGCAGCCGCCCTCTGCTGCCCATCGTCCACGCCCAACTGGCCACCGTCGCCGACCTGGCCCGAGGCGCCCGAGCCCCGCTCGCCGACCGGACGGTTGCCGTGCTGGCCCAGTACGCCCAGTTCATCGCCTGGATGTGCCAGGACTCCCGCCAGCACGCCGCCGCGTTGGCCTGGTACGACCGCTCCCACGCCTGGGCCGTCGAAGCCGGAGACGCCTGCCTCGCCTCCACCACCCTGAATATGCGCGCCCACCAGGCATGGAGCCTCGGTGACGCGTCTCGCTGCGTCCGCCTGGCCGAAGCCTCCCGTTGGCACGACGGCCGCACCGCCTACGGCATCCAAGGCATGGCCGCACAGATGGCCGGCCGAGGTCACGCCCAACTGGGCGAAGCCAACCAAGCCCGCACCCGACTCGCCGAAGCCGAAGACCTCATCCGAACCGCCGCTGAGCGTCCCGAAGACGAGCCGCCCTGGATGTACTTCTACAACGAGGGCTGGTTCCTCATGCAACGCGGCATGGCCGAACTGGAACTCGGCGACGGCCGCCGCGCCGCCGACTACCTCGAACGCGGCCTGTCCACCCTGCCCGACCACTACCGCCGCGACAGAGCCTGGTACGGAGCCTGCCTCGCCCGCGCCCAGGCCATCCAAGGTGATGCTGATGCCGCAGTCGCCACGGCGCTGGACGTCGCCCCGGACGCCACAGCGCTCAACGCCTACGCCGTGACCGAACTCAACCGTGCCGCCTATGACCTGGCCGCGGCAGGCGCTCCCGGCTTTCAGGCGATCCAAGAGTCGTTGCGAGGCTCGACGCCGTAGCAGGTGTCCCTGCTGTCCCTGCTGTCCCTCATCCCCTCTCGAAGTGCGGAAATCCTCGAAGCCAGCGGGGGACAGGTCGGGACAGCGATGTCCGTGCTGTCCCTGGAGCCTGCTGGAACACTGGTCTCGAGCGCTACCGGTGCCCTGGTGTTTCAGCACACGTGCATCGGTGGGTTTACGGGTTCGCTCGCGCCGCTGCGGACGTCGGGCATATGTACGATCCCTGACGGCAGGGTCGGCCTATAGGCTTCTAGGAAGCCCTGGACCGTCGTTAGCCTTCCGACCACATGTGGCGACCGACCACACATACGTACGGAAACCGCGCTAAGGTGCTTTCTGCGGTATTGGTGTTCCAGTGAGAACTCAAGCGACTTGGAGGATCTATGGGCCTCAAGATTGGCGAAGTAGCTCCTGCCCAATGGTGGATACCCGGAACAGGAAATGATGATCCCATTCCAGGTGTATGTGAAATTGCTGAAGATGGCCGCATAGCTGCACGACTGCATCGCAATCCATCTCAGCCTGCCGATCGTGCGTCGCTGATGTTCGAGCCACTCAAAGAGATCCCTGTACTGCACGGCATTGTCTTCGGCACCCCCGTCACCCTAATTGATTGCAGAACAGGAAAATCAAGATCGGGATTAACGCCGCAGGCCGATATAACGCTTCGCCCGTGGTTTGCTCTCGAAGGCTTGCTGCTGGATGAGGAGGACCTCATAGCATCCAAAGCCGAAGTGCGACTGCACGGACAGCGCGAATGGGCAAACTGGACTGCATTCTCATATCAATTCGAGGAGCCGCTCCCGAAGCCGAAATCGCTCACCTACGCACCACCTCCTTCTCGGAGTACAAAAATCCCAGGCGGGACACTCACTGTCGCCGATGACTCCATTCTTTGGCCCCAGAATGGTGACGCAACCTTAAAGACTCAATGTAAGTTCATAGTGGAGTTGGGCTCCCCTATCGCAATTCGGGAGTTTTTTAATAAATATACCCTTCCCCTCGAAGTTCTGATGTCGCTAGCCATAAGCTCTCCTGCGCCAATCGAAAGTCTTTATGTCGGCGACGAACGATGGGAGGATATGGCGCGTGAGCAGGGGCGCCCCAACTGGCTCCGCGTGTGGTTCGGGATTCCGCGGTCAAGTGTAGCGCCTCGCAAGCCAACCGGAGAAGACCTGTTCTTCTATATCAGCGACTATCGCTGGGAAGAGCTCGGCGAGCAGATGTTCTCAGTGATCGCGAATTGGCGATATATTATCGACCAGTGGGTCACTCTTATCAATCGCCAGTACAGATGGCCTGTGCCGAGATTCCTTACTGCAGTGACGATCGTTGAGGCCATAGATCGCTTACTGCATCCCGACGTGCAATCTGGACGCACTCAAGAGTACCAAGAGATAGCCGACGATGTAGATAAAGCGCTTCGCGGAATCGAGAAATTGAATTCGAAGAGGCGAGCGCGAATCAAAAAACTTATAGCCAACTCGTATGAACCATCTCTCGAAGATCGCCTCAATCGGTTGTCGAAGCGTGTTGCGCCAGCGATGGAAAACCTCGAACTCGCGGAGGATTGGGCGAGCCGAGTCGCTAGACTGAGGAACCAGATAAGCCACGGGCTACCTGGGGTGCATGACCTCGCAACAGATCATCGGGGCGCGCGGGTGGGTGAAGCGATTCTCCTACACCTCCTGGAATCGCTCTTTCTGCAAGAACTAGGCTTCGATGAAGCGGAGCTTAGGAGCGTGATGGAGCGACGAATCCGTCTTGGTTACCGAGGTCTATTGTCGCTCATGGATTCGAGAGTCTGCCGCGTGGTGATTAGAGGCTGGCTTAACACGTGGCGCCAGTACACGGTCCTGGCGGGAAGGCTGAGTCGTGAGGCCTGAGTGCGCGGACCGAGTGGCGGCCGCGCGAGAACGGCCTTCAGCCTCACGCGCCGCGCTATGTAGGCCCACGTGCATTCTCCGCCGTACGGCCCGCTGGCGAGCCAGATCGCCGACGTTCCCGCAGCCACTCGGCGCCCGGAACCGCCGACCCGGCGCTAGGTCTAGTCACCGCCCACAGCGTGATCACAATGAGATCTGTCGCTGCGAAGATCCCTGGCTATGAAGCGACGAGTGGTCGTGGCAGTTCTCCTGATGGCCGTACCCATGGTGATAGTGGGACCGGCCGCGCAGGCCGAGGCGGTGTTGGATCCGGCGGATGCCATCCAGCGCCAGTTCGTCCCGGGCCATGGAGTAAAGATCGTCGAGCGTTCTCAAATGTTTATGCTCGGCAGTTGGTCTTCCGTCAAGCCGGTGCGAGGCGTTGTGGGCTTCGGCAAGGGAAAGATCGTTGCGACTGACATGAGGGACCCCAACATTGGGCTTCGCGGCACTCGTAACATCTGTATTGGCAAGCAAGGCTACGAGTGGTATGTCAAGCAAGACCCTGACGATCCATTGCCGCCGGGCAAAACCTGGGTCGCTTACGACTGGCCGCCGTGCCAGCTTGATCTGAAGTCCGGCCATGTCAGCCTCAGGGACCCGGCCACACTCAAAGCGGTGCTGGCCACCACCAAGGACACACGAGCCGGGGGCGTCTACGACGGTGTACGCACCACCCTCTACCAAGGCACCATCACCTTCGCCCAGCTCCGCAAAGTGAACCCGGACATGAGCATCGGCTTCCGCAGCAAGCCCACAGGTAAGTACGCCGGATGGAAGGTGTCCTGGCGGTTGTGGATCGGCGGTGACCAACTCGTCCGCAGGGCGTGGAGCACCTGGCGAGAACCGAACGACGCTCGCAACAGAGCCCCCTACGAGGAACCGTACGTAGGTTTCGTCGAGGACCTGCGTCTGTCGGACTGGGGAATGAAGGTGCACATCAAGCCGCCACCCGCCGAGGAAACGGTGCCGGTGGAGGAGTTGTTGGACGACTGACTTGAGTGTGCGTGGACCTCGCGCCCAACCAACTCTTTCGTCCGGTGCAATGGCACGGGTGGCTTGGCCAGCGCCTCAGCTCTGTAGCCGCGCGCTGAGTGACGTACTGCGTGACAACCGGCTTGGACGATCACGAACACCAGCGCACGTTCCCGCATCGTTCGTACAGGTCAGTCCAATACGCACGCGCCTGGGAACCGGTGCTCGAATTGCTTCGGGACGAAGAGGCCGTGGGTTCAAATCCCGCCACCCCGACCCAGTTTGACCAGGTAGAGGGCTTGATCCGTTGAGCGGATCGGGCCCTTTTCCGTTCTGGAAGTCGATAGGAGCAAATCGGGGAGCCATCTCACTCGGACTCAACCCGTCGGCTTGTCGCCGAAGACGGTGTTCATCGTGTGGGCGCCCTTCGTGATCACCGGCTTGAGCTGATGCCGGTAGACCGCTTCCGTGACGCTGGTGCCCGCGTGCCGACGAGATCGGCGATGGTCTCGATGGGTACGCCCTGGTCGCTCATGATCGAGACGAACGAGTGACGCAGTTCGCGAGGTGTCCAGTCGGTTCCGGTGCCTGCGTTCTTCGTGATCTGCCGGAACGCCCGTCGGACGTTCGCCGCGTCGAGCGGGGTGCCGACGTTCGTGCAGAACACCAGGTTGTGATCTTGCCATGCCTCACCCGCCTTGAGCTTGTGTGCGGCCTGGCGCGTGTGGTGTTGCCGGAGTGCCTCAGCGGCGAGCTCGGGCAGTTCCAGCGTGCGACGTGACTTGCGGGTCTTGGTGTCACCTCCTACTCGGTCGGCTCGCCACACGTAGATGGCGAACCTGGTGTGCTTGAACCCTGCCTCGGTCACCGGTTGCCATGCCTTGAGGCTGGGGATCCAGGCGACGACGTGATCCCAGCGCAGTGCACGGGCTTCCTCTGTACGGACGCCCGTAGTGTGGGTGCTCGGCAAGCACGCCGCCGACCGGATCGCGGCCGCTCTGGGCGTCGGGGCGGCCGATGGCCCCTACCCGTGGGGCTTCGTGTCCGGGCCCAGTGAGAGCATCGTCCGCGACGGCGTCCGGCTCGACAGCGGCCGCTACCCGCCCCGAGGCCAGGGCGAGCCGTTCCGAGGCTGCGGCTACAACACCGAACTGGACGACGAAGACGCTTAACCGCCAGCTCCCCTTGTAGTCCTGGGATTGAAAGGTCGCTGACACTCCGGGCCGAACGCTCGCCTCTCGGGTAGGGGCGGGCTTGGTAGGGCGGATCACTACGAGCCGCCCTACCAAGCGAACGCTCCAGATCCCGGGTCACAGGGGGCGCCCATCGCAGTCGTAGTACTCGCCCGAACCCCGCACGTGCGGCACGCCCGCGACTTCCAGGCAAGGCCTCATATAGACAAGACGCCCGGGAGGCGATGAACGGTTGGGGCATTCCCGAAATCCGTACAGACATGATCATCTACGGCCGGGCATGCCACCGACATACCACCGATATACCACCGCTCCCTTACGATCCTTTGACGGATGCTAGTCAAGGTAACGGAAAGGGCATCATGCGACTGAGCACCATACTTCGGCATGCGGCGATCGTCGGGACCGCGGGACTGACGTTGTCGATCGTCGGCGGCGGCGCTTCCGCCTCTGCGTCGGCTGACAAGACTCTCAGCGGCAGTTGCTCGTCGGACCCCAAGGGTTACAGCGGCTCGGCGCGCTACTACTACAACAGCGCAGGGAGTGACGTCTTCACCAAGTTCACGTACACGATTGGCGGTCGCGCTGGATCGAAGACCGACGTGGCCATCGATGTCTATTCGGACAAGAACAACGCGGTCGACAAGTGGCACGGCGGTTGGGGCACCGACAGCGCCAAGGTGGGCACGAAGAGCACGACCGTCCACATCATCAGCCCGGCGAAGGACAAGGTCTACGTGAAATTCTGGGTGCGCTGGGACCTTCCGGGCCTCGACCCCACGTGCAGCTTCCAGACCAAGCGGATCTAGCGGCCGATGAACCACCGCGCACTTGTCGCGTCCCTGCTGGCGCTGGTGGCGGTCACGTCGTGTTCCACCGGCGGTGAGCAGGAAATTCCGCCGGTCTTCGTCGCCGCCTCCTCGACGGGGGCGATCGTGTACGACCCGCAGACCGAATCGCACCTCGGGTACGCCTCGGACGGGCGGCACGTGTGGACGGACAAGCAGGCTGCCGTCTGCGCGGCCCGGTGCCCTGAAGCGGCCTTCTCCACCGCTACCCGGAAGGTGCTGAGCCGGCGGGGCGATGCGGACACGGTCGTCGCCGAGGGAGGCACGCTCCAGATCCAGCGTTCGGACGGCAAGAAGGAGAGCCATCAGGTCGCTGGCGTGGAGAACGTCCTCTGGCGGGAGAGCCCCGACCGGACGACGGCTCTGCTGCTCTACGCCGACCCCACGCTGCCCGGCGGGGAGATCCTGCGCTTCCGGCGCGACGCTCACGGATGGCGGGCTACAGGGGAGCGCGTGCCCGCTGGGGGGTTCTGGGGTGGCTGCGTCGGCGGAGACTGGGCGGTCCTGACCGGCGAGCGCGGAGGGATACTCAAGGACGGGACCGTCGTTCCCCTTCAGGTCAATCTCGACCAGCCCGGGGAATGCGTGGCCGGTACGCGAGGGGGCGCGGTGGTGTCCCGCTACGTCGACCAGCGCGGAACCCATCACACCGAGGTTCGCGGCATCGACCCGAGCGGGCGGCAGACGTGGTCGCGCGATGTCGCCGCTCGGGCCGGTGTGATCGCCGATCCGTCCGGTACGGCGGTCGGCCTGGTCCACGATGGTGAGCTGGAATTGCTCGACGTCAAGGGGGAGGTCCGCGAGCGGCGCGAGGACGTCGTCGCGGCCAGCTTCACTGAGACGGGCCGCCTGGTGACGGTGAACGCCGACGGCAAGGTCACCTGGGCTGCATAAAGCTCACTCATCCGCGTGTCAGACGGCGTGTACGCCTGTGCGAACGTGCCGGGCCAGTTCGGCCAGCCCACAAGCCTCATCGCTGTGCAGCGAGATCTCATCGGCGTGACGATCCCAGCGCTGTAGCACCCACACCACCTGGGGCGGCGCATCGTTCGGAGGGCCCTGAGGGGCGCTCGCTTCGGTCGACGGCCTCAGGCGCAGCCGCAGGCGGCGGCTCGCCTCCTGAAGGGTGGCGCGCAACCGTACCGTCTCCTCGGCCAGCGCATCGGTACCCACATCGGTCAGCGCGTAGTAACGCCGGTGCCGTCCCTCAACGACCTCCTCACCGACGATATGCACCCAGCCTTGCTGTTGCAGGCGGGACAACGCGGCATACAGCGTTCCGGTTCGAAGCCGGACCCGCCCACAGGAGATGTCCTCGACCTCCTTGATGAGCGCGTATCCATGCCGAGGCGCATCGGCCAGGGCGGTGAGCAGAATTCCGAGGTTCCGGCACACCGCAAGGTCGGCCTCTCGTTCGGGTCGCCGTCACTGGGGGCAAAGCAACGTGTTCGCCCAGGTCACGGGCGTCTCAGAACCGTCTCTCAAAACTTTCCAGTGCTAAGGAGTTCTGTGAGCGGTGACCTAGGCGAACACCTCGCTGAACGAGGTGGGCGTCCATGGCGCTGACTGGCCGCTTCGGCCGCACGCGAGGTTGGTATCCAACGGGCGTCGACGGAGCGGGGATGCGAAAGCCTGTGGACTTGACTTGGTCGGACGACCACCGAGTGCGCTGTCGAGTATCAGAGGTCAGCCGGGCAGAGCCCCCAGACCGGCGAGCAGCTCGTCGCGCTCCAGCTGTGGCAGCGCCTGGTAAATGGGCTCATCCAGGCGGTTGGTCTCGTCCTCGATCCCCGTCGCTGCGGGCTGTCCACGGGCAGTACCCTCAGCTGAGCATCAGTCGCGCGCGGAGCCGCCCGTGGCCGATGTGTTCAGCTGCGCGCTCGTCCGGCCGGTGAGCTCCTCCAGGGAGACGCTGTGCCGCGACCCGTCCTGGAGGATTGCCGTGACGCTCTTGACGCCGCCACGAGGTGAGGCGTTCTCGCGCTCCTCCGTCGTCGGCGCGTCCGGCCACCAGGCTGCGAAGTAGCCGCCGGTGACGGTCGCGGTCACGCTGCCTTTCGCCTCCGTGGAGAGCTCCAGACCCACCACCCGGGCACCGACCCTGCCGGTCACGATACGCACGCTCTCCTCACTCGTGCTCATGACCGAGCCGAGGGCGGCCCGCGCCGACCCCGCGGGAACCGGCGGAAGCAGTTGTGCGTCGGGCCCCGGCGTGCTGCCCTGCGAGCCGACGAGGTCGCCATCGCGGAGCAGGCAGGTGATCTCGGCCAGGTGGCTGCTGTCGTCGTTGACGTAGACGAGCGTCCATGGCCCCCGGCCCTCGGTCACCACGGGCCGGAAGCCGAGCTCGCGCCCGGTCGTGCTCTTGGCGGTGTCCCGGGCGCTGTCGAGGCACTTCTCCTGGGCGTCGGCAGCCCGGTCACCGCTCACCGGGTGCGGCGTCGCGCTCCACGCTGCCATCGCCGAGCCGCCGCCGAACAAGCCGGGCAGCAACAGCGCCGCCGCGATGCCAGCAGCCACCCCTCCGCCGACAGCGGTGAGCCGCCAGGCGGTGAGCAGGCGAGGGCTGCGGGTCGTCGGTGCGGGCGCCCCCATCGGGTCGGTGGCCACCACCCGGGCCAGCAGGGCCCGAGCCCGGGGGTCGGTGCTGGTGTCCAGGTCGGCCGGGGTGACGGCCGGGTCGAGGTCGCGCAGGGCGTGGTCGAGGGTGTCGTTCATCGCATGCTCCGGGAGTCCAAGGTGGCGGTCGCCACGGGCTGGGTTGTAGTGGCGGGGGCCGCGTCGGCGTGGTGGCGCAGGGCACGCCGGGCCCGGGTGAGCCGAAGCCGGAACGCGACGGGGGAAATGCCGAGCACCCGCGCGGCCTGTGGGGCTGTGAGGCCGTCCCACACGGCCAAGGCGAGCGTCTCCTGGTGGCGCGGGCTGAGCCGCCGCCACGCCTGGACGAGGTCGAGCCGACGTGCCACCAGCTCGGGGTCCAGCCCGGCCGCCGCGGCGCCGGTCAGCCGGCTGTCGGCGATGCGGACGGTGAGCGCCTGCCGCCGCTGGTCGGCCCGCAGCCCGTTGCGGAGAGTGCGGTGCGCGACGCCGAACAGCCAGGCCCGCGCCTCGTCCGCCGCCAGCGGCACCTCGTCCAGGCGCCGCCAGGCGACGAGGAACACGTCGGCGACCACGTCCTCGGCGTGGGAGGGGTGGACGCGACGCTCGACGAACCGCAGCAACGCGGCATACGTCTGCTCGTAGAGGTGGGCGAAGCGCTGGGTGCGCGGCGGCCCGGTGTCGGTGACGTTCATGCCTAGGTCATGTCCGGCAGGCTCACAGGTGTGTCGCGAACCGTCACGATGAGGCGTCGGCCACGGCAGCCTCCTCCGTGCTCTCGCCGGTGACATCGTGCGCCGCCCCGGCCAGCAGCGTCGACCACATCCGGATCGCCATGACGTTCGCAGACGGCCCGCAACCGCGGACGACGAGATGATGGCCGCGCCGGCGCAGCTCACCAGGAGGGCCCGGTTTTGCACCGAGTGCGGCGTTCACCGGACCTCCCCTCGCACACGGGAAGCGGGGTCGAAGAGGTGCGCCAGTCGAGGCACAAGCTCGTGCAACTGCTGGGGGCGCGGGTTCGCGCCGGTCAGCACCGTTGCCAGGTGATCGCCTTCGACGCTGCCGCCGGCGATCGCCGCCAGGCCGGCCACACCCGCCGGTTCCAGGAGGATCCCCAGGGTGTGTGCCGCCAGGGCCATGGCGTCGGCGAGTTCCTCGTCCGTCACCAGAACGATCTCGTCCACCAGGGCCATGGCGCGCCGTACCGACGCGTCAAGGGGGGCACGCACCGCGATCCCGTCGGCGAAGGTGTCGACCCGGTCCAAGCAGACCGCGCGGCCGGCCCGCAGACTGTGCAGCATCGAGGGAGCACCCATGGCGTTGACTCCTACGATCCGGGTGCAGGGGGCGTGCGTCTTCATCCACCGTGCCACGCCGTTGATCAACGCGCCGTCGCCGACCGGGAGCACGACCGCGTCATAGTGGTGGCCCGGAACACGGGTCAGTTCGACGCCGATGGTTCCGGCGCCTTCTGCGACGGCCGCCTGAAGGCCGTCCTGCAGATAGACCAGGTCCGGGTGACGTCCGGCATGGGTGGCGGCGGCCGCGCGGGCCTGCGAGCCATCCGTCCCAGCCAGGATGATCCGTGCGCCGAAGGCCTCTATCCGTTCCCGCTTGGCGGGATTGACCGTCTCGGGCACGAAAACTTCGACCGCGATGCCTCTTGCCCGGCCAGCGTAAGCGACTGCCTGTCCGAAGTTCCCCGAACTGGCGCATACCACCCGTGCGCCCCGCGGGAGCGAACTCAGCATCAGGTCCGCGCCCCGGCCCTTGAAACTGCGTACCGGATTGGCCGTTTCGAGCTTCACGGTCACCGTACGGCCCAGCGCCCGGCACAGCTGCTCATCGATGTACTGGGGGGTGTCGAGGAAAAGCGGATCGATCACCCTCAGGGCTTTCTCGATCCGCGCCACGTCCAAGTCCAAGTCCATGAAGCCGCCTTCTGTCGGGGACAACCAGCAAGGCGACGCTAATCGAACAGGTGATCAATGCGATTGAAAATATTTGCATCGCGACGCAATAATATTGCATGACTCGGCAACCGCCTCTCCACTTGGACGCGATCGACACGCATCTGCTCGACCTTCTCCAGCTCGACGCCGGCCGCACCCTCCTCGACCTCGGTGAACAGGTAGGGCTGTCACCGAGCGCCGTGCAACGGCGGATCGCCCGCTACCGCAAGGAAGGGCTCATCACCCGGCAGGTCGCCGTCCTGGACCCGCATCGCCTCGGCTCCGCTGTCCTGGCCCTGATACTGGTCACCCTCGTCCAGGAGTCATTCGAGCACCACCGCGCCTTCGCCGACCGAATGCGCTCCGAGCCGCAGGTCCAGCAGTGTTACCGGGTCGCCGGGCCCTGGGACTACGCCGTCATCCTGGCGGCCAGGAGCACGCGCGACTGCAGCAGACTCGGGGATCGCCTGTTCAAAAGCGATGACAACATCAGGCGCTACGAAACCCTAGTGGTGTTCGACACCGTCAAGACCGGCCTGGCCTTCTCTCTGTTGGATGTGGAGCGGCAAGTATGAGCCGCAAGGATCGGCCCCCTCCTTGCCAAAATGGACAGAGACCTCCCGTAACGCTTGTCGTCAAGCGGCGACAGGGATTCGCTCTGACGTTCGCCGGATCCAGCGCTGCGATCTGCGCGTTCAAGGCGATCAACAGCGAGGCGTGTGCGCGGATTGTGGCGGCGTAGGCGGCCACCGGCACGGGCCGGCTCAGCTGCTCGGCGCTCAGCGCGGCCTCGATGGCCGCGGCCTGGCCGAAGGCGTTCGCGGACATGTACGCGCCGGTCAACGGGCGTCCGTCGGTGCCGCCGGACCTGTCGGCCCGAAACTCGGCGGGTAGCCGGGACGCATTGCTGCGCCGTTGGTTGTAGTCGGCGCCCCGTGCCCAGCCGCTTGGAGGGCCTCGCAGGCGGCTGTCAGCCGCTGGTCGGAAAAGCGCGGGTGCGTCAGGAGAGCCGACTTGATCCCCTTCGGCAGTCACGCGGCGTGGCGCCCACGCCAGCGGGCTTCTGTGACCATGGCTGATTTGTGGTTGGCGGTGCGGCCCAGGCTGCCGCCGCTCGGCACTGGCCCTCAGGCCGCATGCACCAAGCGGCGGCGGGCGAAGGCGGGCCGTGTACGGCGGCACGACGAGCTGCCGCTTGATGCCCGCAGAAACTTCGGCAGTGGTGCCAGCGCTGCCACGCCGTCGGCCACCCGGTTTGGTGCGCTGTGCTTCCTCAAGGGCGTCTGGCTAGGCTTCCCTGGTGAGCTTCGGCAACTATGCCCGTAGGGTGCGTGACTCCGGCCTGCCGCACCAACGGCGGGTTTCGGCGCTCCGCTCCTGCGTGCAGTTGTATCGGCCGCTTGGCTACAACGCGACGCTGAGTTACCTCGAGTCGAAGGCCGGGAGATTTCAGTCTGATGAGGCGGCACTGCTCGGTGCCCTTGACGTCATCGAGGCCAGCCGTGCTGTTCTTCGTGTCGAGCTTCAGGCTTATGCGGTAAGGCGCCGGGAGGCCAAAAGGCAGGGCCGGAGATCTCCGCGTGCGGAAGATGCCAACCCGAACCTGCAGTTCCGCTGGTACTGGTATGCCGCTCCTCGGGAGGCCGCGCGGCATGCGTTGTGGTTCTGGTGGCGGCAACGCTTCCCTCGCCTGTCCCTTTCCGATACTCCGGCTCTTTCGAAGCTGAGTGAATGTGTAAGGGAGTGCCTGGATGCCGGTGACGTGCTCACAGAGGCGGAGCGCGGACTTCTTGGTGCCCGGTTGAAGGAGCTTGAGCAACAGCTGCCAACGTCGGATCTGCTGCATGTGGTGCGGCACATCGAGGTGGCATCTGGTCTGCGGTAGCGGCTGGACGCGTTTCGTGGCGCATTCGGGCAACGGGCGTGCCTGTTCCGTGCCAGGCCGCCCGTCTGGTGTGCGGTGCCGGGGCCTATGGCGCGCGCATCAGCACATGGCGGCGGCTTGTCTGCGCATCAGCAAGTGGCCGCGGCGGAATCGTTCATCCTCCAAAGGCTCGCGCAACATCCGCGCCACCTCGACGAACTCTTCCTTGCGGGCCAGGTCGGCCAAGTCGTCGATCGGCCACCGGTAGGCCGGCGTGACCTTATGGTCGAACTGCAGCACCGGACCGCCCTCGGATTCGAAGAAACCGAGCAGGAGGTAACCACCCGGGGCCAGCACCCGGCGGAACTCGGCAAAGTACGGCGGCAGCTCCGGTGGTGGGATGTGGATGACGGAGTACCAGGAGAGCAGACCGCCCAGCTCGCCGTCGGCCACGTCGAAGGCGCCCATCGAACCGACCTCGAAACGCAGGTCAGGATGGTCTTTGCGGGCGATGTCGATCAGTGCGGGAGACAGGTCGATGCCGAAGGCGTCCAGTCCGAGGTTACGCAGGTGCGCCGTCATGTACCCGGGACCGCAGCCGGCCTCGGCGACGGTCCGGGGTCCGGCGGCTTGTACGAGTTCGGCGAACACGGCGACCATCGCACGATCCAGTGGCAGGCGATCGAGCGAGTCTCGGGCGAGGTCGGCGTAGAGATCGGCGACGGCGTCGTACGCGTCCGCCGTCGCGGTCAGATAGGAGGAGGATTCGGCCATGGCGGACGACTGTAGTCCATCGGTCGGCAAAGGTCGTCGATCATCGACCAGTCGGCGCCGGTCCCGCACTCTCGCTGCAGGTCACAGGGCTGGTTCGGCCCGCTTGAATGAGTGTTTGCCGGGAGTGGCACCATCTTTCCGGTCCGGGTGGGTGGACGGTGGGGTACCCCGCTGGGCTCGGCAACACGTGACACAGCTCAATCTCGATCATGATTCGTGGGTCGCGCCGATGGACGTGGTCCGGGTGCCCACCGGCGGGCCGACACAGACGCTGGCCGCTGTCGAGCAGATCCGCGCTCCGACGAGCACCACGGCCAGATCGAACGCCTGCCCGGCGGACGCGGCCCGCAGCGCAACCGCGCGCTGGCAATCTGGGGTGGGGCGGGGGCCAGCGTGCTGAGCATCGGAGCGCTGTTGGGCGGCGTGCTCACCCAGAGCTTCGGTTGGCCGGCTGTGTTTTACGTCAACGTCCCGCTTGGTTTGATCGTCGCAGTCGCCGCACTGGCGGTGATTCCTCGCGATGTACGGCAGCGCGAGCGGCGCCGGTTCGATCTGCCGGGGTCGCTGACGGTAACCGGTGGGGCGACGTTGCTGGTGTTCGGCCTGGTCGAGGGCCCCGAACTCGGCTGGGGGAACGGGCTGGTGATCGGCGCGTTCGTGCTGGCCGTCGGGCTGCTTGCGGCCTTCGCGGCGATCGAACGGCGCAGCGCCGACCCATTGATGCCGTTCCGGCTGTTCCGCAACAGGAGCCTGACCGCTGGGATGGGCATCACGTTCATCTACATGGCGACCTTTGGCGTCCTGCCGTACTTCCTGACCGTGCTCATGCAAAGCGTGTGGGGGTTCAGCGCCCTGCAGACCGGGCTGGCCTTCCTCGTCCCCTCCCTTGCGATCGCCGTCGGCACCCAACTCGGAGAGCGGCTGGCTAGCAGGATCGGCAACCGGCCGACGCTGCTGATCGGGTTCGCGGTCGGCATCGTGGGTACGGCGGGAATGGCTTTCGGGTTCGTCGCCCAGGCGAGCTACGGGCTGCTGGTGCCGGGGCTCATCGTGTCGGGCGTCGGCCAGGGCATCGTCTGGACGGCCATGTGGATAGCCGCCGCCACCGGCACCGCAGCGCACGAGCAGGGCGTCGCCAACGGCATCGCCTCGACCGCACTCAACCTCGGCAACTCCATCGGCCTGGCGATCTTCGCGGCCCTCGCCGACCTCGGTACCGCAGGCAAGACGGGCGAGGCACTGCGCACTGCCACGGCCCACGGCGAATTCGTCGTCGTCCTGCTCACCGCAGCCGGAATGATCGTCGGACTCCTCGTCGCGCTTGTCTTGCCGCGCGTGACCGCAGCGTCTTCGGCCCCGGAGTCGAGCGAGAGTCTCGCCGTCCGCTGAGTAGAGGACCTATGGGCGGCGATCCTATCTCCGAGGATCGCCGCCGCCAGCGGAAGGCACTTGGCCCATTCACGAACCGGTGTAGAGGCGGTCAAGGTCTACCGGTTCAAATATCGCGTCCGCGCAGTCAGGCATGCCCGTCGTACGTTCGCCGCGTCCAGCGGCCCGCCGCCGGTTCATCGCGAAAGGGAGAACCCCCGCGCGGTGGCGGAGGTTCGGCGGGTCCGACGAACCCGCAGGGCCGCACGGGCCGTCAGTGCACCGCAAGCAGTACGGGCCAGGTCTGCGGCCCGACGACGCCGTCGACCTCGATGTCCGCGGATGTTTGCAGGTCGCGGATGCCCGCGGAATGGGCCGGGGTGAACATGGTGTCACTGACACCTTCCAGCCCCTGGACATCCCTGGCGAGCATCAGGTGATGCATCGTGCGCACGTGCGGCCCCTGGTCGCCCTGCCTGAGTATCGGGAGCTCTCTCACGATGGCCTCCGTCCAGCTCTCGCTCTGCTCGTAGTCGGGGTTCCAGAACCCGGCGATCACAGACGCGCCACGTACGCGCCGCTTGCACACGTCGCCGGTGTTGCCCTCGATCGTCTGGATCCTGCCGTCGCCGAGATTCCTCTCGACTAGGCCGATGTGGTCGATTCGGCCGATGGCGTCGGTGCCGCCCCGTCGAAGAACACGAGCGCGCCGGGCCGCGCGTACTGCTTGATGTTGGCCGCGGTCCCCGCATGCCAGCGACCCCCCCGTTCGCCGTCCTGCGCGTGCCACACCGTGTAGGCGCGATCGCCCTTCGGCAGGACCGCCGCGGCGTTGTCGGAGTGCCGTGCCCAGTACGTGATGGCCATGTTGCACCACGGTGCCCGCAGGAACTTCGAGCCGTTCCGTTCTGCGTACCAGCGTGTGATGACGTTCGGGCGGCCCGACAGGCCGAGGTCGTCGCTCGCCCGTCTTATCATCTTCTCGGCGGTCACGACGGCGCCCTCCTTCCGTTCGGTCCCTGCTCGTAGATGCCGGTCTCCGGGTTGAGGACATAGCCCAGCGAGACCAGGACCTGCTCTTCGTCCGGCTCGGTGGGACCCCACTCGTGGGTGTCCACGGCTTCCGCCACGAGTTCTGCTTCCGGTCTCTTGCTCATGATCAGCCTTCCTGGTCGGGACGCGACGCCCCTGACGCCAGGCATGAAATGACGATCGGCGAGCGCCACCCAAGAACGTCATGAACGCCGCGACTCATCGGCATGGAAAAGCTGGACGGTATCGCCATCGGCTCCAGCAGCCAGGCCGTCCGGGCAGGCGACATGCCGCGAAGACGGCGACGGCACAGGTACGTACCTGCCTGACGGGCATGCCCTCCATCGACCAGGCAAATCCCCTCAAGGCGACCAAATCATCATCAACATGCCCAATTCGGATATTTTCCATTGCGGGGCCCTTTGGATATGCGCCAGGCACGCTCGCCACCACTGGCAGCAACCGGCTGGCCCGACCGCCGCACTCTTGGGGCCAAATCAGGCGCGACTCCGAGACAGAACTCACAGGATCAAACGCCCACTAATGTCCGCATAATTACCGGCCACTGCCCTCGACTGTTCCCCGCTCAATGGACGAATATCTCTCAGTAAGTTAAAGCCTGCGCCGAGGACCCCACCGCGATGAGTTCCAGCGAGGAACAGTCAAGGCCTGTGGATCGGCGTGCCACGCTCTTCTTCCCGCCCGCCGTGTTGCTGACCACGCTGGTCTTCGCCACCGTCTTGGCCGTGGTCAAGTCCTGGGGCCGCATCCGGGGCGGCCGGACTCCAGGAGTCCAACGGCGAGGTTTCCAGTCTGTATCCACACACCCGGTCAACCGCACTCGAGGAGAGCATCATGACCGCTACCTACACCTTCGACGTCTTTTGCAGCCTCGACGGCTACGGCTCCTACAACAGCAGCGGCGACTGGGGCGGCTACTGGGGCAAGCAAGGTCCCGAGTTTCTCGACCGCCGCCTCGCCTTGTACGGCGAGGAGCAGCGGATGGTCCTCGGGGCCAACACCTTTCGGCAATTCGTGCAGGTGCTGGGCCCGAGCACCGAGGAGTCCAAGGTGAGTGACCCAGTGAACACCCGGATGAGGAACCTGCCGACAACGGTGGTGTCGACGACACTGGCTGTACTTCCGGTGCCGTAGCCGTACGGCGGCGTACGGCGGTGGGAGTAACGCGTACTGGCTCCGGCCGTATGACGACGGCGGCGGACCCCGGCGGCGAGGATCGAGGCTCCGCATCGCACGACCGTCGAAGGGCCCCGATCCATGTCGTCACTGGTACGCCACGTCACCCCTGTCTCCCCGGATCGCGCCAGCGGCGTGGTGGCCGAGGTTTACGCGCAGGTCAACGCCGAGTTCAGCAGCATCGGCCCGGCCGTGATGATGATGTCCCCCTCGCCTGAGCTGTTGGCGGCCGGATGGTCGCTGATGCGGGAGGCCCAGCTCGCCGGCGGGGTCGCGGCGTTGGAGAAGGCCGTGGTGGCGCTGGGGGCGGCGCAGGCCAACGACCTCGAGTACGACGTCCAGGCGTTCCTGTCCATCCTGCGCCTCCTGGGTCGGCCGGAACTCGCCGACACCGTCGAGCGTGGCGACCCGCCCGCCGACCCACGGCTGGCGGCCCTGTTGCACTGGGCGGTCGCCACCGGAAGCGGCCCGGTGGAGGCGCCGTTCTCCGGTGACGGCGCCGCCGAATATGTCGGCACGGTCCTGTTCACCCACTTCGTCGACCGCGTGGCGGCCGCCATGCTGCCTGCCGGACTCACCCCGGGCAGTATGGATCCCGACGACGAGCCGCCGTTCGAGGGCGCCCCGGTGCTCCGCGACCTCGATCAGGACCTGCGGCCGGGCGCCACCATGCCCCTGCTGGACGGGCTGCCTGCCGGCAAGGAGCCGGCATGGGCGATCGACTCGCCGATCGGTACGGCGTACGCCACGCTTGTCGCCACCGCCGCGCAGGGCGCCGGCCTGCTCACGCCCGCCGCGGCTGAGGTGGTCGACAAGACCATCGCCGAACACCGCGGCCGCCGCTGCCCCGCCGGCGACTGGCTGGACGGGCCGCTGTCGGCGCTGACGGAGCCGGAGCGGGCGGGGGCGAAGGTGGCGATCCTGGCGGGGCTGGCGCCGGAGGCCGTGACCGACGAGCAGGTCGCCGCCTGGCGTGCCACCGACCGCCGCCTCAGCGACCACTGCACGGTGTTCCTGCTGGCCTACGGCGCCATGACCGCCGTCACGCACATCGAGGCCGACATCGCCGCAACACTCGCCTCATAAGGCAGCGTTCTCGCCCCTCACCGGGTCGTCCTCATGCGGACGCTCGTACGGCGGGGTTCGTCCTCCCGGCATGCACGGCCGAGGCGTGGTCGCGTACCAGGTCGTGGAGCCGATATCGGCTGGGGGCGGGCTCCTGCAGGAGATGAACGTCCGACAGCTGGTCGAGGAGCCGTCTGGCCTGGAGCGCCGTCGTGCCCAGGAGGGCGGCGGCCGCGTCGACGCCGAAGTCCGCACTGGTGCGCGAGCCCAGCAGCCGGTATGCGCGTCGTTGGTCAGGAGAGAGCCTTCCGTAGGACAGGTCCAGGGCGGCGGTGACGCTGTGTCGTCCGGCCTTCAGTTCGGCCAGCGGGTCGTCCGCCAGCCGGTCCAGCAGATGCCGCACGCTCCAGGCGGGATGCGTGCGAAGCCGGACGGTGGCGATGCGGATGGCGAGGGGCAGCAGCCCGCAGCGCTGCACGACCTCGGCGAGGACGTTCAGCGGCGCGTCGGTGACACGCTCCCGCCCGGCCATGCGGGTGAACAGGGCGACCGCCTTCGCCACCGGCAGTGTCTCCAGCGACAGGCTCCGTGTCTCGCCCAGGCAGGTCAGACGGCGACGGCTGGTGACGATCACCCGGCAGCCCGGGCCGGCGGGCAGCAGCGGATGGATCTGGCGTTCGTCGGCGGCGTCGTCCAGCACGATCAGGACCTTGCGGTCGGCCAGCACGCTGCGGTACAGCGCGGCGCGGTCATCGACATGCCCGGGAATGTGCTCGCCGGGGACGCCGAGTGTGCGGAGCATGCGGGCCAGGGCCTCACCCGGCTCGACCGGTGTCATGGCCTGGGCATGGCCGTGGAGGTTCACGAACAGTTGCCCGTCGGGAAATCGGGGCGCGAGCCTGTGGGCGGCGTGCACGGCCAGCGCCGTCTTGCCTGTTCCCGCCATGCCGTCGAGGGAGACGACCGTCACCGTGTTCGCGCTCTGGTGCCTTTCCAGAACGGCCAGTTCGCGCCCTCGGCCCACCAACGCCGCGACATCGGCGGGCAACTGCCGGGGAATGGTCACCGCTGCCGGATCATAGCTTTCGGCGGGAGCCGGCAGGCCGCGAGTGGCGGTGGCCAGCGTAGCCCGCTCTTCGGTGTCCAACTCCAGCGCCTTTGCCAGCAGCAGAATCGACTTGGTACGAGGCTGCCAGAGCGCGCCGGTCTCCAACCGGCGAACGGTCCGGACGTTGAGGCCGGCCTTTTCGGCGAGTTGTTCCTGGGTCAGTAATGCCCGTTCCCGCCATCCGCGCAACAACGCCCCCAAAGGCGGCTCGGCGCCGCGTACCGGGTGGAAAGTGTCTCCCTCATGCGTCCAGCCCGCGATGCCTGGAGCCAGCCCTTTCGTCGAGGCGATGATCGGCACCTCTTTCTCGTCGTCGCTCCGCCGGTGAAGAAAGCACGGCCATCGAAACTGTTTTCGCGCTGTTCAGGCCACTGGTCGGACGATATTGGACGAAATCGGACGGCAGGCGGGCCGGACAATCGCTACTCGCTGTGATTTACGGCTTGTCATCCGTCATCACCGGATCGCCGCCCAACGGCACTACTGGCCGGAATGTGATTGATGGGCATAGCCGCGATTAGCCAGAATGAGCGCCATGGGCAAGCGGGAGGAGAGCGGCCACCAGTGGCCGCGGGCACGACCGCAGCGGGGAACGCCGACAGACCTTCGACCGCCCCGGATCCGCGGCGAACCGCAGTCGTCCGACCCCTCGGACGAGCTGTGCCCCTACCAGGGTCTTGTGCCGTTCGAGACGGGCAAGGCCGAGCTGTTCTTCGGACGCACGCGGGCCACGCGCAGCCTCCTCGAACGCCTGGGACGGCGTCTGACGGAGCACGGGTCCATCCTGATGGTCTCGGGCGCCTCCGGCGTGGGCAAGTCGTCGCTGTTGCGGGCGGGGGTGATGGCGGCGCTGGCGGACGGAGGTCTGCCGATCGCCGGCTCACGGCATTGGCCGCGCCTGCTCGTCACGCCGACCGCCCAGCCGTTCCGCGCGCTCGCCGAGGCGTGGGCCCGGACGTTCGGCGGGCGCGTCGAGACGGTGACCGAACGATTACGCGACGATCCGCGCCGGGCGCTGTCCGAGACCCTGCCCTCGGCCGGCCGTCTCGTCCTGGTGGTCGACCAGTTCGAGGAACTGTTCACCCTGGTGACCGACGAGCAGGAGCGCCAGTCGTTCGTGCGGGCCCTGCAGGCCATGACCGAGGGCCCGCGCGGCGCCGGAGTGGTCGTCGGTGTGCGCGCGGACTACTGGAACCGCTGCGCCGCCTACCCGCAGTTCGCCGAGGCCATCCAGGACGGTCAGGTCATCGTCGAGCCGATGACGGAGCCGGACCTGCGGCTGGCCATCACCGGTCCCGCGGCCGCGGCGGGCCTGGAGATCGAACCGGGTCTGGTGGAGACCATCCTCGGCGAGCTGGGCGCCGGGGATCGTGATGAGGCCGGGACGCTGCCCCTGCTGTCGCAGGCTCTCCGCAACACCTGGGAAAGACGCGAGGACGGCGCCCTCACCGTCCGGGGTTACGAGGAATCCGGCGGGGTCCGCGACTCCGTACGACGTACGGCCGACGAGGTGCTCGAACGGCTGCCGCCGGAGGACCGCAAGAGCGCGCTCAGGCTCTTCCGGCGGATGACAGTGATCACCGCGGGCGGGCAGGTGGCGCGGCGCAGGGCGACGCTGGCCGAGATCCACGCCGCCGCGTCCGCGCACTCGGCGCAGCGGCGCGAACAGGTCGAGGCGCTGCTGTCCGCGTTCGCCGACCGGCGCCTGGTCACCCTGCACGAGGACAGCGCCGAGATCGCCCACGACGCGCTGCTCACCGCCTGGCCCACCCTGCGGCAGTGGCTCGAACCCGACCTCGCCGCGCAGGAGGTGTACGACCGGCTCCTGGACGCGGCCGCGCAGTGGGCCGAGAACCACCGCGACCCCGCCTTCCTGTACCGGGGCGCGCGGCTGCTGGCCGTCCAGGACAGCCGTCCCCGCTGGGACCGCGACCCCGACAGCTTCCCCCCGCCCGGCCCCACCGCCGAGGGCTTCATCGCGGCGTCCACGAGAGAGGCGCGGCGGGCGAGCCGGCGCCGCCGGCTCGTCATGACCGGCCTCGCGGTGCTGTCGGTGCTCGCCCTCCTCGCGGCCGGCGCCGCCGTCAACGCGGCGAACGAGGCCGAGCTGCACCGCCAGGATGCGAGCTCCCGCCAGCTTTCGGCGCAGGCCGAGGTCGCCGGCGACCCCGCCATGGCGGCGATGCTGGCCGTGGCGGCGTGGCGGATCTCCCAGACGGACGAGGCCCGCAACCGCGTGCTGTCCGCGGCGACCGGCACCGGCCGGGGCACCTTCAGCGGGGACACCAGAGGCCTCACGGCGCTGGCGTTCAGCCCCGACGGCTCGATCATCGCGACGGGAAGCGACGACGGCACCACGCGGCTCTGGGACACGGCGTCACGGCGGCCGATCGGCGCCCCGATCACCCGTCCCAAGTACGAGTGTTCAAGCGTCGACCTGGGCTTCAGTCCCGACGGCCGGACGCTGGCGACGGCCTGTTACGACGCCGTCCGGTTCTACGACGTGGCAACCCATCGCGAGGTGGGCGCCCCGCTGAAGCCCGGGACGGTCGTGACGGCGTTCGCGTACAACCCGGACGGGAAGACCTTCGCGATCGGGAACAGCAAGGGCGTCGTCCGGCTGTGGGACGTGGCCACGCGCCGCCCGTACGGCGCTCCCATGGTCCACCCCCACGGCAGGCCTGACCACACACGTCCCATTCACAGGGTGACGTTCAGCCGGGACGGGAAGACCCTGGCCACCGCCGGCGGCGACGGGACCGCACGGCTCTGGGACGCCGCCACCTCGCGCCAGCTCGGCGCCCCCTTCACCGGGCACACCCAACCTGTCGCCGACGTCGCCATCAGCCCCGACGGCACGGCCCTCGCGACCGTGAGCTGGGACCGCACCGGCCGGCTCTGGGATGTGGCCACGCGTAGGCAGACGGGCCGGCTCAAGGACCGCGCCGCCGGTTACCATTCGATCGCCTTCAGCCCCGACGGCACGCGGATCGTCACCGGCGGGGACAGCGGCCGCACCGTCGTATGGGACACGGCCAGCCGGCAACAGCTGTTCGCGCTCGCCGTCAACTTCAGCAGTGTCGACGGCGTGGCGTTCAGTCCGGACGGGAAGCTGCTCGCCGCCGCCGGCAACGACGGTGTGGTACGGCTGGCCGACCCGCAGATCCACCAGCAGATCGGGACCCACATACCCGCGCAGGCGTCCGTCGCGCTGAGCCGCGACGGACGGACCCTGGCCACCGGAGTGCCTGGCGAGAAGAACCCCGCGATCCAGCTTTGGGACGTGGCCACCCAGCGTCCCCTCGGCCCTCCGCTGATCCCCAAGGGTCCGCGCCGCGCGGTGTACCACCTCGAATTCACTCCCGACGGGCGGATGCTCCTGACGTCTCATCCGGACGGTCTGCGGCTCTGGGACGTCGCGGGGCGCCGCGAGCTCGTCCATGACGGGACGCTCAAGGGTGTGGCCAGGATCAGCTCCGACGGCAGGTTCGCCGCCGTCGGTCAGGACCAGGCCATAGCGTTCTGGGACATCGCGCTCCGCCGGGAGACCGGGCCGCGCATCCGCGTGCCCGGCCACACCGACGTCATCACGGCGATGGCGATCAGTCCCGGCGGCGCGCTCGTGGCGACCACGGGCTTCGACAACCGGGTACGGCTCTTCGACGTGGCCACCCGCCGCGAGATCGAGGGCCCGTCGATCGCGGGCGGCGGCGGCATCGTCAACGCCCTGGCGTTCAGCCCCGACGGACAGAAACTGGCCATCACGGCCGGCGACCACAGCGTCCGGCTCTGGGACATGGCGCGCCGCCGCCCGGTGGGCGTCGGCCTGATCGTCAAGGACGGCATCACGAACACGCTCGCGTTCAGCCCGGACGGCGAGGCCCTCGCCACCGGCCTCACCACCGGCGATGTGCAACTATGGGACCTACGGACGTACCGGCGGCTGGGCCTCCCGATGACCGGTCACACGAGCGGCGTGACCGCGGTCGGCTACAGCAGGGACGGGACGACCGTCGCCTCGGTCGCGGGCGACGACACCGCGCGGCTGTGGAACGTCCGCACGCCCCCCGACCTGGTGGCCGCGGCGTGCGCCACCGCGGGCCGCTCCCTCACCCGGGAGGAATGGGAGAATCTCGTGCCGCAGGAGATGTACCGCCGGACGTGTCCGTGACCCCTGGACCCACCACGGAGAGGGCGAGCATGTTCCTGCGAGGCTTACGGCGCCGGACGGGCAGGCCCGTCCCGGAACTGGTCGGATTGTTCCGTTCCATCGTCGACGGCGGCCGCCAGTTCCACCCGATCGCGTCCGATTTCCTGGAACACTTCATGGACGGGGCGGGCGCCTCCAGGACGATGTCCCTGCGCTGGCTGCGCTCGTTCAAAGTGATCAAGAAGGCCGAGCGCAAGAACCGGCGCCGGTTCGAACGGCAGCTCGCCCGGGAGGCGAGGCTGCTCCGCGACGGCGCGTCCACCTGGTTGCACGACTACTGGGACGCGCGGATCAACGCGTTCATCGGCACGGAGCTGTTCTACGTCAGCAGGATGAGCCTGCTGCGCTCGCAGGGCTCGTTCGTCCTCATTCGGGACGGACGGGAGGTGCGCGTGTCCGGCACGGTCCGCCACCGCTGGTTCGACCCTTATGACTGGGATCGGGGCCGATGGGTCTACATTCCCCGGCACGGGTTCGTTCCCATCGCGGTCGGCCGGGAACTCGTAGAGGCCGACGAGGCGCGCAACTTCCTGATGGAGTCACGCCACGTCCAGGCACTGGAGGGCCTCTGGCAGGACGGCCGGTGGCCGCGGCGCGGCAGGGCGAGGTTCGAGTGGTCGCTGGTGAGGACGGCGCATTGATGCCCGCAGACCGTCCCGGTCCGCCCAATCCCCTGGAGGCCTCCAGTGCGGAGGACTTCGTGCGGTCGCTGACCCGGCTCAGACAGTGGGCCGGCGAGCCGTCCTTGAGCAGGTTGCGCTCTCTCGGCGGCCAGACGGTGGCCTCGGACGGAGCCGTGGTCGACGCGTTGCCGAAGAGCACGACCTCACACGTCCTCCGGCAGACCGACAAGCTGCCGCGGTGGGAGTTCGTGCGGGCCTTCGTCACCGCCTGCCTCCGCTCCTGCGACTTCCCGGCCGAGCTGATCCCCGGTGAGCTCGAACGCTGGCGTGCCGCCCGGACGGCCCTGGCCGAACCGCCGCCCCCGTCCGTCGCGCCGGAACCCGTGGCGGAGCTTCCGGAGACCGCCGATCGTCCCGGGCGGGATCACGCGGTCGAGCTGCTGGTGCGGCGAGTGGTCCGAGAGGAGGACAGGGCGCGCAAGGGGCTGCTCGGCGGCTACACCATCGCGCCGGTCTCCTTCGAGGTGTACGCCGACTCCACCCGCGGCAACGACCTGCACGCGATCGGCCGGTTCTTCGACGGCCTGCGACCGCGGCGCCTGCTTGTCGTGGGCGAGTCGGGCGCGGGCAAGACGATGCTCGCCATCGAGCTGGTGCTGCAACTGCTGGAGTCCCCTCCCTCCGGAGGACGACCCGGTCAACCGCTGACAGTGCCGGTACGTGTGAACGCGGCCCGATGGACCCTGGGAAGGCCGTTCGAGCCATGGCTGGCCGAGCAGCTCGTGCAGGACTTCGGGCTCGCGGTCAAGGACGCCGAGCGGGTGGTGCGCGACCGCCGGGTGCTGCCGGTGGTGGACGGACTGGACGAGCTGGACCCCGAGCCGTCGGCGGGCTCGCCTCGCCGGGCGATCGGACTGCTGGCCGAGCTCAACCGGTACAGCGACCTGTCCGGGCGGCGGCCGGGCGCGGTCGTCGTGACCTGCCGGGCCGACCGGCACGCCGAGCTGCGCGAGGCCGGGGCCGGGCTCGACGACGCCACCCGGATCCATCTCCAGAACCTGACCACCGAACAGATCGGCACGTACCTGCATGCTCGCTGGCCGGACGGTCATCCCTGCGTGAGGCACCGCGACGGCATCCACGCCGCACTTTCCGGACCGGCGGGAAAGGCCGTTCGCATCGCTCTGGCCACACCGTGGCGGCTGTTGCTGATCGTGACCGCCGTGGAGTCCGGCGCCGACCCGGCCGAGTTGCTCCGCGCCGATCCGGACGCCGACCCCCATGAGGGAGCGGACCGGATCGGCCGGAGGCTGCTGGAGGCGTACGTCCCGGCGGCGACCGGCCTCACGCCCCGCACCGCCCACGGCACCCCGTACCAGCCGGGCCAGGTGCGCGCGTGGCTCGTGCATCTGGCGGCCCACCTGCGGTGGCAGGCCGCCCGCACCGCCGAGGCGGATCGGCCGCCGCCCGGCCTGACGGCGATCGACATCGTCCCCCACCTGCTGTGGCCGATCGGCGGCCGGCGCCGGGTCCGGGCGCTGCACTGCCTGTGCTGTGTGATCCTCGCGGTCATCGCCATGCTGGCCTTCTGGACGGGCTCGGCGGTCGACAGCCTCGGCGACCTGCGCGGCGGGCTCCAACCAGATCGACTGCTCACCTTGGCGCTCATGGCGGGCTGGGTGAGCATAGCGACCGGCCTGTCGCTGTCGCCGTGGCCGACCGCGGCCGGTGGGCGGGCCGATGTCCCCCGCGGGGTGCGCATGACCGGCGGTGCGCTCGGTGCCCTGACGGGCGTCCCCGTCGGAGTGCTCGGCGGCCTGGCCGGGCTCGTCCTTACCGGAGGGACGATCTTCGGCCCCGTCTTCGCCGTCGGCGCAGGAGGAATCGGAGGGCTGGCGCTCGGAGCGGTCATCGGGCTGACCGCCGCCGGTCGGCGGGGAGCCGAGCGCATGACCGTGTCCGAGGCGGTCCGGGCCGAACCCGTCACGCTGCTGGGCTTCGGGCTGTGCGGCGCGCTCACCGGGCTGGCGCCGCTGCGGCTGGCCAACGCCGGCCCGGTGCCGCTGGCCGCGGGCGTGGCCGGGGCCTTCCTGCTGGCCTTCGCGCTCGGGGTCGCCTTCACGATCGCCACCGGAGGCTGGAGCAAGGACGCGGAGCTGGCCCATCCGCGGGAGGCTCTCCACCGCAACGCGACGATCGGGCTGGCTTTCGGCCTCACCGGCGGTGTCGCGGCCTTCCTGGTGTTCGTCATGAACCAGGACGTCGTCGAGTCGCTGGTGTGCGCGCTCATCGGCGGCGTGACCTTCGGCCTGGCCTTCGGCGCGATCGCCTGGACCCGCACCATGATCGGCCTGGTGGTCGCGGCCACGCGCGGCCTGCTTCCGCTCCGGCTGTGGACGTTTCTCGACTGGGCCTGCGAGGCACGGCTGCTGCGCGTCAGCGGCGCCACGTACCAGTTCCGGCACCGCGAACTGCAGGACTTCCTGACTCCGTCCGGCCGAACCGACTGACGCCCGGCCCCGGCGTGCCGCACTACGCGACATAGGAGGCACTGGCCAGTACGACGCCGCTGCCCGCGCCGAGGAGGAGCGAGACCGCCGCGGCGACGTAAGCGATCCGGGCCTCGCGCCGGGCGACGATGATCGCGCCGCCGGGTTGGAAGGCGGGCCGAATCCAGCGGAGGTAGTAGAAGACGCTCGCCACAGTGTTGATCGCCGCGACCACGGCCAGCCAGGCGTAGCCGCCGTCCCAGGCGGTGGTGAAGACGAGCACCTTTCCGACGAAGACCGCTGTGGGTGGAGTGCCGACCAGTCCGAGCAGGCAGACGACCAGGGCGAAGACCAGACCGGGCGAGGTGCGGGCCAGTCCGGCGTAGTCGGCCAGCAGGTCCTTGCCAACAGCCAGGACCACCGCGAAGGCACCGAGGTTGGTGATCGCGTAGGCGGCCACGTAGAACAGCAGTGCCGGTTCGGCCAGCTCGCTCCGCCCGGCCACGGCGATCGGGACGAGCAGATAGCCGGCCTGGCTGATGGTCGAGTACGCCAGCAGGCGGCGCACGTTGTCCTGGTAGAAGGCGGCCAGGTTGCCCAGCGTCATCGTGGCCGTGGCGATGATGGCGATCAGCGGCCGCCAGCCGGTGTCGAGGCCGGCGAAGACTTCGACGGCCAGACGCAGCAGAGCGACCAAGGCGCCGATTTTTGGGACGGTGGTGACGAAGGCCGCGACAGCCCGCGAAGCGCCCTCTGTCACATCGGGCACCCAGAAATGCGCCGGCACTCCCCCGGCTTTGAACAGCAACCCCGCGAGCAGGAGCACCACGGCGAGCCCGGCCGCGCCACCCCGGATCGAGCCGATCTCCTGGTAGGCCGTCGTACCCGCGAGGCCGTAGAGCAGGGTGACACCGGCCAGCATGAGAACGCCGAGGAAGGCGCCCATCAGGTAATACTTGAGCGCGGCCTCCGTGCCTGCCGCGTCCTTGGCGAACCCGGCCAGCGCGTAGGCGGGGATGCTGGCCAGCAGGTACGCGGCCACGAGGACCAGCAGGTCGCCGGCGCCCGCCAGGATGACCGTACCGAGCGCGGCGAGCATGATCAGCACGTGGATCTCGGCCTCGCGGCTGTTGCCCCGGGCCCATCCAGCGGCCAGGAGGACGGCCAGCAGGGTCGCGACGATGACCGCGGCTCTGGCCACATGCGTCAGCAGATCCAGCGAGTACGCCTCGAATGCCATCATGTCCGGCCGGAACGCCGCGACCGAGGTGGCGGCCAATGCCGCCACCAGCGCGATCCCGCAGATCCACCCCACCACCCGTTGCCGTCCACGCGGCAGGAACAGCCCGGCGAGCAGGCCGATCACGGCTCCCGCCAGGATGAGCAGCTCGGGCAGGAGGTCTAGGGGATTCTCGTTCATGCCGGTCATCGGCTCACCCAGGTCACGAGCGCCGCCGACAACGGTTCGATGAGATCGAGCAGCCAGCGCGGCGCGATGCCGATCACCAGGGACAGGGCGAGCAGCGGGGCGATCGAGGCCACCTCGCGCGGCTGGGCTTCCGAGACGTTGAGCTCACCAGGGGAACCGAGGAACGCCTTCTGCAGGAGCCGCAGCAGCAGCGCGGCCGTGATCAGGATGCCGACGATGCTCAGCCCACCGGCCACGACCGCGCCGGCCATGCCGGTTCCTATCACGCCTGCGAAGATCTGGAACTCGGCGATGAAGCCGGACAGCCCGGGCAAGCCCAGTGAGGCGAATGCGGCCACGACCGTCATCAGGGCGAACGTCCGGGCGGTCGCCGCGATCCCCCCGAACCGGCCGAGGTCGTAGCTGTGCGCCCGGTCCCACAGGATGCCGGTGAGCAGGAACAACGCACCGGTGATCAAGCCGTGGCTGACCATCTGGGTAACCGCGCCGGTGACCGCCAACTGCCTGGCCTGCACGTCACCCGCCGCGAGCCCGGCGGCGCCCAATGCCAGCACGATGTAGCCCATGTGGTTGACAGAGGTGTAGGCGATCAGCCGCTTGATGTTCTGCTGCGCCAGGGCGACCAGGGCGCCGTACAGGATGCTCACCACCCCGACAATGATGATCACCCATGCGTACTGCCGCCACGGGCCGGGGAGCATGGGCATGGCGATTCTGGCGAAGCCGTACGTGCCCATCTTGAGCAGGATCCCCGCCAGGATGGCCGACCCGGCGGCGGGGGCATCGGTGTGAGCCGGAGGCAGCCACGTGTGGAAGGGCACGGTCGGCGTCTTGACCGCCAACCCGATGCCGACGGCCAGCAGCACCAACGCCCCCGCCTGCGGCGGTTTCGCGGTCAGCTCGACGATGTCGAAGGTCCGCGGATCGCTGCCGAGGTAGAGACCGATGAACCCCAGCAGGAGGGCGAGGGAGCCGAGGAAGGTGTAGAGGAAGAACTTCAGCGCCGAGCGCGCCCGGTCCCCGTGGCCCCAGCCGACGATCACGAAGTACATCCCCACGATCGACAGGTCGAAGAAGACGAAGAACAGCAGCAGGTCCAGAGCGGCGAACAGGCCCGTGGAAACCGTCTGCAGGAACAGGAAGAGCGCGGCGTACGACTTCGGCCGCTCTGTGTGATTCAGCGAATAGATCGCGCACGCGAGGAACAGCACCGCCGTCAGCGCGATCAGCGGCAGAGACAGGCCGTCGACGCCGACGTGGTAGCCCGCGCCCACCGACGGGATCCAGCGCAGCCGTTCCTCGTAGCCGACCCCACCGGCGTACCCGAGCCACATGACCACGACCAGCACCAGGTCGGCGGCTGCGGCGGCCACCCAGATCCACCTGGTCGGCAGCCGAGGCACGGCCAGGAGCGCGGCGGCGAGCAGCGGCAGGAAGATGGTCAGCGAAAGCATGGTCACCTCACCAGCACGATCATGATCGCCAGAAGGGCGACGGCCACCGTCGCTTGGGCGAGGTATGTGTGGACCTGGCCGGTCTGCGGCTTCCTGGCCAACCCGCCCAGGCGCCCGACGGCCGCCGCCATCGCCCGGACGACGCCGTCCACGCCTGCCTCGAAAGGCGACCGGGCCAGCCTGGCGACCGCCATTCCGGCGCGCGGTACGGCACGCACCGCGCCGTCGATCACCCTGTCGTCGAATCGAGCCAGCGCCTTGGCCACCGCCATCAGGGGCTGCCAGACCACCGCGACCGCGAGCCGCTCCAGACGCAACCAGTCGGCCAGGAAGGCGCCGCCGTCAAATCCCGCCGGGCGGCGCAGCCGTACCCAGCTCACCAGCATCACCGCGGCCAGCGCCAACAGGCCCGACACGGTCAGTACGCCCGTCTCGGGCGCCGGTCCCGGCGCGTCGAGCAGCCGGGCCCAGCCGTTGAAGAGGACCGGGAGGCCGATGATCCCCAGCACCGCGGCGAGGAGGGCGAGCGGGGGAAGCGGAAGGCGTTCGAGCAGTCCGATCTGTGCTCCGTCTCGCCGCTCCGGACCGGGCAGCCATACGGCGATCACCGCCTTGGCGGCGTACGCGGCGGCGAGCACGCCCGCGGCCAGCGCCACCGCATGCAGGGCGGGATCGTTCACTGCGGCGAGCACCGCGTCTTTGGTCACCCACAGCGACAACGGCGGCAACCCGGCCAGCGCCAGGGCGCCGACCCCGAAGGTGATCCCGACAAGGGGGTAGCGCCGCGCGGCGCCCTGGAGCTCGGGCAGTTGCTTGGTGCCGAGGGCGGTCAGCCAAGCTCCGGCCCCGAGGAAGAGCAGGCTCTTGACCGCCGCATGCGCGACCAGGTGAGCCGTCCCCCCGGCGACCGCCGAGACGCCCGCGGCCAGCACCATGAACCCGATCTGCGCGCAGGTGGAGGCGGCCAGCAGTTGCTTGAGGTCACGTTGCGCGAAGGCGACCGCTCCGAGCAGCAGCGCGGTCAGCGCACCGGCCCAGGCCACCAGAGTCGCCGCCCAGCCGGTCGCCGCCAGCACGGATGCGGTGCGCAGGAGCAGATAGGCGCCCGCGGCGACCATCGTGGCCGAGTGCAGGAGCGCCGAAACCGGGCTCGGGCCCGCCATCGCGCGCGAGAGCCAGAAGGAGAAGGGCAGTTGCGCTGACTTCCCCAGCGCGGCCGCGACCAGGCCGGCCGCCACGAGGTCCAGCCATGGAGAGCGCATTGCGGTCAGGCTCGCCAGGTTCAGTGCGTGGCTCCCCGCGATGGCGCAGCCGGCGGCCAGGTAAAGCCCCATGTCGCCCGCGCGGGTGGTGACGAAGGCGATCGTCCCCGACCGCACCCGATCCCGGTCTCGCCACCAGAAGCCGATCAGCGCGTACGACATGGCGCCCATGACCTCCCACGCCATCAGCAGCAGCACGAGGTCCGTGGCGGTGACGGTGACCAGCATCGCGCCCATGAAGATCAGCATCAGGCCGAAGAACCGGCCCGTGGACTCGCGGATCTCGCCCGCCGCGAAGACGAGGACCGCCAGCGCGATCACCGACACGGTGACCACCATGACCGCCGACAACCCGTCGACCGCTAGCCCCGCCTCAAAACCGGCGAACAGCTCGACGGTCATGACAGGACGCTCGATCGCGACCAGGATGGCCACGAGCACGGTCACCAAGGCGACGAGAAGTGCGATCGCAGGAGCGGCCCGGCGCACGAGGATCAGCGCACCACCGCAAACGATCGGAAGCGCCGGCAGCAGCACGACGAGGAAGCTCATCCCTTCAGGTCCTTCGCCTCGTCGGTCATGTCCACCTCCCGCGCCCGGAAGAGCGCGGTGACGACGGCGAAGCCCATGGCCATCTCCAGGGCCATCACGGTGATCGCCACCAGGACGAGGACCTGACCGTCGGCGGTCTCGGGAGCCAGGAAGTACCAGAACGCCCCACCGGCCACGATCAGACCATTGATCATCAGCTCCAGGCCCATCATCAGCATCACGATCGACTGCTGGGACAGCGCGCCGTACAGACCGACCGCGAACAGCGCGGCGGCCAGCAGAAGAAAGGCTTCGAGCGTCATCCGGAATCCTCGCGGGGATCGGGAGAGCCGCACGAACCGTGTCCGGCGTGGTGGTCGGCAGCGGGCAGAACCGGGCCCATGCCCATGCCCATCCCGGAGCCCGGTCCTGGGTCGAGGGGGCGACGGCGCTTCAGGTCCTCTCCGTAGCGGTCGTACCGCCCCCGATGAGTGGCGAGCACAACGGTAGAGATCATTGTCGCGAGGATGGCCACGCCGATGACCATCATGACGAGCATCTTCGGCCCCATGATCGCCAGCCCGAGCGCGTGCGTGGGATCTCCCGGGGGCTCGCCCCTGCGCTGCGGCCAGGAAGTGCGGAAGATCCCGACCGCCAGCAGGACGAAGACCGCCCCTGAGATGATCACGGCTCCGCGGTTGTTGTGAACCATCTTCATCGGCATGAGTCCCGCCGGATTCATCATGTACATGATCATGAAGACCGCCATGATCAGCATCTCCATGACCATCATCAGAATGATCAGGACGCCGAGATACTCGAGGTCGATGAGCAGGAACACCACCCCGACCGCCAGCAGGGAGGCGAGCAGGGCGAAGGTCGCCCGCGCCATCGAATCGACGACGAACACCGCGATCCCCGCGGCCACGGAGACGACGGCCAGGATCCAGAAGGCGACGGCCATCACAACACCACGATGCCAACGATCAGCAACTGAAGGAGCGACAGCGGAATCAGCACCAGCCAGGACACCTGGGTGAAGCGATCCATCCTGATGGCCGGCACGCGATGCCGTACCCAGACCAGCAGCCCGAGCACGGCCGTCGTCTTGATCAGCACCCACAGCCAACTCGGCAGCACCGGGCCCGCGCCACCACCGAGAAACAGCGGTACGGCCGCCGCGGCGGCCACCACCAGAAGCGCATAGCGTCCCGCCTGGAAGATCAGACGATCAGGCCCCGACAACTCGGCACGCACGCCGCCCGCGAGGTCACTGCCGATCGGCTGGCTCATCGGACCCCAGAACGCCATCGCCAGCGCGGAGATCAGATAGATCAGAAAGGCAAGCGGCATCCACACCGCGAACCAGAGCCCCTGCTGACTCTGCACCGCATCGCTCATCCGCAGCGATCCCGCACCGAGTGCCACAGTGATCAGCGCGAACATGTGCGGCAGCTCGTAGGCCAGCCCCTGTGCCACGAACCGGTAGGCGCCGACCAGCGGATACACCGAGTTGGCCGACCATCCGGCGAGCCAGAGCGACCCCCAGACGCATACCTCCATGGCGTTGAACCAGACGATGCCCACGGCAAGATCCGCCACAGGGGCATCGCCCAGCGGGATCACGATCCCGGCCAGCACCGGAGCGACGATCAGGCTGATGACGCCGATCCGCAGGAGGAGCGCGTCGGGCAGGAGCGTACGCCGGCGCTGCTGGACCAGCAGCCGGATCGTCTCGCCGAACGGGGCGCTCGCCCGGCCCCCACCCAGCGTCGCGTCGAGACAGGCGGCGGCGAGCCCGAGGGCGGCGAGTGCCAGCGGAAGGGCGAGAACTGCGGCGTCAAGCATGGGCGACCGCCGGATCCGGATCGAGGCTGGCGATGATCAGCCTCGCCGCAGCCAGCTCGGCGCCGACGAGAAGCCCCGGATGCAGGGCGTTCCTGACCGGGGGTGCACCGTCGAGGGGCGTGTCGTCCTCGAGGGAATCGATCGCCGCCCACGTCCAGGTCAGCCATTCCTCCAGCCTGGACACCGCGTCGCCGTCCTCGGTCGATCCGACGTAGCGCAACATCCAGCGCAGGGTTCTGGAACGACGCACCTGTCTTTCGAAGCTCCGGTACGGCGCGGCGAGCGCGGCGCGCGGCGCGTCGGCGAGCAGGCGATCCCTCAGCGTCCTGGCGCGCCTCGCGGCAGTGGACCACCCGGAGACCGACAGCAGCCGGCCGAGGCTGTCGAGGTGGGCGGCGGCCCGCCGGCGCCCTGCCTCGGCACGCGTCACCGGATGCCCGGCCGCCGCCCTGTCCCAGGGCTCCGCCCAGTACGACTCGCCGCTCCCCAGCCACCTGACCGTGGCCTCCTGGATCACGTCGCCTTGCAGGACGCTCTCCACCACCAGTCCGCACGGCCAGTCCGACAAGATCGGCCCCATGGGCACGTGCAGGCGATCCAGGCTCAGCCCGTCACGGTCGGCGCCACGATCCGCCATGGGCAGGCCGCCGGGATTGCCCATGTGGTGCTCGTGGTGACCGCCCCCATGCGCGTCATGTTCCGGATATGAACCATGTCCGTGATGGGGCGGTGAATGGCGCTCTCCACCGGGCGACCACGGCTCGTCCGCGCGAGCAGCGGCATCCCTCCACTGCGCGTCCTTGTCGGCCAGGTGCACGACCGCACGATCCAGGAACTGGCCGATCGACTCTGGAGAAGCGTCGCCGGGAAGATCGACTCGCGCGCGCGGCCCTGGCATGTCGTCCCAGACCTTCCGGATGGCCTCTTCGAACTCTTCGCTCGGACCGCCGCAGACGACCAGGAGGTTGGCCTCTCCCGCCGGGTCGCCGGGCCGCCACCGTCGCCGCGCGATCTCGGCCTCGCTGAGCAGCCGGGTCCGCGTGCCGTGCTCAGCGGAGACGACGAGTGGCCGCGGATGGCCCGCAGCCCGCCTTAACAGCCACTCGGTCAGACCCACCGGAAGGCCCCTTCCCGCCAGGCATAGACCACGCCGACCATCAGGAGGCCGAGGAAGATGAACATCTCCACCAGAGCCACGGTGCCCACCTCGGCGACGACGAGCGCCCAGGGGTACATGAAGACCATTTCCATGTCGAAGGCCAGGAAGACCAGGGTGACCGCGTACCAGCGCACGTGGTAACGAGAAAGGGCATGTTCTCGAGGCCGGGCTCCGGACAGGAACGGACCCGCGCCGAGCGTTCCCCGGGGACTGATGACCAAGGAGACCAGATAGATCGCGAGCACACCGACAGCGAGCAGGGCCATCAGGCTGAGAACGGCCGCCCAAGCTGCCATGGATCTTCCCCCAGAAAGACTACTAAGATCCGTAGTTCCCTCTATGGCTTCCGGCAATCATTCAAACGGGAAACCCCTCTACGGTATCTCCTCGGGCTCCAGGCCTATGAGGAGATTGAAGGCGCCGGTCAACAGGTTCAGCGAGACCAGGCCGACGATCTCAGCCAGCACCCGGTCACTCCATCCGAGGGCACGCAGCTCGGCCACATCCTCATCAGTGATGGACGAGGGCTCAGCCAGCACGCGGACAGCCAAAGCGATCAAGGCGGCCTCGCGCGCATCGGTGGAGGTGCCCTGCCGCGCCAGCGCGATGTCGGCTTCGCTCAGGCCCGCCGCCTGCGCGGCTTTGGTGTGCGCCGACAGGCACGTCCCGCAGCCGATCCACTCCTGCACGGCCAAGGAGATCTTCTCGCTCAGTGAGCGGGGGATCTTCACCCGTTTCATCGCGCGGGAGAAGTCCAGGTAGCCCTGGAGCAGGGCGGGCGAATGGGCCATCGTGGCCACCATGTCGCCCACTCCGCCATGCCGGGCGACGATGTCGCTCAGCAGCTCACGGGACTTTTCGGGGGCGCCTGCCGGATCCAGCGCTTGAAGTCGCCTCATGGTTCCTCCTCGTTCTCCGGCAAACAATATACCCCCCATGGGTATTAAGGAACCCGGATCATTCAGCCCTCGAGAGCCGCACTCCCCGTCGTCCGCACGGATGGGCCTGACCGCCCGGGCGCCGCTCGCGCCCGGACGGTCATGGCATCAGAGCCGATCGAGGATCTTCTGCAGCTGCCCCACCTCGGCTTGCTGGGTTGTCTCGATGGTCTTGGCCAGCTCCTTGGCCTGCGGGTTCGACCCGTTGGCCTGCTCGGTGCGGGCCATCTCGATCGCCCCGTTGTGGTGGGCGATCATATGCTGGACGAACAGCTTGTCGAACTGCTTGCCCTTGGCGGCTTCGAGCTTCTTCATGTCCTCTTCAGACATGACTCCCGGCATGTCGTGACCCATGGCATCCTCGGGCGCGGGCTTGCCCCACTCCGTCAGCCAGTCCTCCATGGTCTGGATCTCCGGCTCCTGAGCCGCCTTGATCTTGGTGGCAAGCTCCTTGACCTCCGGGTCGCTCGCGCGCGTCGGCGCGAGGTCGGCCATCTCGACCGCCTGCTCGTGGTGCGGGATCATCATCTGCGCGAACATGACGTCCGCGTCATTGAAGGCGGCTGACGGCTGCGCACTGCTCGTGGTGGCGGCAGGCGCGCTGCTGCTGCCCATCCCCTCGTGTCCGGCCATGGAGTCGCCGTTGCCCCCGCAGGCGGTCAGCAGAGCGAGCGCGCCCGCGGCGACGGTGAAGGAGATCTTGCGGTTGATACGCATGGTTGTTTGGTCTCTCGATTTGTCGGAACTGTCGGCCTTTTTGCGGACAGCCTCGGAGCCCGTCCGCACGGGTCATCGGCCTATATGCGCAAGATCGAGAGACTCGCCAGGGTCAGGGACGTGGGCTTGGGCGGAGGCCGGGCAACCTGCCGGGCAGGTGGCCGCACCGCCCCGCCCTCACCGAGTCGTCGCCCCGCTCTGATCGAGGCGGCCATGAGCAGCACGATCACGAGCGAGGTCAATATGGCCAGGCACACGCTGGTCGGATCCAACCCCGGCATCCCGTGCTCGGGAACGAATGCCAGGATCCCCGCCGGAAGGGAGGGAAGTGTCTTTTCGGCGACGACCATGCCGTGTGCATCGGACGGGTAGCCGGCGTGCCCGCCGTCCAGATGTCCGAGGGTGTGCATGCCGTAGACACCCAGGGCGAGGACGATGAGCAGGAGGCCACGCGCGAACCGCAACGCAAGTCGTCGCGGCACGACTCCCATCGGCCCTCCCTCGGTGATCGGCATGTCACGAGACCCATCAGTGTACTAAGGAGCCTCGTAGCACCGGCGCAAGCCGGCCGGATGCCGCCATGCAGAGGTACGACACCCGGCGCTCGGCCGTTCACCAAGAAGCCACATTTCTCGCCAGGCGCCCGGGTCAGACGGCGGTCAGCTCGTAGCTCGCCTCCTCGACCGCCCCGCGGACGAGCGTCTCGTCAATGGCCTCGTCCCCCGTCACGGTCACCTTGCCGGTGGCCAGATCCACGTCGACGGCCGTCACGCCGGCAATCTTGCCGACTTCGGACTTCACGGTGCCCACGCAGTGGCCGCAGGTCATCCCGCTCACGGTGTACGTAGCGCTGGTCATCTCGACCCCCTCGAAATAAATACCCCGGATGGGTATTGGTCGCCTGCACCATACGCCGAAAATCCCACACGAGCAGCGCCCACCCCGTAGGGGTATGTGAGATCTATTTCACGTCGGCGCAAATACCCCCTCGGGGTATGGTGCATCGCATGAGAGAGCTGAACTCAATCGCAGTCGTCGGAGCGTCGCTGGCCGGTCTCCGTGCCGTCCAGGCGCTGCGGCGGGAAGGCTTCGGCGGCACGATCACGCTGATCGGCGCGGAACGGCATCTCCCGTACAACCGCCCGCCGCTGTCGAAGAGCATGCTGAAGGGAGACGACGAGGTCACGCTTCCCGGCGCGGAAGAGCTCGGTGACCAATGGCTGAAGGGCCGCCACGCGGTCCGGCTCGACACCGCAGACCGGCTGATCACCCTGGACGACGGCTCGGAGATCCGCTACGACGGGCTCGTCATCGCCACCGGCGCCCGCCCTCGGCGCCTGCCCGAACGCCCCGAAGGCGTGCACACCCTGCGCACGATCGAAGATTCACTGGCCCTGCGCGCCGAACTGGCCGCCGGACCCGGCAGCGTGGTGGTCATCGGTGGCGGCTTCATCGGTGGCGAGGTCGCCTCGACCGCCCGCTCCCTCGGGCTCCCGGTCACCCTCGTCGACGCGGCCCCGTACCCGATGGAGAGCGTCGTGGGCGCCGAGGCGGCGCGCTGGCTCGCCGGCCACCACCGGGACAACGGCGTGGAGCTCGTCAGCGAGACCCGCGTGACCGGATTCGACGGAACCGGGAGGGTGACGGGAGTGCGGCTGAGCAACGGCCGGACGCTGCCCGCGAGCCTGGTCATCGCCGGTACGGGCGTGGTGCCGAACACCGACTGGCTGGAGGGCAGCGGGCTGACGTTGAGCGACGGCGTGGTCTGCGACGAGCGCCTGTTCGCCCTCGGCGCGGCGGACGTGGTGGCCGCCGGTGACGTCGCCCGCTGGCCGCACGGCCTGTACGGCGGCGCGCTGGTCCGCGTCGAGCACTGGTCGAACGCCAACGACCAGGGCACCGTCGCAGCGCTCAATCTGCTGGCCGGCCCCGAGAACGCCAAGCCCTTCGCCGACCTCCCCGCCTTCGCCACCCACGTGCACGGCGCCCGCATCCAGACGGCCGGCCTGCCGCACCTCGCCGACACCAGCCGCATCGTCGCCGGGTCGCCGGAGGAGGGCCGGTTCGCCGTCGCCTTCGCCAGGGACGAGGTGCTCATCGGTGCGGTCGGGGTGAACTCGCCCAAGGACCTGATCAGGATCAAGCGCGCCATCGTGGCGGGCGACAGCCTGGACTCCCTGGCATAACCGGGCAGCCGGCGGCCCTGGTGCGGCTGGCGACGGGACAAGTGCCGGCTTTCGCCTCCAGCTCTGCTACGAAAAAAGATAGTAGGAGGACGGCTGCGCACAGGGGCGGAGAGCTCCTGACATCAGCGACATCGTCACGTTTCAGTGCGGGCGGCGCAGCCCGGTCAGAGTGACTGCGACGAGGCGGCGGGCAGCGGCTTCGGATGGCAGACTGCCGGCTGCGGACAGGGCGTGAAGGCAGTAGCTCGCGAGTTCTTGGGGGGCGACGTCGTCGCGCAGGCCGCCGGCTGCGGCGACCTCCGTCAGCAAGTCTCGGAACAGGTCGATGAGCTGCTGCTGCGCATGGGCGACGTGGTCACCTCGGTGCAGGAGCGCGGCGAGTTCTTCGGTTCCGTGTCGTCCACGGTAGTGGCAGATGAGGGCGTAGTGCTCGAGCACCGCCTCAAGCCGCTCGCCGGCGTCGCCAGGCTGGTCCCGAAGTTCGGTGAGCTGTTCAAGGTGGCTGGTGACGTGACGCTCGTGGTGGGCGGCCAGGATCGCTTCGACGTCCGGGAAGTACTTGTACAGCGTCGCGCGCCCGATGCCGACCTTCTCGGCGATCTGCGTCATCGTCACCGACATCAACCCGTGCTCGCTCACCAGCGCCCAGGTCGTCTCCAGGATCGCCTCGCGCACGGTGTGACGGTGCGCCTCGATGGTCTCGCTCCACAGCTTCGGCACCAGCTGAGTGTACATGACGCCTATGGTGCGACACTGTGCTTTCATATAGACATTGCGTCTCGCAAAACGTTAATGTTCCGAGCACCCCGCCGACCACGCATACCGGAGGAATCTCATGGCTGACGCACCCCACTCCCCTGGGGCCGACCGTGGATCACCTCTTCCGCCCAGGGCGCCACGCTGGGTGAAGGTGTCCGCCATCGTCGTCGGCATCCTGATCCTGCTGGCCGTGATCGTGAAGCTCACCGGCCTCGGAGGCGATCACGGCCCCGGCCGGCACATGGGTGCCGGCGGCACACCGCCGGCCGACGTCATGGAAATCCATTCCTCCGCTGGTGGCGACTTGGGCCACGCGGCATCGGAGGTCAGCAGCTGATGCTCATGCCTCCGCTCATCCGCAAGATCGTGCTCACCGCACACGTCGCCACCTCGGCCGGCTGGGTCGGCGCGGTCCTCGCCTACCTTGCGCTCGACATCACCGCCGGCAGCAGCCAGGACGTTCACACGGTGCGTGGTGCGTACGCCGGGATGGGGGTGATAGTCGTGTACGTCATCGTCCCGCTGGCCCTGGCGTCGTTGATCATCGGGATTGTCAACGCGCTGGGCACTTCATGGGGCCTGTTCCGGCACTACTGGGTGCTGGTAAAACTGCTGCTCACCGTCTTCGCCACCACCATCTTGCTGATAGAGACGCAAACCGTGAGCTACCTGGCTCAAGCCGCTACGTCCAATGCCGATCCCCGAGAGCTGCCCGGCACGCTGCCCCACTCCGTCGGAGGACTGGTGGTGTTGCTCATCGTCGTGGTCCTCTCGGTGTTCAAACCGCGGGGGGTGACCCGGTACGGGTGGCGTAAGCAGAACGAGCAGCGGCGCACCCGGTCTACGGTGCCCGTCGGATAGCCGCAGCGGCTCCGTCGGCTTCGGCCGAGCCGACCGACCTATTCCGCACGAAACGGTGATCTGGCGACGCAGCGCGAGAATATCGACGCTTTTGCCCCGAATCACCTATCGGCAGGAGCCGCAGTGTGGCGCCATGACCTGGGCGGGTGACGATGGCCGGCAGGCGCAACAACAGTCTCTCTTTCCGGCCTCGGGTCAACACCGCCGTGCTCGCCGTCGAGTATCGCGACATGATGAGGAGCAGGCCCAACTCGGATGGTTCCAAGGGACTTCCTGGTATGCGGATTGACGCGGAGCAGGGTGCTTCGAGGCCGTTCGCGCGGTCGAGTCCGGTCGACCAGCGGTGCTCGTGGAGCTCGATGGCACCTCCGCTGCTTCGACGCGCGGGGGCGACCTCTGGCTTAGGTGCTGCCCGGCTACCGCGGCACCTTCATCATCGAGCCCGCTGATGAATCCTCTCCACAAGCTCTGCGGCCCGGGCCTTGATGAACGCGACCCCCTCTGCGCCCCAATCGTGGGGCTTGGTGTCCACGACGCAGATGGTGCCCAGGATCTCCGTCCGGTCGATCAACGGGGCGCCCAGGTAGGCGCGAATCCCGATCTCGTCCACCACCGGATTGTTGGCGAAGAGGTGATAGTCCATCACTTCGTCCAACGCCATCGCATGTTTCCTCGTCACCACGTACATGCAGTAACCGTGGTCGCAGGCCATTGTCCGGAACGGATCCGTCTCGGGGTCGACGCCCCGGTCGCGCGACGAAGGATACAACCCGGCGAAATACTGCCGTTCTGGGCCGATGATGTTGACCATGGCGAATGGTGCCTCTAGCTCGTGGGCCAGGCCCCGGGCGAACTCGTCGAACTCAGGATCAGGCTCCTCCCGGATGCCCAGTTCCTGGAGCCGGGCAGCGCGGCGGGGCGCTTCCTCGTCCATGGGAGTCACAAGGCGGAAGGCGGGAAGGCTCATCACAGGCTCCTGTCTGCTTACCTGACCGTTCCTGTCGTGGATTGCGGCCATCCGCTCGGAGGATAGCAAGGCGATCACGGAACCGCGGCGGCGGCGAACGGACCGGTGGGGCCGGTCAACCTCCACGACCTCGGTTGTTGCCTGCTGCAGGTTGCGCAGCGGACCGGCGCCTCGACGATCTCGGCCCGGACTTCTACGGCCTGCACATCGGCCCTCAACGCAGAACCCGCAGCCTCATCCGCCAACTCGAACGCAGTACTGGTGCCGACGCCGTTCTTGCCTGGGGCTTGCCGCGGGCTGCAGGCCAGCCACTGACTCCCGCATCAACCGCAGGTGCTGCCCCCCTGCTGATCACACGCCGTATCGCCTCAAATACCGGATGGCCGATATTGTTCTGATTGACTCAGTATGGTGACCCCTATTGACCGATCACCCTTGCACCAAGGACGCCCGATGTCTGCGCCTCTCCTGCCTCCCACCGCCCCCGAACGCCAAGACGCCGGAAGCCGTGGCAGGCCACGCGGCCGCGGTAAACGTCGTCCAACCAACGTTCATGCGTTCCATCTGGGCATCTCCATCCTTCCAGCAGGCCTTATGGCGTGCCTGGGGCTGATCGCGGTGACGGTGCTGATTGTGGCGGAACCCTCGTCGCGGCAGGCTTGGCCGACACTGGCCGTCATTGCGGGGGGAGCGGTGGCCATCATGTGCGTCGCGGTCGTCGCGGCGGACAAGGCGACTCAGCGGGAGCGACAGATATCGGGTCGTTCGGCCTCCCGCCTCAATGACTTGGAGCCGCGACTCGGCGACCTGGGGTTTTCGGTGTCGCGCAGCCGGCAAGAACTGCACGGCCTGGCAGAGCGGATCGCGGCCGGCGACGTTCCCGCACGACGCGGCGTCGACTTCCGGCCGGTGGCGACCGGAGACCCCATCGCGCACCTTGCGCAAGAATTCCAGAAAGCTCAGAACGAGGCCTGGAACGCTGTGATCAACGCAGCGAGCCGGAAACCCAGTGGCCGTCCCGCGCAGCGAGTCGAGGTCTTCGTCAACCTTGCCCTGCGGATGCAGTCACTGTCTCATCGGGCGATGCGAGGACTCGACGAGCTGGAGAACCAGGTCGAGGATCCGGAACTGCTCAAGGGCCTGTTCAGGGTCGATCACCTCACTACTCGCCTGCGCCGACAGGCCGAAAGCCTCGCTGTGATCGGTGGGGCCGTCTCGCGGCGCCAGTGGAGCAGGCCGGTGACCACGTACGAAGTTCTGCGCTCGGCCATCGCCGAGGTCGAGCACTACAGCCGGGTCAAAGTGATGCCACCGGTCGAGGGGGCCCTGGACGGCAGCGCGGCCGCGGACGTCATCCATCTGCTCGCCGAGCTTGTCGAGAACGCCACCAAGTTCTCGCCGCCGCACACGCAGGTACTCCTCCGCGCAGAAGCCGTAACTGCCGGCTTGGCCATCGAGATCGAGGACCGCGGCCTCGGCATTCCCCGAGAGACCCAGCGTCGGCTGAACGACCTTCTCACCGCTCCGGAACGAATCGACGTCGACGAACTGGTGCAGGACGGCCGTATCGGACTGCTCGTGGTATCCGCCCTCTCACATCGGCACAAAGTCGTTGTCAGGCTGCAGACCAACCTCTACGGCGGCACCCAGGCCATCGTCGTGATCCCGAATGAGTTGATCGGTTCAGAGACGCAGGAGACCGGCGCACGACAGGCAACGTCACCCGAGCCCGCCGGACCCACGCCCGCCCTGTCGGCCAGTACGCCAGGCTCGCTTTTCTCGCCGATGCCTTCCTCCGGTTCCAGAAAGAACACCCCAGTGCGTAGCCGCCATGATGCCGGTGCCCGCCCTGACGGCCCGTCCGAGGCTTGGAGGAAGCAGAGCGCTGGCACGCCGGCCCGGCAAGCGGAGGAACGGAACGACCTCGGTCCTCCAAGAGGTGCCGGCCGACGCCCGGAACTGCCGAAACGTCGCCCTCAGGCGAACATGGCAGCCGAGCTTCTCAACGCTCCCGCACCCCTGGATGACGATACGGACCCGGGCCTCGATCACGGGCTGATGGCGTCATTCATGAAGGGGATGCGCAGTGGCCAGGACGAAGACCGGTAAGACGGGACCGGTAACACCGGTCTGTAGAACATTACAAGCCTAGAAGGAGCGTCCCTTTGAGCACCGTCTCTTCAAACAAGACTCCGGATCTTGCCTGGCTATTGAAGGGTCTGTCCCAGGAGGTCCCTGCCATTCGTGGCAGTGTGCTGCTGTCCTCGGACGGACTGATGAAAGCCACCCACGGCCTGGACCGCGACAGCTCAGAATATCTCGCGGCACTCGCCTCCGGACTTTTTTCCATGGCACGGAGCGCCTGTGCCAAATTCGATGGCGGCAACGAAGTCCGCCAGGTCGTTACCGAACTCAAGTCCAGCCGGCTGTTCATCTCGTGGGCCGGCCACAACTCGGTTATCGCGGTGCTGGCGGGGGGAGACGCCGACCCGGCCGTCGTTGGTCTTGAGATGGCTCGGCTGATCAAAGCCGTCCGTCCCTTCCTGGACACAGCGATCCGCCCGCCGGCGACTGGTTCTGGTGACAGGAACCGATGAACATAGCCGGTGACGACGAAGTATGGCTTGATGACGAAGCCGGCCCCCTGATACGCCCATACACAGTGAACGCGGGCCGCACCCGCCCGACCGTGGAACTGGATCTGCTCTCATTAGTGGTCACCACGGGACGGGCCGGCCCGGACGTGGATCCGGAACATCTCAAGGTTCTCGAACTGTGCCACACTCCGGTCTCGGTCACCGAGGTGGCGGCGTACATACGACTTCCTGTGATGGTCACCAAGGTCCTCCTCGCGGATCTAGTGGACTGCGGAGCCATAGCTACCTGGGCCTCGTCTTCTTCGTCCAGCCACGTCACCGACCGAGTTCTCTTGGAGAAGCTGCTCGATGGTTTACAACGAATCTGAGGTTTTCCCCACCCAGGTGAAGATTCTGATCGCTGGTGGATTCGGCGTCGGAAAGACGACCTTCGTCGGCGCGGCGAGCGAGATCGAGCCGCTCAATACGGAAGAACTCATTACTGCGGCCAGCATGGGTATCGACAACCTAAGCAGGACAGAGGACAAGTCCACAACCACAGTTGCATTTGACTTCGGCCGTATCACCATCCACCAGCATAATATTGTGCTCTACCTGTTCGGAACGCCTGGGCAGGAGCGCTTCTGGTTCATGTGGGACGAGCTGTCCGCGGGAGCACTCGGTGCCATTGTGCTGGCCGATACCCGTCGGCTGCAGGAATGTTTCGCCGCCGTTGACTTCTTCGAGAATCGGGGCATCCCATTCCTCGTCGCGGTCAACGAATTCGATGACGCGTTCCCCTATGAACCGGCAGAGGTGCGAGCCGCACTCGAGCTCGACTCGCGCACGCCGATCATGTTGTGCGACGCACGGAATACCCGTTCCGCGATGTCGGTACTCCGGTCACTGATCCAGCATCTGCTCGCCGCAGCGCCTTCCCATTCCACCTAATCAATTTCCGCATAGTTTATGGCAGACCTGTGGGCTTGATCCGGTTTGACGCATATGAGTGCGTTACACATCAAGGCCCGCCGACAGCCACCGACGAACCATCGGCGGGCATCATCGACTCGCAAAGCGTCAAGGGCGCCGACATTGTGGCCCGCGACACCCGCGGCCACGACGCGAACAAGAAGATCAACGGCCGCAAGCGGTGCCTATCTGGATCTGCAGAGCCAACTGGCCAACTCCGCGGACGCGGTGACCGAGCCGAGGCGTTCGAGCTGGGCGGGTCGATGCCGTCGCCGATCGCCGCCAGGCTCTCCCACGGAGAGGCGTAGGAGCCCGACGGCGTGGCCCTCCCGGCCACGTTCGTGCCGGTCTGACCACCGCCATGGTCGGTCACCGCGGCCGATCAGCCCCAAGCGCCACCCGGACTCCGGGCGTCGTTCAAGACCATCACCCGGCACGTCGACGATTACGCCGTCCAAGCTCGACTTCCTCGGGCGTGGTGAAACTTGCCACAAACCTACAGAAACCCCATGACCAAAGATCACTAGCCGAGGGAGTCTCATAACGGCGCAGGCAAACCGCTAGGCCGACAGCGTGAGGCGGTTCCAGCGGACGCGCTGCGTATCGGTGGGAGCGCAGATGATCAGGGGTGCCCCCGTGCGGAGGGCACCCTGATCACCGGTCGATGAAAGTCATGGTGTCGATGCCACCAGCAAGGGCGGGGAGAGGTAAGGGAAACCTGTGCGGAGCGTCCCCGTGGCGGAGTTGGGGTCGAGGCCCATCGCGATCGGTGTGTTGAGCACCAACCCGAACATGACTTCCGGCGTGCAGTCGGTCAGGCTGCGGCCGTTACGCCTGTTGGGAGTGAACTCCGCCGTGGTTCCGATCTCGTATCGCAGAATGTCGGGAAAGAGCAGGTCGCGAACGTGGCGACCATAGCCAGCGGGGTTCTGGTGGGTGCCCATGACTCCGACCACGTCCGCGACCAGCTTTTCTACGAGCGCCCCGTAGATGACGCGATCCTCGCGCGGCTGGGTGGTGTTGTATTCGCTGGAGCGTTCGGTGTCGTCCGGATTGAAGATGGTGTTGACCAGTGGCTGGGCGCATCGATTGATCTGGCGCCAACCGCCCGCGTCGGTCGGCAGGACGCTCGTCCCCCAGAAGCCGATGGAGGTCGTCTCGAACGCGGCGTCCGGGACCTCGAGCACGATGGCGCTGACGTTGGTGCCGCTGAAGACGTTCTGCGGGTTGTCGCGGTCCCAGCCGTCCAGGTTGAGCGGGCTGCCCGTGGTGACGGCCTTCACGACGGCGCCGACGACCGAGCCTTCGATGAAGAAGGGGTCCCCGGCCAGCCCTGCCCAGACGCGTACTCCAGCCTCACCGAGGATCTCCTCTTCGGTCCGTCCCGTGGCCACGGTCACCCCGGTGGCGTCGCGGTTCCGCGCGTCCGGTCCGTCGAGCCTGCGAATCTCGATCGACTGCCTGCCATCGGCTTCGCGGGCGCCGAAAGTGGCCCGGTAGGTGATGTCCTCGACCGCGTCGCCATCCGCATCAATCTTGAACTCGTAGAGCGCTTCTGGATGGAAGCCGTCAGACCCGGAGAGTGGGTTCACATTGATGACGAAGACGGTTCCCGATGTCCCTCGGAAAAGATAGACATCGCTGATGTCAAGGCGCTTGTCCTGGCGGGCAAGTGGTGAGTCGAGATGGTGAGACATGGAGCTCCTTAGAAGCTAATGATTGGTATCATGGGTGCGAGATGATCTGCGTCCACCAGATGACCTTGCCGATGCCAGATGAGGCCACCTCGAAGCCCCAATCCTTTGCAAGGGCGTCCACAATGGTCAGCCCGCGATATTGCTCATCGTCATATGCGGCTCGGATCAACAGGGGTGGGCGAGAGTCAGGATCAGAGATATCGAAACGCAGCGTGTCCCCGGACAGGTTGATGCGAAAGGTTATGAAGCCCGCTCTTCGCAGCTCGGGATGTACGTGCTTGGCGGCGTTGGTGGCTACTTCGGAGGTGATCAACTTTGCGTCGTCGATGATTTCCGCTTGCACTCCCCAGAGCGACAGAGCGTTTTCCGCCATTCGACGTGCGACGATCGGCCTGAAGCCGTCCAGGTGCCATTCGCAGGACGTCGTCCATTCCTTTATTCCCTGGATCATCTGCCACCACTGAATTCGGAACACTCAATCGTTTGTTATGGCGAATCGATGTTATGGCGATTGAGGGCGGTTCTTCCGGTTTCTATCTGCACAGTGATGCGGTCAGCCGGTTTCATACTGCTGAGTCAGCCCGGTGTGAATACCTTCCGTCAGGGGAGCTGCCGCGGGTTAGGCGGTGTCCTGCTGCGACAGGATGGCTGGATCCAATATGCGGAAGGCCAGCACAATGTCGTGCCGCGCGGAAGGCGCATTCAGCAAAGACCGGGAAAGAATGCCTTCAACGCGGATCAGGCGCTTGCGCGCGGCTGGCACGGTTAGTCCCAGCATCGACGCGGTCGTGTCCAGCCGGGCATTGCTCCTCAGCCAGGTCTGTAAGGTCTCGAGAAGACGCGGGTCACCCTCGCGGAGCGGGGTGAGATACGACTCCGCCCAGTGGAATACTGCAGGAGCGCCGAGGAGCGCGTCCAGCGTCACTTCGCCGGGTTCGTCGCTGTCGGGCCGTGACGGTGGCTGAGCAAGGAGGCGCAGCGCGAGCTGGGTTTCCGCCTGAGTTGCGAGATCGCTCAAATCGCAGCCCAGGAGTCGCTCGATGTGGCGCAGCCGGGCGGACAGCGTGTTGCGGTGGATCTTCAACTGACGCGTCGCTGCGCTGGAGAAGGTGAGCCAGGACGTGAGGGTCCCCTTCAACTCCTCGGCGTCGGGATCCTGGCGGCGTTCGGGCCGATAATCCAGCAGGCGGCGCAGCGATCTAGCCGCCCATCGGCGGCCTCCCGCACCCATCAGCGATGCTATGTCCTCGCGCGAACTGAATGTCGCACACCGTGCGTCGATTCCCCTGGCGACCGCGAGGGCATGAAACGCCTGTTGGTACCCTGCCGCCACGTCGCGCAGGTTCACGAATCGCCCGGCTCCGACGTAGGACCCCGGGTTGCTCGCCACCAGGGCACGCAACGCCTGGTCCAACGGGTTGTCCGCCTCTTCTGAGTCGGCCGGGGCCAGGATGATGAGGTGGCGGGCATAGACGGGACAGGACACGATCCACGCGCGGCCCTCGGTGACCTCGGCGCACCTCCTGGCGTAATTACCTCTGCGGTTCGCCGGGCACTCCACGATGTAAACGCGGGTGAGATCGGGAAGCCGCGCCCCCAAAGCCCCGGCGACGCGTCTTGCCGCCTGGACGTGGCCGAGCATGAGCAGATGCAGGACCGCCTCGCGGCTGTGCGACTCCGCCAACTCGACCTGGCGAGAGTGTCGGCCGAGCTCTTCCATCCGCCACCGAAGCCACAGCAGGCCCGCGGTGTCGGAGACCAGGCTCCGCATCCCAGAGGGGAACGGTTCGTCCCTGGCGACGATGAGAACCGGGTTCGGCTCCTGACTGCCGATGGACATGATGTGGGCGACCTGCGTGCCCAGGCTGATGGCGGCGGACCGGGTCTGCCTGGTGACGACGCGGCGGATGTCCTTCTCCGCCCGGGAGAACATCTCCCCCGGGGGGCCGGGGAAGGCGTACAGCGGAGAACCGGAGGGGTCGACCAGCATCGCATGCCCGGAAATCTGCCGAGCCAGCCATTGCAGAAGACGGCTCAGGCCATCCGGCTGCAGCGCAATGCGCTGCATCGCCTTCAGTTGATCGGTGTGCTCATGGAGCTCGCGCCGCTGCTCCTGGCGGATAACAGGGTGGATTCGGGCACAGACGTGTAGCGCGTCATCCGACACGGTGAGCAGCGGGACGCCGTGTTCTCTGGCGGCCAGCAGCGATTCCGACAGGGCGTCATCTCCGACGGCTCCCGCAAGGATCACTCCGGCGGCGTTTCCTACGGCCGGCCAATCGATGCGCGGCCCGGCAGGCAGGACGAGCAGCACATCGTTCAGCGCGTGAAGCGGCGTTCCGGCTTCCGCGGCCGTCCACATCATCCCCTCGGCGACCGCCGCCACCGGCCTCCCGCCATACTGAACCACGTCCTCACGATCCACGAACCGCAGGCCCAAATCGGGCTGGCTCACCAAACCGCTGAGAGTCGGCATGCGTGCTCCTCTCCGGCGCCGGCAAAGGGGCCGGCTCGTGTGGTCGCGGCCCACACCGGGCAAGCCGCACCCAAGTGCTCAATCACACAAAAGTAGCGCTCGATTACAGCGAGCCGTGACGGTGGCTATCCCCGAAATCTCTTGACGAGATCCGCGCGGAGGCGTCGGAGCGGGGCCTGTCGGCGTGTGTCGCCGAGACGTTGCGATGCAAGCTCGACCGGGACCGGTTGAGAGAACCGGTGAACTGGCTACAGGAAGAACCTGGTCCGGTCCCCGAAGACGAGCGCGCGGCGGCGATCGAGGAACTGGAAGATCGAAGCCGAGCACGAGCGCCGCCGTGCCGGTGGAAGCAGAACGCAGCAGAGGTCCTCAACATCGCCGGGCTCGACGCCGACGCCGATTCCGGACGTCTGGGCCCAGAACGTACTAACAGGGTGTTAAGAGGTCGGAACTTTTCCGCGAAGAGCCGAGCATCTCCGGTTTGTACGACGAACTTCCCGTATTCTTAAGTGGTGACCACGATAGGACCGCCAGGAGCGCGTAGCGAGACCGAGGCCGGCATGGGCGACCTGTCCGCGCAGGTGGGCCGCATCGCCGCACCGCTGCGCCAGCAGGTGCTCGACGTGCTGCGCCAGGCCATTCTCACCTTCCACTTCGCCCCCGGCCAGCGGCTGATCGAGCGTGAGCTGATCGAGGAGATCGGTGTCTCGCGCACCACGATCCGCGAGGCGTTGCGCGAGCTGGCGGCCGAGGGGCTGGTCAAGACGATCCCGCAGAAGGGCGCCGTCGTGGTGGCACCGTCGCCTCAGGAGGCGGTCGAGCTCTACGAGTTGCGCGCCGCGCTGGAGGCGCTGGCCGTGCGCCGGTTCACCGAACTGGCCTCCGACGAGCAGGTGGCCGAGCTGCGCAAGGCACACGAAGAGCTGGCCGAGGCGGCAACCAAGGGCGGCGGCACGATGCGGGTGCTCAAGGCGAAGGACCGCTTCTACGACGTGCTGCTGCGCGGCTGCGGAAACCGCTCGGTGCACACCACGCTCGCCAGCGTGCAGGCGCGGCTGAGTCTGCTGCGCGCCACGTCGCTGGCGCAGCCGGGACGCATAACGCGTAGCGTCCAAGAACTGGCCACCATGATCGGCGCGATCGAGGCGCGTAACGCCGAGGCCGCCGTGCGGGCCTGCAACCACCACATCGAGCAGGCCAAACGGGCCGGTCTCGAAGGCCTGGCCGCGCCCGGCGGAGTGCCGTTGAGCGGCGCGGCGAAGTGACCGTGCCCTGCCGCGACGGCGTGGTCGTGGTCAGCCGAAATTTCGCCGTAACAAGTCATTGATTGTATGACGAAACACCCGTAGCCTCGTGCCGTGGAGCACGAACCCTCGTGGGCGAAGAGGCACGAAGCCCGCCTTGAGTCGGCCGCCATGCTGGCCGACCTTCGGCAGCGTGTCCTTCAGGCGGTGCGCGAGGACATCTACACCTACCGGCTGAGGCCGGGGCAGCGGCTCGACAGAAACGCGGTCGCGGCCCGCACCGGGGTCTCCGGGCGGACGGTGCGCGAGGCGCTACGGGATCTCTCCGAAGAGGGGTGGCTGACGTCTCCGGACGACGACCCGGTCGTCCGGGCGCCCTCGCGCGACGAGGCCGCCGAAGTCGACGAGGTGCGGCGCGCGCTCGAAGAGGTCATGGTCTACCGGTTCGTGGCACAGGCCTCCGATTCCCAGGTTCGGGCCCTCCACCACGCGCTGGCCGAGTTCGAGGCGACCGCCGGACGGCCCGCGGACCCCGCGGCGCTGATGCGCGCGCGCGACCACTTCTACGGCGTGATCCTGCGGGCCGCCGGCGCGATGAGCACCTTGAACGTGCTGGTCAAGCTGCGGGCGCAGATCATCCTGCTGATGTGCGCCGCGCTGTGTCTGCCTGGCCGGCCCCAGGCCGCGGCGGCCGAGCTGCGGGAGATCTACGAGGCGCTGGCGGACCGAGACGCGGACCGGGCCGCCGAGGCCTGCGCGACGCACCTGGCCCGGTCCTACGAAGCGGCGTTCCAGGCGATCGAGGCCACCGGCATCCCCTCGCACAGCTAGCTCGCCTCACATCACGTAGCCGCCGTTCGGGGACAGGGTCTGTCCCGTGTAGAACGCCGATTCGTCACTCGCCAGGAACAAGATCGTGTGCGCGATCTCGTCCGCGGAGGCGGCCCGGCGTAGCACCCCCAGCTCGACGACGGCTCGGCGAACCTGGACATCCTGCGGCAGCATGGGCGTGTCCGTCGCCCCAGGCGCCACCGCGTTGACGCGAATCCCGTCGGCCGCCACCAGCGCGGCCACCGCGCGGGTCATCCCCAGCACGCCGGCCTTGGACGCCGGGTACATCGCCGGCAGGGGGAAGTTGGCCAGCGCTCCCACGCTGGAGATGTTGACGATGGAACCGCCCGGCGGACTGTTGCCACGCATGACGCGCACGGCGGCTCGTACCGAGTAGAACGTGCCGGCCAGGTTCACCGCGATGACGTCCGTGAAGTTTTCATCCGTGAGGTCACAGATGTCGGCCTGCGCGCCGGAGATGCCCGCGGCGTTCACCGCGACGTCGAGCCGTTCGAACTCGGCGAGGGCGCGCTCGTACGCGGAGTCCACCTGACGGCTGTCCCGTATGTCGGCACCGACGGGGAGCACGCCGTCGCATCCGGCCACCGCTCTGGCCGTTCGTCCGGCGTCGAGGTCCACCGCGACGACCCGGGCGCCCTCGTCGGCGAAACGGCGGACCGTGGCCAGGCCGATGCCCGAGGCGGCGCCGGTGACGAGTGCGACCCTGCCGGCGAGGCGACCGCCGGTGGGCTCCCGGCGGCCGCCGCTCGATGACACGCTCACGCCGCGGAGCTTTCGAAGAACTTGGCGAGGTACGCCTCCGGCATCCACGGCTCGCCGTCCTTGACCTCGCCGAGATCGCTCGGGGTCGCGCCGTCCGGCAGGTAGTCGGCCAGGTTGTCCTTGGTGATCAACGACGGCTCGCGGGTGATCGTGCCGACCTTGGGGCCTGCTCCCTGGAGCACCATCATCCCGGCGGTGAACCAGGCCTTCGCCTGCTGCGTGCCGTTGCCTCCCGTGCCGGCGCTCTGGTATCCGCCCGCCTCCAGCTTCTTCCAGTAGGCCAGCGAGGAGGCGGACGCCCCGGCGTCGACCACCTTGGGCGTGTCCCGCCCGGTCGACTCGAAGGCGGCGTAGACACCGGAGCCCATCACGCCGAGCTGCGCGACCATGCTGATCTGCTGCGGGTGGCTGGACAGGAACTTCAGCAGCTCGGCCTTGGCCACGGGCGGCACGAAGGCGCCGTTGACCTCGCCGAGCACCTTCATGTGGGGGCAGGCGGCGAGGACGTCCTTGACCGCCTTGTAGCCGATCGTCTCCGTTGACAGGCCCTGGAAACCGCGGACGACCACGACGTCGCCCTTGCCACCGAGCTGCTTGGCGACCAAGGCCGTCGGCTCGGCGACGTTCAGATAGGCGTTCTCGGTCACGTTGACGGCGTACTTGGAGCGGATGGTCGAAGACAGCGCGACCGTCACGACGCCCTTCTTACCGGCCGCGTCGACCGCGGCGATCATCGCGTCGCCCGAGAGCGGCGTGACGTAGATGACGTCGACGCCGGAGCCGGCCAGCTCGTTGAAGCCGCGAATCTGCTCGGCCGGGGTCATCGTCGCCGGGTCGGTCATGATCCTCTTGACCAGGTCCCCCTGGACCAGGCCCTTGGCCTTCGCCGCGGCGAAGCTCGCGTCCATCTGCTTGACGACCGCCGCCGCGAACGCGTTGGAGGCCGGCAGGTACGACAGGCCCACCTTGGCGGGGCGGCTCAGCGGCTTCTTGTCCCGCCACGCGCTCGCGAGCACCTCCTCGCCATAGGCGTTGTAGGCCTTCTGGAGCTCCGCGGGCAGCGCCTTGACGGCGCCGTCAGGATCGTTGGGTGCGATGGTCGGCACCTGGCCGCAGCCACCGGACGCATTGCCCTTGACCTCCGTCGTGCCGCCGCTGACGGTGCCGCTCGATCCGCCGCAACCGGCGAGCAGCGCTGTGAGAGCGATCCCGATGGATGACGCCGCGACGCGCGTGCGGGCGCTCCGATGGACAGACACCTTCATGGAAGTACCTTTCGGGGGGTTGGTGGTGACGCAGATGAAGATCAGACTTGGTCGCGGAGCCGTCGCTCCCGGCCGTAGACGGCCATCGCGGCGAGGATGACAACGCCGTTCAGGATCTGCTGGTCCGCCTCTCCGAAGCCCAGCCCGACGAGCACGGTGGAGACGACGGTGAGCAGCAGCACCCCGACAGTGGTGCGCGTGTAGCTGCCGGGCCCGCCGAACGCGGTCCCCCCGAGAACCACCGCGGCGATGCTCTGGAAGAGGTAGGGGTTGCCCAGCCGGTTGTCGACGTTTCCGGCGAAGCCCGCGAGAAGGACGCCGGCCAGGACCGCGAGCGCCGCGGAGACGGCGTACACGGTGACCCAGATCTTCCGCGTGCTGATGTGCGCAAGCCTTGCGGCGATCGGGCCGGTACCCGTGGCCAGGAGCCGGCGACCGGGCAGGGTCCGGTGCAGCGAGACGGAGACCACGGCGATCGCGAGCACCCAGATGACCACGACCGGCGGCACCGGGATGCCGAAGGTCGACGACATGGGGGAGCTCAAGCGGGCCACCCCGGCAGGGGCGCCGGCGCCGTAGCCACCTCCGCTCAGGACAGCGGTCACTCCGACGGCGATCGAGCCCGCCGCGAGGGTGACGATGATCGGGTGGATGACGAAGCGGTGGCACACGTACCCGACGAGGCCGCCCATCGCGGCGCCGCAGGCGACGGCGACGGCCGGCACGACAACGACCGGCACGCCGGGAACGTCGCTGAACCGGGTCACGGCGACCGCACCCACGACGATGAACCCGGCGAGGGACAGGTCGATGCCTCGGATCAGCACGACCAGCGTCTGCCCGATCGACGCCAGGCCGGCCAGCGCGCAGAGGACGAGGACCGACCGGATGCTCGCCGGCTCCAGGAAGCCCGGCATCGAGAGCGCGCCCCAGGCGAACACGGCCGCGGTGAGCAGGAGCTGGACGAGCGGAAAACGCCGCTGCAGGGAGAGCAGCCGCTGTCCGGCCGAGGGGGTCGAGCGGACCGGAGAGGTCGCGGCGTCGACGCTGGGGGCGGCGCCGGCGAGCGAGCCCTGCTGGGTGGTCATCATGGCTTTTCCTTTTGTTCTGCCGCCGTGATCGCCCCGAAGAGCACCGCGCCGATGAGCAAGGCCCCGTAGATCACCTGCAGCCAGGTCTGCGAGACCTGCAACACCCCGAGCAGGCTCTGCAGCAGATAGATCGCGGCGGCACCCGCGAGCGCGTTGGCGATCCCGCCGCCCCCGCCCTGCAGCGGGATGCCGCCGAGCGCGACCGCGGCGATCGCGATCAGGGTGTACGCGGCGCTCGTGCCGGACTCGGCCGTGGAAACCAGGCCGATGAGCACCAGGCCTCCCACGGCGGCCATCGCGCCCCCCATGGCGTAGGCGAGGACGCGGACGGCGCCGACGGGCACGCCGCTGGTGAACGCCGTGACGTCGTTGCCGCCGACCGAGCGCAGGAGGCTGCCGTACGTGGTCAGCCGGGTGACCAGCAGCCAGACGACCGCCGGGATGGCCAGTGCGACCAGCCCGCCCGGAACCGGTCCCATCGACTCCGCGAAACCCGCCATCCAGGTGCCGGAGACGGTGATCGGGCTGGGCGCCAGCTTGAGGTCGAGTCCGGTGAGAACGAAGAACATCGAGAGGGTGACGACGATCGGCTGGAGCCGGCCGACGACGATGAGGAGACCGGTGAGAGTGCCGACCAGCGCGCCCCCGACCATGAGGACCGGCAGCGCGACGTAGCCGCCAAGGCCGTTGGGCTGGAGTTGGGTCGCGTAGAGCAGGCCGCTCAACGTCATCAGCGGGCTGATCGACAGGTCGATGCCCCCACGACCGCTCATGATCGAGGGCACGCTCGCCATCGCGGCGATGCCGAGCGGGGCCAGGGCGGCGAGCTGGGAGCCGACGCCGAAGCCGGGCTGCTTCGCGAGGTTGGCGACCAGCAGCACGACCGCCAGGACGACCGCGAACAGGTAGGTGTGCCGGGTGAACAGGGACCTGAGGCCGCGCCGGGGCGACGTGGCCGTCGCGACCGCATGATCGGTGGTGCTCACGCGGTCACCGCCGCTCCACCGAAGAAGGCGGCGACGAGTCGTTCCCTGCTCAGTTCCGCACGACGGAGCTCCGCGGCGAGCGAGCCTTCCCGGAACACCAGGACGCGGTCCATCAGCTCGACGTGCTCGTCGACCTCCGAGGAAAGCATGACGACGGTCAGCCCGAGCTGCGACAGCTCGCGCAGCAGCCGGTAGAGATCGCGTTTCGCGCCCACGTCGATGCCCCTTGTCGGGTCGTTGAGCAGCAGGACCTTGGGGCCGGCGGCCAGCCAGCGGGCGATGACGACCTTCTGCTGATTGCCGCCGCTCAGTGTGGTGATCGCGTCTGAGGCGCGGCCGTACTTGATGTTGAGCCGCTCGACGTAGTGACCGAACCGGTTCCGGGCGGAGCCTCCGGACAGCAGCCCCTTCCGGACGTCCTGCTCGGCGGTGGCGATCGCGAAGTTGTCCAGGATGGACATCCACGGCAGGATCGACTCCCCGCGCCGGTCCCGCGCGACGTACGCGATGCCGAGGTCCCGCGCTTTGCGGGGGTCGGTCACGCGGTGCTCCCGGTCCCCTTCGATCCGTACGACCCCTTCGGTGTCGCCGTGCCCGAGGAGGAGCCGGAGGAACTCGTCCTGGCCGTGGCCCTCCAGGCCGGCCAGCCCGACGATCTCGCCCTGGCGGAACACCGCATGGCACGGGGCGCCACGCGGATGCAGGCGGGAGCCCCGCACGCGCTGTACGACCGGGCGCTCGACGGTGTCGGCGGCGGCCGCGCGGACCGTGTCCTGGACGCGGTGCGCGCCACCCGTCATCAGCTGGATCATCTCGTCGTGGTCCCAGTCCGCGCCCAAGGTGGCCACCGTCTCGCCTGACCGCAGCACGGTGACGCGGTCGCCGATCTCGCGGATCTCGTCCATCCGGTGCGTGATGAGGACGATGCTCATGCCCTGCGCCGCTCGCTCCTTCACCAGGCCGAACAGCCGGGTGCGGGTGTCGTGGTCGAGCGCCGACGTCGCCTCGTCGAGGATCAGCACCTTGGGGTCGCGCAGCAGCGACCTGGCGATGCAGCAGGCCTGGCGGTCACTCAGCCGCAGCGCACCGAAGGGTGCGTCGAGGGGCGGCGGCGTGACGAGTAGCGCGGCGAGGACCTCCGCCGCCTTCTCGCGCCGGCCCGCGTCGCGCGACACCGGGCGCAGCAGGGCGTCCGCGCCGAGCCACAGGTTGTCCAGCACGGTCCTGTTCTCGACGCCGAGCACCTCCTGGAACACCGTGTCGATGCCCGCTCGCAGCGCCTGCCCCGGCGTACGCGGGGCGAATGGCCGACCGCCGGCCTCCATGGAACCGGCATCGGGCCGGTGCACTCCGCTAAGGATCTTGACCAGCGTGCTCTTCCCGGAGCCGTTCTCCCCCACGAGGGCGTGCACCTCGCCCGGGAGCAGGCGAAGCCCGGCGTCCCGGAGAGCGACCGTCGGGCCGAAGCGTTTACTCAGGGCGTCGGCCGCCAGGAAGTGGTCCGGCTGTGCCGTGATCGGGTGGGTCGCCACTGCCCCTCCTTACCTAGGGATCTGGGATCCCTCGCTGCAGGGGGATCAGAGCCTTCAGACGGTATTATCATCATCTGGTCATACAATCACACGCTAGCGTGTGCGAATCTCCCCGTCCAGATGCCAAAGAAAGCGACGGCCAGAGGGTTGCGCAGGGGCGTAATCATGGGCAAGCTCTTGTCATCTCGTCATACAAAGTCATCTCATGCCGGCCGAGCCAGCACAGAAGGAGCGCGCGTGTACCTCATCACCGGTGCCAGCGGGGGGCTGGCACAGACGGCAGCAGAACTGCTGCTTGAGTCGGTCCCCGCCGGCCAGGTCATCCTGACGACGCGGGCACCCGACAAGCTCAAGTCCTTCGCCGACCGTGGCGCCCACGTGCGGTACGCCGACTTCGCCGAGCCGGACAGCCTGGAGGGCGCCTTCGCGGGCGCGGAGCGGATGCTGCTCGTGTCCACCGCCCAGGTCGGGTCGCGCATCGGATTCCACCGCAACGCGATAGAGGCGGCCCGGCGCGCCGGCGTCCAATACCTCGCCTACACCTCGATCGTCGGCGCCGGCATCCAGGAGAACGACGCCGTCGTCTGCACCGAGCACCGCGCGACGGAGGCGTTGCTCCGCGACTCGGGGCTGCGGTGGAACGCACTGCGCGACTCCCAGTACGCGCAGGCGGTCGCCTACTTCGTCGCCCCGGGCGCCGTCGCCACCGGGACGATGATCGGGGCCTGGGGTGAGGGCACGGTCGGGTTCGTCGCCCGGGAGGACTGCGCGGCGGCCGCCGTCGGTGCGCTGCTCGGCAGGGGCGAGGATGATCGGGCCTACGAGGTCACCGGCCCGGAGAAGCTGACCTACCGGCAGGTCTGCGCCATGATCGCCGAGATCAGCGGCGCCGGCATCGCCTACGCCCCGATCAGCGACGACGAGCAGTACGCGATGTTCGACGCCATGGGTGTGCCCCGGGAGTACCAGGAGGACATGTCCTCCTCCCCGATCCCGTGGAACAGCGACGACATGGTGTCCTTCAGCCGCGCGATCCGCCTTGGGCACATGTCGTCCTTCAGCGACGCCGTCCAGATCTTGAGCGGGCGGGCCCCGCGCTCGATGCGCTCGGTGCTCGAGGAGGCCGCGCCGACCTGGCCGCCGACGATCGCCGCCGGGCCCGCTCCGGTCGGCAGCGTTGCGGAAGCAGCGCGATGACCGGCTCACCCGCCATCGAGAGCGCGACCTACCTCAGTGAGAAGGCGCTGCAGCGCTTCATCGACGTGCTCGGTGAGGACGGTGTCGTCCTCGGTGAGGGCCGCTTCCACGAGCAGTACCGCGACAAGTACTGGCACCGCGACGACGACACCTACGACCCGGCCGCGGTCCTGCTGCCTCGCAGCACCGAGGAGGTGCAGGCGGTCGTCCGGATCGCCAACGAGTTCCAGGTGCCGATCTGGACGTCCTCGCAGGGCCGCAACTACGGATACGGCGGCTCCTCGCCACGCGTCAAGGCGACCGTCGTGGTCAGCCTGACCCGGATGAACCGCGTCATCGAGATCAACCGCGACCTGGCGTACGCGGTGGTCGAGCCGGGAGTGCGGTGGTTCGACCTGTACGACGCCCTGAAGGAGTCGGGCAACGAGGACCTGATGGTGACCGTTCCCGACCTCGGCTGGGGCAGCGTGGTCGGCAACTCCCTCGACTGCGGTGTCACCTATCAGCCGTACGGCGCGGACTTCATGGCGCCGTGCGGGATGGAAGTCGTGCTGGCCAACGGCGAACTGCTGCGCACCGGCATGGGCGCCATCCCCGGCAACAAATCGTGGCACACCTACAAGCGCGGCCTCGGCCCGGTCCTCGACGGCCTGTTCGTACAGAGCAACTACGGCATCGTCACGAGGATGGGCTACTGGCTGATGCCACGGCCGCAGGCCTACGCGCCGTTCTGGCTCACGGTGCCGCGCGACCAGCACCTCGAGCAGGCCGTCGACATCATCCGCAAGCTGCGCCTCGACGGCACACTGCGCGGCGTACCGAGCATGTACAACACCGTGACCGTGGCGGCCCAGTTTCCCGGGGTGATGGGCCGGTTCGCCGGCGCCGAGGGGGCATTCAGCGAGGAGACCCTCGACGAAATGGCCGACGCGACCGGCATGGGCCGGTGGGCGTTGCGTGGCGCTCTTTGGGGCGATACGCCGATCGTCGAGTACCAACTGGACAAGATCCGCAAGGCCTGGTCCGCGATACCGGGAGGCAAGGTGCTCTTCGAGCGGACGTACGGCCCGGACGAGTACCACGAGATCAGCACCATCCCCGACAAGTGCCAGGCGGGTCTACCCGGCATCGAGCTGATCAAGGCGATCCCCGAGGGCGTCGCCCACATCGGCTTCTCCCCCGCCATCCCGCTCCTCGGGACCGACGTGCGCGAGGTCGTCGACCTCTTCGACCGCATCGTCAAGGAGAAGGTCGGCGTCAACGTCGCCGGCGGCCTGCTGATCATCAACGAGCGGACGGCGCTCTACGTCACCGGCCTCAACTACGACTACCGTGACGCGGAGCAGTGCCGCAGGGCCTACGACGCGGTGAAGGTGCTCGTGGCCGAGGCGGGCAAGCGCGGATACGGTGAATACCGCGCCCACCTGGACTTCATGGACCTGGCGTCGGCACAATACTCCTTCAACGACCACGCCTACCGGCGGTTCTGCGAGACCGTCAAGGACGCGGTCGACCCGAACGGCATCCTGTCCCCGGGCCGCCACGGAATCTGGCCGGAAAGGCTCCGCCACCTCGCCGATCGCGGCTGAGACGTCGACCTGCTCCTCGACCGGACGAGGAGCCGTGCGGGAAGCCGACCACCGTGCCGGTCGACACGCCGGTCCCGGAGCCGCGTGGCGGCCGGCGCCACGTCACACGGGCGGGGGGACATGTGGGGGTGACGTTCACGGGCGGAGGGTGTCCATCGCCGCGGAGTCGACGGTGAAGGCCACGTCGAGGCCGTATCGGGCGGCGACGTACAGGGAGTCGGTGAGCTCCAGCGGCTCGTCGTTCTGGTCGAGGATCAGGCGGTGCTCGACCAGCAGTGGCGCGCCGGGGTCCACGGCGAGCACGCCGGCCTCGCGCTCGCCCGCGACGGCTGCGCCGATGCGGGCGTGGCCGCGCGCCGGGGTGCGCCCGAGCGCGATCAAGGCGGCATGCAGGGAGCCTTGCTCGAGATCAGCCTCCAGCAGCCCTCGGAGGCTGCCGGGGAACAACGCCCGTTCAAGGGCGATCGGCAGGTCATCGGCCTGTCGGATGCGCTCCACTGCGATCACCCGGCCGCGCCTGCCCAGCCGCAGCCGGTCGGCCTCCTGCGGGGTGGCGGCGCGAGTGGTGGCCGACAACAGCCGGGAGGACGGTCGCTGCCCGCGCCGGCGGATCTCCTCGCTGAAGCGCACCAGGCTCTCGGCGCGGCGGCTGCCCGGCGGCGGGGCCACGAAGGTGCCCCTGCCCGGGTGCCGGACCACCAGGCCATCGGCGGCCAGGCGCTGCACGGCTGCGCGGGCGGTCATCCTGCTGACGGCGAACTCCTCGCTCAACTCGCTCTCCGAGGGCAGCGCGTCGCCCGGCCGCGCGGCGACCACGCGCTCGCGCAGCGCCTGCTCGATGACGAAGTAGCGGGGGGCGAAGTCCTCGGGCCGCCTGCCTGTCGCGTTCACGCCTCGACCATAACACTAGCCGTATATACAGCTATACTGATTCGGCTGATCAAGAGGAAAGGTGAGCATGAGGCCGGACATCGAGCACTCCATCCGCCAGATCTCCACGAGAGTCGCCTACGAGTCGCCGTACATGCGGCTGCGCGAGGACAGGATCGCCCGCCTGGACGGCTCCGAGGGCGTCTACACCTACGTCGACAAACCCGACTTCGCACTGGTCATCGCGGTTGAGAACGGCGGCTTCCACCTGGTGGAGCAGTACCGGTATCCGGTGCGCTCGCGGTCGTGGGAGTTCGTGCAGGGAGCGCTGCCCGACCTGGCCGCGGGCCACCCCGAGTCGGTGGCCCGGCGGGAGTTGCTGGAGGAGACCGGCATCACGGCCGGGGTCATGCGCCACCTGGGACGGCTCAACTGCGCTACGGGCATGTCGTCGCAGGGCTTCAATGTGTTCGTGGCCTTGGAGCTGTCGCACGGGGAGGCGGCGCCGGAGGTCGAGGAGCAGGACCTGCGCCGCCGGTGGTTCTCGCGGGCGGAGTTCGAAGGCATGATCCGCGACGGGGTGGTCACCGACAACTCCACACTGGCCGCGTACGCCTTGCTCCTCCTCCAGATGCCCCCCACCTGAGGCAGCCGACGGGGGAGGCCGAACCCGACGTCGTCTTGCCAGCGTCCCCCTGCGCCTCGGTGGCGATGACCCACGTCCCTTCCGTGCGAGTGCGTCGACGAATGCCCGGACGACGTCCTTCGGGTCACTGGCCCTCAGATCCCTCCTTCACAGCGCGATTGAACGCCGCCTCGATCCCGGCCGCGCGCTGGGCGACCATCGGGTACCACTCGGGGTGGGTGACGATGTGGGTCTCGCCACGAGCGAGCGCGGCCAGCACGATGTCACCCACGTCGGCCGGGTCGAGCCAGCGCAGTTCGGCGATCTGCTCGTCCCGGGAGATGTCGTTCTGCGTGAAGCTGCCACCCTCCGCCTCGGTGGGCCGGGTGCGCAGGCTGTGCGCGATGTTGGTGCGGACCGTCCCCGGCGCGAGCACCGCGGCGCCCACGTTGGACCCCTCCCGCTCCAGCTCGCACGCCAGCGCCTCGGTGAGCGCCATGACGGCGAACTTGGTGGTGGCGTACGCCCCCAGCCCGGGCATGTCGGCGACGAAGCCGCCCATGGAGGACGTGTTCACCAGGTACGCCGGCTCGCCGTGCCGCTTCAGCAACGGCAGGAAGGCGTGGACACCGTGGATGACGCCGTAGAGATTGACGTCGAGGATCCACTTCCAGTCCGCCAGGGTCATGTCCGCGATGGGCGACTCCGGGCCCACGCCGGCGTTGTTGAACACCAGGTGCACCTCGCCGAACCGGTCGACGACCTGTTCGGCCAGTGCCTGCACGCTGCCGGCGTCCGAGACGTCGGTGCGCACGGCCATGGCCCCGATCTCCCAAGCCGCCGCGCGCAGCGGGTCCTCCTCGATGTCGGCGATCACCACGTGGGCGCCGCGCTCCACCAGCCGCTGCGCGATGCCCCTGCCGATGCCCGACGCACCGCCGGTTACCACGGCGACCAGGCCGTTCACATCCGCGATCGCCGTCACGAGCGGTCCTCCGGGATCCGGTAGGCGCTGGGCCACACTCCGTGCCGCCCCGGCGAGAGGATCCCGTTCGGGTCCACGGCGTCCTTGATCCTCTCGACGAAGCGCCGGTAGGCATGGTCGTTGAAGGAGTACTGGTCGGCCGCGAGGTCCATGAAGTCCAGGTGCGCGCGGTACTCGCCGTACCCGAGCGCGCCCACCTCGCGGACCAGCATCTTCGCGGTGTCCACCGCCGCACGTACCTGCTGCTCGTCGCGCGTGTCGAAGCTGAGGCTGCTGACCACGATGGCGCTGCGGTCGTTGATGGGGAAGATCGCGCACACGAAGTTCGTCCGGGCCCGCTCGGTGACGAGCCGCCGGATCACATCGACGACCCGGCGCACCTCGCCTCCGGTGAGCGGTACGACGGGCGAGAAGCCGATGTGCCCGACGAAGTCGGGGACGACTCCCATCAGGTCCATGCTCGGGATCCCGGCCTGGACCTTCTCCATGAACGTGGTCAGTTCGCCCCACTCGTCCCGCCGGAAGGTGCGGTTGTGGTCGACCCGCGACCCTTCGATGGCCGCCCACGCCTCCCGGACGCGCCGCAGTTGGTGCTCGACGACGGGGAGGTCTCCCCACAGCGCGGTGCGCAGTCCCCATCGCCCGATGCCGGTCCGCGCGGCCATCCCGTCGAGGGCCTCGTCGCTCATCGGGCCCTCGGCGCCTATGAACTCGCCGAGGAGCTCGGGGAACTGCGCGGCCATCGTGATCGTGTTCTGCAGGTTCGGCACGCCGCGGATCACGCCGTCGAGGCGGAGCTCGCGGATGATGTCCACCGCCTGCGCCAGCTGATCGTCCCGGGGGACGGTGAGGTAGATCGGGGCGTACGCCTCCGGACGGCGCTGGAGCCACACGCCCGCGCGCGTCACGATGCCGTAGTTGGACTGGATGAACAGCGGATCGAGCACCGGCCCGAGACCGCGTGGGTAGACGTGCCAGGACGGGTTGCCCGGTACGGCGCCCATGCCGGTGCGCAGCAGCTCCCCGTCGGCGAGGACGACCTCCATCCCGCAGATCTTCTGGAAGTCCGAGCCGTTCGGGCCGTAGGTGACCCCGTTGTCGAGGGAGTTGCCGATCACGCTGCCCCAGCCGAGGTCCGGGATGGAGCACCACAGGTCGCCGTTGCCGGAGGCGTCGAGCGCGTCGTACAGATCGAACCACCGGACCCCCGGCTCGACCACGGCGTACGCCAGCTCCCGGTTGACCTCCAGCACCCGGTTCATCCGGCGGAAGCTGAGCAGCAGGGAGCCCCGGACCCGGGGTGACGGGCCGCCGTAGCCGTTGTTGCGTCCCTGGGAGCTGGTCCACACCGGGATGCGATGCTCGTTCGCGACTCGTACGATCTCCCGCACCTGCTCGGTGGAGCTGGGGAACACCACGGCGGAGGAGTCGTAGGTGCGGTCGCCCTGGAACCAGTAGGGATCCCGGTAGGCGTCCCGCTCGGCATCGGACAGCAGCAGCGCGTCGGCCCCGACGATCTCGATCAGGCGGCGTACCGCGCCCTCCGGCAGGGCCTGCGCCTGCCCCACGGTGGCCGTCACGACAACTTCTCCAGCCACGCGACGACCGGCTTGACGGTGCTGGCCGAGTTGGCCTCCAGGATCAGCCCGTGGCCGTTGCCGACGATGCCGGCGTCCCGCAGAGCCAGCAGCTCGGCGTCCGCGCCCACGGCGAGCAGGAACTCGACCAGCGGCGGGGACTGGGGCGCGCTGCCGGACGCGCTGCCGGTCACGACGGCGACCGGGGTGCCGCTCAGACCGGGAATGCGATAGCGGGAGGGGTACGCCTTCAACGGGCCGGGGGACTCGATCGCCGGCTCGGTCGTCAGCTCGGCGTACGTGAGGCCGTAGGTGATTTCGCCCAGCCCGGGGATGTCGGCGTACGGCGGCCCCATGGGCTCGACCGCGACGATCCCCTTGACCAGCTCGGGCCGCCGGTTCGCGGCCAGCCAACCGCCCGGGCTCCCCGCGGAGTGGGTGACCAGCACGGCCGGGCCGATCCGGTCGAGCAGTGCGGCGAGCCGTTCGCCGTCCAGCCGCTGCCCCTCGGCGAAGTCGGCCATGAAGAAGCCCATCGCCGACGTGAGCTGGCGGAACTCCTCGCCCTCGAACGTGCGGTCCCACGGCCACTGGGTCTGCGTCTCGGCGGCGTCGGCGGGCGCGAACAGGAAACTCGCGAACTCCAGCGGCAACGGCGGTGCGACCGGTCCCAGAACGTCCGGGTGGTGCGGCGAGCGCCCGTGGCCTGGCCGGTCGACCACGTACACGGCGTATCCGGCCCGGACCAGGTCGTAGGCCCAGCCCTGCCGGCCGTCGGGCGTGCCGAGCCAGTCGGTGCCCTGCCCGCCGCCGCCGTGGACGAGGACGAGCGGGTACGGGCGGGTGACCTCGACGGGAGCCATCCACTCGACGTAGAGCGGGCCGCGCGGCAGGGTGCCGTGCGGTGTGGAGATCTGCTCCCCCGGGATCCAGAAGAACCCGGTGCGGATCGTGATCGGCTCGACTCTGTCGTCGAGGTGGGGCGGTGTCTTGCTCACGGTGCGTCCTCTCGCGGAGTCAGCGCGCCTCAGGTGACGGGATCTCCAGCAGCAGGCAGGCGGTGTTACGGAACGCCTGCTCCCGCAGCATCGGGTTGCGATGGGTGACGAGCGAGGTCATGTCACGGAAAATCCGGTCGAACCGCTCGCCCTGCCGCATGGACCCCGACCCGATGACGCGCAGCAGGTCGTGTTCGAGCGTTTCCCAGAGCTGGACGATGATCTCGCGGACCACGCAGGCCAGGCTCCAGTCGTCGAGGAAGGTGTACTCGCGGCTGCCGTCGACGGTGGCGCGGCAGTACTCCAGGTGCTTGGCGATGACCCCGTCCAGAGCCAGCTCGGCGGTCTTGATCTTCGTCCACGCCGCGCCATAGTGGCGCTGGTAGTCCACGTCGTACAGCCGTGGCTGGACCGGCGGCAACGGGGTCTTGCGCGTGCGCATGAGCCGTTCGAACTCGTCGAGGGCGTGGTAGAGCCCGCCCACGGCCAGGCTGGCCAGGGACACCGTGAAGGTGAGCAGTCCACGCCCGGCGTACATGGGGTTGCCGTGCAGCTCGGAGCCGACCGTTCCGTCCTTCACCGGGATGTCGATCATGTTGGCGTCCTCGATGACGAGGTCGGCCTCCACGAAGGCGTCGGTGAACCGGATGCTCTCGGAGCCCGTGGCCTTGAGGCCGGTCGAGTCACCCCAGTTGTGCAGGCGCTCGAAGGCCTTCTCCGGGGCGAGGAACATACCCATCACCGGAGCCGAGCCGTCCTGCTGCTCGACCATGCATTGGCCGAGGTACCACGTCGAGTAGGGGATGCCGGAGCAGTAGTCCACGACACCGTTGAGGATGTAGCCGCCCTCGGTTCTCCGCGCCTTGACCGTCGGTGCGGACACCGACGCGGCCCGGAAGTCGCCATTGCCGAACGCCCGGTCCTGCACCTCCTTGGGGTACCAGGAGGCGACGTGCAGAGCGTGGTTCGCGGCGAGCGCGAAGCACCACGCACTGCCCATGTCACCCCGGGCGAGCTCCTTGCACACCTCGAAGAACGTCTGGGGCGAGGTCTCGAGGCCGCCGTACGTCTTCGGCACGAACATGTCGTAGAACCGGTTCGCGAGAAACTTCTCGTGGATGTCCGGGGGGATGTGGGTCAGCCGCTCCGCCTCCTCCTGACGGGCGAGGAGTTCCTCCCGCATCGCCCTCGCTCGCTCGACGAGCTCCTGCTCCGAGGGCGCGGCCAGGTCGCGCGGCGCGGCGGCGGGTGCTGTGGTCATGCCATCTCCTATTCGCCCGAGGGCACATGTGATTGCCGGGTCGGCTTCCGAGGTTCGATCGAGTCACGCCATGCCGGCGTTCGCGCCGCGGCGCAGTTGGTCCTGGCGGCGCATCTCCAGCGGGCGCTGCGCGTGGTTCCGGAGTGCGGCGACGACCCTGGCCACATCGCCTGTCTCGTAGCCCTCGACGAGCTCGAGGTGGTCGTCGAGCAGGGAGCTGGAGGCGTAGCTTCCCCGGTCGAGGGCGCGCAGGTTCAGCCCAGGCAGTCCCAGGCGGCGGTAGGTGTCCAGCAGGATCGCCGACCCCGCGAGCTCCACCATGTACTCGTGGAAGCGCTCGTTGGCGCGCACCCAGCCCTCGGGGTCGGTGAACCGGCCGTTCTGGACGAAGCCGATGGTGTCCTCCATGAGCTCGCGCAGCCGCGCCTTCTGGCCGGAGGTCACCTTGCCGACGGTCTGCTCCGCCACGCCGATCTCGATGGCCAGCTTGGCCTTGTAGACCTCATCGATGATCGAGTCCGGGACGGGCGCGATGAGGTAGTTCCCTTTGTCGCGCCGGATGAGCCCCTCGTCGGCCAGCGCCACCAGAGCGCGGTGGATGACGTTCGCCTCCACCCCGAGCTGCTCGGCCCACCGGCCGGTGTCGATGATCTCTTCAAGGTCGCTGCCCGCGTCCAGCGCGCGGGCGCGGACCTCGCGCAGGACCGAGGCCTCCGGCGCCGTCTGCATCCGGCCGAAGCGGCCGCGGAAGTAGGCGAGCGGATGGCCGGGGTACGACGTCGCCTCCTCGACGTGGGCGAGGAACACGTAGTGGGTGCCCGCCTCCACCTGCTCGGCGACCCGGCAGATGAGATGCGCTATGGCGCCGACCAGCAACGGCGAGCCGTTCGACGCCGTCTCGGTGGGCACCCCGTCGTACTTGTCGGGGACGCGGGAGGCGAAGCGCGTGGCCAGGTCAACGTGGTCCTCGGCGAGGACGTTGACCGCGAAGGCCCCGCTGTCGCGCACCGCGGCGGCGGTCGCCGAGTTCCGGTTGAGGCAGGTGAGCAGCATCGGCGGGTCGTCGGTGAGAGAGCTGACCGCGCTCGCGGTGCTGCCGTACCGGATGCCGTCGCGTACGGTCGTGATCACGGTGACGCCGGTGGCGAACCGCCCGATGACGTCGCGGAACTCACGCGAGGTGACCACGCGGGGTCCGGCCTGCGTGACGGGTGACGGCGTGGCCATCGCTACCAACTCCCCTGGAGGCCCGCCGGGCAGGCTCCGTGTGAACTCGGGTGTGAACTCTGTGGCATGGACTGTATGACAATCGTACGAAGCAGTAAAGAGCACGTTGCCGCTTTGCTACAGGCAATCGGACTAGGCGAGGGGGCATGTGACTGCTTATAGTATTGTCATACAAAAACTTGAGAGGGGAGCTCGATGACCACGAGCCTTTACGCCGCAGCAGCATCCGCACCCGCCCACCCTGCGGCCGAGGGCACGGTCGACCACCTCCTCGGGGTGGCGACCCGTCTTCGCCCCGCTCTGCGGGCCGCGCAGGCAGAACACGAGGCGCTTGGCGGCTACTCGGAGGTGATCCACAAGCAGCTCCTCGACGCCGGCTTCTACCGCATGCTCCAGCCGGAGCGGCACGGCGGCCTGGAGCTGTCCCTGGAGGACTTCCTCCGGGTCGGCATCGAGATCTCCCGCGGTGACCCGGGCGTCGGCTGGTCGTTCATCCTCGGCGCCGGACACGCGTGGCACGTCGCCTCGTTCTTTCCCGAACAGGCCCAGGCGGAGCTCTTCGCGGGCGATCTCATCGCGCCCGGTCGCACGATCCCGCGCGGCAGGGCGGTCCGCGCCGGCCACGGCTATCGGCTCTCCGGCACGTGGGACTACTGCTCCGGCTCGATGTGGAGCACCCACGCGATGCTCGTCGCGCCGACCTTCACCGACCAGGGCGAGGCGCTCGGCCTGCGAGCGTTCATCGTCCCCCGGGGCGAATACGAGATCCTCGACGACTGGGGCGGCGATCGCATCCTGGGCATGCGGGCCTCCAGCTCCAACTCCATCCGGGTCGACGACGCGATGGTCCCCGAGCACCTCAGCGTCGTCTACGACTTCAAGGACCACGTTCTCGGCGCCCACGGCACGATCGGCTACCAGCAGCACCGCAACCCGATCTACCTGGGCCGGACCATCGCCTTCTTCAACTGCGAGCTCGTCGCCACCCAGATCGGCGCGGCCTGGGCGGCCCTCGACGTGTTCGACGAGCTGATGACCGAGCGCCCCACCAGCTTCCCGCCGTTCATGCCGCGGACCGATTCCGCCGAATACCACCGCTGGTACGGCAAGATGCTCGCGCAGATCGACGCCGCCGAGACTCTGCTGCTCGGCGCGATGCGCCAGTACACCGAGCTGGGGCGGCGCTGGGAACGCACGGGCCAGGAGTTCACGCCCGAGGACGACGCCCGGCTGCGCGGCGTGATCCTGCAAGCCGCCCAGCTCGCCAACGAGGCGGTCGATCTGGCCTTCTCCACGGCCGGGTCCAGCGCGGCGCGGCTCGGCTCGCCGATGGAGAAGTACTACCGGGACGTGGCGATGTTCAAGACGCACATCGCCGCCAAGTGGGACGTCACGTACGGAGCGCTGTCGCGTTACCACTTCGGGCAGCCGCTGACGTTCTGAGGAGGCGACGGCCTTACTGGTCCGTCGTCTCCTTCAGGTTCTCCAGGGCATTGGCGGCGGTGCGCCGCATGTGCTTGGCGTAGACCTCGGCCGCGGTGTCCGCGTCCCGCTCCCGGATGGCCGCGACGATGTCGCGCAGCTCCTGGGTAGCCTCGGCGTGGCTCGTCGACATGGCCTTGACCCGCAGCACCCGCACCTTGGCCTGGACGCCTTCCACGAGCTGCCTCAGCACCTCGCTGCCGGCGCCCTCCAGCAGGATGTGGTTGAAGTGGTCCTTCGCTTTCAGGATCTTGCGTAGCTCGACGGGATCCTCCGAGGCGACCTCGGCGAACCGCTCCGCCGCCGCCTCGAGGGCGTGCACCCGCGGGCGGGACGCCTTCTCGACGAACCGCCGTACCAGCAGGCTCTCCAACGCGATCCGGACTTCGTAGAGATCGCGGGCATCGTCCGGGGTGGGCGCCGCGACCACGGCGCCCCTCTGTGGCACGACCGCGATCAGGCCCTCGGAGGTCAGCTCCCGAAGTGCCTCACGGACGGTCGTGCGGGAGACGTTGAGCTGCTCGACCAGCTCCCGCTCGACCAGACGCTGGCCCGGCTGGAGACGGAAATCCAGGATGGCCTCTCGCAGGGCGGTGATGACCTGCTCACGCAACGGTGCGGCGACCCGGCCGACCGGGCTCGTGGTCCAGGCCGAGGCGAGCGAGTTCGAGTTCGCGGACATGAGCATCCCACCTTGCCTGGTCACATTAATGTCATACGATCATACACAGCGGTCCTGCGCATTGAGCAGGAGCGAGGCGGCGATCGTCTGTCAGAAGACGAACACGCCCGAGAGGTCCTCAAGCCGTTCGGACCGCTCGAGCGTGGTGTTGATGTCGTCGAGCCGGTAGGAGGCGGTGATGATCGGCGCCGGGTCCAGCGCGCCGCGTTCCAGCAGCCGGATGTACGCCGGCAGGTCGCGCCGCATGCGGACGTTGCCGTTCTGCGTGCTGATCACCCGCCGGCTGTGCACCGCCAGCGGTATCTGCGGCAGCGTGACCTCCCCGGCGGCATCCTTCAGGCCGGACAGCACCACGGTGCCGGCCCGCCGGGAGATCTCCAGCGCCAATCGCTGGGCCGCGGCGGGCCCGGCGGCCTCGATCACCTTGTCGGCTCCTCGCCCCTGGGTGAGGCCTCGCACGGCCTCCAGCGCGTCCTCCGGGCGGACCGCCTGCGTGGCGCCGACCGACGTCGCCACCCGGCGGCGCTCCTCCTTCGGGTCGACCGCGACCACCTCACGGGCCCCGGCCAGGCGCGCCGCCTGGACCGCCCAGAGACCCACGTGTCCCGCGCCGACGACGGCGACCACTTCGTCGGGTCGCACGCGTGCGACGTTGAGTACGGCCCCGACCCCGGTGGTGATGCCGCACCCGAGGAGCGAGAGCACCTGCCACGGCAGGTCCGTCTCGACCGGGAAGGCCTGGTTCTGCGAGACGTTCATGATCTCGGCGTACCCGCCCACGCACCCGGCCGCGTTCACCAGGAGGCCGTCGGAGGTCCGCGCCACGTCCGGGTAGACGCCGCCGATGTCGAACAGCTCCGAGCACTGGTCCGGGCGGCCGATGCCGCAGTAGAAGCAGTGGCCGCACTCGGGCGTGCCCGGTACGACGACGCGCTGCCCCACCTCGATCCCGCGGACCAGGCTGCCGACCTCGACGACCTCACCGGTCGAGGCGTGACCCAGGATCGTCGGCGGGACCTTGCCGAGGCGGCCGTGGAAACTGGTCACGTCGGTCGAGCAGAACGGCGTCGCCTTCGTGCGTACCAGCACCCGGGTCGGCGCGAGATCGAGCAGTTCCACCGTCTCCACCGTGAAGGGGCGTTCGAAGCCTCGCAGCACGGCCGCGCGCATCGCCGTCATCGGACCGTCTCCGATCCCGTCCGGTGCCGCTCCAGGATCGCGTGGTCGGTCACCGAGACGTCCCAGAGACCCGCTCCGCCGCCGCGCCGGTTGGTGTTCTGCACGCTGGCGCCGCCATCGGCGGAGAGGATCGCGCCGGTGACGTAGCCGGCCTCGTCGCTGAGCAGCCACGCCACGGCCGCGGCCACCTCGTCGGGCCGGCCGGCGCGCCTCAGTGGCGAGGTGGCCGCGCGCCGGCGCATGTCCGCCATCCCCGCCTCGCCGAAGATCGGCGTGGGCACGATGCCCGGAGCGACGGCGTTCACCCGTACCCCGATGGGCCCTCCGTAGACGGCGGCGCCGTGCACCAGTCCCACCGTGCCGTGCTTGGAGGTGGTGTACGCCAGCAGGTCGTTGCTGCCGCGCAGGCCGGCGATGGAGGAGGTGATGACGATGGACCCGACGCTGCCGCGCTCGAGGTAGTGGCGGAACGCCGCCCGTACGCCGAGGAAGGGCCCCCGCAGGTTGACGGCCATCACCTTGTCCCACTCCTCGACGGACACGTCGACGAGGTCGGCCAGGGAGCCGGCGATCCCGGCGTTGAGATGGTGCAGGTCCACCCCGCCGAACGCGGCGACGGCAGCCTCCATGTACGCCTCGACGCCGGCCTCGGTGGTCACGTCCGCGCCGACGCCGATGGCCCGGCCGGGCACCGCGTCGGCGACCTCCTTGACGGCACTCTCGTCGAGGTCCACGGCGACCACCTTCACCCCCTCCTCGGTGAGCCGCCGCACCGTGGCCCGCCCGAGGCCGCCCGCGGCGCCGGTGACGACGGCGACCTTCCCCGCCAGTCCGCGCAGTGTCATGTCATTCGCCTCATGTCTGTCGAAAACCAGGATCCGTGCTGAGGTCCAGGATCGCCTCGCGCAGCAGGGCGACGACCTGCTCGCGCAGCGGGGCCGCCACGCGTCCCACGGGCTTGGCGTGCCAGGCCTGTAGGAGCGGGGCGGCCGGCGTTTTCATCGGCCCATCAGCTCCGCACGCAGCACCGGCAGGGCCTGCAGCGCGCTCTGCATGCCCATGACGCCGGCGATCTCCATGACCTCCAGCAGCTCGCCGATGGTGGCGCCGTAACCGAGGGCGTTGTCCATGTGCGCCTTCCACCCCTCCACGTAGAGATGGGTGGAGGCGCAGTCGAAGGCCGTGTAGATGAACTCCTTGACCTTGGGCTCCAGGCACCCGTGCTGCCACGACACCGACGAGAAGTCCGTGTAGGCCTCGAACATCTCCGGGTCGAGTTCGAGGATCTCGTCCCAGAACTCGTGCCAGTAGCCGCGGTTGGCCGTGAACCGCTCCTTCAGCTCGGTCTGGTACTCGTCGAGTTCGCCGGGCCCGTGGCGCAGACCGCGCTCCTCGAGGAGCTCCGCGAGCAACGGCACGCCGATGTTCATCGCATGGATCCCGACGGTCGTCGTGAGCTCGATGACCTCGACGATCTCGCCGGGGGTCGCACCGAGCTCGAGCGCCCGGCGGATGTGCCGGCGCACGCCGGGGGCGTACATGTGCGTGGCCGCCGCGTCGACCGCCAGATAGACCAGCTCGCGGGTCTTCGGGTCGAGGTGGCCCTTCCGCTGCGGCACACTGGCCAGCCGCACGTACGCCGCGAGAAGCCGCGGCGCGAGCTCGAGGACCGCCTCCCACGACTCGTCCCACTCGCCGTGCAGCTCGATGACGGCGTCCCTGAGCTCCTGTGACGGCCCACTCGTGCTCATTTCGTCACCGGCTGCCGGTCGGCGGTCCGCTCGAACGTCCACCGTGCTATCTCGGTGTGGTCGGCGGTCTCCGGCAGGTCCTCCAGGGCGCGCTCCCAGACGGCCACGGCGCTCTCCGCGAGCGGGCCGGCGACGCCGAGCCGGCGAGCCAGATGGACGGCGATGCGCATGTCCTTGACCATGAGGTTCATGCCGAAGCCTGAGTCGTAGGTGCCCGGCAGCACGAAGTTCGGGAACTTGTTGTCGGTCGACCCGCTGCGGCCGCTGGCCGCGTTGATCAGCTCGACCATGATCGCGGGGTCGAGCCCGAACCGCTCGCCGGCCAGCACTCCCTCCGCGGTTGCCAGCAGGTGCGTGGCCGAGAGCAGGTTGTTGATGGCCTTGAGCGCGTGCCCGGCACCCACCGGGCCGGCGCGCCGGACGGTGCCCATGGTCTCCAGCAGCGCGGCGAGCCGATCGACGTCGCCGGCCGCGCCACCGACCATGATCGTGAGCGTGCCGTTCTGGGCGCCCTCGACCCCTCCGGAGACCGGTGCGTCCACAAGGGTGATGTCCCGGTTCGCGAGGCCGTTCGCCAGACGTCTGGTGGACAGCGGGTCGGAGGAGCTCATGTCCAGGACCGTGCTGCCCGCTGCCAGGGCCTCGCCGACCGCCGGGTCGCCGAGCACCGCCTCGACCGCCTGGCTGCTGGGCAGCATGAGGATGACGACGTCGGCGCCGCGGACCGCTTCGGCCGCGGTTTCGACGGTACGGGCGCCGCCGGCGGCCACCGCGGCACGGGCACCCGGACTCAGGTCGAACCCGGTCACGGCGTACCCGGCGCGGAGCAGGCGCAATGACATCGGCGCACCCATGTTGCCCAGGCCGATGAAGGCGACCGAGGATGGCTCAGACATCGCCTGTGACCTCACCGATCACCCGCTCGGCGACGCGGAAGGACTCCAGCGCCGCCGGGACGCCGACGTAGATGGCCGCTTGGAGGAGCACCTCCTGGATCTCCTCGACTGTCACCCCGTTCGTGAGGGCTCCCTTGACGTGGGCGCCGAGCTCGTGGTTGCGGTTGAGCGCGGTCAGCATGGCGAGGTTGAGCAGGCTGCGCGTACGCGGCTCCAGCCCGGAGCGGTTCCACACCACGCCCCAGCAATATTCGGTGACCAGCTCCTGGATCGGGCGCGAGAACTCGCTGGCCTGGGCCAGTGAGCGTTCGACGTGCTCGGCGCCGAGCACGGCCTTGCGCATCGCCAGACCGGCCTCGTAGGTGTCGCGGTGGGTGATGTCGGTCGTCATGGGCTCATTCCTCTTCGGAGACGGGCGCGGTGTACTGCTCCGCACTGACCTCCTCGGCCCAGGAGGTCGTCCCGAGCGAGATGGCCGTGTGGGTCATGAAGGAGTCGGGGGCGGCGCCGTGCCAGTGCCGCTCGCCGGGTGGGCACCACACGGTGTCCCCGGCGCGCAGCAGGCGGACGCCGCCCTGCTCGGTCGCGATGTAGCCGCTCCCGCCCAGCACCTGAAGGATCTGGCCGTGCTCGTGGACGTGCCAGTACGTGCGGGCGCCGGGCGTGAAGGCGACAGTGTTGATGGTCACGCCGTCGGTGGCTGGCATGGTGAGGTAGGCGTGCACCGTGCCGGTGAACCGCGAGCCGGTCTTGGCGCCTGGGCCGTGCTGGGTGGTTCCGTGGATGAGCTTCACGACCTGTCCTTCCCGGCGTCGTACGCGCCGTCGTGGATGCGGATTCGCCCCGAGACGTCGCCGATCGCGTCGACGACGGTGTTGCTGATGTCGTCGGCGTAGCCCAGCTGGAGGGCGAGACCGAAGGAGGCCAGCGGGGCGGAGGAGTTGGGGCTCGCGACGCCGAGCCCCGTGACGAGGTCGACGTAGGCGAGGACGTCCTTCATCATCAGCGCGTTGGTCAGGCCGCCCTTGAGGTAGTCACCGTTGACGATCTTCGGGAACCTGTTCAGCGTCGCGAAGTTCACGCCCGAGCTCGTGTTGAGCACCTCGAGCAGCACCCGCAGATCGAGCCCGGCCTTGCGCCCGGCGACCATCACTTCGGCCGTCGCCGAGAGCGCGACGGCGTTGAGGAAGTTGTTGAGCAGCTTGGCGGTGTGCCCGGCCCCGGCGGATCCACAGTGGAAGACGTTGGCGGAGAACGCGAGGAGCAGTGGACGCACCCGCTCGAGGGTCGCCGGGTCGCCGCCGACCATGAGGGTGAGCGTCCCCTTCTCCGCCGCCGCGGCACCGCCCGAGATGCCGGCGTCGACCAGGGTGGCGCCCCGTTCGGCGAGCTGCTCGTGCAGGCGCACGGTGGAGGCGGGGGCGGAGGTGCTGAGGTCGATCACCACCTGACCCGCACGGGCGTTGGCGAGCACTCCGTCCCCGCCCAGCACGACCGACTCGACGACCTTGCTCTCCGGCAGCGAGAGGAGGACGACGTCGCACGCCCGCGCGACCTCGGCGACGGACGCCGCCGCCGTGGCGCCGCACGCGGTGACGTTGTCCGTACGCGGGTCATGGCCGAGGACGTCGTATCCGGCCGCCCCCAGGCAACGGGCGATCCGCCCGCCCATGTTGCCGAGGCCGATGAAGCCCACCGGCGGGTTCGTGCTCGTCATGCCGCTGTTTCCCCTCCTGGGCCGCCGATCACCGCGACGAACTCCCCCATCGGGCCGTCGAGCCGACGGTGGCGGTCGAGGACGGCCGGGTCGTGGCCGGGGACGAGGATCGCGTCACGATCGGCGATGAGCTGGTTCATGTAGTCGAAGCCCCGATACATCGCCTCGAGGTCGGCGACGACGAGGAACGGCAGGTCGCGCTCGAGCTCCTCGTAGTAGTGCGTGGCGTCGGAGGCGAGCAGCACGAGGCCTTCGCTGGTGTTCACGGAGGATCGCCTGCCCCGGCGAGTGGCCGCCGAGCTCGATCATCTCCACACCCGGCGCGATCTGTTCGTGGCCGCGGTGGAACGCCATGCGGCCCTGCTCGCGGACCGCCCGCAGGTGGTCGATCTCGGTCTGCTCGATGGTGTGGTGGAACTGGAAGCGCCGCGCGCAGTCGCCGGTCCAGAAGTCGTACTCCGTCCGCGGCACGATCACCTTCGAGTCCGCGAACAGGTCCACGTTGCCCACGTGGTCGTAGTGGGCGTGGGTGAGGACCACGGTGGCCTCCGCCGGCTCGACGCCCAGGCGGCGGAACGCCTCTCCGGGATGGATGAGGTGGCCCCGCTGCCGGTTGCGCCCGCCGAGCTCGCTGTAGCCGGTGTCGACGACGAGAGTCCGGTGTTGGTTCCGCACGACCCAGACGTAGTAGTCCATCCCGATGGGCGCATCCGGCTCGCCGTACAGGTGGTAGTTGAGGAAGACCACGCCGCGGGTCGTCGTGCGGGACGCGTAGCGCACGATCAGGACCTCGTACGTGTCGTCGGCGGGCGGATCGCTCACAGCATCCTCGTATGATTGTCGGACAGGAAAGCCGCGAGCCACGCTAGCGCAGCCGAGCTCGCAGGCGCAATGTATGACAATCGGCTTCCAGGCTTGGCTGCTTCTCCGCCATCTCGCTCTTCCCGCTTCTCTAAGATCTGCACTTGGGAGCATGTTGACCCGACGGTCGTATCGTATGACAATCGTACGAACTCGACGGAGCCTTCGCTCCGGCATGACCTGAGGAGGAGAACCGAGCACATGACCTATCTCGTCGGCTCCCACCACGTGACACTGTCCGTGGCCGGTGCCCAGGAGGATGTGGACTTCCACACCAAGGTCCTGGGTATGCGCTTCATCAAGAAGACGGTGCTGTACGACGGTTCCGCGCCGATCTACCACTTCTACTACTCCAACGCGAACGGCGACCCGTCGTCCGTGGTGACGACGTTCCCGTTCGCCCAGGCCGGGGCGTACGGCAAGCGCGGCACCAACCAGGCGCGTGAGGTTCTCCTCTCGGTACCGGCCGGCTCGCTCGACTACTGGGCGAAGCGGCTGGGCGAGCACGACGTCGAGAACAAGCGCTTCGAGGCCTTCGGCCGTGGCCGGATCGCCTTCCACCACCCGTCCGGCCTCGAGTACGTCCTGGTCGGGAACGAGGACGACCCGCGCGAGGGCTTCACCGGCAGCGGCGTGTCCGCCGAGGCCGCGATCCACGGCATCCACGGCATCGGCATCCACGTGTACGACCAGGACCGCATGGTCGACTTCGCGAACGACGCGTTCTTCTCCCAGGAAAAGATCGAGGAGGAGGGCGACATCGCCTGCTTCCAGGTCGGGACGCAGGGATACGGCAACTTCGTCGAGCTGCGCGGGAACCGGACCGACGACCAGGGCACGTGGACCTTCGGCGCCGGCACCTATCACCACTTCGCCTGGAACCTCGACACGCTGGAGAACCAGGCCGCGGTGCGGTTCGACATCGAGGGCGCCGGCTACACCGACATCTCGGAGTTGAAGAACCGCACCTACTTCAAGTCCCACTACGTACGGACCCCGGGCGGGGCCTTGTTCGAGCTGGCGGTCACCGACGACGAGGGCGGCTGGGACTGCGACGAGCCGGCCGAGGAACTCGGCAAGAACTTCATGCTGCCGCCGCAGTTCGAGAGCGAGCGGGAGAGCATCCTCGCGCGACTGGAGCCGGTGACGACCGACTGACCTTCGTGCTCATGGCGTCCCTCAAGTCGTGGAGCGAGGGGCGCCGTGATCACGGAAGGGACCCCCAGCCCACCCCGCACCAGGAGCGAACAGTGAGCCTCACCTTCGAGAACGTCACGCTCGGGCAGCGCGTGCTTTTCGGGTACGGCCGTGCCGCCCGAAACCTCGGCGCGGAGGTCGACCGCCTGTGCGCCCGCCGGGTCATGGTGATCGCCGCGCCACCCGAGGCCGAGATCGCCGACCGTGTCACCACCGGCCTTCCGGTCGTGCTCCGGCACAGCGACGTACGGCCCCACGTGCCCGTGGAGAAGGCCGAGGCCGCCCGGGCCGCCGCGGCCGGATGCGGAGCCGACCTTCTCGTCTGCGTGGGCGGCGGGTCCACGACCGGGCTGGCCAAGGCGGTGGCGCTGACGACGCGGCTGCCGATCGTCGCCGTCCCCACGACGTACGCCGGGTCCGAGGCCACCAACGTCTGGGGGCTCACCGAGGCCTCCCGCAAGACCACGGGAGTGGACGACGCGGTCCTCCCGGTGACCGTGGTGTACGACTCCGAGCTGACCATGTCACTGCCGGTCGGCCTCTCGGTGGCCTCCGGGCTCAACGCCGCCGCGCACTGCGTCGACTCCATGTGGGCCCCGCGCACCAACCCCATCAATCAGGCCTTCGCAATGGAGGGCCTGCGCGCCGTGGTGGACGGGCTGCGCCGCATCGCCCGCCGGCCGGACGGCGTCGACGGGCGGGACGCCGCGCTGTACGGCTGCTACCTGTCCGGGGTGGCCTTCACCTCCGCGGGGTCGGGCCTGCACCACAAGATCTGTCATGTGCTGGGCGGGGCGTACGACCTGCCGCACGCGCAGACCCACGCCACCGTGCTCCCCTACGTGCTGGAGCTCAACGCGCGGGGCGCCCCGGACGCCGCGCGCCGCATCGCCACCGCCCTGGGCAGTGCCACGCCGGTGGCGGGCTTGAACGCGCTTCGCGAGGAACTCGACGCCCCGCGCGCGCTGGCCGACTACGGCATGCGACGCGAGGACATCCCCGAGGCGGCCCGGCTGGTGTTGCCGTACGTGCCGGCGGACAACCCCGTGCCGGTGGGGATCGAAGAGCTCACCGACATGCTCACGCGCGCCTGGGCCGGCGAGCCCGCGCAGGACCGGGAGGTCGACTGACATGGACACAACGGCTTTCACCGTCGCGCCCGCGAACCCGCACCTGGCCGCCCCGCCGGTGTCACACGGGGCGCGGCTGACCGAGGCAGGTCTGGTCGTCTACGCGGTGCACGGGCGGGGCCAGGGCCCGCGCTTCATGGTCGAGCAGGCCGACCGCGTCAACCTCCCGGGGGTGGCATGGGTGGCGCCGCAGGCGGACAGCGACACGTGGTATCCGCAGAGCTTCCTCGCGGCGATCGAGCAGAACCAGCCGCGACTTGACCACGCTCTCAACACGGTGCGGACCCACCTCGCCGACCTCGGCCGGATGGGCTGGGCGCCGCGGGACGTGGTCCTGTTCGGCTTCTCGCAGGGGGCCTGCCTGCTCGCGGAGTACCTGCTACGGGAGCAGCCGTCATGTGCCGGCGTCTTTCTCCACACCGGCGGATACCTCGGTCCGGAGGCCAGGCCCTGGGCTGCCGTCCCGGGAAGCGGCCTGCCCGGCACCGAGGCCGTGCTGCTGTGCGCCGAGGATGACGAGTTCGTCCCACTCGCCCGGGTTGAGAAGACCGCCGGCGCCCTGGCGTCCTTGGGCGCGCGGATCGAGCTGACCACGTACGACGACCCGCTGCACCACCTCAACGAGGACTCGATCGTGCGCCTTCGCCGGATGTTGCGAAAGCGCCTGCTCGAACGCGTCGAGGTCGTCACGGAGCCGGTCCCCGCCGAACTCGACGGTCCGGACCCCGAACGGCAGGAGGCTCACGGATGAGCACTGGCACGTACGCGTCACCCGCGCCCGCCGCCGGCCAGGCCGCACGCCGGCCCGTACGGCGTGGCCTCACGTTCTTCGGCCCGGCCTTCGTGGCCGCCGTCGCCTACGTCGACCCAGGCAACTTCGCCACGAACGTCCAGGCGGGGGCGCGCCACGGTTACCTGCTCGCGTGGGTGCTGGTGTCCGCCTGCCTGGTCGCCATGTTCGTGCAGTATCTGTCGGCCAAGACGGGTCTGGCCACCGGCCGTGACCTCCCGACGCTGTGCCGGGACACCTTCCGCCGCCCCGTCGTCCTCGGCCTGTGGGCGCAGGCCGAGGTCGTGGCCATGGCGACCGACCTCGCCGAGTTCGTCGGCGCGGCGATCGGACTCAACCTGCTCTTCGGGATCCCCATGCTCCCTGCGGCACTGATCACCGCGGTGGTCAGCTTCGCGATCCTCGCCCTCCAACGACGCGGCTACCGTCCCTTCGAGCTCGCCATCGTCTTCCTGCTCGGAGTGATCGCCTTCGGGTTCCTCTACACCCTCGTCGCCGCGGGTGGCCAGTCCGCTTCCGCCCTGGCGTCCGGGATGGTGCCCGCATTCGCCGGGATCGACTCCGTGGTACTGGCGATCGGCATCATCGGAGCAACCGTCATGCCACACGTCATCTACCTGCACTCCGCCCTCACCGCCGACCGCCCGACACCAGACGGGCCGGCCGAGCGACAGCGCGCCCTGCGGGTGCTTCGCGCCGACACCACATTGGGCCTCGGCATGGCGGGGCTCATCAACCTGTCCATGCTGTGCGTGGCGGCCGCCGTCTTCTACGGGGCAGGTGGGGGCTTCGACGGCAGCCTCGACGGCGCACACAAGGGTTTCGCCCAGCTCGTCGGCGGCGGTGCCGCACTGGCGTTCGCCGCGGCGCTTCTTGCCTCGGGGCTCTCCTCCTCCGGCGTGGGCACCTACTCCGGCCAGGTCATCATGCAGGGCTTCCTGCGCCGGCGCATCCCCCTGTTCGTCCGCCGCAGCATCACCATGGCGCCCGCGCTGGCGGTCATCGGCCTGGGCGTGCCACCGGACACCGTGCTGCTGCTCTCGCAGGTGGTGCTCTCGTTCGGGATCCCGTTCGCCCTGATCCCGCTCGTGCTGATCAGCCGCCGCCGCGATCTCATGGGCGATCTGGTCAACCGGCCCGTGACCACCTTTGTGGGCGCCGTGGCAGCAGCTCTCATCTCAGGCGTCAACATGTACCTGCTGCACCAGCTCATCCTCGCCTGAAGCGAGGCGCATCGGGGCGGCGGCGCGAGTCCGCGGCCCACGGTAAGCGCGCCGGCCGGCTCCCCCTATGGCCGGCCGGAAACGCGATCCTGAAGTGCATCGGCCATCGAGGCGCCCCCCGGCCAACGCAGAGAAGTGCCCTGCTCGAAGGCGTGGTCGTACGCGTCCGGCGTCAGGCCGGCACGGACGGCCTCGGTGATGCGGTCGACGTCGCCGCGTTCGGCCGCGGGGAGCGGCGTGCGGACCGCGTCGCGGGCCGCGGCGGCCGCGCCGAGCAGCCGGGCGGCTTGCGCATGGGCGCCCGCGAGCGCCTCGGCTCCGGCCAGGCCCTCGAAGGCGAGGGCGAGCGCGCGCGGGTCGCCGGTGCGGCCGGCGTGGTCGAGTCCCTCCCGGTGGAGTTTGCGGGCGGTGTCGGCGTCTCCGCGCTGTTCGGCGATGAAGCCGAGCTCGGCCAAGATGAACGCCACTCCGTGGTCGCTTTCCCACCTGCGGCACCAGTCGAGCCAGGCGTGAAAGTGGGTCTCGGCGTCGTCCAGCCTGCCTTGGCGGCGGGCCACGATCCCCAGGCCGACCTCGGCGAATTCCTCGCCACGCTGGTAGGCGTGCGCCGCGGCCAGCCGCCTGGCGCGTTCGTGGAGCTCCTCGGCGCGGTCGAGGTCGCCGGTGAGCACGGCGGTGCGGCCGAGGCGCGCCAGCATCTTGGACGCGTCGTTCCACAGTTCGAGGTCGTGAGCGAGCCGATGGCCTTCCTGGCGCAGGTGTTCGGCCGCACCGTAGTCGCCGGTCATCTCGGCCAGATCCCCGAGGATGTAGTCGGCCTGCAACCGGCCCCATCCGTCGCCGAGTTCCTCAAACAGTGCCTTCGCCTGCCGGGCGTCCGCGCGTGCCTGGTCCTGCCGGCCCTGGTAGAGGAGGGCTTCGGCGCGTACCGACAGCGCAGCGGCGGCACCCCAGCGGTCCCCCAGGGCGTCGAAGCCGGCATGCGCCCGGTCGGCGAGGTCGAGGGCCGCCGCGGGATCGCCGAACCCGGCCCTGCCCAACGCGAGGAACCACCAGGCGCGGGCCCGTCCTGCCGGATCCTCGACGGTTTCGTACAGCTTCAGCACGGCCTGGCTGTCGGTCTCGCACGTGTCGAGCAGGAGCTGCGACATGCCCGCCCGCCAGGCCCGGGCGGCCGCCTTCCGCTCCGGGGTGCCGCCGGCCGACAGCGCGAGGTCGAGCGAGCGGCGCGCCTCGGCGAACCGGCCGCGCAGGAACCAGAACCACGCCAGCGCGTTGACCAGCCGCAGCGCCGCATCGGCGAAGCCGCTCCGCACGGCGTGCGCGAGGGCGGCGCGGACGTTGGCGGCCTCGGCCTCCAGCCGTTCCAGCCATTGCCGCTGCCGGCGGCCCCGGAGCCGGGCGTCGGCGTGCTCGGCGAAGTCGGCGTAATAGGCGAGGTGGCGCTCGCGCGTTCGCGGGTCCTCGTCGTCGTCCGCCTCGGCCAGCCGCTCCGTGCCATAGGCCGCGACCGACTCCAGCAGCCGATAGCGGCCATTGTGCTGAACGACCAGCGACCGGTCGACCAGCCGTCCGAGCAGGTCGAGGACGTCGTCGCGGCGCACCGGCCCGTCGGCGCACACCGCCTCGGCGGCCTCCAGCGTGCAGCCGTCGGCGCATGCGGCCAGGCGGCGCAGCACGATCTGTTCCGGCTCGCTGAGCAGGCCCCAGCTCCAGTCGATGGTCGCGCGCAGCGTGCGCTGTCGTGCCGGCGCGGCGCGCAGGGTCGCCGTGAGCACCCGGAAGCGGTCGTCGAGCCGGGCGGCGAGGTCGGCCACCGGCATGAGGCGCACGCGGGCGGCGGCCATCTCCAGCGCGAGCGGGATGCCGTCGAGGCGGCGGCAGATCGTGGCGACGGCCTCCGCGTTGTCCGGTTGGAGGCGGAATTCGGGGGATGCGGCGGTGGCGCGGGCGACGAAGAGCCGCACCGCGTTCGACCGCTCCAGTTGCTCCGGTCGGTCCACGTCCGGGCCGGGCAGGTCCAAGGGCGCGACCGGCCACAGGCGTTCGCCGGCGACCGCGAGCGGCTCCTGGCTGGTCGCCAGGATCCGCAGGGCGGGCGCGGCGCGCAGCAGCCGTGCGGTCAGCTCGGCGACCGGCTCGACGACGTGCTCGCAATTGTCCAGCACCAGCAGCATGTCCCGGCCCGCGAGCGCGTCGGCGAGCTGGCCGGGCAGGGAGCGTGCGGGCGCGCGCAGGTCGTCCCGCAGGCCGAGCACCGCCGCGACGGTCTCGTGCACATCGGCCGCGGTATGTGCCGTGGCAAGCTCCACCAGCCAGGCGCCGTCCGGGAGTGTTTTGGTGCGGCGCACGGCCGCTTCCAATGCCAGCCGGGTCTTGCCGACCCCGCCGACCCCGGTCAGCGTGACCAGCCGCTCGGACGCCAGCAGCGTGTCGATCCTGCGCACCTCCTCGGTGCGGCCGATCAGGTCCGTCAGCGGCGCGGGCAGGTTGCCGCGCGGCCGGGCCTCGGGCGCTGCGGCGGGGGCGAGGGCCGCATCCTGCCGCAGAATGGCCTCGTGCAGCTCGGCCAGCGCGCGGCCGGGGTCGAGACCGAGGTCGTCGCGCAGCCGGTCGCGTAACTCGCCGAGACTGGCCAGCGCCTCGTCCTGCCGGCCCGCCAGGTAGAGGGCGCGGACATGCGCCGCCCGCAGCCGCTCGCGCAGCGGATGCGCGGCGACGAGTTCGCTCAGCTCGCCCGCCAGCAGCGTGTGCTCGCCGAGTTCGAGCCGCGCCTCGGCGAGCTCTTCGAGCGCGGCCAAGCGCTGCTCTTCAAGCCGCCGGGCTTCGGCGCGTACGAACTCCTCATCGGCGTGGCCGGCGAACGCCGTCGCGCCCCGCCACAGCCCTGCCGCCGCGCCGAGCAGTCGAGCCTTGGCGCGCGGGTCGCCGGTGACGGCCTGGGCGCGGCGCAGCAACGCCTCGAAGCGTCCGGCGTCGACCGCGTCGTCGTCCACCCGCAGCACGTACCCCGGCGCCTGGGAATCGATCAGGTCGCGGCCGCCCGGCTCGGCCTCTTCGAAGGTACGCCGCAGCAGGGAGACCTTGGACCGCAGCGTGCGGACATCGTTCACCGGGGGCGCGTCGCCCCACAGCGCGTCGATGAGCCGGTCCACCGAGACGGCCCGGCCCCGGTGCACCAGCAGCGCCGTCAGGAGGGTGCGGATCCTGGTCTCGCGAACCCGGACCTGCCGCCCGTCCGACGTCCATACCTCCAGGGGACCCAGCACTCCGAAGCGCACCCCGCCACGTTACCCACAACCTCGCCGCAACCTTTCCGGAGACCGATCGGAACCTCCCTCCCGCACAGTCGGACCATGACCAACACGCTGAACACCGATCTTGGCAACGCACCCGTCACCGTCATCGGCCTGGGCCTGATGGGCAAGGCCCTCGCCGCCGCCTTCGTCAAGGCCGGCCATCCGACGACGGTGTGGAACCGCACGCCCGGCAAGGCGGACGAGCTGATCGCCCAAGGAGCCGTGCTCGCGCCGTCCGCGGCCGACGCCCTCCGGGCGAGTTCCCTGGTCGTCGTCTGCCTCACTGACGCCGCCGCGGTACGCCAGACGCTCGGCCCGCACCGGGCCGACCTCGCCGGCCGGACCCTCGTCAACCTGACCTCCGGGACCTCCGACGAGGCCCGCGAGCTGTCGGCGTGGACCGGCGACTACCTCGACGGTGCCATCATGGCGATCCCCGACGTGATCGGCCACCCGGAAGCGTTCCTGCTGTTCAGCGGCTCGCCGGAGGCGTTCGAGCAGCACCGCGACAGCCTCAACCGGCTCGGCACCGCGACCTTCTTCGGCGCGGACCCTGGCCTGGCGTCCCTGTACGACGTAGCCCTGCTCGGAATCATGTGGGGCACGCTCAACGCATTCCTGCACGGAGCCGCGCTGCTGGGTGCGGCCAAGGTCGACGCGAGCACCTTCGCACCGTTCGCCAACCAGTGGGTCGCCAGCGTGACCGGGTTCATCAGCGCCTACGCCGACCAGATCGACCGCGGCGCCTACCCGGCCGAGGACGCCGCCTTGGAGACGCATCTGGCCACCATGAAATACCTGGTGCGCGAGAGCGCGGCCGCCGGCATCGACACCGACTGGCCCGCCCGCATCCAGGCCCTGACCGAGCGCGCCATCAACGCGGGCCAGGCCGGCACCAGCTACGCCAGCCTCATCGAGGTCTTCCGAGGCAAGGCCTAGCCGATGACGACCGGCCGCGCGGCCACAACCGGTTCACCGGCCGGACGGCGGCCCTTTGGGGGTGTGAAGGCGGTCCAGCACGGTCGCCGCATCAGGGGGTGGTCGCCCCACCAGGTGTTTCAGCATCCGCGAATAGACGGCCCGGCGTATGCGCTCCCTGAGGCCGTCGAGACGGAGGCGCTGCGGGTGCTTCACCTGAACCCGCTTCTTGACGACCTGAGGCTGGTGCGTCTGGACGTACTCCACGCGATTCCTCTGCTGCGAAACCGGTCTCCTCTGCTGCGTGGCCGGTCGTTTGAGCTGCCGAGCGGGTGCCCGGTTCGGCGCGGCGACCGGCGCCCGCTGAACCGGCCTTGGCGTAGGAGTGGAAGAAAGAGCCGAACGTGTTGGAGCCGGTTTCGCAGCAAGGGGTTGGATACTAGGACGAGCAGTTTGTGCGGCATGCCCAGCGGAATAGCCGACACCGGCGCCGAATCCCACGGCAGCGGCGAATGCGAGCGCCATATGGAGCGGCCCACGGGCTCGCTTGGGGTTGGATGGTGCACTACGGATGAACGCGGACGGTGGATAGTCACACATCTTCGGCCCCCCGAGATCATGAACTCCCTGTGAGTTGACGATCACCTACTGCTGATCGTTCCCAGATCTCGGCTCGCCTCCCAACTTGCTCCACCATGGCTCCATATGTTCTGCCAGCCTTGCCATCCGCGAGGCGACGAATCGGCGCGGAGTCGCGCCCAGGCGCTCATGAGCGCCGCACACTGCGGGTTCCGTTCCGCTCAAAAGGGTCGCCCCATGGGGAGATGTCCCCATGGGGCGATTACGCAAGCTGGACATAGCATCCAGCCTTGGCTAGACCTCCTTAGTCCTCCTGCTGCTGCTGCTGCTGCTGCTGTTGCTGTTGCTGTTGTTGCTGCTGCTGTTGCTGTTGCTGCTGTTGCTGCTGCTGCTGCTGCTGTTGCTGCTGCTGCTGTTGCTGCTGTTGCTGTTGTTGCTGCTGCTGCTGTTGCTGCTGGTGTCCCCTCCTAAAACACCTAGCGGGATTCCTGTGGAACCTGCAGGGATGAGTAGCAGGCTCTACGCGCTCTGTTGCGGCTGAAGCCGCCGGAGCGGCGATCGCGGACTGTGCGGGCATCGTCACTGGAGCGACGAGGGCAGCGGCTACCAGCGCACCCCCGGCTAGGGTTTCCTTGAACATGGAGACACTCCTCCATATTGTGATGAGCTTGCCCGATAACCAGAATGGCCGGGCTTAAGGAGCGCCGAATCGGTCCCGGGAACGCCGATCGGCGTATCGACCGGGGAGCCCATTGAATCGCGTTGCCTTACTGCGGTCGTTCAGCCGGCAATTCGCCATGGCAACACGCCAATGTGTTACTCCCAATAATCCACCTTAGCGAAGGCGCTCGGAGAGGTCACCCAGCCCCAGGCAAAGCCTGCTTTTCATTCGACGTGCAGCAGATGACGTCCTCGCGCAGGGGACTGCTCGAGATCACACACGCGCTCATCACCCGGAGCACGAGAGGGCTGAATACCGTAATGGGCTGCGCCTTCACCGATTGCTACGGCACGCATTCGACATGGGTCGCCCCATGGAGCTATGTCTCCATGGGGCGATTGCGCTAGCTGGACATAGCATCCAGCCTTTCTATGCCTCCTTAATCCTCCTGCTGTTGCTGCTGCTGTTGCTGTTGCTGCTGCTGCTGCTGTTGCTGTTGTTGCTGCTGTTGCTGTTGTTGCTGCTGTTGCTGTTGTTGCTGCTGTTGCTGTTGTTGCTGCTGTTGTTGCTGTTGTTGCTGCTGCTGCTGTTGCTGCTGCTGTTGTTGCTGTTGCTGTTGCTGCTGTTGCTGCTGCTGCTGCTGGCGCCTGCCCCGCAGGTTGTGATCGGAGGACTGCGGGTGATTCAGTCGCCGACATCTGGCTGGATTCGGGTGGAACCTGCACGGGTGTGCGACAGACATTGAGCGCTCTGTCGTCGTCTGAGCCGCCGGAGCGGCGACCGCGGACTGGGCCGGTATCGTCATCGGAGCGACGAGGGCAGCGGCGACCAGGGCGCCTCCGGCTAGAGTTTCCTTGAACATGGAGATACTCCAAACCGTGTGGTGTGGATTTGCCCGACGACCAGAATGGCCGGGCTCGAGAAGGGCCGGATCGGTTCCCAGGACCGCCGATCGGCGCATCGACCGGGGAGCCCATTGAATCGCGTTGCCTTACTGCGGTCGTTCAGCCGGCAATTCGCCATGGCAACCTGCCAATGGATACTCCCGACATAACACCCTAGTGAATGCGCCCCGGAGAGGTCACCCAGCTTCAGGCAAAGGCTGGCGTTTCATCGGTTTCACCTGCGCCGCCATCGTTTGCCGTATCTGTGGATTGAAGCGCGAACGCTTTCGCAGCGCGCGAATGGCAACGGCCCACGTCTAACCTCGATCTTTCTCGACCTTGAGCTGGTCGGCTGAGGGATTCGGCTGGAGGTCGTTTCCTCGCTGTGGTCAGCGTGG